>JALSSV010000019.1 GCA_026984045.1 Chromatiales bacterium | reverse complement strand
TGGGCATCCATCCCGGGTTCGGCGGCACGCTGCGCAGCATCGAGCGACTGGGCGTGCTGCAGGCCATGAACCTCATGCTCACCGGGCGCAATCTCTCGGCCCGCGCGGCGAAACGCATCGGCCTGGTGGACCACGCCGTGCCCCGTCGCCATCTGCACACCGCCGCCCGCGCCTGCGTGCTCGACCCGCCGCGCCGCAAGCCCCTGCCGGCCTGGCTGCGCGCCCTCAACGCCCCGGCCCTGCGGCCACTGGTGGCGAAACTCCTGCAACGGGAAGTCGCGAAGAAGGCGCCCCGGGCCCACTATCCGGCGCCCTGGGCGCTGATTGACCTCTGGGTGCGTCATTTCGGCGATCGCCGGCGCATGTTGCGGGAAGAGGCCACCTCGGTGGCCCGCCTGATGACGGGCAAGACCTCGCGCAACCTGGTGCGGGTGTTCGGCCTGCAGGAGCGGCTCAAGTCGCTGGGCAAGCAGCAGGCCTTTCGACCGCGCCACGTGCACGTGGTCGGGGGCGGCGTCATGGGCGGCGACATCGCGGCCTGGTGCGCCATGCAGGACTATCCGGTCAGCATCCAGGATCGGGATCACGACACCCTGGGGCGGGTGGTCAGGCGGGCCGCCGATCTCTACCGCAAGAAACTCAAGCCCCGGCGCAATGTCACCGCCGCCCTCGACCGGCTGATGCCGGACCTGCCCGGCTACGGCCTGGGCAAGGCCGAACTGGTGATCGAGGCCATCTTCGAGGATGCGCAGGTCAAGCGCGATCTGTTCGCGGAGATCGAGCCCCGCCTGCCCGAGTCGGCGATCATCGCCACCAACACCTCCAGCATCCCCCTGCAGGAACTGGCGCCGGCCCTCGCTCATCCCGACCGGCTGGTGGGCCTGCACTTCTTCAACCCGGTGGCCAAGATGCCGCTGGTGGAAGTGGTCCACAGCCCCGAGTCGGCGGAAGAAACGGTGGCCAGGGCCGCCGCCTTCGCCCGCAGCATCCGCCGCCTGCCCCTGCCGGTGACCAGTACGCCGGGATTCCTGGTCAACCGCGTGCTGATGCCCTATCTCATGGAAGCGGTGGTGATGGTGGAAGAAGGCATTCCGCTGGCGATCATCGATCGCGCCGCCACCGACTTCGGCATGCCCATGGGGCCCATCGAACTGGCCGATACGGTGGGGCTCGACATCTGCCTCAAGGTGGCGGAGAACCTCACCGGCCACTTCGGCGGCGAGGTACCCGGCATCCTGCGCGACAAGGTGGAAGCCGGGCGGCTCGGCAAGAAGTCCGGTGGCGGCTTCTACGATTTTCGCCAGGGCCGTCCGGTGAAACCCAAACCGGAAAAGGGCTACCGCGCGCCGACCGATCTGCAGGACCGGCTGATCCTGCGCATGCTCAACGAAGTGGTCGCCTGTCTGCGGGAAAAGGTGGTGGCCGACGGCGATCTGGCCGATGCCGGCATCATCTTCGGCACCGGCTTCGCCCCCTTCCGAGGGGGGCCGGTGCACTACATCCAGGACCGCGGGCCGCAACAGCTCGAAGCCCTGCTCAAGTCCCTGGCCCGCAGCCATGGCGAGCGTTTCGAACCGGACCCGGGCTGGGCGGATCTGATCGCGGAAACGGGAGCCGCAGATGCCTGAACGCCAGACCGACTACATCCCCCGCGACACGGCCCGCACCCTGCACGGCCTGTTCCGCGAACGGGTACGGCGCAGCCCCGAGGCCATCGCTTACACCCATTACGACCGCCATGCGCAACGCTGGGTGGATCTCACCTGGCAGGAGATGGCCGAGCGCGTGGCCCGCTGCCAGGCCGCCTTGCAGCGCGAGAACCTCGAACCGGGCGATCGGGTGGGGATCCTCATGCGCAACTGCCCGAGCTGGGTGGTGTTCGAACAGGCGGCCCTCGGCCTGGGCCTGGTGGTGGTCCCCCTGTACACCAACGACCGGGCCGAGAACATCGGCTACATCCTGGAAGACGCCGGGGTTCGCATCCTGCTGTTCGAGGATGCCGGCCACTGGGAGGTGCTGAGCGAGATCTATCCGCGCCTGGGCAAGGTGCAGACCCTGCTGTCCATCGAACCGGTGCCCGAGGTGCACGACATGCGCCTGAAGACCTTCGCCGACTGGCTGCCGGAGACGGCCGCGGCGCCGGCCCTGCCGGAGATCGCGCCGGACGATCTGGCCACCATCGTCTATACCTCCGGCACCACCGGCAATCCCAAGGGGGTGATGCTCTCCCACGACAACATCCTGTGGAACGCCAGCGCCGCCGCCAGTTGCGACACCTTCTATACCGACGACGTGTTTCTCTCCTTCCTGCCGCTTTCGCACATGTTCGAGCGCACCGCCGGCTACTACCTGCCCATGCTGGTCGGCGCCCGGGTGGCCTATGCCCGCGCCATCGACAAGCTGGCCGAGGATCTGCAGATCATCCGGCCGACCATCCTGATCACCGTGCCGCGGATCTTCGAACGGGTCCACAACCGGATCCGCGAACAGCTCGAACACAAGCCGCCGCTGGCCCGCAAGCTGTTCGATCTGGCGGTGGAGGTGGGCTGGCAGCGTTTCGAACACCAGCAGGGCCGGGCGCCCTGGTCACCGAAACTGCTGCTCTGGCCGCTGCTGGAGAAACTGGTGGCCCGCAAGATCCACGAGCGCCTGGGCGGGCGCCTGCGCCTGGCCGTCTCCGGCGGCGCGCCCCTGTCGCTGGAGGTCGCCCGGGTCTTCATCGGGCTCGGCCTGACCATCTCCCAGGGTTACGGCATGACCGAACTCTCGCCGGTGGTCTGCACCAACCGGCTGGACGACAACCGGCCCGACAGCGTCGGCCAGCCCCTGCCCGACGTGGAAGTGAAACTGGGCGAGAACGACGAGCTGCTGGTGCGCAGCCCCGGCGTGATGCTCGGTTACTGGAACCGGCCGGAAGCCACCGCCGAAGTGATCGATGCCGACGGCTGGCTGCACACGGGCGACGTGGCCCGCATCGAGGACGAGCACATCTGGATCACCGGACGCATCAAGGACATCATCGTCCTGGCCAATGGCGAGAAGGTGCCCCCGGCCGACATGGAGCTGGCCATCGCCGCCGATCCCCTGTTCGAGCAGGTGATGATCGTCGGCGAGGGCAAACCCTTCCTCAGCGCCCTGGTGGTGCTGGATCGGGAGCACTGGGCGCAACTGACCCGGGAACTGGGCCTCTCGCCGGACCCGGGTAATCTCCTGCATCCCGACGTGGAAAAAGCGCTTCTTGCCCGCATCAACGCCCGGCTCTCGGCCTTTCCGGGTTATGCCAAGATCGTTCGGGTGCATGCGCGGCTCGAACCCTGGACCATCGAGCAGGGCCTCATCACCCCCACCCTCAAGATCAAGCGCAAGCCCCTGCACCAGGAGTACGAAGCCATCATCGATCAGCTCTACAAGGGGCACTGATGGCCGGCAGCGACACTCTGCCCGACCGGGAACCGGCCATCCGCGTGCTGGCCATGCCTGCCGACACCAATGCCGCCGGTGACATCTTCGGCGGCTGGCTCATGGCCCAGACCGACATCGCCGGCAGCATCGAAGCCCACCGCCGCGCCCGCGGGCGGGTGGTCACCGTGGCCGTGCACGAGTTCCGGTTCCTCAAACCCGTGTACGTGGGCGATCTGGTCAGCTTCTATGCCCAGGTCGTGCGGGTGGGCAACAGCTCGATCCGCGTGGGGGTGAGCGCCTGGGCCGAGCGGGAACGCGGCCGCTTCGAATGCGAACAGGTCGCCGAAGCGGAACTGACCTACGTGGCCATCGACGAACAACGCCGCCCACGGCCCGTGGACGCCCAATAGCGGTAGCGGGTCGCCGAGGGCGGGTGGCTGGGAAAGGCGTTTTAGCGGTGTGACTTGCAACCAGCTGCCCGACACTCGCTACCGCAATATCGCGGCGAGGGCGCCGCTCCTACTTTGAGAATCGCAATTTACCGTAGGAGCGGCGCCCTCGCCGCGATGACCGATGCCAAGGAACGCAGGCAATTGACGAGCGGCTGACAACCAGGAAAACCAACGGCCACTCGCCCCCAGCGACCCGCTACCGCAATCATCGCGGCTTGCGCCGTACCTGCCCCGCTGTGCTCAGGCGTCTTCCCACTCGTCGCCGTAGTGGTGCACCAGCTCCTCGCCGGGTTCGATGTCGCGCAGGGCGACCACGGTCAGGTCGTCGTAGTAGGCCACGTTGGGTTCGGGATGGTGGTTGATGTAGCGGAAGTCGCAGAGCACTTCCCGGCCGCGGCCGTCGTCGAGCCAGAGGACGTAGGGCCCGTCCTGGCGGGCCGCCCGGGTGCGCAGATGACCGAGCACCTCGCCTTCGGCGATGGGGGCGGCCGCGAACAGGCCCTTGCCGTGGATGGGGCTGCGACCGACGCGGATCTTGGGTTTGGACATGCGGGCTCCGAATTCGGGATGGAAACCCATTATACCCGCCAACCCTTCCCCGGAGGACAGAGCATCCGGGTGAGGATGGGAAGTCCCCATCCCGCAGGCTGTGCTGCAACGGGAGCGCCCCCTGGGATCCGAGAGGTGGTTGTGTTGCTTCCCGGTTGGGTGAAGGCGCGAAATTCAAGGGAAGGCGCAAAAGAGAACGGCCGCTTCCCTAAGGAGGCGGCCGTCGCGTGGCAAACAGCGCTGAGCGTCTGTGGGGTCAGACGCAGCCGGTTGGCTTGGGTAGCCCGCCGTACTTGGTGATCGGCTTCATGGGGCCGGTCATCCATTTCTTGAACAGATCCTTCTGGTTGGCGCCGATGTACTTGGCGAACTTGCGGATCGGGGGCACCACGCTGTACTCCTCGTAGTATTCCCGGGCCTTGAGGATCTGATCCCACATCTCGTCGTCCAGCACCACGCCGTCGGCCTCGGCCATGGCGCGGCCGATTTCCGGTGTCCACTGGTTCATGTCCACCAGATAGCCGTCGCCGTCGCGGGGCGGAATCTCGACGTCCGTGGTGGTGACTGTGGCTTGTGCCTGTGACATGACATTACCTCCTGATCGTTCTCGTTGTGCGGCCGTTATTACCTGACCAAAACAGTAGGGTATAGGCGCAAAAGGCAAATTGCAAGTCTTTTCGGGGGGGGAGCCGGCGTCAGTCGGTGGCGCGTTCGTCGCGGGTGCGCACCAGCCAGTAGGCGGCGCCGAGGGTGAGGATGGCCGCGGAGAGGGCCGCGATGGTGGCGGCCGGGGTGGCGCCGATATCGAGAATGATGAACTTTCGGGCCACCGCCATCAGGGCGATGAGGATCACGGTCTTGACCTGGATGATGCTGGCCTTGCGCGCCACGACCTTGAGGATCGAATGCTTGAATTCGAGTGCGATGAGCAGGGTCATGATCATGCCGAAGATGGCCTGGAAGACCGATTTCTCGGCCGGATTGACCAGGCCGTCGATCAACAACAAGGTGACGTTCACGACCAGGTTGATGAGGGCCGCGACGATGATCACGGCGATGATGGCCGTGAGTGCGATGGCGACACTCTCCTCGAACTTTTCGTAGAAGCCGAGCAGCTTCCAGTCCCGGCGGGGTTCCTGCGGGCTCATGCGGTTTTGCTCTGGCGCGGTTCCCCACCTCCGAACAGGTGGAAGTAGTTGGCGGTGGTGGTCTCGGCGATTTGTTCCAGCGGTTCGTCACGCAAGCCGGCGATGAATTCGGCCACGTGGCGCACGTTTGCCGGTTCGTTGGGCTTGCCCCGCTTCGGCACCGGGGCCAGATAGGGCGAATCGGTCTCCACCAGCATGTGTTCGGCAGGCAGCTTGCGGGCCACGTCCTGCAGCGCCCTGGCGCTGTTGAAGGTGACGATGCCGGAAAAGGAGATTTGGAAGTTCAGATCCAGAGCGGCCCTGGCCGTGTCCCAGTCCTCGACGAAACAGTGCATCACCCCGCCCACCTCATCGGCGCCCTCCTCGCGCAGAATGCGCAGGGTGTCTTTGGTGGCCTCGCGCATGTGGATGATGAGCGGTTTGCCGGTGCGCCGGGCCGCCGCGATGTGCACCCGGAAGCGATCCCGCTGCCATTCCAGATCGCCCTCGCTGCGAAAATAGTCGAGCCCGGTCTCGCCGATGGCCACCACCTCGGGATCGGCCGCCAGGGCCACCAGCCGATCCACGTCCGGCTCGCTGTCTTCCTGCTCGTTGGGATGCACCCCGACCGAGGCGGAGACGTCGGGATGTTCACGGGCGATCCGCAGCACCTCGGGGAAGTTGGCCATGCCGATGCTCACGCACAGGAAATGCCCCACCCCGTTGTCGCGCGCCGCCTGCAGGGCCGCCTCGAGATCCCCGCCATGGGGCGTGAGATCGAGCCGGTCCAGATGACAGTGGGAATCGACGAGAAACATGCAGGGCAATCCTCTGTTCACGAGTCAGGTGGTGGATTCTACCCCAACCCCTTCATCCCAAAATAGCCCTTCCGAATGCCATTCTGTTTGTTACAAGCACTAAGCCCTTGGGGTCGGGAAGACGTTTCGTGACCGTCGGCCGCATGGACGACGTCCAGGATGGACAAGTGTCGCGAGAGGGCAGGATGCCCGAAGCGACTGCGGCCGTCGAGCCTACAGGGACGTATTCACGGCGTGTCACGAAACGTCTTCCCGACCCCAAGGGCGTACCGGATGCAGGAATACAAGCCAAGAAATGCCTGGTGATTCGGAATGGCCATTTGGCCACTCGACCCTTTTACATGGTATGGGTCTGGCGATCCGACTTCAGCGCGCCGGCAAGGTAGGTTTCGATCTTGGTGCGGGCCTGGCCGTCGTCCTGATCCGAGAACTGCACGCCGATCCCGGCCGCGCGGTTGCCCTGGGCGCCGGCCGGGGTGATCCAGACGATCTTGCCCGCCACCGGCAGTTTTTCCTTCTCGTCCATCAGGGTCAGGAGCATGAACACCTCGTCGCCGAGCTTGTATTTCTTGTTGGTGGGGATGAACAGGCCGCCGTTCTTCACGAACGGCATGTAGGCGGCGTACAGGGCGCTCTTGTCCTTGATGGTCAGGGAGAGGATCCCCTGACGTCCGGCGGGTGTGGCCATGCGATTGTCCCTCTTGATCAAGCCGTGCGGCGGGGCAGGTTGCTCCAGTGGATCAACAACCCCTCTACCAGGGTCTGGGCATTCACCTGGCTGGCGAGCAGCCGACGGGCCTCGTCGATTCGGTCTAGCAGGCGATGCAGTCGTTGCAAGTCTATCGCCTCGGCGAGCGGCTGCAAAGCACCTGACAGATCCGCCATGCGGGGCGGACCGCCATGGCGCAGGCGGATCATGTCGCCGAGCCACTGCTGCATCCACTGTATCGGCCATTCGGCCTCGGGCTTGATCCATTCGCCGGCGAGTTTCACCGGATCGCCCTCCCCCGCGGCCAACGCCACCCATTGCCGGAACAGTTCGGCATGGCGGCGCAGCAAATCGGCATCCAGTTCCCGGGCGATCAGCGGCGCGCCCCCCGCCAGTTGCAGGGCCGCCTCCGGGGCCTCGACGCCCTGGGTCTGCAGCCAGGCCACGGCCTCCTGCGGCGAGGGCAGCGGCATGCGCAGCAACTGGCAGCGGCTGCGGATGGTGGCCGGCAGGCGGGCCGGACGCATGGCCAGGAGGATCATCAGGGTCCGGGGCGGCGGCTCCTCCAAGGTCTTGAGCAGGGCGTTGGCGGCGGCGATGTTCAGGGCATCGGCCGGATCGAGGATCACCACCCGCCAGGCGGCCTGGTGCCGGCTCAGGGCCAGTTGTCCGATGAGATCGCGGATCTGATCGATCCGGATCACTTGCGAATCCTCGGGCCCCAGGTGCAGCAGATCGGGGTGGGTGCCGGCCTCGCGCAGCCGGCAGGCCGGGCACCGCCCGCAGGACGTGCCGTCGGCGGCCGGTTCGAGGCACAGCAGGGCGGCCGCCAGGGCCTCGGCGAAACGGCGTCGGCCGATGCCCGCGGGCCCGGCCAGCAGCAGGGCGTGGGGCAGACGGCCGTCCCGGTGCCGCTGCAGCAGTTCCGCGAGGGTGCCGGTATGCCAGGGCAGGACGCTCATGAGGCGAGAAACGCCTCCAGCGCCTGGCGGATCTGGGCCTGCACTTCCGGCAGGGGCGGGCTGGCATCGATGATCCGGAACCGCGCCGGCTCCCGGCGGGCCCGTTCCAGATAGACCTGCCGCACCCGCTCGAAGAATTCGGCCTGTTCCCGTTCGAAGCGATCCGGCGCGCTGCGCTGGCCGGCCCGAGCCAATCCCCTGTCCACCGGCAGATCCAGCAGGAGGGTCAGATCGGGGCGCAGCTCGCCCTGGACCCACTGCTCGAGCACGGCGATCCGCGCGGCGGGGATCCCCCGCCCGCCGCCCTGGTAGGCATAGGTGGCATCGGTGAAGCGGTCGCACAACACCCACTTGCCGGCATCCAGGGCCGGGCGGATGACCTCGGCCAGGTGCTGGGCGCGGGCGGCGAACATCAGCAGCAGCTCGGCATCGTGGTCGATGCCGTCTTCGCGGGCATCGAGCAGGATGGTGCGCAGGCGCTCGCCCAGCGCGGTGCCGCCCGGCTCCCGGGTGCGCACCACCGCCTTGCCGGCCTCGTGCAGCAGGCGTTCGATGAAATCGAGATTGCTGGTCTTGCCGACCCCTTCGGTGCCTTCAACGGTGATGAAGCGGCCGCGTGTGTCAGCAGTGTTCATGAGCCGGGATTGTACGACGAGAAGGGCTTGCGCCGCCCCTTGAGCTGGTACTTGATCACGGCCCGGTTGTGCTCCTCGAGGGTGGCCGAGAACTGGTGGCTGCCGTCCCCGCGGGACACGAAGTAGAGATTGTCGCTGTCGTCCGGGTGCAGGGTGGCATGGATGGCCGCGCGGCCCGGCATGGCGATGGGCGTCGGCGGCAGTCCGCGCCGGCGGTAGGTGTTGTAGGGCGTGTCCTTCAGCAGATCCCGCTTGCGGATGTTGCCCCGGTAGGCCTCGCCCATGCCGTAGATGACGGTGGGATCGGTCTGCAGGCGCATGCCCTTGCGCAGGCGGCGGATGAATACCCCGGCGATGGCCGGCCGTTCGCTGGCCAGGCCCGTTTCCTTCTCCACGATGGACGCGAGGATCAGCGCCTCGTAGGGCGTCTTGAGGGGCAGATCGGGCGCCCGTCCCGCCCATTCCTCGGCCAGCACGCGGGCCATGGCGTCGTAGGCGCGGATCAGGAAGTCGGTGTCGCGAGTGCCCTTCGGGAAATGGTAGGTGTCGGGCAGGAAGCGGCCCTCCGGATGCTCGCCTGGGTGGCCGATCCGGGCCATGATGGCGGCATCGTCGAGGCCCTGCAAGGTCTGGCGCAGGGCCGGATGGGCCGCCACCGCGGCCTTGAGCTGGCGGAAGTTCCAGCCCTCGATGAGGGTCAGGGAATACTGGCGCACCCGCCCCTGGACCAGCTCGCGCAGCAGTTGCCGGGGGGTGAGCCCCGGCTCGAAGCGGTATTCGCCGGCCTTGATCCGGCTCGCCTGGCCGCTGAGGCGGGCATACCAGCGCAGCCAGCGGGGTTCGTCGACGATCCCCTGGCGGGCCAGATCGTTGACCACCCGGATGAAATTGCTGCCGGGGGCCAGCTCGTAGGTCAACGGGGCATCCAGCCGCAGCGGGCGGTCCAGCCAGCGGTCGATCCGCCAGGCCAGCGTGCCGCCGGTCAGGGTCAGGACCAGCACGCCCAGCAGGAAGAGGCGGAGCCTACGGCCGGCCATCGAGCACCGGATAGGTTTCGAGCAGCCGGGCGAACAGCCGCTGCTGGACGGGGCCCCGTTCCAGCATCTTCGCCCCGTAGCGGCGCACCGGCCACAGGCCGATCAGGGTGTTGGTCATGAAGATTTCCTTGGCCTGTTCCAGATCCTCGGGGCGCAGGGGTTCGATGGCGGTGTCGATGTCCTCTTCCATGGCCGTCTCCAGCACCCAGCGGCGCATCAGGCCGTGCACGCCGCAGTCGCCGATGGGCGGGGTGATCAGGGTACCGTCGCGCACCACGAACAGGTTGCTGGCGATGCCCTCCACCACTTCGCCTTCCGCGTTGCACAGCACCCCTTCGGCACAGTCCGGCGGCAGTTCCCGGCGGGCCAGCACCTGCTCGAGACGGTTGAGATGCTTGATGCCGGCCAGGGCCGGCTGGGCCGAGAGGCGCAGCTTGCAGGCGAACAGGGCGATCCCCTCCTCCCAGTGGGCCAGGGGGTAATCGGGCCAGGAATGACGGCTGACGATGCGCCGGGGCTGAACCGGATCGGGGCGAGCATAGCCACGGCCCCCGCTGCCGGCGGTGATCATCCACTTGATCACGGCCCGCGGCTGCCCGCGGGCCAGGCGTTCGGTCTCTTCCCGCAGTTGCGCCGGGTCGGGCCGGGGCAGTCCGAGGCGGTCGCAGCCCACGCCGAGCCGGGCCAGATGCCGCTCGAACCAGGGACACGCGCCGTCGAACACCGCCAGGGTCTCGAACAGGCCGTCGCCATAGGCCAGACCCCGATCGTCGATGGGCAGGCGCTCTGTCGTCTCGCCATTCACCAGAATCATGTCAGTGAATCCTCCAGTGCTTGCAACAGACCGCGGGCCTTGTGCCGGGTTTCCGTCAGCTCCCGTTCGGGCACCGAATCGGCCACCAGGCCGGCACCGGCCCGCAGAACGACTTCGTCGTCGTGCACGGTAATGGTACGGATCAGGATGTTCAGATCCAGACTGCCGTCATGATTCAGGTATCCCATGGAGCCGGTATACGCCTCCCGGGCGGTCTCTTCCAGCTCGGCAATGATGGCCATGCAGCGTTCCTTGGGACAGCCGGTGATGGTGCCGCCGGGAAACACGGCGCGGATCGCCGCGCCGGGCGTCACTTCCGGGCGCAGGCGGCCACGCACGTTGGAGACGATATGGTGCACGTGGGCGTAGCTTTCCAGGGTCATCATCTCGCTGACCTCGATGCTCCCCGGCACGCAAACCCGCCCCAGGTCGTTGCGCTCCAGATCGATCAGCATCACGTGCTCGGCCCGTTCCTTGGGATGGCCGAGGAGTTCGGCCTTCAGCGCGGCATCGGCGCCGGCGGCGGCATCCCGCGGCCGGGTGCCGGCGATGGGCCGGGTCTCGGCGATGCCGCCGCGGATCCGCAGCAGCCGTTCCGGGGAAGAGCTGAGCACGCTGCCGCCCGGCAGGCGGGCGATGCCCGCATAGGGGGCGGGATTGCTTCGGCACAGGCGACGGTAGAGTTCGGCCGCCTCGAGCCCGGCGGGGCGCGGCCCGCGCCAGGCCCGGGAGAGGTTCACCTGGAACACGTCGCCGGCCACGATATAGTCGCGTACGCGGCGCGCCTGCTCGAGATAGCGTTCGGGGGGATCCTCGCGCACCGGCACGGAAACCGGCTCCGGCCAGGCTGGCGGCGCGGCGCCGAGCAGCGCTTCCAGGGCCGCCAGATCGGCCTCCTCCTCGGCCAGCAGGCGGGTTTCGCCGCGGGCATGATCGTTGACGATGGCCGCCGGGATGCGCAGGGCCACGGCCACCGGAAAGTCGGCCCGGCCCTTCGGCAGGCGCAGCCGCGGCTCGATCTGGGCCGCCAGCTCGTAGCCCAGAAACAGGAACCAGCCGCCCCGGAAGGGCACCTCGCCCGACAGCCGCGGAGCCTCCCTGGCCGCCTCGGCGTGGAGCCGATCCAGGGCGGCCAGAAAGTCGTGGTCGGGCAGGACTGTCCCGTTCAGGCGCAGCACGCCGTCGCTACCCAGGATCAGCGCGTCACGGGGAAAGGCGAAGAGGATGTCGTAACGGGCGCTCTCGAGCCGGCCCGCATCGGCCACGGCGCTGTGCAACAGACAGGGAAGCCGATCAGGAAAGGCGCGATGCAACCCGACCAGATCGGTCATGCCGGCGCGGCGCTGGCACAAACCGTTCACGCTGACTTCAAACCGTGACAGAAACCTTCAACGCCTCTGTGCCCTCTGCGTCTCTGCGTCCTCTGCGTTTTTTGCAGCCGTCCCATGAGGTTTACGGATGCGCTGCTGATGATGACTCAGTCGGGCTTGCGGAAGACCAGCGTGCCGTTGGTGCCGCCGAAGCCGAAGGAGTTGGACAGGGCCACTTCGATGGGCATCTGCCGCGCTTCCCAGGGCACGAAATCCAGATCGCAGTCGGGATCGGGATTGAAGATATTGATGGTGGGGGGCGCCACCTGCTCGGCGATGGCCTTGACGGTAAACACCGCCTCGATGCCGCCGGCCGCGCCCAGGGCATGCCCGGTCATGGACTTGGTGGAGCTCATGGCCAGCTTGTAGGCGTGATCGCCGAAGCTGGCCTTGACGGCCATCACCTCGGCCTTGTCGCCGGCCGGGGTGGAGGTGCCGTGGGCGTTGATGTACTGCACCTGTTCGGGATTCACGCCGGCATTCTTCAGGGCGACGTTCATGCAGCGGCTGGCGCCCTCGCCGCCGGGGGCCGGCGACGTCATGTGGTAGGCATCGCCGCTCATGCCGAAACCGATCAGCTCGGCAAGGATGTTCGCGCCGCGCCGTTTGGCGAACTCGTATTCCTCCAGCACCAGCACGCCGGCGCCATCGGCCAGCACGAAGCCGTCGCGGTCCTGATCCCAGGGCCGCGAGGCGGTCTGGGGATCGTCGTTGCGGGTCGACAGGGCCTTGGCCGCGGCGAAGCCGCCCAGGCCGCAGGGGCTGGTGGCCATCTCCGCGCCCCCGGCGATCATCACGTCGGCATCGCCGTACTGGATGAGACGCATGGCATCGCCGATGCTGTGGGTGGCCGTGGCGCAGGCCGTGGCGATGGCCAGGTTGGGGCCCTTCATGCCGTACATGATGGAGAGGTTGCCCGAAATCATGTTGATGATGTTGCTGGGCACGAAAAAGGGCGAGATCCTGCGCGGGCCACCCTTGAGATAGGCGCTGTGACCCTTCTCGATGCCGGGCAGCCCGCCGATCCCCGAACCGATGTGCACGCCGATGCGCTCGGCGTTCTCTTCGGTGACCTCGAGGCCGGCGTCGGCGATGGCCTCCTTCGCCGCCGCCAGGCCGTAGTGGATGAAGGTATCCATCTTGCGTGCTTCCTTGGGCGTGAGCACGCTGGAGACGTCGAATCCCCACACGGAGCCGCCGAAGGTCACCGGGAAGCCGGTGGTATCGAAATGTTCGATGGGGCCGATACCGCTCTTGCCGGCCAGCACGTTTTCCCAGGACGTCTTCACGTCCAGTCCGACCGGCGAGACCATGCCCAGTCCGGTGATCACAACACGACGCTTGCTCAACGGGGTGTCCTCTTCATCCAGGAGTTGGCTGCAGAAAATGCAAACGGCCGCACCCACAGGCACGTGTGGTGCGGCCGGGAAATCGTGACAGCAGGAAGATCAGGTGTGGGACTTGATATAGTCGATGGCCTGCTGGACGGTGGTGATCTTCTCCGCTTCCTCGTCGGGAATCTCGGTTTCGAACTCCTCTTCCAGGGCCATTACCAGTTCCACGGTATCCAGGGAATCTGCGCCGAGATCGTCGACGAAGGAAGATTCGCGGGAGACTTCCTCGGGCTTGACGCCCAGTTGTTCGACCACGATCTTTTCAACGCGTTCTTCAACACTGCTCATGTCGTCATTTCCTCTTGTGGTTATCGTTCAGCCGCGGCCCGCCTCCCTCGGGATGTGTTGCAGGGCGCGCTGCGGCCGCTATTGTAGTGAAAATGCCGGCCCGATGCCACATTCGGCGCAGGGTCGGCAAGCTGCTGTTTTACAAGGGTTTCAAGCCGGTTATCGCTCCGGGTCGAAGGCCTCAGGCCATGTACATGCCGCCGTTGACGTGGATCGTCTCACCGGTGATGTAGGCCGCGCCGGGTGAGGCGAGGAAGGTGACCGCATGGGCGATCTCGGCCGGATCGCCGAGCCGACCGAGCGGGATCTGCGAAAGCAGCGCCTCACGCTGGGCCTCGGGCAGGGCCCGGGTCATGTCGGTATCGATGAAACCGGGGGCCACCACGTTGACCGTGATGCCGCGGCTGCCCACCTCCCGCGCCAGGGACTTGGAGAAGCCGATCACCCCCGCCTTGGCCGCCGCGTAGTTGGTCTGGCCGGCATTGCCGGAGACCCCCACCACCGAGGCGATGCTGATGATCCGCCCCCGGCGCGCCTTCATCATGCCCCGCAGCACGGCCTTGCTGAGACGGTAGATGGAGGTGAGATTGGTATTGATGATGGCTTCCCACTCCTCGTCCTTCATGCGCATCAGCAGGTTGTCGCGGGTGATCCCGGCATTGTTGACCAGGATGGTGGGCGCGCCGTACTCGGCACCGGCCTTCTCCAGTGCCGCCTCCACGCTGGCCTGATCGGTCACGTCCATGGCCACGCCCATGCCGGTGATGCCGGCTTCGCGCAGATAGGCGCTGATGTTGCCGGCGCCCTTGTCCGAGGTCGCCGTGCCCACCACGGTTGCGCCCTGCGCCCCCAGCGCCAGGGCGATCTCCCGGCCGATGCCCCGGCTGGCGCCGGAGACGAAGGCGATGTCGTTTTCCAGTGTCATGTCAATCCTCCCCATTCGGTAAATCGTTGTTCAGGCGCTCCGGGACGGAACACGGCGGGCAAGGGGATAAGTTCACTTCCCGATTCCGTGTTCTCCGTGTCTCCGTGCCCTCCGTGTCCCTTCCACCGAAGCTCAGGAAGCCACCGCCTCGAGGGCGGCGGCGAGGGTGTCGGGATCGTACACCGGCAGGGCCGGCATGCGCCGTTCGATGCGCTTGTTCAGGCCGACCAGCACCTTGCCGGGGCCACAGTCGACCAGCGTCTCCACGCCTTCGGCCCGCATCTTGCGGATGGTTTCGACCCAGCGCACCGGGCTGTGGAGCTGGCGCACCAGGGCGTCGCGGATGGCGTCGGGATCGCTCGGCGCGGCCACGTCCACGTTGTTGATCACGGGGATGGACGGGGCCTGGACCGGAATGTCCTCGAGGATGGCCGCCAGTTTCTCGGCCGCGGGTTTCATCAGGGCACAGTGGGAGGGTACGCTGACCGGCAGCATCACCGCGCGCCTGGCGCCCCGCTCCGAGGCCAGGGCCACGGCCCGCTCCACCGCGTTCTTGTGCCCCGCCACCACCACCTGGCCGGGCGAGTTGAAATTGACCGCCTCCACCACCTCGTCGCCGGCGGCGTCGGCGCAGATCCGAATCACCGCCTCGTCGTCGAGCCCCAGGATGGCCGCCATCGCCCCGCGGTCGGCCGGCACGGCTTCCTGCATCAGGCGCCCCCGCTCGGCCACCAGCCGCACGGCATGATCGAATTCCAGGCTGCCGGCGGCCACCAGCGCCGAATACTCGCCGAGCGAATGGCCGGCCATCACCGCGGGCGCGGGGCCACCGCTGGCCTGCCACACCCGCCACACGGCGATGCCGGCCGAGAGCATGGCCGGCTGGGTGATCTCGGTGCTGTTGAGCTTCTCCGCCGGCCCGTTTTGGACGATGGCCCACAGATCCTCGTCCAGCGCCTCACTGGCCTCGGCAAAGGTCTGACCCACCTCCGGGTGGGCCTCGGCCAGTTCCTTCAACATCCCGACCGACTGTGATCCCTGGCCGGGAAAGACAAAACCCAATGACATCTTTAACTACCTCACATTGAAAAGTAGTGAATGGAACGCCGGGATCGCAGAGACGCAGAGTACGCAGAGATTTTTCTTGGATCTCGTTGCCTTCAGCGATTCGCATTCCAATTCAAAACAGCAAGCCTCGGCGTCCTCCGCGTCTCTGCGCCCTCTGCGTTCTTCGCAGGCAGTCTAATACTTGAGCAGAGCCGAGCCCCAGGTGAAGCCGCCGCCGAAGGCTTCCAGCAACAGGGTGTCGCCGCGCTGGATGCGGCCGTCGCGGACGGCGATGTCAAGGGCCAGGGGGATGGAGGCGGCGGAGGTGTTGCCGTGTTCGTGCACGGTGACCACCACGTTGTCCATGGGCATGTCCAGCTTGCGGGCGGTGGCGGCGATGATCCGGATGTTGGCCTGGTGCGGCACCAGCCAGTCGATGTCGGATTTCTGCAGGCCATTGGCGGCCAGGGTCTCGTCGACGATCCGGCCCAGGGTGTTGACCGCCACCTTGAACACTTCGTTGCCCTTCATGGCCATGAAGGCCTTGCCCGACTTGAGCACTTCCGGGTGCTCCGAGAGCCCGGCCGGCACCGTGAGCAGCTCCTTGTACTGGCCGTCGGCGTGCAGGTGGGTGGAGAGGATGCCAGGCGCCTCGGCAGCCGAGAGCACCACCGCCCCGGCACCGTCGCCGAACAGCACGCAGGTGCTGCGGTCGGTCCAGTCGACGATGTTGGACAGGGTTTCGGCGCCCACCACCAGGGCGTATTTCGCCTTGCCGGACTTGACGAACATGTCGGCCACGCCCAGGGCATAGACGAAACCGGTGCACACCGCCTGCACGTCGAACGCCGGGCTGCCGTGCACGTCCAGCCGCGACTGCAGCAGGCAGGCGGTGCTGGGAAAGATCCGATCGGGCGTGGTGGTGGCGACGATGATGAGATCGATGTCGGCCGGCGAGATGCCCGCGGCCTCGATGGCCTTGCGGGCAGCCTGTTCGGCCAGATCGCAGGTGGTCTCCCCTTCCACGATGTGGCGCTTCTTGATGCCGGTGCGCTCGGTGATCCACTCGTCGCTGGTGTCTACCATGCGCTCGAGTTCCTGATTGGTGAGGATGCGGTCCGGCAGGTGGCCGCCGGTGCCGGCGATGCGTGAATAGATCAAGAGGCTTCCTTCTTCACGAGTTGGTTCTCGAGGGTCTCGGTAATGAGCCGGGGCACGTTCTGGCGCATCTCCACCAGCGCTTCGCCGATGGCCTGGCTGAAGGCGAAGGCATCGGCACCGCCGTGGCTCTTGATGACGATGCCCTGCAGGCCCAGCAGGCTGGCGCCGTTGTAGCGGCGGGGATCGATGCGCTTGCGCAGGCGGCGCAGCACCGGCATGGCCACTAGCCCGCTGAGCAGGGTCAGGGGATTGCGCCGGAACTCCTGCTTCATGAAGTGGCCGATCATCCTGGCCACCCCTTCGGTGGTCTTGAGCATCACGTTGCCCACGAAACCGTCGCAGACCACCACGTCGGCATCACCCATGTAGATGCCGTCGCCTTCCACGTAGCCGATGTAGTTGAGGGTGCTCTCGGACAGCAGGCGCGCGGCTTCCTTGACCCGCTCGTTGCCCTTGATCTCCTCCTCGCCGATGTTCAGGAGGCCGACGCTGGGGCGGGGGTTGTCGTCCACCGCCTGGGCCAGCGCCGCGCCCATCACGGCGAATTCCATCAGGCTGGCGGCGCTGGAGTCCACGTTGGCGCCCAGATCGAGCACGTGGGTGTGCCCCCCCTGGATGTTGGGCAGCACGGTGCAGATGGCGGGCCGGTCGATGCCGGGCAGGGTCTTGAGCACGAAACGGGCGGTGGCCATCAGGGCCCCGGTATTGCCGGCGCTGACACAGGCGCCCGCCTCGCCGGCCTTGACCAGGTTGATGGCCACCCGCATGGAGGAGTCCTTCTTGCTGCGCAGGGCGTGGGAAGGCAGCTCGTCGGAGCCCACCACCTCGCTGGCGTGGTGGATGCGCAGGCGGCTGGTCAGGGCACCGGGCTTCGACTCGTCCAGGGCGGCCTGGATGCGGTCCTCCAGGCCCACCAGGATCAGCGACAGCTCGGGATGCTTCTCCAGGGCACGCAGGGCGGCGGGCACCACCACGGGGGGGCCGAAATCACCGCCCATGCAGTCCAGTGCAACGATGCTTTCTTGGTTCATGCCGGAGCAGAAGTCCTGTCCGTGAATACGACACGGGACAGGGTCGCCCCTGTCCCGTCTGCCGGTGCAGGCGGCCGCGGCGGCTGCCGCGGCGGGCTGACTCAGCCTTCGCCGCTTTCGACGACCTTGCGGCCGCGATAGTAACCGTCAGGGCTCACGTGGTGACGCAGATGCGTCTCGCCGGTGGTCGGCTCGATGGACAGCGCCGGATTCTTCAGGCTGTCGTGGGAGCGGCGCATGCCGCGCTTGGAAGGGGTCTTGCGATTCTGTTGAACAGCCATGGTCTCGTCATTCCTCGTTGGGTGTCGCGGTTTTCATCGTGGCCAGCACGCTGAAGGGATTGGCCTTCGCGCGGGCCGGGTCGTTCCAATCCGGTGCCGTTGCCGGTTCCACGTATTCCCGGGCCGGGCAGGCCTCGAGGGGATGACGCGGAATCTGCGGCAGCGCCAGCAGGATTTCGTCTTCCAGCAGGTCGAGCAGGTGCATGGGCACCGGGTCGACGATCAGCGGCTCATGCACGCCGGCCCGGGC
Source organism: Chromatiales bacterium (assembly GCA_026984045.1). Taxonomy (GTDB): domain Bacteria; phylum Pseudomonadota; class Gammaproteobacteria; order UBA6429; family Thiohalophilaceae; genus JALSSV01. The sequence goes on along the minus strand of JALSSV010000019.1, from coordinate 58,087 downwards.
CTCGTCTTCGCCCGGATGCAGCAAGCCCAGGGACAGTTCCAGATCCACTTCCCAGGGCATGGGTTCCAGACAGCGCTGGCACTGGATGGCGAGGGTGGCCCGGATCGTCCCTTGCAGGAAACGGGCGCCCATCTCGTCGATCCCGAACTCGAGCCGGACCCGGGCCTGGCCCGAATCGTCTTCGAGCAATGCAGCCAGGCGTTTCATCTGGCGCAGGGGAACCTCCCCTTCCAGGATCCGACGCGCTTCCGCCATCCGGAAGGGATCCACCTGTACGGGCAAACGTTCCTGCCGATTCGACATAAGCCGCGAATTCTACCGATCCGGTCCCCATGATGTCAAAAAAATCCTTGATTTTCCGGCTGTTCCGTCACGCTTTCGAGACGGGCAAGACTTGACATCGGTGGGGTTTCTCCCTACACCTGTTGGCAGTCGGCATGCACCGTTCCACAGGACCCGCGCCATCCCCATGATCCGCAAGATTCTCATCGCCAACCGCGGCGAAATCGCCGTGCGTATCGTCCGCGCCTGTGCCGAGATGGGGATCCGCTCGGTGGCCGTGTTCGCCGAGGCCGATCGCTACAGCCTGCACGTGAAGAAGGCCGACGAGGCCTACAGTCTGGGGCCCGATACGGTTGCGGGCTATCTGAACGCCCATCGGCTGGTCAACCTGGCGGTGGCCACCGGCTGTGACGCGCTCCATCCCGGCTACGGATTTCTTGCGGAAAATCCGGAACTTGCCGAGATCTGCGCGCGCCGTGGAATCCGTTTCATCGGCCCCGACGCCGAGGTGATCCGGATGATGGGCGACAAGACCCGGGCCCGGGACACCCTGCGCGCCGCCGGCATCCCCGTCACGCCGGGTTCGGAAGGCAACGTTGCCAGCCTGGAGGAGGCCCTGGCCATCGCCGCGAAGATCGGCTATCCGGTGATGCTCAAGGCCACCTCCGGCGGCGGCGGCCGCGGCATCCGCCGCTGCGATTCCGAGGCGGATCTGCGCCGGCACTACGACCGGGTGATCTCCGAGGCCGAGAAGGCCTTCGGCCGGGCCGAGGTGTTCCTGGAGAAGTTCATCGCCAATCCCCGCCACATCGAGGTGCAGATCCTGGCCGACCATCACGGCAACGTGATCCACCTGTTCGAGCGGGACTGCTCCATCCAGCGCCGTCACCAGAAGCTCATCGAAATCGCCCCCTCCCCCCAGCTCACGGACCAACAGCGGACGATCCTCGGCGATCTGGCCGTGCGCGCCGCCCGCGCCTGCGGCTACACCAATGCCGGCACCGTGGAATTCCTGATGGACGGCGGCGACAACTTCTATTTCATGGAGATGAACACCCGCCTGCAGGTGGAACACCCGGTCACCGAGGCCATCACCGGGATCGACATCGTCCAGGAACAGATCCGTATCGCTTCGGGGCTGAAGCTCAGCCACACACAGGACCAGGTGCAGAAGCGCGGCTACGCCATGGAGTTTCGCATCAACGCCGAGGATCCCAAGAACGATTTCCTGCCCAGCTTCGGGCGGATCAGCCGCTACTTCGCTCCCGGTGGCCCCGGCGTGCGCACCGACGGCGCCATCTATACCGGCTACGAGATCCCGCCCTTCTACGATTCCATGTGCGCCAAGCTGATCGTCTGGGCCCTGACCTGGGACGGCCTTCTCGACCGCGCCAGCCGCGCCCTGCGCGACATCGGCGTGTTCGGGGTCAAGACCACCATTCCCTATCACCTGGAAATCCTGCGCAACGCCGAATTCCAGGCCGGCCGCTTCGACACCGGCTTCGTCGAAGCCCATCCCGAACTGACCGCCTACTCCGTCCGCCGCTCCACCCGCGACATGGCCGCCGCCGTCGCCGCCGCCCTGGCGGCCAACATGGGCTTGTGAGCCATGGTCGGAATCCACTGGAAAACAACGCAGAGGGCGCAGAGACGCAGCGTACGCGGAGGAATCATGAGGCACATTTCATCAAGAATGGTTGCCCGAATTCCACCGGGTCAGCTTTCCCGCAATGCTGTCACGTATTCCCACCAAAACGTCTCTGCGCCCTCTGCGTCTCTGCGCTCTCTGCGTCACTTCCACCGAGCCTGACCAAATGCCCAAGATCAAGATCACCGACACCATCCTGCGCGACGCCCACCAGTCGCTCATTGCCACGCGGATGCGCACCGAGGACATGCTGCCCATCTGCGAGAAGCTGGATCGGGTCGGCTACGGGTCACTGGAGGTCTGGGGCGGGGCGACCTTCGATGCCTGCGTGCGCTTTCTGAAGGAGGATCCCTGGGAGCGCTTGCGCAAGCTGCGCGAGGCGCTGCCCAACACGCCGTTGCAGATGCTGCTGCGCGGCCAGAACCTGCTCGGCTACCGGCATTATGCCGATGACGTGGTGCGCGCCTTCGTGAACCGGGCGGCCGACAACGGCATGGACATCTTCCGCATCTTCGATGCCCTCAACGACGTGCGCAACCTGAAGACCGCCGTCGAGGCGGTGAAGGCGGCCGGCAAACACGCCCAGGGGGCCATCTGTTACACCACCAGTCCCATTCACACCCTGGAACGGTTCGTGGAGCTGGGACTGGCCATGCAGGGTCTGGGCTGCGACAGCATCGCCATCAAGGACATGGCCGGCCTGCTGACCCCGAACGTCACGGCCCGGCTGGTGCGGGCGCTGGTGGAGGCGCTGGACGTGCCCGTGTATCTCCATTCCCATGCCACTTCGGGGCTGGCTGCCATCTGTCAGTTCAAGGCAGTGGAGAACGGCGTGGCCGGCTTCGACACGGCCATCTCGGCCTTCGCCGGCGGCACCTCCCATCCGCCCACCGAGTCGATGGTCGCCGCCCTGCGCGACACCGAATACGACACCGGCCTGGATCTGCCGCTGTTGCAGGAAATCGGCTTCTATGTCCGCGAGGTGCGCAAGAAGTATCATCAGTTCGAGAGCGAGTACACCGGCCTCGATACCCGCGTGCAGGTGAACCAGGTACCGGGAGGCATGATTTCCAACCTTTCCAACCAGCTGAAGGAACAGGGAGCCCTGAAACGGATGAACGAGGTCCTGGAGGAGATTCCGCAGGTCCGCAAGGAGCTGGGTTATCCGCCGCTGGTCACCCCCACCTCGCAGATCGTCGGCACCCAGGCCGTACTCAACGTGCTCACCGGTGAACGCTACAAGACCATCACCAACGAGGTGAAACTCTATCTCCAGGGCCGTTACGGCCAGCCTCCCGGCCCCGTCAGTCCACAGGTGCGGCACATGGCCATCGGCAACGAGGAGGTAATCGAATGTCGGCCTGCCGATCTGATCCCGGACGAGCTGGATAGACTGCGCAAGGAGATCGGCCCCCTCGCCCACTCGGAGGAGGACGTGCTCACCTATGCCATGTTCCCCGACATCGGCCGCGAATTCCTCGAACAGCGCGATGCCGGCAGCCTGGTACCCGAACCCCTGGAGCCGGCCGATACGCCCACCAACGGCGGCCAGCGGGCCGCCACCGAGTTCAACGTCACCATGCACGGCGAGACCTATCACATCCGGATCACCGGCAAGGGCTACGGCAGCGCCGACAAGCGGCCCTACTACCTGAGCATCGACGGGGTGCCGGAAGAAGTGCTGATCGAACCGCTGGAAGAGATCGAACTCGGCGACGGCGGCAGCGATGAACGCCCCCGCCAGCCGACGGCTGCCGGCGCTCGCCCCCGCGCCACACGCCCCGGCGACGTCACCACCACCATGCCCGGCACCATCGTCGACATCCTGGTCAGCGTCGGCGACGAAGTGCAGGCCGGCGACCCGGTGCTGATCACCGAAGCCATGAAGATGGAAACCGAAATCCAGGCCCCCATCGCCGGCGTGGTGACCGAGATCCACGTGAAAAAGGGGGAAAGCGTGACGCCGGACGAGGCGTTGATCGTGATCGACTGAAGCGCAGGCAGTTCGAGTGGCCTGGCTGCAAAAAACGCAGAGGCCGCAGAGACGCAGAGACCACAGAGAATGGCAGCCCTTGTCATGGCGCTGCACGGTCATCTTGTGGCAATTTGAAAAATTGACTCGATCATTCACAAACCCCTCTGCGCCCTCTGCGTCTCTGCGCTCTCTGCGTTCCTTCCACTACGGCAGCTAAAGAAGCGCACTTTGCATCACCACAACTTTGCCCCGATAATGGCCGTCATGGATCTCGTGCTGGCCTCCACCTCCCCCTTCCGTCGCGCCGTGCTGGAGAAGCTCGGCCTGCCCTTCGACGTGGTCTCCCCCGAAGTGGACGAGACCCCACGCCCGGGCGAGACGCCCGCAGAACTGGTGGAGCGGCTGTCCATCGCCAAGGCACGGGCCGTGGCGCGGGAACGGGAGGCGGGGCTGGTGATCGGTTCGGATCAGGTGGCCGTGATCGATAGCGAGATTCTGGGCAAGCCCGGCAGTCACGAACGGGCCGTCGAACAGTTGCGACAGGCCTCGGGCCGGCGCGTCACCTTCCTCACCGGGCTGGCCCTGGTGAATGCGGCAGGCGGCCAGGTGCAGTCGGAAGTGGTGCCCTTCCATGTCCACTTTCGGGAACTGTCGGAGACGATGATCGAACGCTACCTGCAGCGTGAGCAGCCCTACCACTGCGCCGGCAGCTTCAAGTCCGAAGCCCTGGGCATCGTGCTCTTCGAGCGCCTGGAAGGCGAGGATCCCAACACCCTGATCGGCCTCCCCCTGATCCGCCTGGTACGCATGCTGGAGAAGGCGGGAATGCCCATCCTGTAGGCGCAGGATTTGCCGACACGGTGAATCCGTGCATCAGCGCAGTCGTGCGCTCTCCGCGCCGGTGATCCGGGCCAGGGTTTCGGCCATGGCCATGCCGAAGCGTTCGGCGAAGCGTTCCAGGTAGTCGGGGCGGGGCGTGTAATCGACGATCTTCTCCTCGCCGATGATCTCCCGGGCCACGTAGCTGGCGCTGCCGAGGCCGTCCACCAGCCCCAGTTTCTTCGCCTCCTCGCCGGTCCAGAACAGGCCGGAGAAGATCGTCGGATCGTCGGCCAGGCGTTCGCCGCGGCCCGTCTTCACGGCATCGATGAACTGGCGGTGAATGGCGGCGAGCATGGACTTGACGTGTGCCACCTCGTCGGGCTTCTCCGGCGAGAAGGGATCGAGCATCCCCTTGTGCTCGCCGGCGGTATAGAGGCGCCGCTCCACGCCCAGTTTCTTCATGGCATCGACGAAACCAAAGCCGTTCATCAGCACCCCGATGGAGCCGACGATGCTCGCCTTGTCGGCATAGATTTCGTCCGCAGCGGCCGCGATGTAATAGCCGCCGGAGGCGCACATGTCGGCGACCACGGCATAGAGCCTGACGTCCGGGTGTTTCTTCCGCAGGCGGCGGATTTCATCGTAGACATAGCCGGCCTGCACCGGGCTGCCGCCGGGGCTGTTGATGCGCAGGATCACGCCCACCGTGTTCTCGTCGTCGAAGGCGGCGCGCAGACCGCTGACGATGTTGTCGGCGCTGGCCTCGGCATCGGCGGCGATCACGCCCTTCACCTCCACCAGCGCGGTGTGCTTGCCCACGGTCAGGGGCTTGCCACCCTCGCGCGGCAGGTAGAGGGCGAAGAAGATCAGGAACAGGTAGGCCAGCAGCACCACCTTGAAGAAAATGTTCCAGCGCCGGGCCCGGCGCTGTTCGTTGAGGGCGGCGAAAGCCAGGCGGTTGACCACCTCGCGCTGCCAGTCGTCGTTCCGGGATGAATGTTCCGGTTCGGTTTGGCCGGTCATGTGGGATTCCTTGCTGATTCGTATTGGAGGAAATCAGGCGGAAGCATCGCCCGGTTGGCACGATTTTGCAATGCCGGTTCAGGCCGCCCGGCTCAGCCAGCCGTCCAGCCAGCGCCCCACTTCCGCCAGGGAATCGACGCAGTCCAGCGGCCGGCAGGCCAGCAGGCGTTCCCGATCGTGCACGCCGTAGGTGACCCCCAGCGCCGGCACGCCGGCGTTGCTGGCCATCTGCAGATCGTATTCGGTGTCGCCGATCATCAGGGCCTGGTCCGGTGACATGCCCGTCACGTCGAGGATGTCGAGCAGCATGGCCGGATGGGGCTTGGAGAAGCTCTCGTCGGCGCAGCGAGTGGCGTGGAAATATGGCGCCAGGCCGGTTTCGGCGAGCACCCGATCGAGCCCCTGGCGGCCCTTGCCGGTGGCGATGGCCAGAAAATGGCCCTGCTCGTGAAGCCGCCGGATCAGCGCCTCGGCGCCCTCGAACAGCACGCTGGGGGTGTCGTCCAGCTCGAGAAAGTGGCGCCGGTAGTGGTGCACCAAGGCGTCCCATTCGGATTCGGACGCTTCGGGATAGAGCGCCATCAGCGCCTCGCGCAGGCCCAGGCCGATGATGTTGCGCAGCGCCGCTTCGTCCCGGGGCGGGAGGCCCGTTTCACGGATCGCCGCGCGCAGGCAGGCGACGATGCGGGCCTGGGAGTCCATCAGGGTGCCGTCCCAGTCGAAGACGAGGAGGCGGGTCGGTTCAGAAGTCATGTTCCAGTGCCAGTCGGTCGAGCAGAGTGATCAGTTCGTCGTCCAGCGGAGCGCGGACCGCGAGCGGCTTCTCGCCCGGCAGCGGAATGCGCAGGGAATGGGCATGCAGGAACAGCCGCTGCAAGCCCTGCTCCCGCATCTGCCGGTTGAATCCGGCATCGCCGTATTTCTCGTCGCCGGCGAGCGGATGGCCGATATGGGCCGCGTGGACCCGGATCTGGTGGGTGCGCCCCGTCTCGAGTCGGACTTCGACCAGCGAGGCAAGTTCCCCCACGGCCAGCGGCCGGAAGACGCTGCGGGAAGGCTTGCCGGCGGGATCGACCCGCACGATCCGTTCGCCGGAGCGCAGCACATTCTTGCGCAAGGGCGCATCCACGGTACGGGTTCCCCCTTCCCAGCGCCCCCGTACCAGCGCCAGGTAGCGCTTGTCGATGCGATTCTGCCGCAGCAGGTCGTGCAGGATCCGCAGGGTGGATCGCCGCTTGGCGATGATCAGGCAGCCGGAGGTCTCCCGATCCAGCCGGTGGACCAGTTCCAGGTAGCGGGCCTCCGGGCGCAGGGCCCGCAGGCCCTCGATGACCCCGTAGCGCAGCCCGCTGCCGCCGTGCACGGCCAGGCCGCTGGGCTTGTTCAGGATCAGCAGGCGCGGATCCTCGTGGAGAACGGCCGCGGCGAGCAATTCCAGCACCGCGTTGGCCGGCCGCGCCGGCGCCGGTCGGGCATCGAGCCGCACCGGCGGGATCCGCACCACGTCCCCGGCACGCAAACGATAGTCGGGGCGGATGCGCCCCTTGTTGACGCGCACCTCACCCCGGCGAAGGATGCGATAGATGAGGTTGCGCGGCGCGCCCTTGAGCCGCCCCAGCAGGTAGTTGTCCACCCGCTGGCCGGCCAAATCCGGGCCGATCTCGACAAGTTGAACCCCGTTCGTTGCCTGTTTGCTGTCGTTTTCCTGCATTTACCCATTCTATCAGGTTCCCGCGCATTTGCTGAGGGAACAAATCATTGATATAGTGTTCAAATTCCGGTAATCCGGAAGCTGCGCGGAAAACCGGCATCACGGCGCGCAGCCGGTGCAAACCGAAATCATTTGCGATCCGTCACCGACGCGACACTTTCGCGGTGACCCGAAACGACACCTACTGCCCGCCACATTTTCACGAATGCTGCGGTCAGTAACCTGGATGAACAACCGCGCTCCCATTGTCTGAGTTGATTCCGGATTGTGGTGGGCAGGCCCGGGCATGATCGGGCGCAGGCACATTCGCGCACACCGCCCCCTTCGGCGGCAAGGTCATGCGAGCACAGATACCGGTCTGGCAGATCCCACTGGTCGATTCATGACCGTGGTCGAGCGCCAACACGCAAGGTTTTGTCATGAAAAGAATGCTGTTCAACGCCACGCAGCCGGAAGAGCTGCGTGTGGCGCTCGTCGATGGTCAGAAACTCTATGATCTCGACATCGAAACCGCTCAGCGGGAAAGCAAGAAATCCAACATCTACAAGGGCAAAATCACCCGCATCGAGCCCAGCCTGGAAGCCGCCTTCGTCGACTACGGCGCCGAACGCCACGGCTTCCTCCCCCTGAAGGAAATCTCCCGCACCTACTTCCGCCCCGACGCCGACACCTCCGGCCGGGTCAACATCAAGGACGTGCTGCGCGAGGGTCAGGAAGTGGTCGTGCAGGTGGCCAAGGAAGAGCGCGGCAACAAGGGCGCGGCCCTGACCACCTTCATCAGCCTGGCCGGCCGCTACCTGGTGCTGATGCCCAACAATCCCCGCGCCGGGGGGGTCTCCCGGCGCATCGAGGGCGAGGAACGGGCCGAGGCCCGGGAAGCCCTCAACCAGCTTCAGATCCCCTCCGACATGGGGGTCATCATCCGTACCGCCGGTGTGGGCAAGAGCGTCGAGGAGCTGCAGTGGGACCTCGACTACCTGCTGAACCTCTGGCGCTCCATCGAGGAAGCCGCCAAGGAGCGTCCCGCGCCCTTCCTCATCTATCAGGAAAGCAACCTGATCACCCGCACCATCCGCGACTACCTGCGCAACGACATCAGCGAGATCCTGATCGACGAGCCCTCCGTCTACGAGCAGGCGAAGGAGTTCATGGCCCAGGTGATGCCTCACAACCTGAACAAGATCAAGCTCTATCAGGATCCGGTGCCGCTGTTCACCCGCTACCAGATCGAGTCGCAGATCGAATCGGCCTTCCAGCGCGAGGTACGCCTGCCCTCCGGCGGCGCCCTGGTCATCGACCACACCGAGGCCCTGGTCTCCATCGACATCAACTCGGCCCGCGCCACCAAGGGCGGCGACATCGAGGAAACGGCCCTCAACACCAACCTCGAGGCGGCCGACGAAATCGCCCGCCAGCTCCGCCTGCGCGACCTCGGCGGCCTGATCGTCATCGACTTCATCGACATGACTCCGGCCCGCAACCAGCGCGAGGTGGAAAACCGCCTGCGCGAGGCCCTGAAGATGGATCGGGCCCGGGTCCAGGTCGGCCGGATCTCCCGCTTCGGCCTGCTGGAGATGTCTCGCCAGCGGCTGCGCCCCTCGCTGGGCGAGTCCAGCCAGATGGTCTGCCCCCGCTGCAGCGGCCAGGGCACCATCCGGGGCGTGGAATCCATCGCCCTGTCGATCCTGCGGGTGATCGAGGAAGAGGCGATGAAGGAGAAGACCGCCAGGGTCATCGCCCAGGTACCGGTGGACGTGGCCAGTTTCCTGCTCAACGAGAAACGCCGGATCCTCTCCGACATCGAAAAGCGCCAGAAGGTGCAGATCCTGCTGGTGCCCAATACCCATCTGGAAACCCCCCATTACGACGTGGAGCGGATCCGCGAGGGTGAGGATGGCGAGATCAGCAAGCATCCGAGCTACGAGCTGGCCACCCACAACCCGGAAGAAGAAACCGAGACCACGCCGGGTGCCGTCAGCGAGCCGAAACCGATCGAGGAACCGGCGGTGAAAGCGGTGGCGCCGGCCACGCCCCGCCCCGCTCCCAGCACGCCGCCCAGGTCAACGGCTGCACAAACGGCGCCCAACGTCGAGAAACCAGGCCTGTTCGTGCGCCTGTGGCGGGCCCTGTTCGGCAAGGGCAGCCAGCCGGAACCGGCAGCAAAGCCCGCCGCCAGCGGCAACAAGGGCCGCAACAACGGACGCCGCGGCAAGAGTGCCCAGCAGGGTCCGCGCGGCGGCCGTGGGGGCCAGCAGGCCCGCGGACGGGGTCAGCCGCAGGGCGGTCGCGGTCGCGGCGGTGCCCAGCAGGGCGCAGGCCGGGCGCCGACCCAGGAAAAGGAGCCCCGCCAGGCGCGCAACAAGCCAGAAGCAGCCACTGCCAGCGGCGAGAAGCCGGCTCAGCCACGCCAGGGACAAGGTGGCCGCCGCGGGGGGGGTGGCCAGTCCGGCTCCCGTCGCAACGAAAGCGTGCAGGCCCGCCAGCAGGGCCGGCAGATGGCGCAGCGAGCCAACGAGGAAGCCCAGGCCGCCCGCCAGGCCCGCCGTGGCGGCAACGGCGGAGCCGAAACTGCGGCCCCGGAGACGGCAGCCGGCGTCACGGGCGAACGCCCCGAAGCCGCCAGCCCGGCCCAGGGCGCCAGCACCGGCTCCGGCAGTCGCCGCGGCCGCCGTGGCGGTCGCCGGCGCCGCAAGTCGCAGAGCGAAACTGCCGCGGCCACGACGGACGTTCCGAACGAGCCCCAGACCGCCGCCCCGGAGGGCGAGGTGCAAGCGCCCGCCGCCGGGAAGAAAGCACCGCAAACTCCGGCGGCGACGAGCGAACCCTCCCCGGCTTCGACCACCGAAGCCCGGGCCTCGGCCGGGACCGAAACCCCGAGCGAACACCGCCCGAAGACCGTCGAGAAGCGTGAAGAACCGGCGAAGGCTGCCCCGGCAACGGCGGCGGTTCCCGAAAGCGCCTCGAAGGTACCGGAAAAAGCCACGCAGCAGACCGCCGAAGCCACCGCTGCCCAGCCGGCACGAGCGGCCAAACCGGCCGACCACGCTGGAGCCGGGCCCGCCGAAACCCGGCCGGTCGACACTCCCGATCAGGCCAGGCCGGCCGCCGCCACCAAGAGCGAGGTGGCACCCTCCAGCCCGGACAAACCGGCCGCTGCACAAGCCAAACGCGAAGAGCCGAAACTCCAGCAGGTGTTCACCAAGCCAGAATACCTCAAACCGGCCGAAGAAAAGCCGGAAAAGCCGGCCCGCGCCGCAGACGAAAGCAGCAGTCACTAACAGACTCTTGAAAAACGCCGTTTTTCGGCAGCCGGTGTGCGATGCAGGGAAGCATCCCCATTTTCAATGACGGCAAGTCATTGAAAATGGGGGGAACGGGAAACCGCGTTTTCCGTTCCCGGGCGGAAAAAAGCCCAAGGATGGGCTTTTTCAGCCGCGGACCTAAATGAAAGTTCCAAATACCAGACCATGGTTCATTGTGCGTACTGAGCCCTCTGGGACAGAGAGTCGTTTCGTGACCGTCGGCCGCAGGGATGCGGCCGTCGAGCCTACATGGAGGTATTCACGGCGTGTCACGAAACGACTCTCTGTCTCAGAGGGCGGTGTTGGAATCGGGCACGCTTGCCTAAGTGATTCGGTATTTGGAACATCTATTTAGGCCCTGCGGATACCGCTCGGCACCTCCGTCAGCGGGATTCGAGACGCTGGCGGATCGCCTCCAGCAGGCCGTCGGCCGCCGCTTCCACGAGATCGAACACCTGATCGAAGCCCCCCTGCCCGCCATAGTAGGGATCGGGCACCTCGCGTACCTTCATCTCCGGCGCAAACTCCATGAACAGCCGGATCCGTTCGTGGTGCTCGGGGTCGGCGATGTCCTGCAGGATGGCCAGGTTCCCCTTGTCCATGGCCAGCACGAAATCGAACAGGGCCAGATCCTCCCGGGTCACGCGCCGGGCCCGGAGCGCGTCCAGCTCGATGCCCCGCCGTAAGGCCGTCTCCCGGGCCCGTGGATCGGGCGGCTCGCCCACATGGTAGGCATGGGTGCCGGCCGAATCGATGTGTACCCGTTCGGCGAGGCCCGCCTCCGCCACCCGCTGCCGGAACACGCCTTCGGCCATGGGCGAGCGACAGATGTTGCCCATGCAGACGAAGAGCACGGAAATCTTCTCGGTTTTCATCGAACGGACACCTTTGCGTGTTGTGCTGAAAGGGGCGGACATTATGCCTTCGGACTATTGCCGGGGCCAGTGAATGTTGGCACACTCGAAAGGGTTGCAGCAGGACACCCGAACAAGGACAAGGACCGATGATCCGCAAATGCCTCTTTCCCGTCGCCGGTTACGGCACCCGTTTCCTCCCCGCCACCAAGTCGATGCCCAAGGAAATGATGCCGGTGGTCAACAAGCCCCTGGTACAGTATGGCGTCGAGGAAGCCTTTCAGGCCGGCATGACCGACATGGCCTTCGTCACCGGACGCGGCAAGCGGGCGATTCCCGATCACTTCGACATCAGCTATGAACTGGAAGCCCAGATCGCCGGCACCGACAAGGAAGACCGCCTCACCGACATCCGTCACCTGATCCAGAACTGCACCTTCACCTATACCCGACAGAAACAGATGCTGGGGCTCGGCCACGCCATCCTGACCGGGGAGACCCTGATCGGCGATCAGCCCTTTGGCGTGGTGCTGGCCGACGACCTCTGCATCACCGACGGCGACGGCGTCCTGGCCCAGATGGTCCAGCTCTACAAGCAGTTCCGCTGCACCATCGTGGCCATCGAGGAGGTGCCCGCCGGCGAGACCGACAAGTACGGCATCATCAAGGGCGAGGAAGTCCGCGACGATATCTACCGGGTCGAGACCATGGTGGAGAAGCCGGCGCCCGGCGAGGCGCCCAGCGACCTGGCCATCATCGGCCGCTACATCCTCACGCCGGACATCTTCGATCTGCTGCGCGAGACCCCGGTCGGCAAGGGGGGCGAAATCCAGCTCACCGACGCATTGATGCGCCAGGCCCAGACCGGCTGCGTGATGGCCTACCGCTTTAAGGGCCGCCGTTTCGACTGCGGCAGCGTGGACGGCTTCGTCGAGGCCACCAACTACTGCTACGAGCACCTCTACCGCAAGGCCCGCGCCCCGGCCGAGGTGGCCAGCCTGGTGAAGAAGGGCTGAAAGGAAATTCGTTCCGGGATGCTTCGTTTCGGCACACTGTAAACAACGCAGAGGGCGCAGAGACGCGGAGAACGCCGAGAAAGGCGAAGACGAGCAAGATTGCTGGCCAGATTCAACAGAATCATCCGAATCCGACAGAACAGACTTACCAGCCCTCAGTGATCTCTGCGTCTCTGCGCCCTCTGCGTTACTTCCACCTCCCTTCGCCGACTGTCCGATCGCGCAATTTCCATACCGGTATTTCATGACAGCCGGGCCTTGCAATGCCCCGGATTCGTCCCCATTCTGAAGTCATCCGATGCAGCAACCCCCGTACCGCGTATCGCCACATGAACAACCACCAACGCCAGATCATCGACGGGGATCCCCACGTCGTCGCCACCCGCTACTGGCACAAGCTGGAGGACGGCCGCATCCAGTGCGATCTGTGCCCCCGGGAATGCAAGCTCCATGAAGGCCAGCGGGGCCTGTGTTTCGTGCGGGAGAACCGCCACGACCAGATCGTGCTGAACTCCTACGGCCGCTCCAGCGGCTTTGCCATCGATCCCATCGAGAAGAAGCCCCTCAATCACTTCCTGCCGGGCACCCCCGTGCTCTCCTTCGGCACCGCGGGCTGCAACCTGGCCTGCAAGTATTGCCAGAACTGGGACATCAGCAAGTCCCGCGAGGTGGATACCCTGGCGGACGAGGCCTTTCCCGAGACCATCGCCCGGGCCGCCGCGGAAACCGGTTGCCGCAGCGTGGCCTATACCTACAACGACCCGGTCATCTTCCACGAATATGCCATCGACACGGCCGATGCCTGTCACGAGAAGGACATCAAGTCGGTGGCCGTCACGGCCGGTTACGTCAGCCCCGAGCCGCGCAAGGAGTTCTATGCCCACATGGATGCCGCCAACGTGGATCTGAAGGGCTTCACCGAGAAGTTCTACTACAAGCTCACCGGCGGTCACCTGCAACCGGTGCTCGACACGCTGGTCTATCTCAAGCACGAGACCGATGTCTGGTTCGAGATCACCACCCTGCTGATCCCGGGCTGGAACGATTCGGATCAGGAAATCGACGAGATGACCAAGTGGGTGGTCAAGGAACTCGGGCCCGACGTGCCCCATCACTTCACCGCCTTCCATCCCGACTACAAGATGCTGGACGTGCCGCCGACGCCGCTGGAAACCCTGGTCAAGGCCCGCAAGATCGCCATGGACAACGGCATCCGCTACGCCTACACCGGAAACGTCCACGACGAGGAAGGCCAGAGCACCTGGTGCCACCAGTGTGGTCAGAAACTGATCGGCCGGGACTGGTACGTACTCTCCACCTGGAACCTGGACGCCGAGGGTCGCTGCAACAAATGCGGCACGCCCTGTGCCGGCGTGTTCGAGGCCAGGCCCGGCGACTGGGGTGCCAAGCGCATCCCCATCCGCTTGCGGGATTTCGCTGCATGAGGTCAAATGGTCGGCAGTATCCCCTTCGCCGCCATGTCCCATGAGTGAAATCATCATCACCCTTGACCAGTTGCGCAGCCTGATCGGCCTGCGCATGATCCATCAGGGCCTGCGCTGCCAGGTCATCGAGGTGCTCGAAGACGGCCCATCCATCGTGCTGCAGGGTATCGACGAGACTCCCACCATCCAGCCCAACCAGCATGGGGAGGCCACCCGCCGCTCGCCGGTCACCTACACCATTCCGGTGCTCAACGAGGAACACACGGAGCTGTCCAGCGAGTTTCTGGCGCTGGATCTGATCGAGTGAGTCAGCCGCAGGTCGCGGCGGGGGCGCCGCTCCTACAAGAGGTGACCGTTTCCAAGGTAGGATCGGCGCCCCCTGCCGCGATTCACGATTCCACCCCCCTGTAGAATCGGCGCCCCCGCCGCGATTCACATCCCCTTCCCCTCCTCCAGCAGAATCCGTTCCACCCTCGCCAGATCGTTCGGCGTGTCCACTCCCGGGCCGGGGATGGCCACCGCCACGGGCACCACGATGCGCCCGCCGTGCCAAAGCACCCGCAACTGTTCCAGCGACTCGGCCACTTCCAGCGGCGCCGGGGCGGCGGCGACATAGTCGCGCAGGAAGCCGGCGCGGTAGGCATACAGGCCGATGTGACGCAGGAAGGGCGTATCGGCGGGCAGCGCGTCGGGATCGCCGGCGAACTCGTCCCGGTGCCAGGGGATCGGCGCGCGGCTGAAATAGAGGGCATGATCGGCCGCATCGCGCACCACCTTGACCACGTGGGGATCGAACAGCTCGGCCGGATGGTGGATCGGCGTGCAGAGGGTGGCCACGTCGGCCTCGGGATGGGTGGCCAGGGCCTCGGCCACCTGGCGGATGCAGGCCGGCGGCATCAGGGGCTCGTCGCCCTGCAGGTTGACCACGATGGTCTCGTCGGCCCAGCCTTCGGCGGCCACCACTTCCGCCAGGCGATCGGTGCCGGAGCGATGGGTGTCGGCGGTCATGCGCACGTCGGCGCCGAAATCCCGGGCCGCTCGTTCGATGCGCGCATCGTCGGTGGCCACGATCACCGTCTGCGCGCCGCTGCGGCGCGCGCAATCGTGCACATGGGCGATCATGGGCCGGCCGGCCAGCGGCAACAGCGGCTTTCCCGGCAGCCGGCTGGCGGCATGCCGGGCCGGGATGACGACCCGGAAAGCCACGCTCAGCCCACCTCGTCGGCGTCGAGCTGGCGGGCCTCGTCCTCCAGCATCACCGGGATGTCGTCACGAATGGGAAAGGCCAGGCGGTCGGCCTTGCAGATCAGTTCCTGTTTCTCCTGATCGTAGATCAGCGGCCCCTTGCACACGGGGCAGGCGAGGATATCAAGCAGGTTTTTGTCCATGGATGGCCTCGATCCGGTTGAGGAAATGCGGGGCGAAACCCGCGGGCAGTTGCGCCTCGATGGGCAGGTACCAGAAATTCTCGCGGGCATGGCGCTGGCACTTTACCGCATCCTTCTCGGTCATCACCACCGGGAGATCGTCGCCGAAATCGAGATCGGCCGCCTGGTAGGCGTGATGATCGGCGAAGGGGTGACGGATCACCTGCAATCCGGCCCGCTCCAGCATCGCGAAGAAGCGGGGCGGATGACCGATGCCGGCCACCCCATGCACCGCCTGCCCCTGCCACTCGGAAAGCGGTGCCCGGCGGGCCGGATCGGCGAGGTTGACCAGATCACCGATGCGATAGCGCATCGGCAATTCACCCGAGTACGCCGAGGCACCGTTGCAGAGAATGAAGTCCACCGTCTGGCGACGGCGGACCGGTTCGCGCAGGGGGCCGGCCGGCAGACAGAAGCCGTTGCCGAAGCGCCGTTCCCCGTCGATGACCAGGACTTCCAGATCCCGCTGCAGGCCATAGTGCTGCAGGCCGTCGTCGCAGAGCAGGATATCGCAATCATGATGGCGCAGCAGCGCCGCCCCGGCCTCGGCCCGGTCGGGGCCCACGGCCATGGGACAGCCGGTCTGGCGAGCGATCAGAATCGGCTCGTCCCCCACCATCACCGGATCGCTGTCGGGGCGCACCTGCTGTGGCCAGCTGCGGGCCAGCCCGCCATACCCCCGACTGACGATGCCGGGCCGGTAACCGTGTTCGCGCAGGAGGCGGGCGAGCGCAATCACCAGCGGCGTCTTGCCGGTGCCGCCCACGGTGAGATTGCCGACCACGATCACCGGTACGGCCAGACGGCGAGAGGGCAGGATCCGCAGCCGGTAGAGCAGACGGCGCAGGATGACCAGGCCACAGAACAGCCACGAGAGGGGCCGCAGGGCCTGACTGAACCCGTTGCGGGAAGACCAGATCCGGGGCAACCACTGGGCGATCACGATACCGCCTCGCTAAACTGGTGACGATAAAGAGCCGCGTAGTGCCCTTCCCGGGCCAGCAACTCGTCATGCCCGCCGCTTTCGACGATGCGCCCCTGGTTGAGCACCACGATGCGATCGGCCCGCTCGATGGTGGACAGGCGGTGGGCGATGACCAGGGTGGTGCGGTTCTGCATCAGCTCCTCGAGGGCGGCCTGGATGTGGCGTTCCGATTCGGTATCCAGCGCCGAGGTGGCCTCGTCGAGGATCAGGATCGGCGCGTCCTTGAGAATGGCCCGCGCAATGGCCAGGCGCTGGCGCTGGCCGCCCGAGAGCCGTACGCCGTTCTCCCCCACCAGGGTGTCGAATCCCTCGGGCAGCTTCTCGATGAACTCCAGGGCATGGGCGGCCTTCGCCGCGCGCACCAGGTCGTCCCGGCTGGCGGTATCCAGGGCACCGTAGGCGATGTTGTGGGCGATGGTGTCGTTGAACAGGGTCACGTGCTGGCTGACCAGGGCCATGTGGCTGCGCAGGTTGGCCAGGCGCAGTTCGCGGATGTCGTGGCCGTCGAGGCGGATGCAGCCGGTGTCCGTCTCATAGAAGCGTGGCAGGAGGTTGACCAGGGTGGTCTTGCCGGCCCCGGAGCGGCCCACGAAGGCCACCGTCTCGCCGGGGGCGATGTCGAGATCGATGTCCTGCAGAACCGGTTCGGCATCGGGATGATAGCGGAAGGAGACGTCTTCGTAACGGATGGCACCCTGCGCCCGCGGCAGGGTCAGCGTGCCCGTATCCCGTTCCGGCGCCTGATCGAGAAACTCGAATACGCTCTGGGCGGCGGCGATGCCCCGCTGCAGGTTGACGTTGACCGAGGTCAGGCGCTTGGCGTGCTGCATCAGCAGGAGCATGGCCGTGAGATAGGAGCCGAACTCCCCCACCTTGAGATCCAGCTCGAAGGCCGAGTAGATCATGAGAGCGAAGGCCACCGCCACGATGAACTGGATCACCGGCGAGCTGAGGGCATTGGTGACGGCCAGCTTGAGGAACTGGCGGCGGTTGCGCTGGTTGATGTCGGCGAAACGGCGAGCCTCGTAGTCCTGCCCGCCGAACACCCGGATCTCCCGGTGGGCGCCGATGATCTCCTCCGAGACGCTGGACAGATCGCCCATGGATTCCTGGATGCGGCGGCTGAGCTTGCGAAAGCGCTTGCTGACGAACATCACCAGCCACACCAGCAACGGCGCGGAGGCGAGCAGGATCAGGGTCAGCTCCACGCTGTAGTACAGCAACAGGCCCAACAGGGCCAGGATGGTGAGGCTGTCGCGGATGATGATGGTGATCACCGTGGAGGTGGCGAAGGCCAGCTGCTCCACGTCGTAGAGCAGCTTCGACAGCAGGTTGCCGGACGAGGTGCTGTCGTAGAAGCGCACCGGCAGGCGCATGAGCTGGTCGAACATCTCCCGGCGCAGATCCCGGATGACGCTGCGCGCCACGTAGTTCATGCCGTAGTCGGAGAGGAAGTTGCTGACGATGCGCAGGGCGAAGATGGCGATGATGAGGGTCGGGATCCAGGCGAGGGCCTTCGGATCGCGGGCCACGAAGCCGTCGTCCAGCAGCGGCTGGATGAGGCGGGCGAAGGCCGCCTCGGTGCCAGAAAAGAGGATCATGCCCAGCACCGCCAGCAGGAACATGGCGATGTAGGGGCGCACGTAGCGCAGCAGGCGACGGTAGATGGCCAACCCGCCGGCTTGGGCATCCGCGGCGCTCATGCCATCAGTCCCCGGCAGACTGCCGGGTGGCGAAGGTCAGATGGGTAAGGCCGAGCTGGCGGGCGGCATCCATGGCGCGGATCACGTATTCGTGGGGCGTCTTGCGATCGGCGCTGATGATCAGCTTCGGCCTGGCATGCCCTTGCACCGTGTCGGACAGGGCCCGCTTGAGGGTGGCCAGCTTCTCGTCGCGCACCCGCCGGTTGTTGATGAAATAGTGGCCCTGGGCGTCGATGCTGATCTCCACCTTGAACTGCCTGGTCTCGGTGACCTTGCCGCTGGCTTCCGGCAGCTCGATGTTCAGTTCGGCCTGCTTGTCGAAGGTGGTGGAGACCATGAAGAAGATCAGCAGCAGAAACACCACGTCGATCAGGGGCGTGAGGTTGACCTCCGGCTCCTCGTCCCGGCGCTTGTCTTGCAGGCGCATGACTCAGGGCTCCCGGGCTTCCCGCTCGCCGTGCATCACGTCCAGCATCTTCAGGGCCTCCTCTTCCATCTTCAGCACCAGGGCGTTCACCTTGCCGCGGAAGTAGCGGTAGAAGATCAGGCTGGGGATGGCCACCGACAGGCCGGCAGCGGTGGTGATCAGGGCTTCGGAGATGCCGCCGGCCAGCACGCCCGGATTGCCCACGCCGTGGGTGGTGATGGCAGCAAAGACCTTGATCATGCCGATCACGGTGCCGAGCAGGCCCAGCAGCGGCGTCACCGCGGCCACGGTGCCCAGGGTGTTGAGATAGCGATCCAGTTCGTGCACCACCTGGCGGCCCACGTCCTCGATGGCCTCCTTCATGATCTCCCGTGGATGGTGGCGGTTGACCAGCCCGGCCGCCAGGATCCGGCCCAGCGGCGAGTTCTTCGCCAGCGCCTGAACGTGCTCGTCATCGAGACTGCCGGACTTGTACCATTGCCAGACCTGGGCCACCAGGTTGGGCGGCGTGATGCGGCGGGTCTGCAGGGACCAGAAGCGTTCGCCGACGATGGCCAGGGCGATGACCGAACACAACAGAATGGGCAGCATGAGCCAGCCGCCCGCTTGAACCATCTCGAACACGACGTGATTGTTCCTTGCGGTTGATGTACCGGGATGCCGGACCGGCGGGGCAAGCCGTTGACGGCCGTCCGTCCCGGTGCGATGACGGGATGTTTGTGCAGCCGCAACTTTAACAGAGACCGCCAGGTGCAGGAAGGGCCGAACCCGTTTCAAGGCGATCGATCATGCCAGTAACGACGGGTCTGGAGGCGGTAACCCTCGGGTCGCAGTTCCCCGTCGCCGAGGCGGAGGGTAATGGCGCCTTGGCTGGCCGTGGCCAGGGTGGCGATGCCCCGCGCCCGGTAACGGGCCCGCACCGGCGGCGCGGGAAAGCCGAAGCGGTTGCGGTATCCCACCGGATACAGCGCCCAGGCAGGCCGGACCCGGTCCAGGAAGGCCGCACTGGAGGAACTCTTGCTGCCGTGATGGGGCACCACCAGCACGTCGGCGGCCAGACGGTCCCCCAGGCGCCGTATCAGCCGCCGTTCCGCCGGCCGTTCGATGTCTCCCGTCAGCAGCAGGACATGCCGGCTGGCACGCACCCGCAACACGCAGGAGGCGTTGTTGCGGCCCCGCATTCCGGCGTCCGGATGCAGGAAGGCGAAGCGCACGCCATCCCATGTCCAGTGCTCCCCCGCCAGGCAGGGCCGACTCGGCCTGCCCGCGAGCTGCAGGGGACGGCTGGCGTTCAGCGCCTGCACCGGCAGGCCCCGCAGCACCGCCTCGGCGCCACCCCGATGATCGCTGTCGGCGTGGCTGATCACCAGGCGGTCGATCCGGTTGCGGCCCACGGACCGAAGATACGGCAGCACCACCGCGCCGCCGGCCTCGAAGTGCGGACCGAAGCGGGGCCCGGCATCGTAGAGCAGCGTGTGGTGACGGGTACGGATCACTGCCGCGAGCCCCTGTCCCACGTCGAGGAGGGTGAAGTCGGCCTGTCCGAAGGGAGGCCGTGCCGGTGACGGAAACAGCAGCGGCAGCAGGAGTACCGCGCCGGCGAGCCGCCCGGGCACTCCCCGGGGCATGAGCAACATCAGCATGCCGGCAAACGCCAGGAACGTGGCCCACAATGACACCTGTGCCCCGCTCCACTGGGCGAACGGCAGCGCGGCCAGCCAGCCGAGGACGACCAGGATCCCCTGCATGAGCCAGGCGGCAGCGGAGAGCAGCAGACCGCCAACCGTCGGCCAGCCCAGCCCCAGGAGCCCCCCGCTCAGCGCCAGGGGCACCACCAGCAGTCCCACCACGGGCACCGCCAGCAGGTTGGCCAGCGGCGAAATCAGCGAGGCCTGGCTGAAGAGCAGCAGCAACAGGGGCAGGAGGCCAAGGGAAATCCACCACTGGACCTGGATCGCCTGGCGCAGTCGGCCGGTGGCCCGCAGACGCCCCCGCAGACCAAGGAAGATCAGCCCCACGGCAGCAAACGAGAGCCAGAAACCGGGGTCCAGTACCGCCAGAGGATCGCGCACCAGCACCAGCAGCAGGGCCAGGCCCAGGGTCTGGCCGGCCGCCACCCGGCGATAATGCCACAGGGCCAGCAGGGCCGCGGCCGTCATGATCAGGGCCCGCTGGGTGGGCACCGAAAACCCGGCCAGCGCCGCATAGCCGCTGGCCAGGATCAGGGCGAGCAGCACGCCGAAGCGTGGCGCCGGCAGCCACAGCAGGCCCCGTCCCGAGAACCGCCAGAGCCACCGTCCCAGCCAGAACCCCAGACCGGCCAGCAGGCCGATGTGCAGGCCGGAAATGGCCATCAGGTGATTGGTGCCGGTGGCGCGCAGCACCGCCCAGTCCTGCTCGCCGATGTCGCTGCGATCTCCCACCACCAGCGCAAGCAACAGGCCGGCCGCGGGCATCTCGGGCAGCCGATCCCGCAGGCGTTCACGAAACCCGTAACGCAGACGGCTCGCCCAGTGGCCCGTGGCCATCGCCAGACGCCGGTTGCCCGGATCGGCGCGCACGTATCCGGTGGCGCGGATCCCGTGGCGGAACAGCCATTGCTCGTAGTCGAAACCGCCGGGGTTGCGCAAGCCGTGGGGCCGCTTGAGGCGAACTCGCAGCCGCCAGGTCTCCCCGGGGACGGGTTCCGGAAAGCGGCCATACCAGCTCAACCGGACCCGGGAGACCATCGCCAGCGGCTGCCCCGTCGCCGCCAGGCGCGCCGAATTCACGCCCAGTTCGAATCGGACCCGGCGTGGGGTGCGCGCCGGCAGGGAGACGATTTGCCCTTCGAGCCACAGATCCACCCCTTCCCGTTCCGGGGGCAGGCCTGTGTCGAGCAGCAGATGGGCCTGGAACAGCGCCCAGAGGAAACCGGCGGCCAGCCACGGCAGTCCGGCAGGCAGGGGCAAGGGAGTGAATCGCGCCACGAGCGGCAGCAGCGGCAAGGCCGCCGCCAGCCCCATTGGCGGCAGATCGGCGAATCCCTGCAGGAGCAGGCAACCGCAGGCGAATGCCAGGCCGCGCAACAGCCAGGGGTTCACTGGGCGTTCCCTGGCAGATCGGCGATAATGGCGCGTCGAAGGCCGGTATCCATTCCAACCCCATGTCCCGAAAGTTCTTCAGACGTTATATGCCGGATCACGAGAAGATCCGCAACCACCGCCTGCTCAACCGGCTGTTCGGCAAGCTGCTGCACGATCCCAACCTGCTGCATCTCAACCGCCGCTCCGTCTCCGGGGCGATGGCGGTAGGCCTGTTCTGCGCTTTCATCCCCCTGCCCACCCAGATGCTAGTGGCCGCGGCCGCGGCCATCGTGTTCCGGGTCAATCTGCCCATTGCCGTGGGCCTGGTGTGGCTCACCAACCCGGTCACCATCCCGCCCATGTTCTACTTCTGCTACAAGGTGGGTACCTGGATCCTGGGCGCCCCGCTGCAGCCGGTGGACTTCTCCCTGAGCTGGGAGTGGATGGAACACGAGCTGGGGCTGATCTGGCAGCCCCTGTTGCTGGGCTGCTTCATCGTCGGCAGCGTGGCCGCGGCGACCGGCTATGGCCTGACCCGCCTGTTCTGGCGGCTGCACGTGATTTCCCACTTGCGGGAGCGGCGCCGGAGGCGGCTGGAACGGGAAGCGGCGAAACTTCAGGTGGATTCTGAAGACCGCTTGAAGTAATCAATCCAGGTCTTTGATATTCATAACTTCTTCTAGTACGCCGTCGGCCATCTTCAGCACCCGGTCCATGCGCGCGGCGATGCGTGGATCGTGGGTCACCACCACGAAACTGGTGGTGTAGCGGCGGTTCAGCTCCAGCATCAGATCATGCACCTGAGCGGCCGTGTGGCTGTCGAGATTGCCGGTCGGTTCGTCGGCCAGCACGCAGGCGGGGCGGGTGACCAGGGCCCGGGCCACCGCGGCCCGCTGACGCTCGCCTCCCGACAGCTCGCCCGGCTTGTGACCGAGGCGATGGCCGATCCCCACCTGCGCCAGCACCTCCCGGGCCCGCGCCTCGGCGCGGGACACCGGCTCGCCGCGGATCAGCAGCGGCATGGCGACGTTCTCCAGGGCGGTGAACTCCGGCAACAGGTGGTGGAACTGGTAGACGAAGCCCAGCATCCGGTTGCGCAGCCGGCCCCGGTCGGTCTCACCCAGGGCCGACATGGACTGGCCGCCGATGCTGATCTCGCCGGCAGTCGGCACGTCCAGCCCGCCGAGCAGGTGCAGCAGGGTGCTCTTGCCGGAGCCGGAGGCGCCGACGATGGCCACCTGTTCGCCGGCGGCCACGGTCAGATCGATGCCGCGCAGCACTTCCACCGGCTGCGGCCCCTGGAGGAAGGTTTTCACCAGTCCCGTGCACTGCACGACCGGGCAGCGTCGTTCATTCATAACGCAGGGCCTCCGCGGGCTGCACGCGGCTGGCACGCCAGGCCGGATAGAGGGTCGAGACCAGGCCCAGCACGAAGGCCACGCCGACGATGGTCCACACGTCGTCCCAGTGCAGATCCGAGGGCAGTTCGCTGATGTAGTAGATGCCGGGATCGAGGATGTGGAAGCCGAACAGCCGCTCGACGAACGGCACCACCGTGTCCAGGTTGAGTGACAGGCTCACGCCGCCGACGATCCCCAGCAGGGTGCCGATGAAGCCGATCAGCGTGCCCTGGACCATGAAGATCCCCATGATGCTGCGCGGGCTGGCGCCCAGGGTGCGCAGGATGGCGATGTCACTCTGCTTGTCGGTGACCAGCATCACCAGGGTGGAGACGATGTTGAAGGCGGCCACCGCCACGATCAGCAGCAGCAGCAGGAAGATCATGCGCTTCTCGATCTTCACCGCGCGAAACCAGTTGGCGTGATAGGAACTCCAGTCCCGCACCCAGTAGTCCATCAGGCCGCCCTGCTGCAGCTCGTAGCGCACCTGCGGGGCCAGGAACAGATCCTTCAGCCGGGCCCGCACCCCGGTCACGGCCTCGCCGAGACGAAACAGGCGCTGGGCATCAGCCAGATGGATCAGGGCCAGCGAACTGTCATACTCGAACATGCCCACGTAGAAGATCCCGCCCACCGTGAACTGCTTGAGGCGCGGCATTACCCCGGCCGGGGTGACGTTGGCGCTGGGCGTGACCAGGGTCACCTTGTCGCCCACCTCCACGTGCAGGATGCGCGCCAGATCCCGGCCGAGCACGATGCGAAATCGGCCCGGCTGCAATACGTCCAGCGTCCCCTCCACCATCTTGCGGCCCACGTTGGAGACCGCCGGCTCCAGCGCCGGATCGACGCCCCGAATCAGGGTGCCCCGGACCTTGCGGCCGTGGATCAGCATCCCCTGCGCTTCCACGTAGGGGGCCGTGCCGAGCACCTGGGGATTCTCCCGCAGTTGCATGACCACGTCGGACCAGTCCCGCAGACGGCCCTCGAAACCGGTCACGGTCAGGTGGGAGACCATGTCGAGGATGCGTCCCCGGACTTCCTTCTCGAAGCCGTTCATGACCGACATCACGGTAATGAGCGCGGTCACGCCCAGGGCGATGCCGAGCATGGAGGTCAGGGAGATGAAGGAGATGAAATGGTTGCGGCGCTTGGCGCGGGTGTAGCGCAGGCCGATGGCGATTTCCAGGGGACGGAACATGGGGCGGCATTAAACCACAAAAAGCCGCCCGCCGTTACCGCTCAGCCCTCGATCTCCACCGGCAGGCGGGTGTCGAGTTCGATGGCATCAGGCGACACCGAGGCCCGCCAGGCAAGGATCTCCACGCCCGCCTGCCGGGCCTCGGCCAGAGTCCGGGCATAGCGCGGATCGATGTCGGCGGCCGGGCGCACGAGGCGCGCATCGGCCCGCTGCACGCAGAACAGCAGCACCGCCCGGTCGCCACCGCGCACCATGTGGGCGAGTTCCCGCAGATGCTTGCTGCCCCGGGCGCTCACCGCATCGGGAAAGGCCGCCTCACCCTGGCCCCGCACCAGGGTCACGCTCTTGATCTCCACGTAGCAGTCGGCCCGCCCCCGTTCCTGCAGCAGCAGATCGATGCGGCTGCCCTCCTCGCCGTAACGCACTTCCTGACGGATCCGGGAATAGCCGCGCAGTTCCGTGATCACGCCCCCCTCGATGGCCTCGCGTACCAGGCGGTTGGCCAGATGGGTATTGACACCCACCAGGGCGCCGCCGGGCGCCGAGGACAGCTCCCAGGCCAGGGGATACTTGCGAGCGGGATTGCCCGTGTCGCGCAGCCAGATCCGGCTGCCGGGCTCGGCGCAACCGGTCATGGCGCCGGTGTTGGGGGTGTGCACCGTCAGCTCGCGGCCGTCGTCCAGACGCACGTCGGCCAGGAAACGCTTGTAGCGCCGGATCAGGGTGGCGGGAATCAGGGGAGAAGAGAAACGCACGGGTTCAGCGCCGGTTCAGCCGGCCGGTGATGAAATGGAGACATGATCTGAGGTTTTGCCTGCAAGTCATTGATAGAGTATATTCCTTTGAAAAATCACCAAGGAGCCCGCGATGCCCCGCCCTCTGCTGCCTCTCAGCCTGCTGTTCCTGGTCTTCGCCGGTCCGCTGCCGGCCGAAACGCTCGGCATTCCGGCCCCCGCCCCGGCTGCCGAGACTGGCGACACGGCCACCCCGCCGGCACCCCCGGCAAAAGGCATTCGCATCACCCTGCCCGGTCGCGGCATGACCATGGAACAGGTGGAAGCGAAGTTCGGCCCGCCCCGCGAACGGCTGCCCTCGGTGGGCGATCCGCCCATCACCCGCTGGGTCTACGACGACTTCACCGTCTACTTCGAATACGAATACGTCATCGACGCCGTACCCAACGCCGCCGGCATCCCCCGACCCAGCGTCCCGAACGCCGAACCGGCGCCTGCCCCCGCCCCGGCCCCGGGTGACTGATTTCCCCCGGCGCCGCCTGCTTCCCGAATGGACGGAGCAGGATGGCGTGCTGCTGGTCTGGCCCCATGCCGGCACCGACTGGGCCGGAGACCTGCCTGCCGTCGAAGGCGTCTGTCTCGACCTGGCCCGCGCCATCACGCCGCGGGAACGCCTGCTGGTGGTCTGCCATGACGGCCCCCATCAGGTCCATGTCTCCCGCCGGCTCAAGGCCGAAGGCATCGACCAGCGCCGGATCCGCTACGCCATCGCGCCGTCCGACGATACCTGGGCCCGCGACTTCGGCCCCCTCACCGTGCACGAGGATGGCCGGCCCCGTCTCCTGGACTTCCGCTTCAACGGCTGGGGCGAAAAATACCCCCATGCGCGGGACGACGCCATCACCGCCCTCCTGCATGCCGAGGGCATCTTCGACGACGTACCCCTGGAACGGATCGATCTGGTGCTCGAAGGCGGGGCCATCGACACCGACGGCGAAGGCACCCTCCTGACCACCGTCTCCTGTCTGCTGGAGGGACGGCGCAATCCCGGTCTCGATCAGACCGCCCTCGCCGAACGCCTGGCCCGGCATCTGGGCTGCGATCGGATCTTCTGGCTGACCCATGGCTGGCTGGATGGCGACGATACCGACGGGCACGTGGACATGCTGGTGCGCTTCTGCGATCCCGGCACCCTGGCGGTCACCGTCTGCGACGATCCCAACGACCGGCACTATCGGGAACTGCGGGCCCTGCGCGAGGAAGTGGCCGACCTGCGCAACGCCCAAGGCCGCCCCTACCGCCTCCTCGAACTGCCGATCCCGGCCCCCATTTTCGACCGGGGCCGGCGCCTGCCCGCCAGCTATGCCAATTTCCTGATCATCAACGAGGCGGTGCTGGTCCCCCTGTATGCCGATCCCCACGACGCCATGGCCATGGCCACGCTCTCCGGGGCCTTCACCGACCGGGAGATCATCGGCATCGACTGCCGCCCCCTCATCCGCCAGAACGGCAGCCTTCACTGCCTCACCATGCAACTGCCTGCCGCTACCCTTCCCTGATCCTTCATGGGTAGCGGGTGGCTGGGGGCGGGTGGCTGGGAAAGGCGTTCGGTTTTCCCGGTCGTCAGCCAATCGTCCAAGGCCGGCAGTGCCGGGCATCGTTCATCGCGACGAGGGCGCCGCTCCTACTCTGAAAACGACCACTCCCTGTAGGAGCGGCGCCCTCGCCGCGATTTGCCTCACTCCCCAAACTCCGGCAACTTCGACACCAGCTGCCACCGCTCCCGTTCCGGATCGTATTCCCACTCCAGCTCCACGCGCATGTTCCGCTCGATGGCCCGGTGCTCGTTGTAATACCGGATCTCCACCACCTGCCGCAGCCTGTTCTTGCCCGCCGGGCTGGTGCGGATCACGTCGTAGCCGGTGACCTTGATCGACTTCATCAGCGCCCGTTGCCGTGGCGAGATGGACTGGGGTTCCTTCTGGAAGGCCGCGGCATCGTCGAGCGTCTGCCAGCGGATCGCCCGCTCGAAGGCGAAGGCGGTCTCGTTGAAATGACGCTGCCGTTCCTGGGCGGCGCAGCCCAGCAGGGACAGCAGCAAGGGGATCAGCAACAGGTAACGCGGGAACGGCATGTTTTCCTCCGGCTTTCCGTGACGGACAGGGGAGCAGTATACTGCAAGCGCCGGCGTCGCTGTTTCGGATTCCACTTTGCAACCAGGCTCAAGCTCAGCAAAACCAGCATTTTCCGTTGGTGAAGTATTCACGGCGTGTCACGAAACGTCCCTCCGGCCTCAAGGGCGTGCCCGATGCATGCATACAAACCATATCGTGAGTCGACATCCGAAACGGAGACTTCATTCACCAACCCATCTATCTTTTAGAGCCCACCATCCATGAACCCCCGTTCGTTGACCGTAGCCCTCGTGCAACACGCCTGCAGTTCCGATGCGGCCGCCAACCGGCGTCACGTCGATGCCGCCCTGCGCGAGGCCCGGGCGCGCGGTGCGCGTCTCGTTCTGCTGCAGGAACTGCACGATACGCCCTACTTCTGCCAGACCGAGGATCCGGCCTTGTTCGACCTGGCCGAGCCCATTCCCGGCCCCCGCAGCGAGGCTCTCGGCGCCCTGGCCCGGGAACTGGAAGTGGTCGTCGTCGCCTCCCTGTTCGAAAGGCGTGCCCCGGGCCTGTATCACAATACCGCCGTGGTCTTCGACCGCGACGGCCGCCTGGCCGGTCGCTACCGCAAGATGCACATTCCCGACGATCCCGGGTATTACGAGAAGTTCTATTTCACGCCCGGCGATCTCGGCTTCACGCCGGTGGACACTGCCGTGGGCCGACTCGGCGTGCTGGTGTGCTGGGATCAGTGGTTCCCGGAAGCGGCCCGGCTGATGGCCCTGGCGGGCGCCGACCTGTTGCTCTACCCCACCGCCATCGGCTGGGACCCGCAAGACGAGGAGGACGAAAAGGCCCGCCAGCTCGACGCCTGGCGCACCGTGCAGCGCGGCCACGCCATCGCCAACGGCCTGCCCCTGCTCGCCTGCAACCGGATCGGCACCGAAACCGCGCCCGATGGCAGCGGCAGCATCGACTTCTGGGGCCACAGCTTCATCGCCGGCCCCCAGGGCGAAATCCTCGCCGAGGCCCCGCCCAACGATCCGGAAATCCTGATCCAGGAAATTGATCTGTCCCGCGCCGAGCAGGTACGCCGGATCTGGCCCTTCCTGCGCGACCGGCGCATCGATGCCTACCAAGACCTCCTGCGCCGCTACCGGGACGAGGCGACGACGAAAAACCGCTGAAGGTTCCATTTTTTTGCGCCGGCGTTTCGGCTAAAGTTCCCCGTTCGCAGTGCCGATAACGGCCTTCGAAGCCGGCGCCAGTGCGCCACAGCCAATGGACGACAACAAGACGAGGAAACCGAACATGAAAACCCTGCGAATCGCCCTGCTGGCCACCGCACTCGTTGCGCCGGGCCTGGCCTCGGCCGACTTCATCGGCTTTGCCGTCGGCGGCGGCGTCTGGAACGAAACGCCGAGCGGGACCTTCCGCAAGACCGGCGATCCCGCCGACCTCAGCCTGACCGATGATCTGTTCTGGGGCAAGGAGAACCAGTCCTATTTCTTTGCCACACTGGAACATCCAGTGCCGATCCTGCCCAATATCCGGATTATGAAGACCAACATGGATCATGGAGGCACCGGAACCACAACATTCACCTTCAACGGCAAGACCTATTCGAACACGATCACCACCGATGCCAGCATCGACCAACTCGATCTAACCCTGTACTGGGAATTGTTGGACAACGTAGTCAGCCTGGATTTTGGGCTTAATGCCAAACAACTCAAACTGGACTACACATTCAAAGATTCGACCGGTAATTCGGATTCCGACAGCATCAACCAGACCATCCCCATGGTCTACGGCCTGGTTGGCGCCTCACCCCTTCCCGATCTGCTGATCTCGGCGGAAATGTCCTACGTCACCTACAGCGGCACGACCGTTTCGGACTTCACCGCCAGGGTGGCCTACACCACCAGCTACTTCCTCGGCGTGGAAGCCGGCTATCGCGCCCAGAAGTTCCAGCTCGACGACGTGGCCGGCACCACCAGCAATATCGAGTTCAAGGGCCCGTTTGCCGGCCTGTACCTGAAGTTCTGATCCCGGTCGGCGACGGGCGGCCAGTGCCGTCCGTCGTCGTCTCCGCCGCCGGCCGCCGGGCCGTCTATACTCAGCGTATCCCCCGACACCCGATGGAGGTGTCCCATGCGCTCTCTCACTGCCTGTCTCCTCCTGCTGTTCCTGTTACCCGCGCGCGCCGACCCGGCCCGCTTCGTCGCCACCCCCTATGAAGAGCCGAAGGTGGTCTTCGACTTCTATTTCGACGATCCGCAGAAGATCCACGCCGCCCTCTACTGGATCCGCTCCCTGATCAACCCCCTGATGGAAGAACCCTACGGCTTCGCCCCGGAGATGATGGATCTGGTGGTCGTCATCCACGGCACCGAAATCGTCACCGTGGCGAAACACAACTACGAAAAATACCGCAATGCCGTGGATCGCATGCGCTACTACGCCCAGCTCGGCGTCCGCTTCAAGGTCTGCGGCCTGGCCGCCGCCGACTACGGTTACCGGATCGACGACTTCCAGGACTTCATCGAAGTGGTCCCCTCCGCCATCACCGAACTGGCCCACTGGCAACAGCAGGGCTACGCCCTCATCGCCCCCACCGTCATGGAAAAACGCTTCAGTCTCGAGGAGATCCGCTGATTCGTTCAGGGGCTTTACAGACACACGCCATAGGTCTCCGAAAACCGCAGGAGCGGCGCAAGCCGCGACCGTACTCTACCCCGGTAGGAGCGGCGCCCCCGCCGCGATATTCCGCTGACAGGTAGCTGGGTGGCGGGTACTGGAAAAAATCCTGGCAGGCCCGCCTGTCGCGGCTCTCGCCGCTGCCCCGATCATCTTCCCGTTGAAATCGCCCCTGAAAAACCGTTTGCGGTGTAAAATACGGGGTTTTCACCATTCAAGCGCCGCGCCTGCATGACTCACGATCGCATCAGCCCCCTTCACCCCCGCCTGCCCGAAAAACCCGGCGAAATCCGAGACTGGGGGCATCTGTACGGCAACGGGCCGGCGCTGGCCATCGCTTCGGCGGCGCGCGGGGCCGGCGGGCCGTTGCTGGTGGTCACCGGCAGCCCGGCCGAGGCCCAGCAGCTCGAGACCGCCCTGCACTTCTTCCTCGACGGGGCGGATCTGCCGATCCTCCCCTTCCCCGACTGGGAAACCCTGCCCTGGGACGTCTTCTCTCCTCACCAGGACATCGTCTCCGAGCGGCTGCGCTGTCTGGCGCGGCTGCCGGATCTGCGCCAGGGGATCCTGCTGGCGCCGGCCCAGACGCTGATGCAGCGCCTGGCGCCGCCCGAGTACCTGCAGGCCCACAGCCTCTTGCTGGCCACCGGCGATACCCTGGATCTGGAAGCCATGCGCCAGCGCCTGGAGCGCAGCGGTTACCGCTGCGTGACCACGGTGATGGAGCACGGCGAATTCGCCGTGCGCGGCGCCCTGCTGGATCTCTATCCCATGGGCAACCCCCTGCCCTACCGCATCGAGCTGTTCGACGACGAAATCGACTCCATCCGCCGCTTCGACCCCGAATCCCAGCGCTCCATCGAAAAGGTGGAGCGCATCGAACTGCTGCCGGCCCGGGAATTCCCCCTCAATCCGGACGGCATCAGCCGCTTCCGCCAGGCCTTCCGCGCCCGTTTCGAGGGCAACCCGCAGGAGTCGCCTCTCTACCGCGAGGTGAGCAACGGCATGGCGCCCGGCGGCATCGACTACTACCTGCCGCTGTTCTTCGAACGCACCGCCACCCTGTTCGACTATCTGCCCGATTCGGCCACCATCGTCACCACCGACTCGGTGGAAGGCGCCGCCGAGGCCCACTGGGCCGAAATCGGCGAGCGCCACGAACAGTTGCGCCACGATCGCGAACGCCCCCTGCTGCCACCCGCCGAGGTCTTCCTGCCGGTGCCCGAACTGTTCGCCGCCTTCCGCGCCCGGCCGCGGATCCGCTACCAGGCCTTCGAGCTGGAAAAGGCCGGCGACAACTTCGCCACCGGCAAGCCGCCGGAACTCACTCTCGACGTGCGCGCCGAGAATCCGGTGGCCGCGCTGGAAGACTTCCTGAGCGGCTTCGACGGCCGGGTGCTGTTCGCCGCCGAAACCACCGGCCGCCGGGAATACCTGCTGGATCTGCTGCGCGGCCACGACATTCACCCCGCCGCCGTGGACAACTGGCCCGCCTTCCTCGACAGCGCCGTGCCGCTGGCCATCACTGTGGCTCCGCTCGAGAAGGGCCTGCTGCTCACCGATCCGCCGCTGGCCGTGATCGCCGAGCCCCAGCTCTTCGGCCAGCAGGTGCTGCAGCGCCGGCGGCGGCGCAAGTCCACCCGCGACAGCGACGCCATCATCCGCAACCTGGCCGAGCTGAGCGTGGGCGCCCCCGTGGTCCACGAGGACCATGGCGTGGGCCGCTATCTCGGCCTGCAGACCCTGGAGGTGGGCGGCGCGCCCACCGAGTTCCTGACCCTGGAATACGCCGGCGGCGACAAGCTCTACGTGCCGGTGGCCTCCCTGCACCTGATCAGCCGCTACACGGGTGCCGCGCCCGAGAACGCCCCCCTGCACAAGCTCGGCTCGGGCCAGTGGGAAAAGGCCAAGCGCAAGGCCCGGGAAAAGGTGCGCGACGTGGCCGCGGAGCTTTTGGCCATCTACGCCAAACGCGAGGCCCGCACCGGCTTCCGTTATCCCCTCGACGAGATGGCCTGGCGGGCCTTCGCCGCCGAGTTCCCCTTCGAGGAGACCCCGGATCAGCAGGCGGCCATCGATCAGGTGCTGGCCCGCATGCAGGACGACAAGCCCATGGACATGCTGGTCTGCGGCGACGTGGGCTTCGGCAAGACCGAGGTGGCCATGCGCGCCGCCTTCGTCGCCGTGCAGGCCGGTCGGCAGGTGGCCCTGCTCGCCCCCACCACCCTGCTCACCCGGCAACACCTGGAAAACTTCCGCGACCGCTTCGCCAACTGGCCGGTGCGCATCGAGGCCCTGTCACGCTTCGGCGGCAAGAAGGCCCAGGATCGGGTGATCGCCGATCTCGCCGCCGGCAAGGTGGACATCGTCATCGGCACCCACAAGCTGCTCCAGGACGACGTGAAATACAAAAATCTGGGGCTGGTGATCATCGACGAGGAACACCGCTTCGGCGTGCGCCAGAAGGAGAAGTTCAAGGCCCTGCGCGCCGAGGTGGACGTGCTGACCCTCACCGCCACGCCCATCCCGCGCACCCTCAACATGGCCATGTCGGGGATCCGCGATCTGGCCATCATCGCCACCCCGCCGGCGCGGCGGCTGGCCATCAAGACCTTCGTCGCCGAGCCCAAGCCGGCGCTGATCCGCGAGGCCTGCCTGCGCGAGATCCGGCGCGGCGGCCAGATCTACTATCTGCACAACGAGGTGGAGACCATCGAGAAGACGGCGCAGAAACTGGCCGAACTGGTGCCCGAGGCCAGCGTGCGCATCGCCCACGGCCAGATGCGCGAGCGGGAGCTGGAACAGGTGATGTCCGACTTCTATCACCAGCGCTTCAACCTGCTGGTGTGCACCACCATCATCGAAACGGGCATCGACGTTCCCACCGCAAACACCCTGATCATGGATCGGGCCGACAGGTTCGGCCTCGCCCAGCTCTACCAGATCCGCGGCCGGATCGGCCGCTCCCACCACCGCGCCTACGCCTACCTGTTGGTGCCCAACCGCAAGACCCTCTCGGAAGACGCCCGCAAGCGCCTGGAGGCCATCGAATCCATCGAATCCCTGGGCACCGGCTTCACCCTGGCCACCCACGACCTCGAGATCCGCGGCGCCGGCGAACTGCTGGGCGACGAACAGAGCGGGCAGATCATGGAGATCGGCTATTCCCTCTACACGGAACTGCTGGAGCGCGCCGTACAGAGCCTGAGAGAAGGCAGGGAACCGGATCTGGAACAGCCCCTGCACCACGCCACCGAGATCAACCTGCACGTGCCGGCGCTGATTCCCGAGGACTACCTGCCCGACGTGCACGAGCGCCTGATCCTCTACAAGCGCATCGCCAGCGCCGAAAGCGAGGCCGAACTGCACGAACTACAGGTGGAGATGATCGACCGCTTCGGCCTGCTGCCCGAGGCCCTGCGCACCCTGTTCCGGATCACCGCCCTCAAGCTGCTGGCCACGCCCCTCGGCATCGAGAAGATCGATCTCGGCGCCAGCGGCGGACGCCTCGTCTTCGGCGAGCAACCCGACATCGACCCGATACGCATCATCCAGCTCATCCAGCGCCAGCCCGACACCTACCGCCTCGACGGCAACGACAAGCTGCGCATCGTCAGAAACTTGCCGGACGCCGAGGATCGTTTTGCCATCCTTGAGGAACTGTTGACGGAACTCGGCAAGAAGAGCGAAGCGGCATAGGGGCGCGAGATGTCGGCCTGAAGGCCGACCTACTGCGGGGTTCGATGCATTCTCCATCCTGTAGGAGCGGCGCAAGCCGCGAACATGCGGTGGACGGGTGACAGGGGAAGGCGCTGGTTTTCCCGGTCGTCAGCCACTCGTCAATGACCGGCGTTGGCGGGCAGCGTTCGTCGCGGCGAGGGCGCCGCTCCTACTGGGGACCGTGCGCGCTCAGAACTGGGAGAGATCCATCAGCAGCTCCGATTCCATGATGTCGCCATCGGTGGCGACGCGCACGCCCTTGATGCCGGGCACGCGGTTGAGGATGTAGGCGGCCATCATCACGCGCATGGATTCGTTTTCGGTCTCCATGGCGGTGAGCATGCGGTCGGCCACCACCTGCACGCGGTGTTCCAGGCTGGGGTTGTCCACCCACTCGCGGCCGACGAGATAGCCCTTGTCCATGTCGGCATCGATCTTGTCGAAGAACTCGCCGGCCTCCCGCACCAGGTGATCCGGGACTTCCACGGGAAAGGTGTTTCCATCGACGACGACGTTGAGAATCATGCCAGGCTCCAGATCAGAAAAGGGGTTGGGGAAATTCGCTGTGCTATTCTAGCGCGAACCGTCGCCGATGAGTACCTGAGCAATGTTGTTGGAAATACCCGCCGTTCTGCGCCCCGAGCAGCTTCGCGAGGTGCGCGATCTCCTGGCCCGCGGCCGCTTCATCGACGGCCGCCTGTCCGCCGGCAAGGCGGCCAGGCGGGTCAAGCACAACGAGGAACTGGGGCCGGAGGATCGGCTCATCCAGCCCCTCAACCGGATCGTCATGGGCAGCCTGGTGCAGCATCCCGTCTACCAGTCGGCGGTGCTGCCGCTGAAGGTCGCCAGCCCCTTCTACGCCCGCTACGCGCCCGGCATGACCTATGGCGATCACGTGGACGATCCGGTCATGGGGCCGCCCCAGGGCCGCTACCGCTCCGACGTATCCACCACCGTGTTCCTCAGCGAACCGGACGAATACGACGGCGGCGAACTGGTGGTGCGCACCCCCTTCGGCGATCAACGGGTGAAGCTGCCGGCAGGGCACGCCGTGGTCTACCCCTCCTCCAGCCTCCACCACGTGGCCGAGGTGAGCCGCGGCGAGCGCCTGGTGGCCGTGACCTGGGCCCAGAGCATGGTCCGCGATCCGGCCCGCCGGGAACTGCTCTACGAGCTCAACCAGGCCCGCGAGAGCCTGCTCAAACACCGCCCCGAGGAGCCGGAGACCAAACGGGTGGACGTGGCCTACGTGAACCTGGTGCGGATGTGGGCGGAGACATGAGAGAAGAAAGAAAAGATACAAGATTCAAGATACAAGATGGCCGTCAGCTCTACCTTGTATCTTGTTTCTTTCCTCTTGTATCCAGTCCTTGAATATACATTAACTTCTTATCATATATTATTGATATTGAAGATTTTCCGACAAATAAAAAGGGCCGCATAGCGGCCCTTTTTCGTCCCGGCGAAGGGAATCTCAGTAGAAGCGCTTGGAGCCCTTTTCCGCGTGCGCCAGGGCGTTGACCTTGTCGGCCAGCTCGGCATAGCGCTCACGGTAGCCGTGCAGCGGGTGGCCTTCCTTCGGCACGTAGTATTCTTCGGCGGTCACGCCGTGCTCGTGCTCGTATGCCATGAACTTCTTCTGCAATTCGAGCATTTCCTGGATCAGTTTGGCTTTTTCGCTCATTTTCTGCCCCTGTATATTAAAGGTATATGGAAAACGGGTGGACCGGAAATCCGTGGCGGCAAATCTAGCAGTGGCCGCACGGGCTGGCCATATCCACTTTGGTCTATAAGGCTATCCCGGGATCAGTAGCCGCCCTTGCGCCGGCTTTCCGGCAGCCCGGCCACCTTGCCGCCCTGCTTGGAAGGCATCTTGGGGAACAGGGCGAAGGTGTCCTTCTGCGCCAGTTTCTGGCCCCACTTCTTGCTCATGGCCTTGAGGATGGCGCGTTCGTTGGGCTGGTTCTGGTTGTTGTTGAAGTACTCGTCACGCAGGTAGTTGATGATGTCCCAGTGGCGCTCGGTCAGCTCGCCGAGGCCTTCCTGATCGGCCAGGTACTGGGCCATCTCCTCGGTCCAGTCGTTGGGATCGACCAGATAGCCGGTTTCGGTGGTTTCGATGGTCTTGCCATTGAATTCAAAGGACATGTCGATTTCCTCTTGGATGCGGGGCCGGGCCCCGGAAACGAAAGGTTGCAAAAATTCGAACGGGCGCAATTAAACCCGATCCACGGCGAGAGGCAATATCCCCACCGGGAGGGTCGGCTCAGTCGGGGCGGACCGGCTTGATGTCCTTCTGGGGCAGGAACAGGCCGCAGCCATACTGGCGGCCGGGGCCGATCCCCGCCTCCTGCAGGCGCACCGATTCCTCCCTGTCCAGCTCCGCGAGCATCAGGGACCGGGTGTGCAGGATGCCGTCGGGCACGACGATCTGGCCCTCCTTGCCGCACAGCATCTTGCGGATCCGGATGTCCAGCGCCTTGAGGCGTTCGGCCACGGCCTGCAGGAAATCACTCTCGCTCTGCCCCGGCTCGCTGATCACGCCCTTGGCGAACAGGGTCGGCAGATCGCTGAGCTTGCGGGTGGTGAACTCGCCCACCTTGAGGGGATGGCCGCCGATGTCCAGCGTCTGTCCCACCAGGGCCCGCACGTCTTCGAGGCGGGTCTTCGGCAAACGCAGGGTCAGGCGCTGACGGCGCGAAAGGTAGAGGATTTCCGTATCCGGCCGTTCCCAGCCGTTGCCCGACTCGGCGCCGAGCAGCGGATGGATGCCGGCCTGCGGCTCGTCGGCCAGCCACGGCAGGGCCTGCTGCAGGGCCTCGGCCAGCAGATGGGCGTGTTCCTGGGGGATGGACTTGCACTCGATGCGGAAGATCACGTCCTGGACCCGATCCGGGACCTGCCAGGTTTCCTTCTCGTCCCGATCCTCGCTCCAGAACAGGTTCTGATCACTCATGCCGCCACCTCCGCTCAGCGGGCCGAGGTGAAGCGCGCTTCGAGGCGCTCCTCCCAGTCCTCGGGGGTGTCGGGAAACGGCGGGCGTACGTC
This sequence comes from Chromatiales bacterium, assembly GCA_026984045.1. Classification (GTDB taxonomy): domain Bacteria; phylum Pseudomonadota; class Gammaproteobacteria; order UBA6429; family Thiohalophilaceae; genus JALSSV01. Next base: position 21,485 of record JALSSV010000019.1, on the reverse strand, counting down.
CATGCGGAAGAACATCTCGCCCTCCCGGGCCTTGGCGGCCACCGCCTGGCAGAGTTCCTCGAAATTCTCCAGATCGTGCCGTTGCAACAACAGTTCGCTCAGATACAGCATGTCTTGGCCTCCCGGCTCAGGTTTCGGCAATTCGGTCGTAATAGCGGGCCCGGTACAGCAGGCGGCCCGGGCCGTCATCGTCCTCGAAGGCGGTGCGGGCGTGCAGCACGTTGTTGCTCAGCACGCCCTGCCCCGGCTCGAGGCGGTGACGCAGAATCCAGGGGGAATCCCTGTGTAGCAGCGCCCGCAGGCGCTCGCGGGCGGCACGCGTGGCCGCGTCGTCCCGCCAGGCGATGCTGCGGGTGCGATCGGTGTAGCGCATGTGCAGGGCGCCGCCCGCGTCCACGCTGAACACGGGGCCACGCAGCGCCCCGCGGATCTCCACCCCGTTCTCCACGTTGGGCGGGATGGTCATGGCCGCGGGATGCATCAGGGCCCGGACCAGGTCCGGATCGCGCTGGCGCAGATCCAGCCAGGCCATCTCGTGATCCAGCAGCAGGTTCTCGCCGCCCCGCGCCGCCGGCCGCACGCAGTGCAGCACCATCCCCCGGATGCGCTGCGCCGGCGCATTGTAATAGCCGTCGGTGTGCCAGCTCAGGCGCCGGTCGGTGTAGGGAATGTAGAACCGCTGCCGGCCCGCGTCCGTCACCCGCAGCGCGGTGATGTTGTCCTCGTCGGCGCACAGGTTGCCATCCAGGCGCCGCAGGCCGAGTTGCCGGCCGATGGCCCGCACCAGGCTCTTGTCCTCCGCCTGACGGGCCGGGACCTGGTAGAGGGCAAAACCGGCGCGCCGCACCCGATCCCGCAGGGCCGCCAGCTCGCTCTCGCGCAGGCGGAAGCCGTCGCGCACTTCCACCAGCAGATCGGCGGCACTGGCCGGATAGCCGGCCAGCTTTGCATCCCGCCAGCGGCGCCATGCATCGCCGGCGTCGGGATCGAAGGGCGAGCCCCCGGCAAATCGGACGGAATGGACTGACGGATCGGACATTTGCTTTCCTGGCGGCCCCGAGTAGAATACGCCCACAGTTTGCGCGGCTTTCCTGAGTAAATTACTAGGGATTGGCAAACGCCGCAAGTTCAACTAGGCTTCATGGGCACCGGCGCCGCCCGTTTCAAGGGGGCGTCGGCCGGGCCGCTTGCGGACGGGGATTGAAACACGGCCTGTCCCCGCACGGTATATCCTGCTGGTGATACGGCCGGCGGGGCTTGCCGGCGGAGGCAGGACGAAAATCCGGACGGGGTCGACCATACCCCATTGGGGATAAGGGGATACGCCCCACTCCCCCATGAGGAAGGTGGTCACATTTTTCCGGCCGCCCTAGACTTCGCAGCAACTCGGATACGTCGCATTCCGCCGCGGCGGGATGTGCAAGGTTTTTCGATTCAACCCAAGGCTTAACGGCTAACCCCTCAAGGAGAATGCCATGGCGAAGAAGATTCATGACACCCCGATGCTGGACGAGCTGGAAAAGGGTCCCTGGCCCAGCTTCATCTCCGGCTTCAAGCGCCTGCGTGACCAGCATCCGGATCCGCGCATCAACGAAACCGTTGGTTCCCTGCTCGGTCAGCTGGAACACTCCTATGAAACCCGCAAGGGTTACTGGAAAGGCGGCACCGTTTCCGTCTTCGGCTATGGCGGCGGCATCATTCCCCGTTTCTCCGAAGTCGCCGATGCCTTCCCCGAGTCCAAGGAATTCCACACCCTCCGCGTTCAGCCGCCCGCCGGCAACTACTACACCACCGACATGCTGAACCAGCTGGCCAACAGCTGGGAGAAGTACGGTTCCGGCCTCATCACCTTCCACGGCCAGACCGGCAACATCATGTTCATCGGCACCACCACCGAAAACACCCAGCACTTCTTCGACGAGATCAACGAATACGGCTGGGACCTCGGCGGTGCCGGTCCCTGCGTGCGTACCGCCATGTCCTGCGTCGGTGCCGCCCGCTGCGAACAGTCCTGCGCCAACGAGCACGCCATCCAGCGCTGGCTGGTGAACAACTTCACCGACGACGTGCACCGTCCGGCCCTGCCCTACAAATTCAAGTTCAAGGTCTCGGGCTGCCCCAACGACTGCCAGAACGCCATCGAGCGTTCCGACTTCGCCGTCATCGGCACCTGGCGTGACGACATGAAGATCGATCAGGACGAAGTCAAGAAGTTCATCGAGGCCAAGGGCCGTCAGTACGTGATCGACAACGTCATCACCCGCTGCCCGACCCAGTGCATGACCCTGAACGACGACGACACCCTGGACGTCAACAACCATGACTGCGTGCGCTGCATGCACTGCCTGAACGTCATGAACAAGGCCCTCTCCCCGGGGGACGACAAGGGCGTCACCATCCTCATCGGCGGCAAGCGCACCCTGAAGATCGGCGACCTGATGGGGACCGTCATCGTGCCCTTCAAGAAGCTGGAAACCGAAGAGGACTACGAGAGCCTGGTCGAACTGGCCGAAGAGGTCATCGACTTCTTTGCCGAGAACGCGCTCGAGCACGAGCGTACCGGTGAGATGATCGAGCGCATCGGCCTGGTCAACTTCCTCGAAGGCATCGGCGTCGAAGTGGATCCGCACATGGTCAACAACCCGCGCCAGTCCTCCTACGTCCGCATGGACGGCTGGGACGAGGAAGCCGAGAAGTGGTTTGCCCGCAAGGCCGAACAGGCTGCCGGCTGATCCCGGGTTTGTCGATTCACTAACGTATCAAGTTAATCAGGAGAAGACGAATGGCATTAGAAGAAATGCGTCAGCCGATCGAATCCGGTTGCCCTGACGGCTTCCAGTACATGCATCCGGTCATGCGCAAGAACTTCGGCCAGTGGAAGTACCACGAGCATCCGCGTCCCGGCGTGCTGCGTCACGTGGCCCACAGTGGTGACGAGATCTGGACCGTCAAGGCCGGCACCCAGCGCATCCTGGACCTGTTCACCCTGCGCAAGCTGACCGAAATCGGCGACAAGTACGGCGAAGGCTACGTGCGCTTCACCATCCGCTCGAACATCGAGTACATGGTGGCCGACGAAGCCAAGGTCCAGCCGCTGATCGACGCCCTGGAAGAAGCCGGCTTCGTGGTCGGCGGCACCGCCAACTCGGTGGCCATGATCTCCCACACCCAGGGCTGGCTGCACTGCGACATCCCCGGCACCGACGCTTCCGGCGTGGTCAAGGCGATGATGGACGAGCTCATCGACGAGTTCAAGAACTGCAACATGCCCAACCGCGTGCACATCACCACCTCCTGCTGCCAGATCAACTGCGGCGGCCAGGGGGACATCGCCATCAACGTTCAGCACACCAAGCCGCCGAAGATCGCCCACGATCTGGTCGCCAACGTGTGCGAGCGCCCGTCGGTCGTGGCCCGCTGCCCGGTTGCCGCCATCCGTCCGGCCATGGTCAACGGCAAGCCTTCGCTGGAAGTGGACGAGAAGAAGTGCATCTGCTGCGGCGCCTGCTTCCCGCCCTGCCCGCCCATGCAGATCAACGATCCGGAGCACACCAAGCTGGCCATCTGGGTCGGGGGCAACCACTCCAATGCCCGTGGCAAGCCCACCTTCCAGAAGCTGGTTGCCGCCGGCATCCCCAACAACCCGCCGCGCTGGCCGGAAGCCACGGCCATCGTCAAGCAGATCCTGCGCACCTACAAGGAAGACGCCAAGGACTGGGAGCGGATCAACGACTGGATCGAGCGCATCGGCTGGCCGCGCTTCTTCGAGAAGACCGGTCTGCCCTTCACCAAGTACCACATCGACAACTGGCGTGGTGCCCGGGCTAGCCTCAACGCCTCGACCCACATCCGCTTCTGAGGAATCTGCTGATGAAGTTTGGGATACAGGTAAACGAAGGTCCCTACACCCACGAAGCGTCCGTGTCGGCCTTGAATTTCGTCAAGGCCGCGCTGGACGCGGGGCACGAGATCTTCCGCGTGTTCTTCTATCATGACGGCGTCAACAACGGCACCCGCCTGACCACGCCGCCCCAGGACGACATCAACATCGTCCAGAGCTGGTCCGAACTGGCCGAAAAGCACAACATCGATCTGGTGGTGTGCGTGGCGGCTGCCCAGCGGCGCGGCATCGTGGACGAAGGCGAGCAGGAGCGCAACGGGAAGGATGCCAACAACATCGCCCCGGGCTTCCGAATCTCCGGCCTCGGCCAGCTGATCGAAGCCGGGATCCAGTGTGACCGTCTCGTCGTGTTCGGCGACTAAGGGGATTAGCCATGTCTGATGTCAAGAAATTCATGTATGTCAACCGCAAGGCCCCTTACGGCACCATCTACGCCTGGGAAGCCCTGGAAGTCGTGCTGATCGGCGCTGCCTTCGAACAGGACGTGAGTCTGGCGTTCGTGGACGATGGCGTGTTCCAGCTGGTCAAGGGCCAGGACACCACCGAGCTCGGCATCAAGAACTTCTCGCCGACCTACTCGGCCCTGGGCGATTACGACGTGAACAAGATTTACGTCGAGAAGGAGTCCCTGGACGCCCGCGGCCTCACCATCGACGACCTCATGCCCCTCACCTACGAGGACGAGGACGACGACTGGGCCGAAAAGGATTCCATTCGCGTCGTGACCGCTGCCGAAATGGCGGAAATTCTCGAACAGCAAGACGTTGTTCTGAGCTTCTGAGAGAGGGTAGGAAAACCATGTCCACATTGCACACTGTGAACAAGTCACCGTTCGACCGTCCTTCTCTGCAGACCTGCCTGCGTCTTGCCGGGAAAGACCACGCCGTTCTGCTGTTCGAAGACGGCGTGTACGGTGCCCTGCAGGGGTCCACGGTCGCCGATACCGTCAAGAAGGCCCTGGACACCGTTTCCATCTACGTTCTCGGCGCCGATCTGAAGGCCCGTGGACTGTCCGAAGACAAGCTGATCGACGGGATCAAGATCGTCGATTACAAGGGCTTCGTGGAGCTGACGGTGGAAAACGACAAGGTGAATGCCTGGCTGTAACCATTGTTGAGTTGTTGTTTCAAGTTTTCAAACGAGGAGATCGACCATGCCTATCGAAGTAGAAGGTAAGACCATCGAGACTGATGAGGAAGGCTACCTGGCCAACCTGAACGACTGGACCCCCGCCGTGGCCGAAGCCATGGCCAAGGAAGACGGTACCGAACTGACCGATGCCCACTGGGAAGTGATCAACTTCCTGCGTGAGTACTATGACGAGTACCAGATCGCTCCGGCCGTTCGTGTTCTGACCAAGGCCATCGGCAAGAAGCTGGGCAAGGAAAAGGGCAACAGCAAGTACCTGTACGAACTGTTCCCCTATGGCCCCGGCAAGCAGGCGTGCAAGTACGCCGGTCTGCCGAAGCCGACCGGCTGCGTATAACGCCGTACCCGAAAATGGCGGGGAGCTCCGGCTCCCCACATTTTCAACCACAACACCCGATTTCACAGATAGAGGGAACAGTAGCATGTCTGCCCTGTCCGTTATCTATGCGCTTTTGTTCTACGCCGCGACCCTGATTTTCCTGGTCGGCGTCGGTCGTAAGATCTGGATTTACGCCAAGACACCCGCTCCCCTCAAGATTCCCACCATGCCGGCCCCTGTCACCCAGACCGGCGTGGTTCTGCGCATGGCACGGGAAGTCGTCCTGTTCGCCTCTCTGTTCAAGTCCAACAAGTGGATCTGGCTGTTCGGCTGGCTCTTCCACATGGCCATGTTCCTGGTGCTGGCCCGCCATCTGCGCTATTTCACCGATCCCGTCTGGTGGTGGGTCAACCTGATTCAGCCCTTCGGCAAGTATGCCGCCTTCGGCATGCTGCTCGGCCTGCTCGGCCTCTGGGGCCGCCGCTTCTTCGTCGAGCGGATCCGCTACATCACCAGCCCCTCCGATCACCTGATGCTGGCCCTGCTGCTCGGCATCGTCATTACCGGCATGTCCATGACCTTCGTCTCTCACACCGACATCGTCATGGTCAAGGATTTCTTCCGGGGTCTCATGACCGGCAGCATCCGGCCGCTCCCCGATGACCTCAACCTGTTGTTGCATCTGGCGCTGGTCGCCACGCTGCTGATCGTCTTCCCCATCAGCAAGCTGCTGCATGCCCCTGGCGTGTTCTTCAGCCCGACCCGCAATCAGGTCGACAATGCGCGCGAAAAACGGCACATCGCGCCCTGGGCAGCCGAGCTCGACGCTGCCGAATCCGGCAACTGACAACGACGGTTGACCCGAAAACCTCGCCGCGACAAAAACGATTGAGGACAACACTGTGGCCGATTTTGACATTCCCGAACTGAAAGAGACTCTCGAGATCCCTCCTCTCAAGGAGGACGCCATGGCGCACAGCAAGCCCTACGTGGCCAAGGCGGAGTTTCAGGAAGCCCTGGGATTTCCTGGAGAGCTGATCGACAACTGGGAAGACGTTGCCGTCAAGAAGCTGGGGGAACTGAAGGGCAAGTTCCGTTCCCTGCAGGTGTTCCTCGATTCCTGCGTCAAGTGCGGTGCCTGCACCGACAAGTGCCATTACTTCCTGGGCACGGCCGATCCCAAGAACATGCCGGTCGCCCGGCAGGATCTGCTGCGCAAGGTCTATCGCCGTTACTACACCTTCGCCGGCAGGTTCTTCCCCAAGCTGGTTGGCGCCGTGGACATGACCCGCGAGGTGCTGGACGAGTGGTACAGCTACTTCCACCAGTGCTCCCAGTGCCGCCGCTGTTCCGTCTACTGCCCCTACGGCATCGACACCGCCGAAATCTCCATGGCCGCACGCGAGATCATGGACGCCGTGGGCCTGGGCCAGAAGTACTGTAACGAAATCATCGCCAAGGTCCACAAGATCGGCAACAACCTCGGCCTGCCCGAGCCGGCCCTGGCCGACACCCTCGAGGGCCTCGAAGAAGAGGTCAAGGACGATACGGGCGTGGACATCAAGTTCCCGCTGGACGTCAAGGGGGCCGACATCCTGCTGGTCACCCCCTCGGCCGACTTCTTCGCCGAGCCCCACGTGGACGGCCTGATCGGCTATGCCAAGGTCTTCCACGAGACCGGCGCCAGCTGGACCCTCAGTTCCTACGCCTCGGAAGCGGCCAACTTCGGCATGTTCATCGGCAGTTACGAGAACATGCGCCGCGTCTCCCGGCGTATCCGCAAGGCCGCCAAGGAACTGGGCGTCAAGCGCATCATCTTCGGCGAGTGCGGCCACGCCTGGCGTGTCGCCTACAGCTTCCTCAACACCCTGGCCGGTCCCTGGGACTTCCTGGATCCCAACTATCCCGTACCGCAGCACATCTGCGAATACACCTGGGACGCCATCCAGAAGGGCAAGCTGAAGTTCGACCCCAGCGAAAACGACCACATGACCCTGACCTTCCACGATTCCTGCAACGTGGCCCGTGCCTCGCGCATGGGCGACAAGCCGGGTGGTCAGCTGGAAATTCCGCGCAACATCATCAAGACCGTGTGCAACAACTACGTGGACATGCCGGAGAACACCATCGGCGAAGCCACCTTCTGCTGCGGCGGCGGTGGCGGTCTTTTGACCGACGACCTCATGGAGTTGCGCGTCAAGGGCGCCATGCCGCGCATGGCCGCCTACAAGAGCGTGGTGGACGAGTATGGCGTGACCAATCTGGCCGCCATCTGCGCCATCTGCAAGACCCAGTTTGCCAAGGTGCTGCCCTACTACGGCTTCACCATGGATCAGATCGTCAGCGTCCACCAGCTGGTCGGCGATGCGCTCATCCTCAGTGATGCGCCATCCGAAGACGCCGGTGACGAGGCCGACGACGAATAACCGAACAACGAATCCCATCGAATTCAGAAGAATCGCTTACACAGGAGAATTGGCATGGCTACTTCCCGCGACGATATGCAAAACGAAAAGCTCACGTTCCGGCGCTTCAAGGACGGCGAAAACCAGTGGGAAAGCTGGGCGGACAAGATTTTCGTTCAGGACACCTCCCACAAGTGCCCGACCTATGTACACCGGACGCCGCCGTGCCAGGGCAGCTGCCCCTCCGGGGAGGACATCCGTGGCTGGCTGGACATCGTGCGCGGCATCGAGAAGCCGGCCGAGGGCATGAGCATGCAGGAATACGCCTTCCGCCGCTCCACCGACGCCAACCCCTTCCCCTCGGTCATGGGCCGGGTCTGCCCTGCGCCCTGTGAAGACGGCTGCAACCGCAACGAGGTGGAAGACCACGTCGGCATCAACTCGGTGGAACAGTACATCGGTGACCAGGCCCTGGAAGGCGGCTTCCAGTTCGAAGCCGGCCCCGACACCGGCAAGAAGGTGGCCGTGATCGGTGGTGGCCCTGCCGGGCTGGCCGCGGCCTACCAGCTGCGTCGCCGCGGCCACGGCGTCACCCTGTTCGACGATCACGACAGCCTGGGCGGCATGATGCGCTTCGGCATCCCCGGCTACCGCATGCCGCGCAACGTGCTGGACGGCGAGATCAACCGCATCATCGACATGGGCGTGGAACTCAAGCTCAACACCCGCGTCGGCCAGGACGTGAAGGTCGAGGATCTGGAAAAGGACTTCGACGCCATTGTCTGGGCCGTGGGCGCCTGGTCCGGCCGCCAGCTCCCGATCCCCGGTGCCGACAAGGCGCCCAACGCCGTCATCGGTATCGAGTACCTGGAAGCCTTCAACCAGGGCCGCCTGCAGGCCGTGAGCCCCACCGTGGTCGTGGTCGGTGGTGGTGATACCTCCATCGACGTGGCCTCCGTGGCCCGCCGCCTCGGCACCATCGAAGGCATGTCGGAAGACGAGTATCCCGAGAACGTCATCGCCGGCAAGACCACCCACAACTACGGCGACGACGCCAAGCGCAAGCCGGCCAAGGTCATCCTGCTCAGCCGCTCGCCCATCGACAAGATGAACGCCGCCGAGCACGAAATTCACGATGCCCAGCGTGAAGGCATCGAGATCATCGACTGCGTGAACCCCGTAGAGCTGGTCCTCGACGACAATGGCCGCGCCAAGGCGGTCCGCGTGCAGAAGCTGGAAAGCGACGGCAAGACCCCCATCGAAGGTTCCGAATACGACATCGACCTGGATCTCATCGTCGCCGCCATCGGCCAGGGCGGCAAGCTTGACGGCTTCGAGGACATCGGCAACGAGCGCAAGCTGATCGACGCCGACCAGCACTACCAGGTTCCCGGCCGTCCCGGTCACTTCGTCGCAGGCGACATCGTGCGTCCGCACCTGCTGACCACCGCCATCGGCCAGGCTTCCATCGCCGCCGAAAGCGTCGACCACTTCCTCAAGCACGAAGAGCTGGGCAAGCGACCTAAGGTGGACAAGCACCACTTCAACCTGCTGGAGAAGATGCAGGAAGCCGGTCTGGCCCCCGCTGAATACGATCACAGCTCCGTATGGGGTACCTCCGAGTCCGACTTCGCCATCCACAACTTCGAGGATCGTGCCAAGCAGGAGATCATTCCGGCCGAGAAGCTGTTCCTGGGTCACTTCGAATACACCCCGCGCCACAAGCGCGAGGAAGACGTGCCCACCGCCGAGGAGGTACTGGGTCACTTCACCGAGCGCATGAAGCCGCTGCCGGAAGAGGAAGCCGTCAAGGAAGCCGATCGCTGCATGAGCTGCGGCATGTGCTTCGAGTGTGACAACTGCGTGATCTTCTGTCCCCAGGACGCCGTCTACCGCGTCCCGAAGGACAAGCACACCATGGGTCGTTACGTGGCCACCGACTACAAGAAGTGCATCGGCTGCCACATCTGTGCCGACGTCTGCCCGACCGGCTACATCGACATGGCCATGGGTGAATAACAATCATAGGAGTCCGGATCGTGACTTTTGGACAACTGAGCAGGCAGTGCCTCATGGTGGCAGGGCTGTTCCTGGCCCTGCCGGCCATCGCCGACGACACCGGTCCGCTGGCCGGGGTGCCCAAACCCCGCGCCAAGGCCAACCCGGAGTTTGGCTGCGTTCGTCCCGAGGAGGACATGCGCAAGCATCACATGCAGTACCTCCTGCATCACCGTGACGAAACCCTGCGTCAGGGGATCCGCACCAAGCAGTTCAGTCTCGCCGAGTGCGTGAACTGCCACATCACGCCCAAGCCGGACGGCCAGTACGCCCGCTTCGGCGAGAAGGAGCACTTCTGCAGCAGTTGCCACACCTATGCCGCGGTCCATATCGACTGTTTCGAGTGTCATCGCGACACGCCGGATCCGGAAAAGATTCAGGAAAGTGCCATGCACAATCCCCATGCCGGCCTGAAACTGACCCGGAAGGACGTGGCGCCCCTATCTGCCACCGTCGGAGAAGCCCGATAATGGACAAGAAGACGAATCCCACCGACCAGGCCCGCCGCCGTTTCTTCGGCCAGGTGGCCGCCGTGGCCAGCCTGACCGTGGCCCCCGGCATCATCCTCCAGCAGGTGGCCCACGCCCGGGCGCCGGAACTGCCGGCCAGTGATCGGCAACGCTGGGGGATCCTGATCAACACCAACAAGTGTGCCGAAGGTTGTGACGCCTGTGTTACCGCCTGCCAGGACGAGTTTGGCTGGGGCCCCGACAGCCCCAACGAAAAGCACTCGGCCCCCAACCAGAAGGCCCAGTGGATCCGCAAGGTGAAACTGACCGACAAGCAGACCGGTCACGTGCAGACCCTGCCACTGATGTGCCAGCACTGCGAACATCCGCCCTGTGTGGACGTTTGCCCCACCGGGGCGTCGATGAAGCGTGCCGACGGCATCGTCCTGGTGGACAAGCACATCTGCATCGGTTGCCGTTACTGCATGATGGCCTGCCCCTACAAGGCCCGTTCCTTCGTCCATGAGGAACTGCACGATCAGAAGGTCAATGCCCCCCGCGGCAAGGGCACCGTGGAAGCCTGCACCCTGTGCGTGCAACGGGTCGATGCCGGCCGGCAACCGGCCTGCGTCGAAGCCTGTCCGGAGCAGGCCATGATCTTCGGTGATCTCAAGGATCCGGAAAGTGCCATCTCCCGCGAGTTGCGGGAACGCGGCGGCGAACAGATCCGGGCCGACCTGGGTCTGAACACCGGCATCCGTTACCAGGGTCTCTAACCTCCAGAGCGAGCAGTGCAGAAAATGAAAAACATCCGCTACAGCACCATCAAGGGGAACAGCGCAGGCTATCTTGCCCTGCTGGCACTACTCGGCGCCATTGCCGGTGCCGGTCTGGTTGCCGCGTTCATGATGGAACACTACGGCCACTTCATCACCGGCATGAACCAGCAGATCGTCTGGGGGACCCCACACGTGTTCGCGGTCTTCCTGATCGTGGCCGCCTCGGGGGCCCTGAACACCGCCTCCATCGCCTCGGTGTTCGGCAAGACCGCCTACAAGCCCCTGGCCCGGCTCTCCGGTCTGTTGGCCATCGCGCTGCTGGCCGGCGGTCTCACGATCCTGGTGCTGGATCTCGGCCGCGCCGACCGGCTCATCGTGGCCATGACCTACTACAACTTCAAGTCGATCTTCGCCTGGAACATCATCCTCTACAATGGCTTCTTCCTCCTGGTGGCCATCTACCTGTGGACCATGATGGATCCCACCAAGACCCAGTACACCAAGGTCGCCGGTTTCAGCGCCTTCGTCTGGCGTCTGATTCTCACCACCGGTACCGGCTCCATTTTCGGCTTCCTGGTGGCCCGTCTGGCCTACAACGAAGCCATCATGGCCCCCCTGTTCATCGTCATGTCCTTCGCCTTTGGCCTGGCAATCCTGATCCTCGTGACCATGGCCGCCTGCAAGTGGACCGGCCGACCGCTGGGCGACGCGCTGCTGCGGCGACTGAAGAATCTGCTGGGGGTGTTCGTGGCCGGTACCCTGCTCCTGCTGCTGGCCTATCACCTGACCAAGCTCTACATCACCCAGTACCACGGCGTTGAAGCCTTCATCCTGCTCAACGGTGGCGTCTATACCCAACTCTTCTGGATCGGCTGGATGCTGCTGGGCAGCCTGGTGCCCCTGGCCATCCTCTACCATCCCAGCTGGGGCAGGAATCGCAGCCTCATCGGCTTTGCCTCCGTCCTGGTCGTGCTGGGCGGACTGGCGGCCATGTACGTCATCATCATCGGCGGCCAGGCCTATCCGCTGCTCATCTTCCCGGGCAAGGAAGTGGCCAGCAGCTTCTCCGACGGCATCATCAACAGTTACACCCCCAGCCTGGTGGAATTCGTGCTTGGCATCGGCGGGATGGCGGTGGCCCTGATCATCGTGGCCCTAGCCCTGAAGGTACTGCAGTTCCTGCCGGAAAGTCTGGCTGACGAAGTGGTGGATCCCCACCACAAGTAACGGCTCGCCACCGGTCTGACTCCGTACGAAAGGGGATGCATGCATCCCCTTTCGCATTTTGGGATCCCCGCCATGCACCGACTGCTGATCTCCGCTGCGCACAAATCCTCTGGCAAGACCACGCTCAGCATCGGTCTGTGTCGCGCCCTGCGGGATCGGGGCCAGACGGTCCAGCCCTTCAAGAAGGGCCCCGACTACATCGATCCCATGTGGCTGGGCCTGGCTGCCGGTCGGCCCTGCTACAACCTCGATTTCTACACCCAGGAACGGGAAGAGATCCTCGCCAGTCTGAACCGACACGCCGGTCATGCCGATCTGGCGCTCATCGAGGGCAACAAGGGGCTCTACGACGGCCTTGATCTGGAGGGCAGCAACAGCAACGCTGCCCTCGCCCGCCTCACCCGGACCCCGGTGGTGCTGGTGATCAACGTCCAGGGCATGACCCGGGGCATCGCCCCCCTGGTGCTCGGTTACCAGGCCTTCGAGCCGGAAGTGCGCATCGCCGGCATCATTCTCAACCAGATCCGCGGCTCCCGCCACGAGGCCAAGCTGCGTGCCGTGCTGGAACACTACACCGAGGTGCCGGTGGTCGGCGCCGTCTATCACGACCCGGCCATGACCATCCACGAGCGTCATCTGGGCCTGGTGCCGAGCAACGAGAGCGGCGATGCCCGCGCCTTCGTCGCGCACATCGGCGAGCGGATTGCCGCCCAGGTCGATCTGGAGGCCATCCGGAACATTGCGGGCAGCGCCCCGCCCCTGCCGTCCAGCCAGTTCGCCGGGCCCGAGCCCGCTGCCCGCCGGGACGTGCGCATCGCCATCGCCCGGGACGCCGCCTTCGGTTTCTACTATCCGGACGATCTCGAGGCCCTGGAAGCCGCCGGTGCCGAGCTGCTGCCCTTCTCGCCCCTCACCGACAGCCGTCTGCCCGACTGCGATGGCCTCTTCCTGGGCGGCGGCTTTCCCGAGACCCACATGGAGCAACTGGCCGCCAACCGGGCCATGCGCACCGCCATCCGCCAGGCCATCGAGGCCGATTTGCCGGCCTATGCCGAATGCGGCGGATTGATGTATCTGGCGCGCAGCCTGCGCTGGAAGGGACGTGAAGCCGAGATGACCGGCACGCTGCCTGCCTCCGTGGTCATGCACGAACGGCCCGTGGGCCGGGGTTACGTTCAGCTCGAGGAAACGGCCGACCACCCCTGGCCCGGCGCGCCGAACCAGCGGATTTTCCCGGCCCACGAATTCCATTACTCGGCCCTGGACTCCCTCCCCGAGGAGACCCGCTACGCCTACCGGGTTCACCGCGGGATGGGCGTCGACGGCAACCACGACGGCATCGTCTATCGCAATCTGCTGGCCGGTTATGCCCACCTGCGGGACACTTCCCACAACCACTGGGCCGGCCGGTTCGTGGCCTTCGTGCGTTCCTGCCGGAACCGGAAGCGTGTATAATTGACCAATCCACTAGGTTTTTGATTTCCATCAGGAGTGTCGTCATGTTCACAGTCACCCCCGCCGCCGCGGAACAGATCGTCAAATCGGCTCGCGAAGGCCAGATGGAGGGCATGCCCCTGCGCATCGCCGCCCGCCGGGAAACCGATGGCAGCATCCAGTACGCCATGGGCTTCGCCGACGAGACCACGGAAAACGATCTCGCTTTCAGTGAATCGGGCGTTACCATCGTCATCGCCCCGTCCAGCATCGATCTGCTCAATGGCTGCACGCTCGATTTCGTCCAACTCGACGACGGCGAGTACAATTTCATCTTCCTCAACCCCAACGATCCCAACTACACCCCGCCCCAGGGCGACGATTCGGGCACGGAACACGCCCTGTAATCCGTTCCGGGACGGTTCCGGGGTATAATCAACGGCTTATGGCGACCCCTCCCGATCAGATCCGACATCCCGACGACGGCAAGGCCTTCGCGACGGAATGCTGTGGTCGGCGCGGCCGCCTGTGGCGCAGCCATCTGTGCGTGCTGATCTTCAGCATCGCCGGGCTCCTGATCCTGACGGCCGCCGCCGGCAGTTGGCTTCTGACCCAGGGAGGTTATCCGCCCACCGGCCACCTGCTGATCTGGCTGCCGACCCTCTTCGGCCTGGGACTCACCACCCGTCTGGTACGGCAGATCCAGCGCACCCTGCTCGAACCCCTCACCGCCCTGCGCCAGTGGGCCCAGGATCTGCGGGAAGGCAAACTGGGGGCCCGCCTCCCCCGCACCGCCTCCCGCGACTTCAATGCCCTGTATGCCGACATCAACGAACTGAGCGACAAGCTGCAGGCCCTCACCCACGACATGCAGAGCCAGGTACGCGCCCAGACCGAGCACATCGAGCGCAAGACCCATTCGCTGGAAATCATCTACGACGTGGCCGCCAGCATCAACGTCTCCCGGGATCTGGAGGATCTGCTGACCCGCTTCCTGCACACCCTGCGCGACGTGGTGAATGCCCGCGCCGCCGTGGTCCGGCTGATGACCGACGACGGCCAGATGCGCCTGGTCTCCAGCATCGGCCTCGACGAGGATCTGATGAAGCGCGAGCAGCTCATTCCCTCCGAAAGCTGCCTGTGCGGCAGCGCCTATCGCGACGGCACGGTGCTGTTCGAGAAGAACATCACCCACTGCGACAAGATCGTCGGCCGCTCCTTCTTCAACGACGACAACATCGGCATGATCGCCGTGCCCCTGCAGTACCGGGACAAGACCCTGGGCGTATACAACCTGTTCGTGGATCACGAGGATTTCGCCGATCAGGAAGACATGGTGGGCCTGCTCACTTCCATTGGCCGCCACCTCGGCATGGCCATCGACAAGGCCCGTCATGACGACGAATCCAACCGCCTGTCGATCATGGAAGAACGCACCCGCCTGGCCCATGAACTGCACGACTCCCTGGCCCAGACCCTGGCCAGCCTGCGCTTCCAGGTGCGGGTGCTGGACGAGACCCTGCGCCAGGGCCAGGAACCGGCCATCTGGTACGAACTGGAGAAGATCGAAAACAACCTGGACGAGGCCTACGCCGAGCTGCGCGAGCTGATCACGCACTTCCGCGCGCCCATCGACAAGCGCGGCCTGGTGCCGGCCGTGGAGCATCTGGTGGAGCGCTTCCGCAACCAGAGCGAGATTTCCATCTTCCTGCAAAAGGAGTGGAACGTGCTGCAACTGCCGGCCAGCGTCGAGGTCCAGGCCCTGCGCATCATCCAGGAAGCCCTCAACAACATCCGCAAGCACAGCCAGGCCCATGCGGTGCGGGTGATCATGCGCTCCGACGTGCAGGGCGACTGCCACATCCTGATCGAGGACGACGGCGTGGGCATGACCCTGCTGCCCGAATCGGATCGCACCTCGGGCGATCACCTGGGCCTGTCCATCATGGAAGAGCGGGCCAAGCGGATCGGCGGCACCGTGCGCATCGAGAGCGAACAGGGCGAAGGCACCCGGGTCATCCTGCACTTCCGCTATCCCGAACCGGCCCCCGAGGACGGAACCCACAGCGTGCGGGTCGACCTGCCCACGGCCAAGGTGTTGCCATGAGTCTGCGCGTGCTGTTGATCGACGATCACACCCTGTTCCGGGTGGGCCTCGAAGGCCTGCTGGCCAGCCGCGGAATCGAGGTGGTGGCCTCGGTGGGCAGCGGCCAGGAATGCCTGCGCCTGGTGGAGGAACTGCAACCGGACGTCATCCTGCTCGACATGCGCATGCCCGGCATCGACGGCCTGGGCGTGCTGAAGATGCTGCGCCAGGAGGGGCTGGAACTGCCCATCGTCATGCTCACCACCAGCACCGAGGAGAGCGATCTGCTCGAATCCCTGCGTCAGGGCGCCCAGGGCTATCTGCTCAAGGACATGGAGCCGGACGAGCTGGTGCTGGCCCTGCGCGACATCGTCTCCGGCAAGACGGTGGTGGCCCCCGATCTCGCGCCGATCCTGGCCAAGGCCGTGCAGGGCGGTGGCGGCGAGCCCGAGGAGCCGGAAGACGACAGCCCCTTCTCGGAACTGACCCCGCGCGAGACCGAAATCCTCGGCCTGCTCGCCGAGGGCCAGAGCAACAAGGCCATCGCCCGCAACCTCGGGATCTCCGACGGCACCGTCAAGCTGCACGTGAAGGCCATCCTGCGCAAGCTCGACGTGCACTCGCGCGTGGAAGCCGCCGTGATGGCCGTCGAACACGGCTTCTCCCGCAACGCCTCCGGCAACAACGGCTGAATGGCAATGTCTGATACCAGATCGATCATGAAGGATCCTGGTCATCGGCATCGCCCTGCGGGCCAAGGGGATGTTTCGTGACACGCCGTAAATACGTCCCTGTAGGCTCGAAGGCCGCATCCCTGCGGCCGACGGTCACAAAACATCCCCTTGGCCCGCAGGGCTCAGTGCACACATTGCACCATGGACAAATATCTGGAACATCTGTTTCGAGTGAAACCTCATGAAACGCTTCAATGAACTGGTCGCCGAGGCGGCCGAACACGTCAGGGAAATCTTTCCCTGGGATCTGGAGGAAATCCTTCAGGAACGGGAAGTGATGCTGCTCGACGTGCGCGAGCCCTACGAATTCGAGGCCATGCACATCGAAGGCTCCCTCAACGTGCCCCGCGGCGTGCTCGAAACCGCCTGCGAATACGACTACGAGGAAACCGTCCCCGAACTGGTCGAGGCCCGGGACAGGGAAATCGTGGTGATCTGCCGCTCCGGCAACCGCAGCGTGTTCGCCTGCGAAGTGATGCAGAAGATGGGCTACACCAACGTCGTCTCCCTCAAGACCGGCCTGCGCGGCTGGGCCGACTACGAACAGCCCATGGTCAACGGCCAGGGCCAGCCGGTCTCCGAGGACGAAGCCGACGAATACTTCACCCCCCGCCTGCGCCCGGAGCAGCTCAGCAGCAATGCGAAATAATCAGGCTGTCTGCAAACAACGCAGAGGGCGTGGACACCGTAGGGCGGCTCAAGCGTAGCGGAGCCGCCATGTCGGGATGACACGTTTTTTACCGGCTCCGCTACGCTTGAGCCGGCCTACACCCGCCACAGGCCATCAAAACAAATCTCCGCGTCCTCTGCGTCTCTGCGCCCTCTGCGTTCCTTCCACCGAGCCTGTATACGTTCTCACCCCTGCCCGCAGGTCCCACACCCGGGATTGACCTCGCTCTTCGTGCGGTATTCGTACTTCTTGCGGTCCTTGCGCCGGCCGTTGGGGGCGGCCTGCTGGATGATCACGCCCTTGACTTGCTCAATGGCGATTTCGCGGGCTTCGTGGGCATAGGCTTCGTTGAGGGGCACGAGGTAGTACTTGTCCTCGTGGCGGCGGAGCTGGCGGAAGATATAGCCGTTTTCAATCAGAGCGATGACGTAGGAACCATCGGTGGCCAGGCCTTCCGGATCGATGATGATGATGCAGCCCTTCTTGAACTCGGGCTCCATGCTGTCGTCGATCACCTGCAGGGCGAACGGCTCGGCCGACGCGCAGCCGCTGAGCTCATCGGGCGCCGGCGCCATCTGGGAACGTTTCATCTCGGCCATGACAATTCTCCTCGCTGTGAACATCCATTATAGCCGGATCTGCACCCGTAGGAGCGGCGCCCTCGCCGCGACAAGTTGGTGGCTGGTAGCTGGGGCCGGGTAGCTGGAACAAGTGTTGACGGTTTTTTTCCAGCTACCAGCTACCAGCCACCTGCTACCGCCGCATCGCGGCTTGCGCCGCGTCTACAGGGAGATTTCCTCCCCCACCTCCAGCTCGGCTTCCTTCACGGCCACCTGTCGTTCCTCCTGCTGCAGTTCCCACATCTGGGCGTAGAGGCCGCCCCGGGCGAGGAGTTCGGCGTGGGTGCCCTGTTCGACGATGCGGCCCTGCTCCATCACCAGGATCCGATCGGCATCGACGATGGTGGAGAGGCGGTGGGCGATGACCAGGGTGGTGTGCTGTTCGGCCACCTGACTGAGAGCGTCGAGGATGGCCCGCTCGGATCGGGAGTCGAGGGACGAGGTGGCCTCGTCGAAGATCAGGATCGGCGGGTTCTTGAGGATCACCCGGGCGATGGCGATGCGCTGCTTCTCGCCACCGGAGAGTTTCAGGCCCCGTTCGCCCACCAGGGTATCGTAGCCTTCCGGCAGACTGACGATGAAGTCGTGGATGGCCGCCAGTTTCGCCGCCTGCTCCACCTCTTCGCGGCTGGCGTCGGGCCGGGCGTAGAGGATGTTGTAATAGATCGATTCGTTGAACAGGACCGTATCCTGGGGCACGATGCCGATGGCCTGGCGCAGGCTGTCGAGGGTGACGTGGGCGATGTCCTGGCCGTCGATGGTGATCCGCCCGCGCTCCACGTCGTAGAAGCGGTACAGCAGCCGCGCCAGGGTGGACTTGCCGGCGCCCGACGGCCCCACCACGGCCACCTTGTGACCGGCGGGAATCGTGAAGCTCACGTCTTCGAGGATCCGCCGCTCGGGCTGGTAGGCGAAGGCCACGTGCTCGAATGCCACTTCGCCCTCGCGCACCACCAGCGGCCGGGCGTCGGGCGCATCGCCGATCTCGGGCGTCTCGTCGAGCAGCTTCCAGACCCGATCCATGTCGGCCAGGGTGTGCTTGAGCATGCGATAGACGATGCCGAGGAAATTCAGCGGAATGAACAGCTGCAGCATCAGGGTGTTGACCAGTACCAGATCGCCGAGGGTCATGCTGCCGTCCACCACGCCCTGCCCGGCGTAGATCATGATCAGGGTCACGCCCACGGCGATGATCGCCCCCTGGCCGAAGTTGAGCAGGGCCATGGAGGTCTGGCTCTTGACCGCCGCGTTCTCCCACTCGCCCAGGGTGCGATCGTAGCGCTGCAGCTCGAAGCGTTCGTTGTTGAAGTATTTCACCGTCTCGTAGTTGAGCAGGCTGTCCACCGCCTGGCCGTTGGCCTTGGAGTCGAGGCGGTTCATGGTATGCCGGAAGTGCATGCGCCATTCGGTCACCGCCAGGGTGAAGGCGATGTACACGGCCACGGTGAGAAAGGTCACCAGGGCGAAGTGCCAGTCGTACTGGCCCAGCAGCAGGAAGGCCACCAGCACGAATTCGGCGGCCGTGGGCAGGATGTTGAACACCAGGTAATTGAGAATCGAGCTGATGCTCTGGGTGCCCCGCTCCAGATCGCGGATGATGTTGCCGGTGCGCCGCTCCAGGTGATAGCGCAGCGACAGCCGGTGCAGGTGTTCGAGCACCTGCCGCGAGAGCCGGCGCATGGCGTGATAGCGCACCCGGGCGAAGATCGCGTCGCGCAGTTCGTTGAACAGGGAACTGCCCAGGCGCAGGGCACCATAGGCCAGAAACAGCACGATGGGCAGGGCCAGCAGGCGACCGTGGCTGGTGTCGAGGGCATCCACGATGTGCTTGAGCACCACGGGGATCCCCACCGTGGAGACCTTGGCCAGGATCAGGCTGGCCAGCGCCAGCAGCACCCGGCCGCGGTACTGCCAGACATAGGGAAACATGCGCTTGAGATTGCGCAACTCCTGGCTGCCGACCGTGGGGGCTTCGGTGTAACGTTCGATGCGCATGGTTCCCGGCTATCGAAGAAGGGTGGGAGATATTATCATACGGCCGAACCACTCCCTGAACCGTTGCGGCATCTCCCTGTCAACCTTGTGGGAAAGCCCGACCCGAATGGAACACTGCATGTCCCGGATTGCCCGCCTCTGGCTGTTCACCCTTGCCCTGGCCTTCCTGCAAGCCTGCAGTGACGACGGTCACGAGGCGCGCAACGGGAAACGCGAACGTCCGCCGGTTACCGTGGCCGTGGCCACGGTCGGCGACGGTCCGCTCGAGGGCGAACAAACCACGAGTGGCCGGCTCGAAGCCAGCCGCCGGGTGCAGATCTTCAACCAGGAAGCGGGCCGCGTGCTCGAGCTGCCCTGGCATGCGGGCGACCGGGTGCGCCGCGGCGAACTGCTGGTGCGCATCGACGATCGGCTGATCCAGGCCCAGTTGCGCAAGGCCCGGGCGAATCTCGCCCAGGCGCGCAGCGACCGGCAGCGGCTCGAATCCCTGTTTCGTCAGAAACTGGTTTCGGAAGAGGACATCGCCCGGGCCGATACGGCCATCAAGCTGGCCCAGGCCGAAGTCAGCCAGCTCGAGACCCGCCTCACCCGCACCCGCATCCTGGCGCCGTTCGACGCCCTCGTCAGCGAACGGCGTCTCGAGCCGGGCGACGTGGCGCCCCTGCACACCCATCTGCTGACCCTCATCGATCCGGCCCGGCTCAAGGCCATGGTGTTTCTCTCGGAGCTGCTCGCCGACGGCCTTGCCCCCGGCCAGCCGGTCCGCCTGCGGATCGATGCCCTGGGCAACCGCTTCCTCGACGGTCGCATTCTGCGCCTGACGCCGGGCGTGGACACGCGCAACCTCAAGCGACGGATCGAAATCGCCTTCACGCCGCCCGCCGGCGCCCTGCCCGGCCAATTCGTGCGCGTGCGCCTGCCGGTGCGCACCGCCGCCAGGCTGCACGTGCCCTTCCTTGCCGTGCGCCACGACAGCCACGGCGCCTACGTCTACCGCCTGGATGACGACAATCGGGTGCGCAAGGTGCGGATCGTCACCGGGCTGCAACTGAGCGAGCACATCGCCGTGCGCGAAGGTCTGGCCGCGGGCGAGCGGGTGGTGGTGAAGGGCTTCACCGGGCTGCGTGACGGACGGGCCGTCCGCGTGGCCGGCGGGGACGACTGAACATGGCCGCACGCCCGCGCACCGGGGGGCTCGCCGCCTGGTCCATCCGCCGTCCCGTGGCCACGGTGATGCTGGCGCTGACGGTGGTGGTGCTGGGGCTGTTCTCCCTCGATCGCCTGGCGGTGGATCTGCTGCCCCACATCATCTACCCGGAAGTGCGGGTACGGGTGCTCAATCCCGGCGTGCCGGCCCGGATCATGGAAGACGAAGTGACCCGCCAGCTCGAGGAACAGCTCGCCATCACCGAGAACGCCATCGCCGTGCAATCCACCACCACCGAAGGACGTTCTTCGGTGGATCTGAGTTTCCCCTACGGCACCGACATCGACCGTGCCCTGCGCGACGCCAGCACCCGTCTGGATCGCGCCCGGCGCTTCCTGCCCACCGGCATCGAGCCGCCCATCATCTACAAGCGGGATCCGGCCCAGATCCCGGTGCTGGAGCTGGCGGTCAGCTCCCGCGGACGCGATTCGGTGCAGTTGCGCGACTGGGTG
>JALSSV010000018.1 GCA_026984045.1 Chromatiales bacterium | reverse complement strand
AGTGGTTGGCGAGAATGCCGGACAGGTATTTTGAGCCATTGATACAGGCATTTGCCGAGAATTTGGCATCCAGTGCCGGTATGGCCCCCGTCTTTGCGTTGAAGGAAAAATGAGGGGATGTGTGAGGTCGGCACTTTGGGTTGCCGCTTGAGTCTGAAATCGTGGAAACCGGCGCCCGAGGTGGGTGCTGGCAACGCCTGCGGAGGAGATCATGACCCAGCAAAATCCGGAATTCACCCCCAGTCCGCCCCCCCTTGGCCGCTGGCTGATTGCCCTGTGGCTGATTCTTGCCGGGGCGGCAAATGCGGCAAGCCCCGAGCCCGGTCTGGAGGCCGGTTTCGTCAATCCCGGCTACGAGGAGAAGCCCGAATGGTTCAAGAACTCGTTCCTGGACCTGGGTGAAGACGTGGCGGAGGCCCGGGCCGCGAACAAGCGGGTGATGCTCTACTTCTACCAGGACGGCTGCCCCTATTGCGCCAAGCTGTTGCGGGTCAACTTCCGTACCCGGTCCATCGTGGACAAGACCCGCAAGCATTTCGACGTGATCGCCATCAACATGTGGGGAGATCGGGAGGTCACCGACCTGGACGGAGAGGCGCTGACCGAGAAACGGTTCGCCGAGAAGTGGAAGATCATGTTCACGCCCACCATTCTGATCCTGGACCCCCAGGGGCAGGTGGCATTGCGGATCAATGGCTACTACCCGCCGGACAAGTTCGAGGCCGCACTGGACTATACGGCGCAGGGGCTGGAGAAAAAGCTTGCTTTCGCGGAATACTATGCAAAACAGCACCCGATCAAGGCCACCGGCAAGCTGCATGAGGAGCCGTGGATCCTGCCGCCGCCCTACGATCTGGCCCGCCTGGCGAAGGCTGACAAGCCGCTGCTGATCCTGTTCGAGCAGGAAGTCTGCCGAACCTGTGACGAATACCATCAGGACATCTTCCGGCGCCCCGAGACCCGCAGGCAGCTCGCGCGTTTCAACGTCGTGCGCCTGGACATCTGGTCCGACATGCCGCTGGTGGATCTGCAGGGGCACAAGACCACCGCCCGCCAGCTGGCCCGGGCCATGAACGTCAAGTTCACCCCCACCCTGGTGATGGTGGACGGCGGCAAGGAAGCCTTCCGCACCGAAGCCTACCTGCGTGCCTTCCACCTGCAGTCCTCACTCGACTACGTGGCCTCCGGCGCCTGGCGCAAACAGCCCAACTTCCAGCGCTACATCGCCGCCCGCGCCGACCGCATCGAAGCCGCCGGCGGGCATGTGGATCTCTGGAAATAGGCTTCGAAGAGGGCGCGGAAGGTAACGCAGAGGGCGCAGAGACGCAGAGATGATTTTTGGATTGGGATGGCGTATCCCATTCCCGCATCACATTGGGGAGTGTGGCCGGCCCAAGCAAAGCTGGCATCCATCCCGAGAGCAAAAATGCGTCGGCTCCGCTTCGCTTGAGCCGACCTACGCTGCATCCGAACAAAAAATTCTCTGCGTCCTCTGCGTCTCTGCGCCCTCTGCGTTTCTTGCACCATCACCGGCAAGCAGCCCGCCCTACAACGCCCGCAGCCGGCAGCCTTCGGGATCGCATTCGAGCACGCTGCCCTGTGCATACCAGTCGCCGAGGACGATGCGCCGGGCCGGCTGGCCGTCCAGTTCGAGATCGTGGATGGCCGGGCGGTGGGTGTGGCCGTGGATCAGCTGGCGCACGCCGGCTTCGCGGAAGGCGCTTTTCACCGCCTCCGGGTTCACGTCCATGATGGCCTCGCTCTTGCCGGCCATCTCGGCCATGCTCATTTCCCGGAACTGCCGGGCCAGGGCCAGGCGTTCTTCCGGCGATTTGGCCAGCACGTCTGCCTGCCAGTCGGGATTGCGCACCATGGCCCGGAAGCGCTGGTATTCCACGTCGTCGGTGCACAGGGTGTCACCGTGCAGCAGGAGGGTGGGGGTACCGTAGAGATCCACCACGTGGGGTTCGGCGAGCAGGGTGGCGCCGCTCATGGCGGTGAAGGCCTCGCCGAGCAGGAAGTCGCGGTTGCCGTGCATCACGTAGAGGGGCACGCCGGCGTCGGCCAGCCGGTGCATGGCTTCGATGGCCTGGGCATAGGCGGGCAGGACCATGTCGTCGCCCAGCCATGCCTCGAACAGATCCCCGAGGATGTACAGCGCCTCGGCTTCGCGGGCTTCGCCTTCCAGGAAGCCGATGAACGCCTCGCCGATGGCCGGGCGCTGCTCGCTGAGGTGCAGATCGGAGATGAAGAGGGTGCTCATGGCGGTTGTCCCGTCAGCTTGGGCTCCAAATGATTGTGTCGAACACCAGGGCACTTTTGCCAATTGAACCAGTACCAAGCACGCCCTTGGGTCCGGGGAGGCGTTACATCCCTGGAGGCTCGACGGCCGCGGTCGCTTCGGGCATCCTGCCCTCTCGCGACACTTGTGCGTCCTGCACATCGCCCCTGCGGCCGACGGTCACGAAACGCCTCCCCGGACCCAAGGGCTCTGTACTTTGAACAGGAAGATGTCGTGGAACTGGTAACGGCGATTTGACCCGAACGGCCTTGAAACCTATTCCTCGACTTCCACCGATTGGATGATCACGTCTTCCTCGGGCACGTCTTGGTGATAGCCCCGGGTGGTGGTGGGCACCCCCTTGATCCTGTCGACCACATCCATGCCCTCGACCACTTTGCCGAACACGCAGTAGCCCCAGCCTTCCGGGGTGGGGGCGCGGTGATCGAGGAAGTCGTTGTCGGCCACGTTGATGAAGAACTGGGCGGTGGCCGAGTCGGGGTCGGGGGTGCGGGCCATGGCGATGGTGCCACGGGCATTGGACAGGCCGTTGTCGGCCTCGTTTTTGATCGGGGCGCGGGTGGGTTTCTCCCGCATGCCGGGCTCCATGCCGCCGCCCTGGATCATGAAGCCGTCGATGACGCGGTGGAAAATGGTGCCGTCATAGAAGCCTTCCTTCGCGTATTGGAGGAAGTTGGCGACCGTCTGCGGTGCCTTGTCGGCGTCCAGTTCCAGGACGATGGTGCCGTGGTTGGTATGCAGTTTGATCATGAACGCGTGGCCTCGGAATCAGGATTTGGGCGCCGCAGGGGCGGGGTCGTTGAGCAGGGTCATTTTTTCGATGATCACCGGTTCGCGCGGTGCATCCTTGGGGAAGGGACCACCGGGGCCGGTGTCCACGTGGCGGATCTTGTCGACCACGTCCATGCCCTCGACCACCTTGCCGAACACCGCATAGCCCCAGCCGCGGGGCGTGGGGCTCCGATAGTCGAGGAAGGGATTGTCCTTGACGTTGATGAAGAACTGGGCGGTGGCCGAGTGGGGATCCATGGTGCGCGCCATGGCGATGGTGCCACGGGTATTCTTCAGACCGTTGTCGGCCTCGTTGGGGATGGGGGCACGGGTGGGCTTGCGCTGGTAGTCGGGAGTGAAACCGCCACCTTGGATCATGAAGCCGTCGATGACCCGGTGGAAGATGGTGCCATTGTAGAACCCCTCGCGCACGTAGCGCAGGAAGTTGGCCACGGTTTTCGGTGCCTTCTCCGGGTAGAGTTCGAGGACGAAGCTGCCGAGGCTGGTGTCCACCTTGACCCGGGGGTGATCGGCGGCCTGGAGGGCCGGGGCGAGCGTGAGGGCCAGGCCCAGGAGGAGGAATCGGGTGAGTCGTTTCATGATGGCAGGTACCGTTGTCGCAGGTTCGGAATGGCAGGATGATAATGGGTTTGCCGCGGCGGGGGAAGCCGGGAATCTGGAGCCCGCTCACGGATGCCGGTACACTAGCGCCTTTTCCTTGCCGGGGACCCGCATGCTGAAGATCTACAACACCCTGACCCGCCGGCTCGAACCCTTCCGGCCCCTCGATCCCGAAAACGTGCGCATGTACGTGTGCGGCATGACCGTCTACGACATGTGCCACATCGGCCATGCCCGGGTGCTGGTGGTGTTCGACGTGGTGTTCCGCTACCTGCGCCATCTCTACGGGCCCGAGCACGTGACCTACGTGCGCAACATCACCGACATCGACGACAAGATCATCCAGCGGGCCAACGAACGCCACCTGGACATCGATACCCTCACGGCCCGCTACATTGAGGAGATGCACAGGGACGCCGAGGCCCTGAACGTGCTGCCGCCGACCTTCGAGCCCCGCGCCACCCGCCACATGGCCGACATCATCGAGATGATCCAGACCCTGCTGGACAAGGGCTATGCCTACCAGGCCGACAACGGCGACATCTACTACGACGTGAGCCGCTTCGAGCACTATGGCCGGCTCTCGGGCAAGAAACCGGAGGATCTGCGCGCCGGGGCCCGGGTGGCGGTGGACGAAGCCAAGGCCGATCCCCTGGATTTCGTGCTCTGGAAGGCCGCCAAGCCCGGCGAGCCGAGCTGGGATTCCCCCTGGGGGCCGGGCCGGCCCGGCTGGCACATCGAATGCTCGGCCATGTCCACCCATTGTCTGGGACACCATTTCGACATTCACGGCGGCGGGCTGGATCTGCAATTCCCCCACCACGAGAACGAGATCGCCCAGTCGGAGGCGGCCACCGGGGAGCCCTTCGTCAACGTCTGGATGCACGTGGGCTTCGTGCGGGTGGACGAGGAGAAGATGTCCAAGTCCCTGGGCAACTTCTTCACCATTCGCGAGGTGACGGCCCGCTACCCGCCGGAGGTGCTGCGCTATTTCATCCTCACCAGCCAGTATCGCAGCCCGCTCAATTATTCCGACGTGCAGCTCGACAACGCCAAGGGTGCGTTGACCACCCTCTACACCGCCCTACGAGGCATCGAACCGGCCGGCGGGGCCAATCTGGACGATCCGCTGGCGCGGAAGTTTCTCGCCGCGCTGGACGACGATTTCAACACCCCCGAGGCGCTGGCGGTGCTGTTCGAGCTGGCTCATGGCATCAACCGGGTGCGGGACAGCGATGCGCAAGAGGCCAGCCGGCTCGGCGGCCTGCTGACCCGGCTCGGCGGCCTGCTCGGGCTGCTGTACCAGGATCCGGAAGCCTTCCTGCGTGGTGGTCCGTCCGCCGGCGGCCTGTCTGACGAGGAAATCGAGGCGCAGATTGCAAAGCGCAACGAAGCGCGAAAAAATCGCGATTTTGCCGAATCGGACCGGATTCGGGATGCGCTGCGTGAACAGGGTGTTATATTGGAAGATGGACCCGAGGGAACCACCTGGCGGCGGGAATAGTCTTCCTGCCGCTGAACGCCGGCCACAACAACCAGCACATGCCGGCGCTCTCGTATGGAGATCGTGCCGTGAGGAAAATCGCCTGTCTGATCGCCGGGCTCGCCCTGAGCGTGGTGCTGCCTGTCGGCGCCGAAACCCTGAAAGTGGACAATGTCCACGTCCGCACCTGGAACGCCTTTGCCCGCAACCTCGAAGCGCTGCACCGCCGGCTTACCGATGCTGACGGCATCGAGGTCAGGACCTCGCTCGGCGGTTATGCCGGACGTCCCCATTTCTACCGCCAGAAGGAATACTATCGCGACGGCCGGCTGGTCAGCCGGGTGCAATGGGAAACGGCCCATCCGGAGAACCTGCACACCATCGAGGTCTACATCCGGGATGGGCAGGGCCGGGTGATCCGGGACTACGCCGCCGCCTTCCTGCCCGATTACCGCAATGCGCCCGTCCAGACGCTGATCACTTTGCACCGCTACAACGGCGATCTGCACGCCTTTCGCACCTTCGATGCCAGTGGGTACCGGATCGTCGAACGTTGCGACGGCCGTTTCGATGGCCATGAGGTGACGTTGCTCCTCGACGAGGACGAGATCGACGAGGCCATCGGCGATCCCAAGGGCATCATGGCCACGCCCGAATACCGGGCCTGCTTCGGTGATCTGGCCCAGAAGGCGGGAAAGTATCTGACGCCCCAATAACCAACAGGTTGTTGGTTAATCGTGGAAGCGCTCCGCCGCCTCCAGGGTGTTCTGTAGCAGGGTCGCCACGGTCATGGGTCCCACCCCGCCCGGCACGGGAGTGATCCAGCCGGCCCGCTCCCGGGCCGTCTCGAATTCGACGTCGCCCACCAGCTTGCCTTCCGGCGTGCGGTTGATGCCCACGTCGATGACCACGGCCCCCGGCTTGATCCACTCGCCGCGCACGATGCCCGGCCTGCCCACCGCCACCACCAGGATGTCGCCGCGGGCCACGTGGGCAGGCAGATCCCGGGTGAAGCGGTGGCAGGTGGTCACGGTACAGCCGGCCAGCAGCAGTTCCAGGCTCATGGGCCGGCCCACGTGGTTGGAGGCGCCCACCACCACCGCGTCCTGGCCGCGAACGGGCAGACCGGTGGACTCGAGCAGGGCCATCACCCCGCGAGGGGTACAGGGCCGCAGCACGGGCACCCGCAGCGCCAGGCGCCCCACGTTGTAGGGATGGAAGCCGTCCACGTCCTTGTCGGAGCGGATGGCCTCGATGACCGTCTCCGTGTCGATGTGCATGGGCAGCGGCAGCTGGACCAGGATGCCGTCTACCCGCTCGTCGCGGTTGAGTTCCTCGATCAGTCCCAGCAGGGCCTCCTGGCTGATCGATTCGTCCAGATCGTGCGCGAAGGAGACGATGCCCACCTCCTCGCAGGCCCGGCGCTTGTTGCGCACGTAGACCTCGGAGGCCGGATCCCGGCCGACCAGGATGACGGCCAGGCCGGGTGGCCGCTTGCCGGCGGCGACACGGGCCTGTACCTGTTCGTGAACCTGCTGGCGGAGCCGGGCCGCGATCGCCTTGCCATCGATGATTTGCGCACTCATGAAACCACGAAGACCTCGAAAAGACGGAGAAAAAGAGGGCGAATGATCGCACGGTTCGCAGCCCCGTGCCAGAGGTCGCCGGGCGGTCGGCGCTGCCGAACGGACCGGGTCGATTGATTTTTGCCGGATCGGTCCGTATTATCGCGCTCCTGTCGCGGATCGCCCGCAATGGCAGCGGGGTATAGCGCAGTCTGGTAGCGCGCCTGCTTTGGGAGCAGGATGTCGGGGGTTCGAATCCCTCTACCCCGACCAAACGCAGTGGCGAGGGCCGAGGGGCGACGACTGCATGGATGCAGGAGGTAGAGCGACGCAGGATGCCAAAGCCGAGTGGCGAGGGAAACCCGGGCCGGCCCAATGGAGGGTCCTGCCGGGCTTTCAATTCGGGGGCGGGGGGCATAAAATCCCGCTTCCGGCTTCGGCCGGTGATCAGGCGCCCGTAGCTCATCTGGATAGAGCATCGGCCTTCAGCCACGCAGCCTGCTGCGTGCCAGGAGCCTCGGCGGGGAAACGAAACCCGCCGAGTGGACTGCACTGTATCGGGGAAGCCTTAACAGATCGCGCTGATGGTGATCCCGAGGAAACCCGTGGCCGTCCGCCGGCGGTCCGGGCGCACCGAAGGCCCGGCGCAGGCCGGGGGTAGGGCGTCCGAGAGCGAAACCGTTCGCCGCGGGGATCCGTAGAGGCCATACGTGCAGCACCTGCAACGGTGAAGAGATGGTCCAGACCCCAAATGCCCGCCCGCGGGCAGCCGCGAAAGCGGTAGCGGGTACGCTAAGCCGAGGGTAGCAGGTTCGAGTCCTGCCGGGCGTGCCAGATTTTCCGGAAGCCACGCGCTTCCACCCAAGACGGAACGAAGCCAGGGTCGCCTCACCTCGTCCCTCGCCACTCGTCCCTCGCCCCTTTTGCAATGGTGGCTGTAGCTCAGTTGGTAGAGCCCTGGATTGTGATTCCAGTCGTCGTGGGTTCGAGTCCCATCAGCCACCCCATTTTCCATCCGCGGCCGTCCCGGCGCGGACTTGTCTCCGACCGGTGAATATGCTCAAATAACCGGCCCTGGTTTGCGGGCCGTTAGCTCAGTTGGTAGAGCAGGAGACTCTTAATCTCTTGGTCCGGGGTTCGAGTCCCTGACGGCCCACCAGACAATCCCTGAAAAAGGCCATCCGCAGGATGGCCTTTTTTTGTGTATCGGTCGCACGCGCGTGTCAGTTCCTGCGGCAACCGGTATAATTTCTGAAGAGAAACATCCCTGAACATCGGCGAAAGTGGCGGAACTGGTAGACGCGCTGGATTTAGGTTCCAGTGGGGCAACCCGTGCGAGTTCGAGTCTCGCCTTTCGCACCAGACATCACATCGACAACCCAACTTTTCATGAGGATTTGCAATGCACGTTTCCGTTGAACCTGCAGACGGCCTGAAGCGCCGCATGACCGTGGCCGTGGAAGAGGAGCGCATCGACGAGGCCGTCCAGGGCCGCCTGAAGGACCTGAGCCGCACCGTCAAGCTCAAAGGTTTCCGCAAGGGCAAGGTGCCCCTGAAGGTCGTCCGGCAGCATTACGGCGCCCAGGTCCGCCAGGACGTGATTGGCGACGTGCTCCAGTCCAGCTTCCACGAGGCCGTGGCGCAGGAGAAGCTGCGCCCGGCCGGCACCCCGGATTTCGAGCCCAAGACCCTGGAGCCGGGCAAGGGGCTCGAATACGTGGCCACCTTCGAGGTCTATCCCGAGATCGAACTGGCCGATCTGTCGAAGGAGACGGTCATCAAGCCGGTGGTGGAGATCACCGACGAAGACGTGGACGCGATGATCGAGAACATCCGCCGCCAGAACATGACCTGGGAAGCCGTCGATCGGCCGGCGGAAGAGGGCGACAAGGTCACCGTCGACTTCAAGGGCACCGTCGAGGGCGAACCCTTCGAGGGCGGCGAGGGCACCGACATGGAAGTGGTGATCGGCGAAGGCCGTCTGATCGCCGGTTTCGAAGACGGTCTCAAGGGCGTGAAGACCGGTGAGGAGAAGACCCTGGAGCTGACCTTCCCCGAGGAGTATCACGTCAAGGAACTGGCCGGCAAGCCGGTGCAGTTCGCCATCAAGGTCAGGAAGGTCGAGGCGCCCAGGCTGCCCGAGGTGGACGCGGAGTTCGCGAAGATGCTGGGCGTCGAAGACGGTGATCTGGCCAAGATGCGTGAAGAGATCCGCGCCAACATGCAGCGGGAACTGGACAGCAAGCTGAGCGGCAAGATCAAGGAGGAGGTCATGGAAGTGCTGCTGCGCAGCCACGACTTCCCGGTCCCCGAGGCGCTGGTGGCCCAGGAGGCCGAGGCCCTGGCCCGGCAGATGCAGGACAACTTCGCCCGCCAGGGTTTGCGGGCCGAGGATCTGAAACTGGAGCCCGGCATGTTCCGCGACCAGGCCGAGCGGCGCGTGAAGCTGGGCCTGCTGATGGCCGAGATCGTCAAGGCCAATGATCTCAAGGTCGATCCGGAACGGGTCAAGGCCCGGGTGGCGGAGATCGCCGCCCCTTACGAGCACCCGGAAGAGGTGGTAAAGTGGTATTACGCGGATCCCCGCCGTCTTGGCGAAGTGGAGTCCCTGGTCTTCGAGGAGCAGGTGGTCGACTGGGTGCTCGAACAGGCCAAGGTGGAAGAAAAACCCCAGACTTTCAACGAGATAATGAATCCCGAGGCCGCCGCCTGAGGCCGGCCCGGGGATACTGTGGCCATTAAAGGAAACCATTCCGTGACCGATAAAATCATTGACAGCACGTCTGCGGCGATCCGCAGCCAGCTCATCCCGATGGTGGTCGAACAGACCTCCCGCGGGGAACGGGCCTACGACATCTACTCCCGGCTGCTCAAGGAGCGGGTCATCTTCCTGGTGGGGCCGGTCGAGGACCACATGGCCAATCTGGTGGTCGCGCAGCTGCTGTTCCTGGAGTCGGAGAACCCGGACAAGGACATCCACCTGTACATCAATTCCCCCGGGGGATCGGTGACGGCGGGCCTGTCCATCTACGACACCATGCAGTTCATCCGGCCCGATGTGAGCACCATGTGCATCGGCCAGGCCGCCAGCATGGGCGCCGTGCTGCTGGCGGGAGGCGCCGAGGGCAAGCGCTATGCGCTGCCCCATTCGCGCACCATGATTCATCAGCCTCTGGGCGGATTCCAGGGCCAGGCGGCGGATTTCGAGATCCATGCCAAGGAAATTCTGGAGATCCGGGAACGATTGAACCGGATCCTTGCCAAACATACGGGACAACCGATGGAGCGAATCCAGAAGGACACGGATCGGGACTTCTTCCTCAGTGCCGAGGAATCGGTCGAATACGGCCTCATCGACGCGGTGATGGTGTCCCGCACCGGTGGCGGTGAGTGACCGCCTTGCCCCGACAATCGGCAGGGATACTTAATATATCCTTACCTTGCAGAACCTTGAAATCAGGGCAAAATAGACGCATGGTAGGCACTACGCGGAGCGACCAGAGGTAACATCATGAGCGACGACAAGAATTCATCGGGCGACAACGGGAAACTCCTGTATTGCTCGTTCTGTGGCAAGAGCCAGCACGAGGTCCGCAAGCTGATTGCCGGGCCGTCCGTGTTCGTCTGCGATGAATGCGTCGAACTGTGTAACGACATCATCCGTGAGGAAGTTCAGGAACAGTCCGGCGGCGGCGTGGGCAGCAAGCTTCCCACTCCCCGCGAGATCAACGAAATCCTCGACGAGTACGTGATCGGCCAGGAAAAGGCCAAGAAGGTCCTCTCGGTGGCGGTCTACAACCACTACAAGCGCCTGGAGTCCGGCCTCAAGCGGGACGACGTGGAGCTGTCCAAGTCCAACATCCTGCTTATCGGGCCCACCGGCAGCGGCAAGACCCTGCTGGCCGAGACCCTGGCGCGGCTGCTCAACGTGCCTTTCACCATCGCCGACGCCACCACCCTCACCGAGGCCGGCTACGTGGGCGAGGACGTGGAGAACATCATCCAGAAACTGCTGCAGAAGTGCGATTACGACGTGGAAAAGGCCCAGACGGGCATCGTCTACATCGACGAGATCGACAAGATCTCCCGCAAGTCCGACAACCCCTCCATCACCCGCGACGTGTCGGGGGAGGGTGTGCAGCAGGCTCTGCTCAAGCTCATCGAGGGCACCGTGGCCTCGGTGCCACCCCAGGGCGGGCGCAAGCATCCCCAGCAGGAGTTCCTGCAGGTAGACACTTCAAACATCCTGTTCATCTGCGGCGGCGCCTTCGCGGGCCTCGACAAGATCATCCGCGACCGCTCCGAGAAGGGCGGGATCGGCTTCGGTGCCGAGGTCAAGGGCAAGGACGAGCAGAAGACCGTCTCCGAAGTGCTCGGCGACGTGGAGCCGGAGGATCTGACCCGCTATGGTCTGATTCCCGAGTTCGTTGGCCGCCTGCCGGTGATCGCCACCCTCGAGGAGCTGGACGAGAACGCCCTGGTGCAGATCCTCACCGAACCCAAGAACGCCCTCACCAAGCAGTATGCCAAGATGTTCGAGATGGAGGGCTGCGAGCTGGAGATCCGAGAGGATGCCCTGCGCGCCGTGGCCCGCAAGGCCATGGAACGCAAGACCGGTGCCCGCGGCCTGCGCTCCATCCTCGAACACGTGCTGCTCGAGCCCATGTACGACCTGCCCTCCATGGAGGGGGTCGAAAAGGTGGTCATCGACGAATCGGTGATCACCGGCGAGGGCGAACCGCTCTTTATCTACGAAGGCTCGGAACCGCGAGCCGCTTCCGCCGAAGAGTGAAACACGAAGGGGTATCAATCGATACCCCTTTGTTTTTCATGACAATTTTCCGGTCGGCCCCTTGAAAGGGGCCGGTTGCGCCCCCACAACGATCCCTGCATCCGTGATCCGGATGAAGTCAAAGACGAGAAGGTATCATGTCAGAACATCTTGAAGAGCAACTCACCGCCATTCCCGTGCTGCCCCTGCGCGACGTGGTGGTCTATCCGCATATGGTCATCCCGCTGTTCGTCGGACGGGACAAGTCCATCAAGGCCCTGGAAGCGGCCATGGAGAACGACAAGCAGATCCTGCTGGTTGCCCAGAAGAGCGCGGCCGACGACGATCCGGGCGCCGACGATTTGTATCGCATCGGCACCGTTTCCACCATCCTGCAACTGCTGAAACTGCCCGACGGCACCGTCAAGGTGCTGGTGGAAGGCAATCACCGGGCACGCATCGTCAGCTTCCTGGGCGACGAGGAATTCTTCACCGCCCAGGTCAAGACCTACGCGGAAGAAGCCCTCGACGAACGGGAGGCCGAAGTGCTGGTCCGATCGCTGACCAACCAGTTCGATCAGTACGTCAAGCTGAACAAGAAGATCCCGCCGGAGATCCTCACCTCCTTGTCGAGCATCGACGATCCGGGCCGGCTGGTGGACACCATCGCCGCCCACATGTCGCTGAAGATCGAGGAGAAACAGCAGATCCTCGAACTCACCGATTTGCGCGATCGCCTGGAACACCTGATGGCCCTGATGGAATCGGAAATCGATTTGCTGCAGGTGGAAAAGCGCATCCGCGGCCGCGTCAAGCGCCAGATGGAGAAGAGCCAGCGCGAGTACTACCTGAACGAACAGATGAAGGCCATCCAGAAGGAGCTGGGCGATCTCGAGGAAGTGCCCAACGAACTGGAAGAGTTGGAAAAGAAGATCGAATCGGCCGGCATGTCCAAGGAGGCCAAGGCCAAGGCCAAGGCCGAGTTGGGCAAGCTGAAGATGATGTCGCCCATGTCGGCGGAAGCCACGGTGGTGCGCAACTATCTCGACTGGCTGCTCAGCGTGCCGTGGAAGAAGCGGTCCAAGGTGCGTCACGATCTGGCCCGCGCCGAACAGGTGCTGGAAGAGGATCACTATGGCCTGGAGAAGGTCAAGGAGCGGATCCTCGAATACCTGGCCGTGCAGCAGCGCATGAAGAAGATGAAGGGCCCGATCCTGTGCCTGGTGGGGCCGCCCGGGGTGGGCAAGACCTCGGTGGGCAAGTCCATCGCCCGCGCCACCAACCGCAAGTTCATCCGCATGGCCCTGGGGGGCGTGCGCGACGAGGCCGAGATCCGCGGCCACCGGCGTACCTATATCGGCTCCATGCCGGGCAAGATCGTCCAGAACCTGGCCAAGGTGGGAACGCGCAACCCGTTGTTCCTGCTCGACGAGATCGACAAGATGGCCATGGACTTCCGCGGTGATCCCGCCTCGGCCCTGCTGGAAGTGCTGGATCCGGAGCAGAACCACACCTTCAACGATCACTACCTGGAGGTGGACTTCGATCTCTCCGAGGTGATGTTCGTGGCCACCTCCAACACCATGAACATTCCCGGCCCGTTGCTGGACCGCATGGAAGTGATTCGCCTGTCCGGCTACACCGAGGACGAGAAGGTGGCCATCGCCGAACGCTACCTGGTGCCCAAGCAGATGAAGAACAACGGCCTCAAGGACGAGGAGATCGAAATCCGCGAGGAAGCGGTGCGTGACATCATCCGCTACTACACCCGCGAAGCCGGCGTGCGCAATCTGGAGCGGGAGATCGCCAAGATCTGCCGCAAGGTGGTCAAGGAAGTGCTGCTCGGCGAACAGGAAGGCAAGGTGGTGGTCGATGCCGAAAACCTCGAGAAGTATCTGGGCGTGCGTCGCTTCCGTTTCGGCCTGGCCGAGGAGAAGGACCAGGTGGGGCAGGTCACCGGACTGGCCTGGACCGAGGTGGGCGGTGAGCTGCTGACCATCGAGACCGCCGTGATGCCCGGCAAGGGCAAATACACGGTCACCGGCCAGCTTGGCGACGTGATGAAGGAATCCATCCAGGCCGCGCTGACCGTGGTACGCAGCCGCGCCAACGTGCTGGGCATCAAGCCGGAGATTTTCGAGAAGACCGACATTCACGTGCACGTGCCGGAAGGCGCGATCCCGAAGGATGGTCCCAGCGCCGGTATCGGCATGGCCACCGCCCTGGTCTCGGCCCTCACCAACATCCCGGTCCGGGCCGACGTGGCCATGACCGGCGAGATCACCCTGCGCGGCGAGGTGTTGCCCATCGGCGGGCTCAAGGAGAAGCTCCTGGCGGCCCACCGGGGCGGGATCAAGACCGTTCTGATCCCGGACGAGAACGTGCGCGATCTGGCGGAGATTCCGGACAACATCAAGGAATCGCTGGAAATCAAGCCGGTCAAGTGGATCGATCAGGTTCTGGAAGTGGCCCTGACCCGTCAGCCCGAGCCGCTGCCTCCGCAAGGGGAACCGGTCAAGGCCGCGGAGAAGGCCGAGACCAGCACCAATTCCATCCACCATCACTGAGCGGATTCCCCTGCCGTCGAACCCGGTGCCGGAGAAATCGGCACCGGGTTTTTTGTGGCTGGCGAAAAAATGCTCATCCCCGCAGGCGCCAGTGGCTGTCAAGTCTGCAAAAAGCGGTATTTTTGTGAATTTTCCCGCGCTATCGAACCACTTTCCTTGACCTGCCCAAGCTGCAATTGGTATAAATCCTGCTCGTTTTCGAATACGGAAAACCGCCAGCTTTCATGGCGGTGTTTTTTTTATCCACATCCTTATATTTCTCGATACACGCCCAGGGGGTTTCTGTGAACAAAACCGAACTGATTGATGCCGTTGCCGAAGGGGCCGACATTTCCAAGGCCGCCGCCACCCGCGCTGTTGACACCCTGCTCGACACCATTACCGCCGCCCTGGCCAAGGGTGACCAGGTGACCCTGGTCGGCTTTGGCACCTTCTCCGTCAAGGAGCGCGCTGCCCGCACCGGCCGCAACCCCCGCACCGGTGAAGCCATCCAGATCGCCGCGGCAAAAGTTCCGGGTTTCAAGGCTGGAAAAGCGCTGAAGGATGCCGTAAACTAGCGCGCCTCGATTCAGGGTGCTTAGCTCAGCTGGGAGAGCATCGCCCTTACAAGGCGAGGGTCGCAGGTTCGATCCCTGCAGCACCCACCAGGTTGTGGACCGGTAGTTCAGCTGGTTAGAATGCCGGCCTGTCACGCCGGAGGTCGCGGGTTCGAGTCCCGTCCGGTCCGCCACACAACAGCAAGAAAGGGCGCCGCAGGATGCACGCCCTTTTTTGTTATCTGCATATCGCACATTCGCAACCACAAGGCTTCCCCGTATGCTGCAAGCCATCCGTGATCGCGCTCAGGGGCTGATCGTCTGGATCATCGTCGGCCTCATCATCATCACCTTCGCCCTGTTTGGCCTCAGCAGCTATCTCGGTGGCGGCGGCAAGGCCGTGGTGGCCACCGTCAACGGCACGGAGATCAGCCAGGCCGAATTTCTGCATGAATACCAGAACATGCGCGAGCGCTTGCAGCAGATGCTGGGAGAGAACTACCGTCCCGAGCTGTTCGACGAGAGCCGCATGAAACAGCAGGTGCTCGAGAGCCTGATCCGACGGGTGCTGATCGATCAGGCGCTGGCCGATGACAACTTCCACGTGGCCTTCGAGCGGGTGGCCAAGACCATTCACGGGATTTCGGCCTTCCAGGGACCCGATGGCAAGTTTTCCGCCGAGCGCTACAAGCAGGTGATGCGGGTGCAGGGCATGGATCCGGATCGGTTCGTGTTACAGGTGGCACGGGACATCGCCCAGCAGGATCTGCAGGGCGGCATCCAGGACAGCGCCGTGGTCACCGATGGGCAGTTGCGTGACGTGTTGCGTCTGGAGGGGCAGCAGCGCGAAGCCGGCTATTTCCTGTTGCCGGTGGCCCGTTACCAGAACAAGGTGAAACTCGACGAGCAGACCGTCGCCGACTGGTACGAGAAGAACAAGCAGCGCTTCCAGATACCGGAAGCGGTGAAACTGCAGTACATCGAAATCGATCTGGAAACGCTGGCCAAAAATATCCAGATCAGTGACGAGGAAATCCAAGCCCACTACAAGCAATATCGCGAGAATTATCTGCTCGAGCCGGAGCGGCGTCGGGTGCGGCACATCCTGATCACGGTCAAGGATCCGGCCGAGGATGCCAAGGCCCGGAAAACCATCGAAGCCCTGGCCAGGCGGATCCGCAATGGTGAGTCCTTCGCCGAGGTGGCCAGGGCGGCCTCCCAGGATCCGCTCACGGCGGAGAAGGGCGGAGATCTGGGTTACATCACGCCCGGCAGCATGGATCCGGCCTTCGACAAGCTGGCCTTCTCCCTGAAGAAGGGGGAACTGGGCGGGCCGGTGCGTACCCGTTTCGGCTATCACCTGATCGAGGTGGAAGACATCAAGCCGGCCCGCTACCGTAGCCTGAAAGAGGTGCGCGAGCAGATCCGCAAGGAACTGCAGATGCAGCAGGCCGAACAGCGCTTCAACGATCTGGTGTCACGCCTCAACGATCTGAGTTTCGAAATCCCCGATACCCTTGAACCGGTGGCCGAGGAGCTGGGCGTCCCTCTCGAGGAGGGGCCCTGGATCACCCGTGCGCATGCGCCGCCGCCTTTCGACAATCCGCGCATTCTTTCCGCGGCCTTCAGCGATGAAGTGCTGCACGAAGGGCGCAACAGCGAATTGCTGGAGCTGTCCGACACCCGGGTGATGGTGCTGCGGGTGGCGGATCACCGGCCGGCCAGCGTCCGGCCGCTGAAGGAGGTCCGGGATCAGGTTGTCGCCGTGCTGAAGGCAGAGAAGGCGCGGGAACTGGCCCTGAAGGACGCCGAGGCCGCCATCGTGGCACTGGAGGCAGGCACGCCGCCCGAAGCGGTGGCGAAACAGTACGAGCAGCGCTGGGTGGCGGCCGGGCTGGTGGGGCGCCAGGGTGCGAAAGCGAACAAGGACACCGTGGAGCCGGCCGTACGCAAGGCCCTGTTCGACATTCCCCGGCCCCATGACGGCAAGCCCGTGTTCATCAACACCCTGATCGATTCCCAGCGGGTGGCCGTGGTGGGCCTGTTCCGGGTCGTGGATGGCGAGGTGGATCTGAAAGGGGCTCAGGCCAAGGCACGGCGTCAGGCCCTGCGCCGGGTTCTCGGTGCCAGTGAGTTCAATGCCTGGGTCGACCGGCTGGAAAGCGAGGCCGACATCACCCGCCATCTCGAGCTGGTGAACAGCGACGCGCTTTGACAAGAAATCGAGGTGATGCACGGTCGACAGCACCGGCATCTCGTGAATCCCCAAGTCCGGATGTCGCGACGCGGCGTCTCGCCATGTCCTCGAACGCTTGCCAGCCATCGGGAGAAAACGGATGTTCAAACTGAAGCTGCACTGGCAGATCCTCATCGCCCTGGGGCTGGCGGTCATCGCCGGTTCGCTGGCGGGCACCACGCACGGCCTGTTCGGGATCCTTTTTTACGATGCCTTCCGCTTCATCGGCACCCTGTTTCTCAATGCCCTGAAGATGATCATCGTGCCGCTGATCTTCTCCTCCATCATCGTCGGCATCGCCGGCATGGGACAGGGCGAAGGGCTGGGGCGGCTGGGTGGCAAGACCCTGCTCTATTACCTGGTCACCAGCCTGCTGGCCATCCTCACCGGGCTGCTGTTCGTCAACCTGTTCCAGCCCGGCATCATCGACGGCACGCCGGCCCGGGAACTGTTGGGGCTGGACGCCGGGCAGGCCGCCGAGGTGGCGGAAAAGGTGGGTGAGCGGGGCGCGGGCGACATCGCCGACGTGTTCCTGAGCATGGTGCCGCCCAACATCGTCGCGGCCGCCGCCAACGGCCAGATGCTGGGCCTGATTTTCTTCAGCCTGCTGTTCGGTTTCTTCATGATCCGGATCGACGCGCCACACGCCGCCACCCAGCATTCGTTCTGGGAAGGCGTGTACCAGACCATGATGCGAATCACCGATCTGATCATGCGGTTCGCGCCGCTGGGCGTGTTCGGGCTGGTGGCCAAGGTGGTGGCGGAGATCTCGCCCGATCAGCTCGACGAGATGGCCTCCTCGCTGGGCCTGTTCTTCCTCGCGGTGGTCCTGGCGCTGGCCACCCACGTGTTCGTCACCCTGCCGTTGCTGCTGCGCTTCGTCGGCCGGGTGAATCCCTGGCGGCAATACGCCGCCATGGCGCCGGCGCTGCTCACGGCCTTCTCCACCGCCTCGTCCTCGGCCACCCTGCCGCTGACCATCGAATGCGTGGAGAAGAATGCCGGCGTCTCCAACCGTACCTCCAGCTTCGTGCTGCCTCTGGGCGCCACGGTCAACATGGACGGCACGGCCCTGTATGAATGTGTGGCGGCCCTGTTCATCGCCCAGGCCTACGGCCTCGAGCTGTCCTTCGCCACCCAGTTCATCGTGGTGCTGGTGGCGCTCCTCACCTCCATCGGCGTGGCCGGCATTCCCGCCGCCAGCCTGGTGGCCATCACCATCATCCTCGGCACCATCGGTCTGCCGCTGGAAGCCCTGGGCCTGATCCTGGCGGTGGATCGCATCCTCGACATGTTCCGCACCGCCGTGAACGTGTTCAGCGATTCCTGCGGTGCGGTGATCATTGCCCGCAGCGAGGGCGAGAAGGGCATCCTGCGCACATGAACGGCCCGGTCGCTCCGAAAGGTTTTCCGTGCAGGCGCGGCGAGGGCGCCGCTCCTACCCAGAAACCTCACAAAAGAACCTTCGCGTTCCTGGCGTCTTTGGGTTGAAAATGCCCGTCATTCCGCGTCCAGCGGACGCATGCCGATGATGTTGTAGCCCGAATCCACGTAGGTGACTTCTCCGGTGATGCCGGCGGCCAGATCGGAGCAGAGGAAGGCGGCGGCATTGCCCACGTCCTCGATGGTGACGTTGCGGCGCAGGGGGGCGGTCTTTTCCACCTCGTCGAGCATCTTGCGGAAGTTGCTGATCCCGGCGGCGGCCAGGGTCTTGATGGGGCCGGCAGAGATGGCGTTGACGCGGATGCCGTCGGGGCCGAGGCTCTGGGCCATGTAGCGCACGTTGGCCTCGAGGCTGGCCTTGGCCAGGCCCATCACGTTGTAGTTGGGCATGGCCCGCTCGGCGCCCAGATAGCTGAGGGTGAGCAGGGCGCCGTTGCGGCCCTCCATCATGTTGCGCCCGGCCTTGGCCAGGGCGGCGAAACTGTAGGAAGAGATTTCGTGGGCGATGTTGAACGCTTCGCGGGTCACGCTGTCCAGATAATCGCCTTCCAGCGCCTCGCGGGGGGCGAAGGCCACCGAGTGGACGAGAATGTCGAGACCGTCCCAGAAGTCGTCGAGCTTGTCGAACACGGCCTCGATCTGCTCGTCGGAGGCCACGTCACAGGGCACCACGATTTCCGAGCCCAGCTCGGCAGCCATCTTGGCCACCCGGCTCTCGAGCTTCTCGTTCTGGTAGGTGAAGGCCAGCTCGGCGCCCTGCTGGCGCATGGCCTGGGCGATGCCCCAGGCGATGGAACGGTTGCTGGCGAGTCCGACGATCAGTGCGCGTTTGCCTTGCAGGAAACCCATGGTCTTGTCCTTTTTCGTGTTGTTTCGGGAGTTGGACGGAATGCGGGTATTGTGCGGTGCGCCGCGGCGTCTGTAAACCGCGAACCGGTTCGGCAGGGTGGCGGCTATTTACT
>JALSSV010000017.1 GCA_026984045.1 Chromatiales bacterium | reverse complement strand
GGCCAGCTTGCGGGTGACTTCGACGTTGCGGTTGTAACCGGTGACCTCGATCCCCGCGCGGCGCAGCCGCCGCGCGATGTTGCCGCCCATGCGGCCGAGTCCGATGATGGCGATCTGCATGGCGCAATCCTCCCTGTGACGATCCAGATTCATGGTACGCCGATCGGTGGCGGTATGCCATGTAAGGGATGGTAGCGGGTAGCGGGTAGCGGGTGGCTGGGAAAACCGGGTTCTGTCTTCCCCAGCCACCCGGCCCCAGCTACCCGCTACCGCCGCATTGCGGCGAGGCGCCGCTCCTACACTATCGCTTCAGGGGTTTACCGAATGCTTGAAAAAAACGCCGGGAAGTCCATACTGTTCGCATTCGGGCGTCGATTTCCCATGGCGTCCACATCGTCCTTTCACATGCTTGTCACAAACGGAATCATTCACGAGGGAGTGTCCATCATGCTGATGCAGCAAATCCGCGAGATTGCCCGCGATCGGGGGCTCAAGCCCGGCAAGAAGAGCAAGGCCGATCTGATTCACCTGATCCAGGAGGCCGAAGGCAACACGCCGTGCTTCGCCACGGCCACGGTGCTCGAGTGCGGGCAGGAAGGCTGCCTGTGGCGGGAGGATTGTCTGGCGGTGCAGCGCAAGGCGCACGCGGCCTGAGCGCCGGCGCCCATGGATACCGCGAAGCTGGTCCTTGGGTTATTCAGGCGATCTGCCGGTACAGGGCCAGGTATTCCCCGGCGCTGTGGCGCCAGGAGAAGTCGCGGGCCATGCCGGCTTCCTGGAGGCGGCGCCAGGCTGGCGGCTGGTGCCACAGCGATAGCGCCCGTTCCACGGTGGCCAGCAGATCCGGGCCGCGCTCGCCGGGGCAGTGGAAGCCGGTGGCGGTGCCGGCAGCCAGGTTTTCGTCCGTGGCGTCGATCACCGTGTCGGCCAACCCGCCCACGGGCCGCACCAGCGGCGGGGTGCCGTA
Source organism: Chromatiales bacterium (assembly GCA_026984045.1). Taxonomy (GTDB): domain Bacteria; phylum Pseudomonadota; class Gammaproteobacteria; order UBA6429; family Thiohalophilaceae; genus JALSSV01. The sequence goes on along the minus strand of JALSSV010000017.1, from coordinate 3,439 downwards.
GCGCATGCTGTACATCTGGTTGAGGCCGCAGGGCTCGAAGCGCGAGGGCATCAGGAACAGATCGGCGCCGGCCTCGATGCGGTGGGCCAGGGTTTCGTCGTAGCCGATATGCAGGCCGATGCGGCCCGGCTGGCGGGCGCGGGCCGCCTGCAGGGCCTGTTCGAAGCGGGCCTCGCCGCTGCCGAGGATGGCGAGTTGTACCGGGCGCAGGAGCAGGGCGTCCAGCGCCTCGAGCAGGATGTCCACCCCCTTTTGTTCCACCAGCCGGCTGACCATGCCGAGCAGCAGCACGTCGTCGCGTCTTTCCAGACCCAGCTGTTCCTGCAGGGCTGCCTTGTTCGCGGCCTTTTTCCCCAGCGTGCGCCGGTTGTAGTTCTGCGCCAGCCGCGGATCGGTGCCGGGGTTCCATTCCTGCACGTCGATGCCGTTGAGGATGCCGCTGAGCACCGCCGCGCGGTGACGCAGCAGGCCGTCGAGGCCGTAGCCGTATTCCGACGTCTGGATCTCCCGTGCATAGGTGGGGCTGACGGTGGTGAGCCGGTCGGCGAACACCAGTCCGCCCTTGATGAAGGAGAGCTGGCCGTGGAACTCCAGGGCGTGATGACTCCACCATTCGCCCGGCAGCCCCAGGGCTTCGAAGGTCTGCCAGGGAAACAGCCCCTGGTAGGCGAGGTTGTGGATGGTGAAGACCGTGGCCGGCCTCGCGGGCAGGCGCGACAGCAGGGCGCTGACCAGGCCGGTCTGCCAGTCGTGGCTGTGCACGATGTCGGGTTGCCAGTTCAGGCCGGCGGTGTCGCTGGCGATCCGCACCACCGCTTCGGCAAAGCGGAAGAAGCGCAGGGCGTTGTCGGGCCAGGGCTGGCCGTCGGGGCCGAGGTAGGGGTTGCCGGGGCGGTCGAACAGGGCCGGGCAGTCCACCAGCCAGGTGGTGACCCGGCTGCCGGGCAGCACGGTGGCCAGGATCCGCACGGCATGATCGCCGACCGTGAAGGCGGCCACCTCGCGCGGCTTGTCGATCCGCGCCAGCAGCGAGCCGTAGGCGGGCAGCACCAGCCGCACCTGCTGTTTCAGGCCGGTGAGGGCTCGGGGCAGGCTGCCGGCCACGTCGGCCAGGCCGCCGGTCTTGATCAGGGGATGGGCTTCGCTGGCGGCGAAGAGGATGCGCAGGGGGGGATGATTGGGCATGGCGTGTGTCGTCGTGTATCGCGGATTGAATCGAGGTCGGTTGCAGTTTCCCTGCTCCGGGTTTCGGCCTTGCGGGCCTGCATCCGGGTTACAGGATGGTATGCGAAGCAGGCACGGAGCCCTTAGGTTCGGCGTGTCGTTGCGTGACCGTCGGCCGCAGGGATGCGGCCGTCGAGCCTACAGGGATGTATTTACGGCGTGTCACGCAACGACACGCCGAATCCAAGGGCGGACCGGAAGCGGATACCGATAGTTCTATCAGGCTTGACTTGCCGGTTCCAGGATCACCCCGGCCAGCGGCGGCACGGTGAGCACCAGCGAATGGGGGTAGCCCATCCAGGGGATATCTTCGGCCACGAGGCCGGCGCCATTGCCGATGTTGCTGCCGCCGTAGTATTCCGAGTCGGAATTGAACACTTCCCGCCAGGGGCCGGGGTAGGGCACGCCGATGCGGTAGCCCTCGCGGGGCACCGGGGTGAAGTTGAGCACCACGGCGCGCACCTCGCTGCCGGCCCGGCGCAGGTAGCTGAGCACGGACTGGTCCGAGTCGTGGCAGTCGATCCAGGCGAAGCCCTCGGGCTCGAATTCGTGCTCGAACAGGGCCGGGGTGTCGCGGTAGATCCGGTTCAGATCGCTCACTAGGTTCTTCACGCCCTGGTGGAAGGGATACTGGAGCACGTACCAGTCGAGGGCGGCGTCCGCGTTCCATTCGGTGCCCTGGCCGAACTCGCAGCCCATGAACAGCAGTTTCTTGCCCGGATAGGTGAACTGGTAGGTGTAGAGCAGGCGCAGGTTGGCGAAGCGCTGCCACTCGTCGCCGGGCATCTTGCCCAGCAGGGCGCCCTTGCCGTGCACCACCTCGTCGTGGGAGAAGGGCAGCACGAAGTTTTCGGTGAACAGGTACAAAAGGCCGAAGGTGAGCTGGTCGTGATGGTAGCGGCGGTGAATGGGATCGTGGCGCAGGTATTCCAGGGTGTCGTGCATCCAGCCCATGTTCCACTTCATGGAGAAGCCCAGTCCCCCCACGTTGACCGGCCGGGTGACCTGGGGCCAGGCGGTGGACTCCTCGGCCACCACGATGGTGCCCGGCTGTTCGGCGTGGGTCACGGTGTTCAGTTCACGCAGGAAGGCAATGGCCTCCAGGTTTTCGTTGCCGCCGTGGATGTTGGGCACCCAGTCGTGGGGATCGCGGGAATAGTCGAGGTAGAGCATGGAGGCCACCGCGTCCACCCGCAGGCCGTCGATGTGGTATTCCTCCAGCCAGTAGAGGGCCGAGGCCAGGAGGAAGTTGCGCACCTCGTTGCGCCCGTAGTTGTAGATCAGCGTGCCCCAGTCGCGGTGCTCGCCGCGGCGCGGATCCTCGTGCTCGTAGAGGGCCGTGCCGTCGAAGCGGGCCAGGGCGAAGGCATCCTTCGGGAAATGGGCCGGCACCCAGTCGAGCAGCACGCCGATGCCGTGGCGGTGGCAGTAGTCGACGAAGTAGCGGAAGTCGTCGGGGCTGCCGAAGCGGCTGGTGGGGGCGTAGTAGCCGGTGGTCTGGTAGCCCCAGGAGGCATCCAGGGGATGCTCGGTGACGGGCAGCAGCTCGATGTGGGTGAAGCCGGTCTCCAGCACGTAGTCCACCAGGCGGTGGGCCAGCTCGCGGTAGTTGAGGAAGCCGCCGTCTTCGGCCCGCTGCCAGGATCCCAGGTGCACTTCGTAGATGCTGCAGGGGGTGTGCAGCCAGTCGTGGCCGGGGCGGGCGGCCATCCATTCCCCGTCCTGCCACTGCCAGGTTTCGCGGCCGCGCACGATGGCGGCGGTGGCGGGCCGCAGCTCGAACTGCTTGCCGTAAGGATCGGTCTTCACCAGCACCGCGCCGCTGTCGCGGTTGCGGATCTCGAACTTGTAGAGGCTGCCGGGGGGCAGTTCCGGCAGGAACAGCTCCCACACGCCGGAGGCGCCGCGCACCCGCATGGGATACACCCGACCGTCCCAGTGGTTGAAGTCGCCCACCACCGAGACCCGCTCGGCATTGGGCGCCCACACGGCGAACAGGATGCCGGGCACGCCGTCGGCCTCCCAGGGGTTGGCGCCGAGGAAGCGCTGGGCGTGCCAGTGGCGGCCCTCGCCGAACAGGTAGAGATCGTAGTCCGGGATCTGGGGATCGAAGGCATAGGGATCGTGCCCTTCGTGGCGCTGGCCCTCGGTGTCGAGCCAGACCAGCTTGTAGCGGGCCGGCAGTGCGGCGGCCGGGCCCTGCCACTGGAAGAGA
>JALSSV010000016.1 GCA_026984045.1 Chromatiales bacterium | reverse complement strand
TCCGAGGCCGACCCTGGTGCTCACCGACGAATGCCACCTGATCATGGTCAACCCGCTCCTGGCCCCCTATATCGTCAAGATCGTCAAGATGTGGCGGAAGCTGGGCGCCTGGTACTGGGTCGCCACCCAGAATCTTCAGGACTTTCCCGACAGCACCGCCCGGTTGCTGAACATGATCGAGTGGTGGCTGTGCCTGGTCATGCCCAAGGACGAAGTGGACCAGATCGCCCGCTTCAAGGCTCTCAGCGAGGAACAGCGGGCCCTGCTGCTGGCCGCCCGCAAGCAGCCGCCCCTCTATACCGAGGGGGTGGCCTTGTCGGACGAGATGGCGCTGTTATTCCGCAACGTCCCGCCGGCTCTGTCGTTAGCCCTGGCTATGACCGAGAAGGAGGAAAAGGCCAGACGCGCCGAGCTGATGGAAAAATTCGGCATCGACGAGCTGGCCGCCGCCGAGAAGATGGCCGAAGAACTGGACCGGATCCGGGGCAGGGGAGGTGAAAAATGAGACTCCTGTGGCTCCTGGCTCTGATCGTCCCGCAGGCCTGCGCTTGTCCCTTGATTCAGCTTTTTGTCGAGGGACCGGTGCCCGAGCTCTCCCTGGCGAAGGTTCGACGGCAGGGTTGCCTTGTCGAAGTGTACGACATGAACGAGGCCAAACGGATGAAACAGGAGATTCACGGCCTGCTCAACGCCGGCGGCCTGCCGCCTGACCGCAAGAAAGCCCGCGCCATTGTCGAAAAGCGCCTGAATGCCCTGGACCAGGAACCCTGGCGTAGCCGGCTGGCCAGGGCCATGGCCGGGCCGTCGCTCGCCGGGCGATACCGGTTGAAACGGCTGCCGGCTGCGGTCGTCGATGGCCGGATGGTGCTCTATGGTGAAAGCGATCCGTTGAAGGTGCTGGCCCAATGGCGCCGCGATTTCGGGGAGGCTGCGCCATGAAGCCGCGCCGGCTGCTGGCGGTGGCGATCCTGGTGCTGTGGCTGGTCCCGGCCGCCGGTTCCTCTGGCAAATCCGAGGACGCCCTGTCCACGATGTCGATCACCATGCAGTCGTGGGCAGGTTTTTGGAGCTGCGGCAAGTACGAAATCATCGGCATTTGCGTGTGGTTGGTGTGTTCCCTTTATGAGTGTCACACAGAAGAATCGCTCCTTCGGGCCCACTACCAGCCCGACGTGGTGGTTACCGCCAGCAATGCCGGGGCCGACATCCCCTGGAACGAGGCCAACATGATCTACGGGAACCTGGAAACCGGTGCCTTGGGTATGTTCTATTCCTACCTCAACCACGGTAAACAAGGCGGCGGAAACCGGGCCGAGGAAGGACTCGACGATCACAAGGACCAACCCCACGAAGACCTGATCTTCAAGGATACTTCCGCGATCGGCAACCCCATCGCCGGTGAAATCGACTGCCCCAGCCAGACCTCGAACATGAAGTATCACTTCCTGGCGTCGGTCGATTCCCCTTTCTGGCGCGACAACCTGGTGGAAAAGTACCTGCCGCCCAGCTGGATCCCGGGGATGCGCGAGGTCGGCACCTTTTTCCTCAACACCTGGGGCAGCGTCTATCCCAGGATCGGCTTCATCTACCAGGCGGTCGATCCCAAGGCCGCCGCCGTCACCGCCCAAAGGACCGCCGACATTATCACCCAGGAGGGGCAACCCCACCTCTATCAGGCCCTGTCGGGATCGGCGTCCAACGGTGACGATCTGGTGTTCCCGCCCGCTCAGTGTATCGAGCGGGACGCGACCACCTGCAAGTGGCAGATGTTGACGCCCAAAGCCTCGGCCTCGTGCGAGGTGTTCGGCGTCAACGATCTGTATGGTTCCGACTGGGCCGATGGCAAGGTGGCCCAGTCGGGTGATTATGCCTGGAACCTCTGGCGTCCTTACAAATGTTGCGAGATCAAAGGTGAATATCTGTACAAAATCGAATACACGATCTGGCCGCCGTCGGATCCTTGAGGGACCGGCGGCGTTCTGTCTGCTGCTGTCGGTGGCGGCCCCGGCGGCGTTCGCCCAGACCCCCGTGGTCCCGTCGGCCGATGGCGAATGGTACTACGAAGTGGGGGGCGCGCAGCCGGTCACGGTCCCGCCCAATCCCAACGTCACCACCATCGACCTGACCGCCGGCGGTGACCTGGGGCTGCATTACAGTTGCGGCAAGTTCGATCCGCTGCTCGGGGTCACCAATATCCTCAACGACGTGAAGTCGGGCGGCGAGCGGATGGTTTCGGCCCTGGTGTCGGCGGCCGGCGGGGCGGTCGCCTCCCTGCCGGCGCTCATTCTGCAACGTTCCAACCCGGGGCTCTACGACCTGTTCCAGAATGCCCTGGCCCGGGCGCGGCTGACCATCTCCCTGGCCAACAAAACCTGCGAGCAGATGGAAAAGGAGATCTCCGAGGGCAAGAACCCATACCAGGATTGGATCAACATCGCCAAATCGGAGGACTGGCGGGGCATGATGGGAAGCGGCGGCAGCGAATCGGCCTCCACCGACGTGGAAACCGCCCGAAAGACCGTCGAGGACAACAACGGCAGAAACGGCGTCACCTGGGTCGGCGGCCAGCGCAAGGGGGGCGAAAACCAGCCGCCCATCCAGGTGGTAACCGATATCACCCGGGCCGGCTACAACGTCACCCTCAACCGTTCCGATCCCCTCTCGAACGCCCCGGCGCCCGCCAATACGCACCTGTCGGCTCTGTGGCCCAGGCCCGGCGATGCCGCGGCCTTCGCCCGGGACGTGCTGGGTGAGGAACTGATCCACACCGCCGACGGGGCCGCGCCCGTGACCCGGCCCGGCCACGGACTGTGGCCCAAGATCGAGAAACAGACCGCCGAAGTCTCTGCCACGCTGGGGGACCTGGTGGCCGGCAACCTGCCGCTCACCCCGGACAATCTGGAGAAAGTGTCGGCGCCGGGGGTGGCGGTCTCACGCCAGGTGATTGCCGGACTGCGCTCCCTGCCGCCGTCCGAGCGCGACACGGCCGCCGGCCGCCTGGCGGCGGAAGCGGGCGCCGCCCAGGTGGTCGAAAAGGCGATGGTCCTGCGGCGCTTGTTGGTCACCGGCCGCCAGGATCCCAACGTGTCCGTCAATCAGGCCGCCGTCGCCGCCATCGACGACAAGATCGCCGTCCTGGAGCGGGAGATCGACGACGTGCTCTACGAATCGCGGATCCGCAAGGAATTGTCGTCCAACACCGCCCTGGCGGTGCTGCGGATGAAGCACCGGCGCGCGCTCCACGAGAGCGACAGCGCCCAACCCGAGCTTCCCCGGGACATGAAGGACCTCGAGGGCGGGGGGATCAAACTCCCGGACCCGGGCGCGCCGGCCGGCCCGCGATTGGGGCCCTGAGCATGAACACCGTCACCCGCGTCAAACTGCTCCTGGCCCTGCTGTCCGCGGCGCTGACCGTCTCCCTGGCCCTGGGGCTGCTGACCCGTCCCCAGGCCACCCTGGCGCTCCTCGAGGGGTTGGAAAACCGGGCGGTCTGGTTCCGCTTCGCCACCTACCTGACCATGGCGGCGCTTCTGCCCTGGGTGCCGAGGTTCGGCCCGAACCTCCCCGGGCGGGAGCGGGTCATCCGCCAATGGGCTTCCCAGCGGCTGCCCCTGCTGGCCTGGCTGACCGTCTTCGACGCCACCGCCCACGGTTGGGGCGCCGCCCTGCTCTCTCTCCCCTGGACAGGGAACCCCGCCGTCCTGACCGCCGCCGTCAAGGCCGCCTCGCCGTTGTTTCTGTGGCCCTGGGCGTTTCATATCCACGGCCGGATGATGGGCACCCCGCCGGAAGTGACCTAGCGGGTGTGCTCCTTGCGCTGGGTGGCGTTCGCCATGGTGGCGACCTTCGAACTGCTTCCCTTTCTTTCATCCGCATTCCACTGACCGAAGGAGGTATCCATGGAAAATCCCATGATCGGGCAACCGCTTGCCGACATCAGTCTGGCGATGAGCAACTATCTGGAGATCTTCACTACCTATTTCGGGTGGTTCATGAACAACCGCATCCTGGCGATTCTGCTGGCGCTCGGGGTCTGCATGCTGCCTTTTACCTTCATGCTGATCCGCGAGATGTTCACGGCCTGGTGGAAGTTCGGTTTCGTCGAGGGCGGCCGCCTGTCCTCCATGCCGGTCGGCTATTACACGCTGACCATGGCGTTGGTCTATCTGGTGGCGGTCGAGCCCTCGTACCAGGTGAGGACGAACGCCATGCACTTCACACCCATGTGCTCGAACCAGACCGTGACCGGCGACAACACGGGCACCACCTACGATGTGGTGTTCGGCGACAACATGAACGCCAATGTCTACGTACCGATCTGGTGGGGCGTGGTGGCCAAGCTCGCCGACGGCATCAACGCCGCGACCATCGCCTCGATCCCCTGTGAGGCGCCGGACATGCGGTTCATCCAGTACAAGCTCAGCAACACCACCATCACCGA
>JALSSV010000015.1 GCA_026984045.1 Chromatiales bacterium | reverse complement strand
TTACGGCTCAGATGCCGGTGACGGAAAGCCAACTCACGGTTTTCTAAGGCCCGCCGGACCTGCAGCTCAAGCTGAGGAGCCAGCCAGGGGCTGCGCACGAAAGCATAAACAGCCCCTTCGTTGATAACCCACTGCAAGGTTTTCTCATCCATTTCTCCTGTCAGTATCCGGACAACCTCCGGGAAACGCACCCGGCAAGTACGCATAAATTTAGCCCCGGTTCCGTTGGGTAAAGGGTAGTCGCAAATCAACAAGTCCGCATGGCTGGCTTCTATCATTTCCAAAGCCGCCCGAGGCAGATCCGTCTGCAAAACCCGGTAATGTTCACCCAAAACACGAGAAGCGTCACTTTGTTCCGCTTTATTCAGCCCAAGGGTAACGATGGTCCACTGGTGATCCATGAGAAAACGCAAAAATTGCTTTCAATATATCAAGTTAATTTGCACTTATATCACAACACCCCTCCGTGAACAATAAGAACACCCGAGCGGCAACAAAACAACGCAAACTAACTTTGCATTATGAAATTTTATTTGACAGAAAAAAATTCCCTAGGTACGCTCACAAAAAAACCAAAGGTGGAAAAACCATGGCGCAATCCTTGGCACGCCAACAAGTAGAAACTGCGCTGCGTTTGGTCGAAGAAGAGTCGGCCGGCGCAGTCGAAAAGGCGGAAATGCTCATGGAAATCGCCATGGGCTTGCAGCACAAGCCCGAGACTATCCAAGAGCTCTTGGATGCCATCGCCCTCTACCAACGCGCCCTCGGCCTCTTGCCCGATTCCGAACGCTTATTATCCGCCCGCATCCAGGCCCGCATGGGTACTGCCTTACAAACCATACCATCCGACAAAACCGAGTATCTGGACGAGGCGCGTAAAGCATTCGAAACCGCTTTACCGGTTCTGGAGGCATTGGGCACTCGGGAAGAGCTGGCGGAAGCATGGATGAACCTGGGCCTCGTACTCCAGTCTCTTGCCACTGATCATCAAGCGAAGATTACCGATGCCATCAGCGCTTATCAGCGCGCACTCCGGATATTTGATGGCGAACGTTACCCCGCCGAACATGCGATTTTGCACAACAACCTGGCAACTGCCTTTCTTTCTATTCCAATGACGGACGCTCGGGGCAAAATGCGCGAGGCGCTGGCAGTGCAATCCTTTGAAGCAGCGCTCAAGGTGATTAATATCATCGATCATCCCGCGGAATATGCCATGCTGCAAAACAATTTGGGCAATGCTTTACAGTACGCCTCCAGCACCCATGCCCTGGAAAATAACCTCAGGGCTTTGGAAGCCTACGATGAAGCCCTGCGGGTACGCAACCCCAAAGACACCCCGCTCGAATATGCCAATACGATTGCCAATAAGGCCAACGCTTTGAGCAACTTACCCGATGACCCATCCTGCCCGGAGAAGGGCAACCCTCAAAACGTGCTGCAGGCGGCAAGATTACTGGGTGAGGCCGGTGAAATTTTTTCGCGTTTCGGGGAAAAGGGCAAAGCCGATCAGGTCACCTCGACGTTACAAGCGCTAATCGCCGAAATGCGCGGAAACGGCCAGGAACCGGAAGCGGTGATCAATCATCACCGCCTGGAGACAAAGCATGAAACTTGAACTTGACAAGCATAGGATTTAGATATGGTTGAAGTAACATTTCTTTCATTCACAGGAGCATTGATAATAGGCGCGATTGCTGCGCTGCTAGGCGGCGCTTTGGGCGGCGCGTGGGTAGCCCATGGCCACATGGAAAAAAGCCTGGGAGCGTGGATGGGAAGTTTTTATGGCCCCTTGGGCGCCATCCCGGGACTACTCTTGGGCTTGATCTTTCTCGCTCTGGTGGGAGGATGAGTCATGCTGGATATGGTATTAAATTCAATTCAACTATTTTTTAAGGGAAAGTTGTTCCAAGATCCCCGTCAAGTGATCCGGGACATTCTCATCGGGGCGGGAGTGACCGCGACAGTGTTGATTGTCTTGAGTTTGGCTGACCTGCCATTATGGGCTTCGGCTGGTATTGCCGGGCTGGCAGGTGGCACGCTTCAACCTTGGCTGTTCCGTCATCTTAAGTACGCCTGATCCTCCATGGCCACGGTTCCCCAGCACGATTCCTCCCATAAAGAACCGCTTTCCTTGGCAGCACTGCTCAAGGATATAGATGCGCTACAATCGATTGTCGCCAGTTGGAATGAACAGCAACGCAACACCGTCGAAGCACTGCGCCATGCGATCGATGCCCTGCATCGCGAGGCCTTTACCCGGCTGATCCGGGCGCTCAAGGACGACCCTGCGGCGGCCGGCCGCCTGCGCGAAGCCGCCAGCGACGAAGTGGTGTATGCGGTGCTGCGCCACCTGGAGATTCTCAAACCTTCCCTCGATGAACGGCTGCAACAGGCGCTCGACTCGGTTCGCCCCTATCTGCGGGAACACGGTGGCGACGTGGAGCTGGTGGCAGTGGAGCCACCGGACACCGTGACCATCCGGCTCACCGGGGCCTGCGACGGCTGCCCCGCTTCAGGCCTGACACTGTCGGCCGGCGTGGAGAAGGCCATCCGCGAGCATTGCCCGGAGATCACCAACATCCGCAAGGCGCGCGGTCACGGCGGCGGAAGCGTGAACGTGGACTTCGTCAGCCCCTTCGCGAGCATGGACGAAACGGGCTGGATCGCACTGACAACCCTCGACGATCTGCCGGACGGCGATATCCGCATCCTCGAGGCCGAGGGCCGCTCGCTGCTGCTCTGGCGCAGCGGCGAGCGGGTACAGTGCTACGAGAACGCCTGCGCGCATCTCGGCATGCCGCTGGACGGTGGCGAGCTGGAAAACGGAGTGCTCACGTGTCCGTACCACGGCTTCCAGTATGCACTCCACTCCGGCGAATGCCTGACCGCCCCCGAGGTCCAGCTCCAGGCCCACGGCGTGCGGGTGGTGAACGGCCACGTGGAGGTGGGGCTGGCATGAGCGTTGTCCGCATGAAGATCAGCCCGAACCCCGCGCTGCGCGACAGGGAAGCCCGCGAGGCCGCCTCCGCACCGCTGTTCCGCGATCCGGAGCCACTGCGGATATTAGGTGGCGAACGCCGCCCGCCCATGGTCACCGCAGGGCTGAAGCCGAGCGCGCGGCAGTGCTTCGGCCCCAGGGGCGCGGCGCTGCTGCCGGACGGAAGCCTCTGGATCGCCGACACCGGTCACCACCGGCTGCTGGGCTGGCGCGCGATACCGGACGAAGATGGTGGACCGGCCGACTGGCTGATCGGCCAGCCCGCCTTCGATCGCGAAGGGCGCAACGCCAAGGGTCCGGTCGGCCCCGCCACACTCAATGTGCCAACCGGCATCTGCGCCTGTGGCGAGGGCCTGGCGGTGGCCGACGCCTGGAATCACCGGGTACTGATCTGGCGCCAGGCACCGCAAGCCTCCCACCAGCCGCCCGATCTCGTACTGGGCCAGGCGGATTTCGTCTCGGGGCAGGCCAACCACGGACGCTCCACGGCCGCCGCCGACAGCCTGCACTGGCCCTACGGTGTGGCCTGGCTCGACGGCCACCTGTGCGTGGCCGACAGCGAAAACCGCCGCGTCCTGATCTGGCGGGGACTGCCCGGGAAAAATGGCCAGCCGGCCGACTTGGTGCTGGGGCAACGTGATTTTGCCGGGCGCGACGAGAACGCCGGCGGCGAGCCCTCGGCCATGAGCATGCGCTGGCCGCACGGCATCGCCCTGTGGCGCGGCCGTCTGTGCGTGGCCGATGCCGGCAACAACCGCATCATGGTCTGGAATGGCCTGCCGGAGCGGAACGGCGCCCCCTGCGACCATGTATTGGGACAAACGGACTTCACACTGGTGGACCACAACCAGTCGCTCTATTGGCCACGCGCCACCAGCCTCAACATGCCCTACGCCCTGGCGGCATGGGGCGACTGGCTTGTCGTGGCCGATACTGCAAACTCGCGGCTGCTGGGCTGGCACATCGACGATCTCGCCACCGGCGCACCGGCACGGCGCCTGGCCGGCCAGCCCGACTTCCACGAAAAGGGCGACAACCGCTGGCAACCGCCGGCGCCGGATTCCTTCTGCTGGCCCTACGGCCTGAACACCGAGAACGATCTCGCGGTGGTGGCCGACTCCGGCAACAACCGCGTGAGCCTGTGGAGACTGGCGCCGTGAACGCCCGCGCCCGGCCCATCGACCGGACCGGCGGCACCCGCATGCGCGTTCGCGGGCTGGTGCAGGGGGTCGGCTTCCGACCCACCGTGTGGCGCATCGCACAGGGACTCGGGCTCACCGGCACGGTGCGCAACGACGGCGAGGGCGTGCTGATCGAGGCCTGGGGTCCGCCGGAGCGGCTCGACGCCCTGGTCCGCGCCCTGCGCGAACAGTGCCCGCCGCTGGCGCGCATCGACGCCATCGAACGCGAACCGCTGGCCGAGGAACCGGGGGCGGAATTCGTGATCGACACCAGCGCCGCCACCGCCGCCCGCACCGGTGTGGTGCCGGACGCGGCCGCGTGCCCGGCCTGTGTCGAGGACACGCTGAGCCCGTTCAGTCGCCGCTACCGCTATCCCTTCACCAAC
>JALSSV010000014.1 GCA_026984045.1 Chromatiales bacterium | reverse complement strand
CGCCGCCGAACTTCTCGCCCATCACCTTGGTGATCGCCGCCGTCAGCGTCGTCTTGCCATGGTCCACGTGGCCAATCGTGCCTACGTTCACGTGGGGTTTCGTACGTTCAAATTTTTCCTTGGACACCGCCGGGCCTCCTTCGAGTCACTGTGTGGTTTATACCAATATATATCTACTGCAAAATTTGGAGCCCATACCCAGAATTGAACTGGGGACCTCTCCCTTACCAAGGGAGTGCTCTACCGCTGAGCTATATGGGCGAAAATCAGAGCCAAGAGGAAAGAAAAAAGTGGTACCCGACTCGGGGTGGATCAAACGAATTTCCTCTTTTCTCTTGCCACCTTTCTCTGTCAAAAACTGGAGCGGGTGATGGGAATCGAACCCACGTCATCAGCTTGGAAGGCTGAGGTTCTACCATTGAACTACACCCGCAGCGAACCGTGGCGAGGGACGAGGGCCGAGGGACGAGGTCCTTCGACCAGCGCCGGAACAACTGCGAGTGTTCGTCTGTCCCTGCAATCCCATCAGAAGAAGCCACCCTGCTTCTCCGAAGAAAACCTCGTCCCTCGGCCCACGCCACTCGTACCTGTATTTGGTGGAGGGGGGAGGATTCGAACCTCCGAAGGCGGAGCCGTCAGATTTACAGTCTGATCCCTTTGGCCACTCGGGAACCCCTCCGCGCGAACGAAGCTGCGTATTTTCGTCGAGCGGTCACCTGCTGTCAACCGTCTGGGGGCCGGAAATGCCTGATTCTGGTGGCTTCCTGGCCCCGGGACGGTTCGCAGATGCAAAAAACCCGGAACCACGAGCTGTGTTCCGGGAGTCGTCTGGTGCCGGCACGAGGAGTCGAACCCCGGACCTACTGATTACAAGTCAGTTGCTCTACCAGCTGAGCTATACCGGCCATGTCCCGGCCGAACCGGGAGGCGCATTCTATCCAAGTGTCGAGAGCCTGTGCAATCCCGTCAGGACGCCGCCGCACAGGTTCGGGAGGTGAGTCGCGCCTCGGCACGGATCCGCCGAATGGTCTCCATGACCGAGGAGGGTGGCTTGCCGGCTTCCAACGGCCATTCGAGCCAGTATTCCCGCTTCGCCAGTTCCACCTTCTCGAACACGGGCTTGAACCCCAGTTTCTGCATCTGCTTGATCCGGCGATGGGCCGATTCGAACTTGGAGAACACCCCCAGGGAAATGGCGTTGGCCTTGTCGCCGGTCGGCACCAGAAAATAGTCGTTTATCTTCTGTTTTTTGAGTTTTTTCAATGTCTTGCGAGCTTCTTCACGGGAGATCGCCGGCGGCAGCAGTACCCAGTAGGCCTTGCGCCGGGCCTCCCGGTTGATCCGCTGCCGGGCCTTGATCCCGTGTGCCTTGAGGGCCGCCGCGGCCCGACTGGCCTGTTTGACGGTCTCGAACGGGCCCAGATCGAGACACCGTCCCGCCCCGGCAGGCTCGGCGGACCGCTCGCGCGCTTCCTGCAACAGCACCAGGGACAGGGACGAGGCCGCCTCGTCCTGATCCTCCGGCGCGGAGAGCATCGCCGGCCGGAAATGCCAGAAGAAGACGCCAATGTTGGCCAGCAGCAACAGGTAGATCAGCCATTTCATGATGTCGCGGGATCCTCTCGGGCCATGCGGGACAGGCCATGCAGTACCAGCGCCGGTTCCGTGGCATGGGGAATCTGCAGATGGGGCGACAGGAGCGCGCCGTCGCCGCCGGTGAGCAGGCATTGTACCGCTTCACCCATCTGCTGTTCGAAGTGGCGGACGATCGATTCGATGAAGGCGCAGGCCGCTTCCAGCGCCCCGTTGGCCAGGCCGCAGGCCGTATCCCGGCCCGGTTCACGCAGGGGGGCAGGCAAGTCGGAAACACGTACGGCCGTATTCTCGGCGACCCCCTCAAGCAGCATGTGCAGGCCGGACAGGATGTAGCCCCCCTGATGCTGCCCCGCTCCATCGAGCAGATCGACGGTGATGGCGGTTCCCGCATCGACGACGCAGACGAGTCCGGCACAGCGGTTTCGGGCCGCAACCATGGCCGCCCAGCGATCACTGCCCAGCCTTTGGGGCTGGGCATAACCGTTGACCACGCCCCAGCCACGAGCGGCGGCCGTGACCCGTTGCAGTGACAGGCCCAGGTGCTGTTCAAACCATCCCGCCAGTGTGGCGCAAAGGGGCTCGTTGGCCACGCAACTGACTACCCCCCGGACCGGTCGGGCTGCGTCGCAGCGGATCAGAGTGCCGAGCGCATCCGGATCCAGCCGTCCACCATGACGGAAACCGCCGCCGGCGAGAAAGGCCCCCTCGTCGTCCAGCGCCCATTTGAGGCGCGTGTTGCCGACATCCAGCAGCAGAATCGGCTCAGCCATCGGCCAGCCTCAATCGCACGTCACCCGCATGACAGGCCATCAGTCCCTGTCCGGTCTCCAGCAGCAGGGCCCCCTGGCCATTGATGCCCCGGGCAACCGCCCTGAAGGTTCGCCCGGCCGTCTGCATCACGACCTCGCGTCCCTGCAGCAGATCGGCGGCCTGCCAGTCGGCCCGACAGGCGGAAAGGCCCTCTCGCTCATGGGCATCGAGGATCGGCAGCAAGGCCTCGAGGAGTGTTGCCACGATGCGGTTGCGATCCGGAACCGTGCCGAGGATCTGGGCGAGATCGATCCAGGGCTGATCGATGTCCACGCAGACGAGGTGGGACATGGCCACGTTCAGCCCGATCCCGATCACCACCTGCCAGGGGCCCTCGGCCTCGCTGCGCATCTCGATGAGGATCCCCGCCAGCTTGCGGTTGCCCCACCACAGATCGTTCGGCCATTTGATGCCATGGCCGTCGACCCCCAGCGCCCCCAACGCCCGCCACAGGGCCACGGCAACGGCGAGGCTGAGCCCGTTGAGATCGGTGCCCGGTGGAAACTCCCAGCCCAGACTGAGATAGAGGTTGGCGGCCGGTGGCGAGTGCCACTGGCGGCCCTGTCGGCCGCGACCGGCGGTCTGCTGCTCGGCCAGCAGCAGATGGCCATGGATGGGCTCCTGGGTGGCTCGCTGCAGGAGGCGGCGGTTGGTGGAATCGACCGACCACCGTACCGTGATCTCATGCAGGCGTGCCCGGGTGAACGGCGTCAGCTGAGAGCGGATCCGCTGGGGCGCGAGCAGGGGAACGGGACTGGCGAGACGGTAGCCGCGGCCGCGCACGGCCTGGATCCGCAACCCCCAGTGATGGCGCAGGCTGGCGACGATTTTCCAGATGGCGGCCCGGGACAGGCCCAGGCTGGTGCCCAGTGCCTGGCCGGAGTGGAAGCGGCCATCGGCCAGGATCTGCAGCACCGCATGACGGTTGTCCAGCATGATGTGATGCGTTTCAGTCCTTCTCCCGGA
Source organism: Chromatiales bacterium (assembly GCA_026984045.1). Classification (GTDB taxonomy): domain Bacteria; phylum Pseudomonadota; class Gammaproteobacteria; order UBA6429; family Thiohalophilaceae; genus JALSSV01. The sequence continues at coordinate 1,207 of JALSSV010000014.1, read as the reverse complement.
TCCGCACGGCGTGCACATCGCAGGGGGTGCCGTGCAGTACGGCATTGGCGGTGGAACCGAGCAACCGCTTGACACCGTGACGGCCGTGGGTGCCGATGACGATCAAATCAACCTGATTTTCCTGGGCATAGTCCAGAATCGTGCCCTTCACCGGCCCCAGGACCACATCCTGATGGGCATCGAGTCGGAATTCCCTGGCGATCTGTTGCAGAAAATCGCGGCCGCGCTGGAGGAGAGGCTCATCGATTTCGATTGGCAGGGGGCCGATGAGATCATAACTGGTGTCGATGATCACCGGCTCCACCACGTGCAACAGGCTCAGACGGGCACCATAACGCCGGGCGAGATCCTGCCCCCGATCGAGCACCTGACGTGCTTCATCCGAAACATCCAGGGGCACGAGAATGTGCTGATAGGCACTGGCCATGTACGCAACTCCCGGTATGAGTATCTGCGCCAAGTTTGGCACAAACCGTCCGTGAGTTCGACTTGAACAGGCGGTTGAAAAAGCCCGGAGGTGGGTTTTTCCCGGATTGCGGAAATAAAAAACCCCGCAGGCGAAACCTGCGGGGTTTGGGAATTAAAGCCTGGCGGTGACCTACTTTCACATGGGGAGACCCCACACTATCATCGGCGCTGAGCAGTTTCACTTCCGAGTTCGGGATGGGATCGGGTGGTACCCGCTCGCCATGGCCGCCAGGCAAACTGGTAAGGGCGTCGACTTGCGTCGCCGTCCCCAATTCGATGATGAAGCGTCCGTCAGTGCACGTTGTTGACAACCGCACCCAGAACATTTGGGTGTTATATGGTCAAGCCTCACGGGCAATTAGTACTGGTTAGCTTCACGCATTGCTGCGCTTCCACACCCAGCCTATCAACCTTGTGGTCTACAAGGGCCCTTCAGGGATCTCGAGGATCCAGTGAGACCTCATCTTGGGGGGGGCTTCCCGCTTAGATGCTTTCAGCGGTTATCCCGTCCGTTCATAGCTACCCGGCAGTGCCACTGGCGTGACAACCGGAACACCAGAGGAACGTCCACTCCGGTCCTCTCGTACTAGGAGCAGCTCCCCTCAAGTCTCAAACGCCCACGGCAGATAGGGACCGAACTGTCTCACGACGTTCTAAACCCAGCTCGCGTACCACTTTAAATGGCGAACAGCCATACCCTTGGGACCGGCTACAGCCCCAGGATGTGATGAGCCGACAT
>JALSSV010000013.1 GCA_026984045.1 Chromatiales bacterium | reverse complement strand
GCAACTGGGAGATGGCCACCAGATCCACCGTATACACGGTGGCGCCGAAGCGGGCGAGCTGGGAAGCGCCCTGGTAGGCCAGGACGATGCTGATCAGAAAGGCGATGAGGGCCACGATGGGAATGGCCAGGATCCCCGTCTCATACATGTGGTGGGAGATGTCCCGGATGCGCAGACGGCGTGGCTGCAACAGCACTTGCAGCAGGTTCACCACCAGGCGGCCGAGATAGGCCAGGGTGGCCTGGACCTGGCGACGCTCGCCCACCACCGTGCGCCCCAGCAGCAGCAGAAAGCGCCGCAGCAGGGGTTCGGCCGATGGCGGCGGAGGCGGGGTCTCGGGCGGCAGCGCTGCGAGGAAACGGAAGTGGCGGGTTCGAAAGCCGCGCAGTTCCACCGCGTGGCCGGCGGCCTCCAGACGGGCCTGCAGATCCCGCAGCAACCAGGCGCCGGTGAGATCGAGCCGGCCCAGGCGCCCGGGGCGGATCACCACCGGCCGCCCCGGCGGCAGGGACAGTCCGGCCAGGGCCGCCTCCATCTGGGCGGCCCGCTCCACGCTCCAGTCGCCGTCGAGCTGCAGTTCGACGGCCTCCCCGGCGCTCTCTACGCGTACTGCGGTCAAGCGGTATCCCCGTCCGGCGGCCCGCAGGCCGCAACGGGATCGACTATAGCAGAGTCGGGAGTGGCGGGTGGCCGTAACAAAACAGTGAATTTTCCCCACGCATCTCCCGAACAGCCTCTCCGAATCCCCGAACGCTTTTGTGGCTCTTGGCCCAGCATCTGGCACGCCCTTGGGTTGGGGAAACCGTTTCGTGACACGCCGTGAATACCTCCCTGTAGGCTCGACGGCCGCATCCCTGCGGCCGACGGTCACGAAACGGTTTCCCCAACCCAAGGGCTCTGTGCTTGCACCAAACTCATGCCATGGAATAACTCATGCCATGGAATTCGGAGCGCCCATTTTGTCGCGGCGAGGCGCCGCGCCTACCGGGCCGGATCCTGGAAGGCGAGCTTGCGCAGGCGGCTGCGGGCCTGGTCGATGGCCTCGTCGAGGTAGCCGCCGTAGAAGTCCACGGTGGTGATGCCCACCAGGCGGGGCGCCAGTTCGTGGCCGTCGGGGTCGAGGAACACCACGGTGGGGGAGAGGGTGGCGTCGTAGCGCTGGGCCACGTCGAGGGCGCTGCGGGTGCGGCCGTCGAAGTCGGTGATGGGGGTCTCGTCGGCTTCCACCTCGGCCATGATCACCTTGTCGGCATAGTCGCCCGAGCGCAGCATGGGCTTGAGGAACTCCTCGCGCACGATCATGCAGTAGGGGCAGTGGGCCGAGGAGAACATCACCAGCAAGGGCAGATCACGTGCCCGGGCCTGGTCGCCCAGGGCCTGCAGATCCGTGGCCTGGGACAGGCGAACGGGGGGCAGCTCGGCCGCCTGCAGGGGCAGGCTCGGCAGCAGCAGGGCAAGGGCGAAGAGGTGACGAATCATGGCGACGAGGGGTGGCTCCGAATTGGTGTATTATAGCCTTCGATACGGGGGACGCCCGGTGGTTCCCCTTTATTCCCACCTTCTCCGGCGGCCCGAACACCATGACCGACACCCTGCGCATCGCCACCCGCAAGAGCCAACTCGCCCTGTGGCAGGCCGAATACGTCCGGGCCCGGCTCATCGAGCTGCACCCCGATCTGGAAGTGGAGCTGGTCACCTTCACCACCCAGGGCGACAAGATCCTCGACACCCCCCTGGCCAAGGTGGGCGGCAAGGGCCTGTTCGTCAAGGAGCTGGAGAGCGCCATGCTGCGCGGCGAGGCCGACATCGCCGTGCATTCCATGAAGGACGTTCCGGTGGAGCTGCCCAAGGGCCTGCACCTGGCCGTGATCTGCCCGCGGGAGGATCCGCGGGACGCCTTCGTCTCCAATCAATACGAGAGCCTGGCGGATCTGCCCCAGGGGGCACGCCTGGGCACCTCCAGCCTGCGCCGCCAGTGCCAGCTCGCCGCCCTGCGCCCCGATCTCGAGATCGTCAGCCTGCGCGGCAACGTCAACACCCGCCTGCAGAAGCTCGACGACAATGACTACGATGCCATCATCCTCGCCGCCGCGGGCCTCATCCGCCTGGAGTTCGCCGATCGGATCCGCGAATACCTGGCCCCCGAAGTCTGCCTGCCGGCCATCGGCCAGGGCGCGGTGGGCATCGAATGCCGCGAGGACGACGACTGGGTACACGAAATCATCGCGCCCCTGGCCGATCCCGACACCGCCCTGTGCGTGCGGGCCGAGCGGGCCTTCAACCACCGTCTGCAGGGCGGCTGCCAGGTGCCCATCGGCGGCTACGCCATCCTCGAACACGGCGTGATCCTGCTGCGGGGCATGGTGGGTGCCGTGGACGGCTCGGAACTGGTGCACGGCGAGATTGCCGGCCCGCCCGAGGACGCCGAATACCTGGGCCGGGTGCTGGCCGAGGATCTGCTCTCCCGCGGCGCCGACCGCCTGCTGGAGGCGCTGCATGCCGAATGAGCCGGCAGGCTGCCGCCTGCTGGTGACCCGGCCCGCCGAGCTGGCCGCCCCCCTCGCCCGCAGGCTGCGCGAGGCCGGGCACCGGCCCGTGTGCCTGCCCCTGCTCGAGATCCGCCCCCTGGATACGCCGATTCCTGCACTGATCCCGGACACCCTGCTGATCTTCGTCAGCCCCAGCGCCGTGCGCCACGGCCTGCCCCGCCTCCTGCCCCTTGCGGAAGGCGTGCGACTGGCCGCCATCGGCCGGGGCACGGCGCGAGCCATCGAGGCGGCCCTTGGCCGCCCCCCCGACATCCTGCCGGCCAGCCGCTTCGACTCGGCCGGGCTGCTGGCCGAACCGGCCCTGCAGGCGGTGGCCGGGCAGCCCGTGCTCATCGTGCGCGGCCGGGGCGGCCGAGAGGAGCTGGCCACGGGCCTGCGCGAACGGGGCGCCCGGGTGGACTACCTGGAAGTCTACGAACGACGGCGGAACACGGTTTCCGCCGAGCTGGCGCGCCTGCTCGACGCGAACGCCCTCGACGCGGTGCTGATCACCTCCGGGGAGATCCTCGAAGCCCTGGCGGACCAGGCCGGTGAAGCCCGGCGCGACCGCCTGCTGGCCCTGCCCCTCGTGGTGATCCACCCCCGCCAGGCGGCCCTGGCGCAAAATCTGGGCTTCAGGCGCATCATTTCCGCCACCTCGGGCAGCGATGAGGCTATCATTGAGGCCCTGCAACGCCTGGAATGCGCCCCATGAGCGAGACGCCCGCCGAAAACCCGGCCCCGGAGGAAACGGACACGAGCGCCGAAACCGCCGCCCCCGTGCCCGACACCCCCCCGGACACCCCAACAGAGAAGCCGGCCGGCACCGGGCGGCCCGGCGGCACGCGTCCGGCCCTGCTCGTCGGCAGCCTGGCCCTGCTGGTGGCGCTGGGCGGCCTCGGTGGCGCCTGGCAGCTGTACCGCCAGCAGCAGGCGCTGGATGCGCGCCTGGCCGGGGTGGAGAGTCGCACCGCGGGCGATCTGACGGCACTGAAAGCGAACCTCGACGGCCTGCGCGAGCAGAATGCCCGCATCGAGGAGCGACTGGCCAGCCTGGGCCGGGAACAGCAGGATCTGGCCGGGACCCTGCAAGAGCTGCTGCGCCGCAACACCCACCTGCAGCAGACCTGGCTGGTGGCCGAGGCCCGTTACCTCATCCGCCTGGCCGGCCAGCGCCTGGCCCTGGCGCGGGATCCCGCCACCGCCATCGCTGCCCTGAAAGCCGCCGACGCGCGCCTGAAAGGGGTGGCCGATCCGGCCATCCTGCCGGTACGCAAGGCCCTGGCCGAGGACATCGACGCCCTGCAAAAGGTGCCCATGCCCGATGTCACCGGCCTGGCCCTGCGCCTCGGCGCCCTGATCCGCGACGTGGATCACCTCAAGCTGCTGCGGGTGCGCGAGGAACAGAAGGAGAAGCCGGACAAGGCCGGCGAGGCCAAGACGCCGGTTCAGGACTGGCGCGAGATGCCCGCCGCCCTGTGGCGCGAGATGCAGAAACTGATCGTGATTCGCCACCACGAAGGCCCCGTCAGGCCATTGCTGACGCCCGAGCAGCACTTCTTCCTGGTGCAGAACCTGAAGCTGCAACTGGAGCAGGCCCGCCTGGCCCTGCTGCAGGGTAACGCCGATCTGTGGCGCGACAGCCTCGACACCGCCCGCCAGTGGCTCGAGGCCTGGTTCGACCAGGCCGACCCGGCCACCGCCCACCTCGAGGGTGCGCTGCGCGAACTGGCCGGCATTGACATCGCCCCCGAACTGCCGACCCCCGCTCGCAGCCACGAGGCGATCAGCCGCTACCTGGCCGAACACGGCACACCCGAGGCCGCGCAGCCCGACGGGGCGGGCTCGTGAGACTGCTGTTCGGCTTCCTGGCGGTGCTGCTGGTGGGCGTGGTGGCCGGCCTGCTGGCCTACGAGGATCCGGGCTACGTGCTCATCGGCCGTGGCCACCTGACCATCGAAACCACCCTCTCGCTGTTCATCGTGCTGCTGCTGGTGGCTTTCGTCGCCGGTTACGCCCTGGTGCGGCTGATCGTGCGCACCTGGACGCTGCCCGAGCGCCTGCGCCACTGGCGCGCCGAACGTCGCCGCCGGCGGGCCCGGCGCAGCCTGCGCCAGGGGCTCATCGAACTGGCCGAAGGCCACTGGCGCAAGGCCGAGCGGATCCTGGTACGCCACGCCCGCGACAGCGGCACGCCGCTGCTCAATTATCTCTCTGCCGCCCGCGCCGCGCAGAAACAGGATGCCCCGGAACGCCGCGATCACTACCTGGCCGAGGCCCTCAAGTCCATGCCCGACGCCGACGTGGCGGTGGAGCTGACCCAGGCCGAGCTGCAACTGGCCCACGGCCAGCTCGAACAGGCCCTGGCCACCCTCGAGCACCTGCGCTCCATAGTGCCCAACCACGCCCATGTGCTGCTGCTGCTCGCCCAGGTCCACGAGCGCCTGCAGAGCTGGGAAGACCTGCGCGATCTGCTGCCCCTGCTGCGCAAGCACAAGGTGCTCGACGAGAAGGACTGGCATGACCTGGCCGTGCGCACCTGGCGCGCCCTGCTGGCCCGCCAGGCCGCGTCCGGCGACGGTACCGCCCTGCAGGCCTTCTGGAAGACCGTGCCGAAGGAGCTGCGCGGCGACCGGCAACTGCTGACCGACTACATCCGCGCCCTGATGAAACTGGGCGAGGACGACAGCGCCGAGCCCCTGCTGCGCGAAGCCCTGCGCCAGCACTGGGATCCCGAATGGGTGCGCCTCTACGGGGAGCTGCACACCCAGCACCCCGAGCGGCAACTGGCGGTGGCCGAGGAATGGCTCAAGGGCCACGAGAACAACGCCGTGCTGCTGCTCACCCTGGGCCGGATCTGCCTGCGCAACCAGCTCTGGGGCAAGGCCCGCAGCTATCTGGAGGCCAGCCTCGGCAGCCAGCCCCTGCCCGAGACCTGGCGCGAACTGGGCCTGTTGCTGGAGCGCCTGGACGAACCCGAGGCGGCGGCCGAGGCCTTCAAACAGGGGCTGCTGCTGGCCACCGGCGGCGAATCCGGCGAGGCGGCCACCGCCCCTGCGCTGCCGGCCCGCCTTGCTTCATGAATCACTCCCACTGCGACAGCCTCACCGGTTCGAAACAAGGCTGCCCGGCCCGGGAAATCAAGGCAAGATATTGATTTTTCTGGCACCATCCCCAGATCCCATTCACTTGTGAAATCGCCCCCGCCATGTCCCGTCTCGCCGCCGTCAAGGCGCTTAGCCTGCTGATCCGCGAACGGCGCAGTCTCACCGACGCGCTGGCCGTCTCGCTCGCCCCGGTCACCGAACCGCGGGAGCGGGCGCTGGCCCAGGCGCTGGCCTATGGGGTGGTTCGCGACTGGTACCGCCTGCAGGCCCTGGCCGAAACGCTGCTGGACAAGCCGCTGCGGGCGAAGGAGGCCGACGTGCGGGCGGCGCTGCTCACCGGCCTGCACCAGATCCTGGCCATGCGGGTGCCCGACCACGCGGCGGTGGACGAGACCGTGCGCCTGGCCGGCAGGCTCGGCAAACCCTGGGCGCGGGGCCTGCTCAACGCCCTCCTGCGGCGCTTCCTGCGCGAACGGACGGCATTGCTGGCCCGGGTGGAGAAGGATCCGAACGTCGTCAGCGGCCATCCGGCCTGGCTGCGCGAGCGCCTGTGCTCGGCCTGGTCGGAAGACTGCGGGGAAGTGATGGCGGCCAATCTGCGCCAGGCCCCCATGACCCTGCGGGTGGACGGCAGCCGCCTGACCCGCGAGGAATACCGCGAGCAGCTCGCTGCCGCGGGTCTTGCCGCGCGCCCGGCCCCGCATGCCGCCCACGGCCTGATCCTTGCCGAGCCGGTCGAGGTGACGGCCCTGCCCGGCTTCGATCGCGGCCTGGTCTCGGTACAGGATGCCGCCGCCCAGCTGGCCGCGCCGCTGCTCGATCCGCAGCCGGGCGAGCGGGTGCTGGATGCCTGTGCCGCCCCCGGCGGCAAGACCCTGCACCTGCTCGAACACCAGCCGCAAGTGCGCGAGCTGGTGGCGCTGGACGCCGATCCCGAACGCCTCGCCAGGGTCCGGGAAAACCTGGCGCGTGCCGGACGCCAGGCCACCTGCCTCGCCGGTGACGCCGCCGAACCGAGCCGCTGGTGGGACGGCCGCCCCTTCGACCGCATCCTGCTCGATGCCCCCTGCTCGGCCAGCGGGGTGATCCGCCGCCATCCCGACATCCGCCTGCTGCGGCGCGACACGGACATCCCGGCCCTGGCCGTCACCCAGGCCCGGCTGCTCGACGCCCTCTGGCCCCTGCTGCGGCCAGGCGGTATCCTGCTTTATGCGACCTGTTCGGTCCTGCCCGACGAGAACGACCGGCAGCTCGCCGGCTTCCTCGAGCGCACGCCCGGCGCACGGGAAGCCCCCATCCACGCGGACTGGGGCCGACCCCGCCCGGCCGGCCGTCAGATCCTGCCGGGAGACGACGATATGGACGGTTTCTACTATGCCTGCCTGCGCAAGCCGGCTGCCTGATCGCCGCCGCTTCTGGGCGGCGCTGCTGCTGTTCGGCTGCCTGGCCCTCCCGGCCCGGGCGGCGGAACACGACTTCGTGATCAAATCCATCGAGACCGCCCTCGAGGACGGCGTCTATCGCCTCAACGCCCGCATCGACTACCGCTTCTCCGAGGCGGCCCTGAATGCCCTCAGGAACGGCGTGCCACTGCTGATCCAGCTCGACATCCAGGTGCGCGAACAGCGCTGGTACTGGGACCGGACCCTGGCCGAGCTGCAACAGGGCTACCTGCTGCTGTATCACGCCCTCTCGGGCACCTTCATCATCCACAATCTCAACAGCGGCACCCAGGATCACTACCGCAACCTCGACACGGCCCTCGAGGCCCTGGGCCACGTGCGCAACCTGCCGCTGATCGACGCCAAGCTGCTGGCGCCGGACAAGGACTACGCGGTGCGCCTGCGCGCCCATCTGGACATCGAATCCCTGCCGGCGCCGATGCGGCCCATGGCCTACATTTCCGCCGACTGGGATCTGGACTCGGGCTGGTACACATGGCCGCTCACCCGCTGATTCGTCGCCTGTTCACCGGCAGCGCGCCCATCGTCGCGCTGTTCGTGCTGCTGCTCGTCTCCCTGTGGCTGATGAGTGACGCCACCCACAACTCGGCCCTGTTCGGCCAGCTCTACACCCTGCTGCTGGGTGTCAACCTGCTGGCCATTGCCCTGTTCATCGTGCTCATCGGCCGCAGCGTCTGGCAGCTGCTGCTGCAATACCGTCGCCAGGTGGCCGGCTCGCGCCTCACCGCACGACTGGTGGTGATGTTCGTGATCCTGTCGGTCACGCCGGTCTCGGCGGTCTATCTGTTCTCGCTCGATTTCATCAAGCGCGGCATCGATTCCTGGTTCGACGTGCGGGTGGAGAACGCCCTCAACGACGCCCTGGAACTGAGCCAGGCCTCCCTTGGCGTGCGCATGAACGAGCTGCTGCGGGACACCCGGGCCATGGCCCCGGCTCTGCGCGAGGTGGACGGCGAGCTGGCCGCCCTCACCCTCAACGATCTGCGCACCCAGAGCAAGGCCTACGAGCTGACCCTGTTCACCCTCAAGGGCGAGATCGTCGCCGCCAGCTCCGGCGAGGCCGAACGCCTGTTGCCCATGCGCCTGGACACCGTCAGCCAGATGCTGGTGCGCCAGGGCAAGACCGACGTGGAACTGGTGCCGGTACAGGGCGCCGGCCTGTTCATCCGGGTGGCAGTGCCGGTGCCGGCCGGGGTGCCCGACGGCCAGGTACGCATCCTGCAGGCGCTGTATCCGGTGCCGGCGCGCCTCAACGAACTGGCCGCCTCGGTGCAGTCGGCCTTCGGCCGCTATCGCGAAGTGGCCTACCTGCGGGTGCCGCTCAAGTACAGCTTCATCCTCACCCTGTCGCTGGTGCTGCTGCTGTCGATCCTGGTGGCCATCTGGGCTGCCTTCTTCGCCGCCCGCCGGCTGGTGGCACCCATCTCGGATCTGGTGGAAGGCACCCGCGCGGTGGCCGCCGGCGACTACGAAAAGCGCCTGCCCCTGCCGGGGCGCGACGAACTGGGCTTCCTGGTGCGCTCCTTCAACGAGATGACCCACCGCATCGCCCAGGCCCGCAACCAGGCCCGCGCCAGCCAGCAGCGCGCCGAGTCCCAGCACGCCTACCTGGAAACCGTGCTGGCCAACCTCTCCTCGGGGGTGATCACCCTCGATGCCGGACAGCGGGTGCGCACCTGCAACCGCGCCGCCAGCCAGATCCTCGATCTCGATCTGAATCGCTACCAGGGCCAGCCCCTCGCCACCCTGGGCGGGGCCCAGCCGCGTCTGCAACCGCTGGTCGAGGGCCTCGAGGAAGCCCTGCAGGAACCCTTCGCCGACTGGCAGGAGGAGATCACCCTGTTCGGTGCAGGCGGGCGGCAGGTGCTCATGTGCCGGATCACCGCCCTGCCCGATCAGGCCGGCCACGTGGTGGTATTCGACGACATCACCGCCCTGATCCAGGCCCAGCGCAACGCCGCCTGGGGCGAAGTGGCTCGGCGCCTGGCCCACGAGATCAAGAATCCGCTCACGCCCATCCAGCTCTCCGCCGAACGCCTGCGCCACAAGTACCTGCACAAGATGGCCCCGGAGGATGCCGGCGTGCTGGACCGCGCCACCCATACCATCGTGCAGCAGGTGGAGACCCTCAAGGGCATGGTCAAGGCCTTCTCCGACTATGCGCGCATGCCGGCCCTGCAGCTCGAGGAGGTGGATCTCAACGCCCTGATCCGGGAAGTGCGCGAACTGTACCGGGGCGGTGACATGCGCACCCGCATCCGTCTGGAACTGGACGAGGCCGCCCCCCATATCGAGGCCGACGTGGGCCGCCTGCGCCAGTTGCTGACCAACCTGCTGAAAAACGCCCTGGAAGCCATGGATTATGGCGAGGGCGAGATCACCATCCACACCCGCTGCGCGGAGGAACACGCCTGCCGCTACGTGGAACTGAAAGTGGAGGACAACGGCCCCGGCATCCCCGACGAGATGCTGACCCAGCTCTTCGAGCCCTATGTCACCAGCAAACCCCGGGGCTCCGGCCTGGGACTCGCCATCGTGAAGAAGATCGTCGAGGAACACGGGGGCATGCTGCTGGCCCGCAACCGGCCCGAAGGTGGCGCCTGCATCCTGATCCGTCTGCCGGTGATCGGTGCCGCCACGATCCCCGAAACCGACCCCAAGCCATCCCGAGAAACCCGTGATGATGACGACCATGCCGCAGCCTGAATCCGCCGACAAACTGCCACTGGCCAGCGCGCCCTACCTGCTGGTGGTGGATGACGAGCCGGACATTCGCAGTCTGCTCAAGGAGATCCTCGAGGACGAGGGCTACGAGGTGACCGTGGCCGAGAACGGCGAGGCCGCCCGCCGCGCCCACCGGGCCCGGCGCCCCGATCTGGTGCTGCTGGACATCTGGATGCCCGACGTGGACGGCATCACCCTGCTCAAGGAATGGGCCGAGAACGGCGATCTGCCGATGCCGGTGATCATGATGTCCGGCCACGGCACGGTAGAGACGGCCGTGGAGGCCACGCGCCTGGGGGCCTACGACTACATCGAGAAGCCCCTCTCTCTGGCCAAGCTGCTCCTGACCATCGAACACGCCCTGGAAGCCGATCGCCTGCAGCGCGAGAACCTGGGACTGCGCCGGCACCATATCGTGCCCGGCGAGCCGCCGGGACGCAGCGCCACCATGCAGCGCCTGCGCGAACAGCTCAAGCGGATCGCGGAACACGACAGCTGGGTGCTGCTGACCTCCGAGCCCGGCTGTGCCATCGACGTGGCGGCCCGCTACCTGCACGCCCACAGCGCCCAGAAGGATCGCCCCTTCATCGAGGTCAACGTGGCGGCCCTGACCCCCGAGACCTCGGCCCGGGAACTGTTCGGTTACGAGGACGGCGAGCAGATCCATTACGGTCTGCTGGAACAGGCCAACGGCGGCACCCTGCTGCTGCACGACGTGGCCGACATGGATCTGGCCACCCAGGGCAAGCTGTTCTCGGCCCTCAACTCGGGCAGCTTCCAGCGCACCGGCTCCGACACCACCGTCAACCTGCGCATGCGGATCATCGCCGGCTCCCATCACGACCTGGCCGCCTGCGTGGACGAGGGGCGTTTCCGCAAGGATCTCTATTTCCTGCTCAACGTGGTGCCGGTACCCCTGCCGCCCCTGCGCGAACACCGCGAGGACGTGCCGGAACTGCTCACCTGGTTCACCAACCAGTACGTGGAACACGAAAACCTCCCCTACCGCCGCTTCAGCACCGCCGCCCAGAACCGCCTGCGCAACCACCACTGGCCCGGCAACCTGCGCGAGCTGATGAACCTGGTGCAGCGCCTGCTGATCGTCGGCAGCGGCGACGAGATCAGCCTCGAGGAAGTGGAAGCGGCCCTCGGCAGCAGCCAGCCGGCCAGCCCGGCCCCGGCCGGCGAGGGCCGCATCCACTACGAGCTGCCCCTGCGCGAGGCCCGCGAACAGTTCGAACGCGACTACCTCGTTCACCAGCTACGCGAGAACGGCGGATCGGTGGGCAAGGTGGCCAAGATCATCGGCCTGGAACGCACCCACCTCTACCGCAAGCTGCGCAATCTGGGGATCGATCCCAAGAACCTGGGGTAGCGGATAGCGGGCAGCGACCCGCCCCCGGCCACCCGCTACCTAGTATATACTCCGCGCCATGACCCGCGGCGGACAGCAGCCATGAAAATCCTGATCCTCGGTGCCGGCCAGGTGGGCAGTTCCCTGGCCGAGAACCTGGCCTCCGAGGCCAACGACATCACCATCGTCGATCGCAACGAGCAGGTACTGGCCCAGCTCCGCGAACGCCTGGATCTGCGCACCATCGCCGGGCGCGGCTCCCATCCCGACGTCCTGCGCGCCGCCGGTGCCGAAGACGCCGACATGCTGGTGGCGGTCACCGACTCGGACGAGACCAACATGGTCGCCTGCCAGGTGGCCTACACCATCTTCCACACCCCCACCAAGATCGCCCGGGTGCGGGCCGTCGAATACCTCAACTACGACAAGCTGTTCGCCCCCGAGGCTCTGCCCATCGACTTCCTGATCAGCCCCGAGCAGATCATCACCGAATACATTCAGCGCCTGATCGAACATCCTGGCGCCCTGCAGGTGCTCGACTTCGCCGACGGCCGCGTGCAACTGGTGGGCGTGAAGGCCTATTACGGCGGCCCGCTGGTGGGCCACGAGCTGCGCGCCCTGCGCGAGCACATCCCCGGCGTGGACATGCGGGTGGCCGCCATCTACCGGCGCGACCGGGCCATCATCCCCGAGGGCCACACGGTCATCGAACCGGGCGACGAGGTATTCTTCATCGCCGCCAGCCGCGACATCATGAAGGTGATGGCCGAACTGCGCCGACTCGACAAACCCTATCGCCGGATCCTGATCGTCGGTGGCGGCAACATCGGCAAGCGGGTGGCACGGGCCCTGGAGCAGCGCTACCAGGTCAAGCTCATCGACCACAACCTCGAACGCACCCGGGCCCTGTCCAACGAGCTGGATCGCACCATCGTCCTGTACGGCGACGCCGCCGACGAGGAACTGCTGCTCGAGGAAAACATCGACAAGACCGACGTGTTCTGCGCCCTGACCAACGACGACGAGGCCAACATCCTCTCGGCCATGCTCGCCAAGCGGCTCGGCGCGCGCAAGGTCATGAGCCTGATCAACCGTGCCGCCTACGTGGATCTGATCGAAAGTGGCGACATCGACATCGCCATCTCGCCACAGCAGGCCACCATCGGCAGCCTGCTCACCCACATCCGCCGCGGCGACGTGGTCAAGGTCTACTCCCTGCGCCGTGGTGCCGCCGAGGCCATCGAGGCCATCGCCCACGGGGATCGCAACACCTCCAAGGTGGTCGGCCGCCGCATCGAGGAACTCAAGCTGCCGCCGGGCACCACCATCGGCGCCATCGTCCGCGGCAAGGACGTGATCATCGCCCACCACGACACCGTCATCGAACCGGAGGATCACGTGATCCTGTTCCTGGTGGACAAGTCGAGGATCCGCGAGGTGGAAAAGCTGTTCCAGGTGGGAATCACGTTTATCTGAAAGGCAGAGGAAAGTGAAAAGAGAAAAGGATCGGCGCAACGCCCTCTCCCCACTACGCGGTAGCTGCCGGGAAGCGGGTATTCCTTTCCTCTTTCCTCTTGCCCCTTTCCTCTGACCACAAATGCAACTCCTCGTCATCCAGCGCATTCTCGGCATCCTGCTGATGATCTTCAGCAGCACCATGGTGCCGCCCATGCTGGTATCGATCCTCTATGCCGACGGCGCGCTGGAGCCGTTCTTCTGGGCCTTTGCCGTGACCCTGATCACCGGCATCGTGCTGTGGCTGCCGGTCAAGTCGCAGCGCCGGGAGCTGCGCCTGCGGGACGGCTTTCTGGTGGTGGTGCTGTTCTGGACGGTGCTTGGCAGCTTCGGAGCCCTGCCCCTGCTGCTTTCCGAGCAGCTCGATATCCGCCCCATCGACGCCTTCTTCGAATCCATCTCGGGCCTGACTACCACCGGTGCCACCGTGCTCACCGGAATCGATTTCCTGCCCAAGGCCATTCTCTACTATCGCCAGCAATTGCAGTGGCTCGGCGGCATGGGCATCATCGTGCTGGCGGTGGCCATCATGCCCATGCTCGGGATCGGCGGCATGCAGCTCTACAAGGCCGAAACCCCCGGTCCGGTGAAGGACACCAAGCTCACCCCCCGGATCACCGAATCGGCCAAGGCCCTGTGGTACATCTATCTCAGCCTCACCGTGGCCTGCATGCTGGCCTACCGGATCGCCGGCATGAACTGGTTCGACGCCCTGGCGCACAGCTTCTCCACCGTGGCCATCGGCGGCTATTCCACCCACGACGCCAGCATGGGTCACTTTATCGCCACACCCGCCGTCGAGGTGGTGGCCATCGTCTTCATGTTTCTTTCCGCCATCAACTATTCACTGCACTTCATCGCCTGGCGGCAGCGCAGCCTGCGCGGCTATTTCAGCGATTCCGAGTTCCGCGCCTACGTTTCCATCCTGTTGGTGGTGGGCCTCATCACCTCCGTCTATCTCTATCACCAGGGCGTGTTCGACACGCCGGGACAGACCCTGATCAACAGCATCTTCCAGACCGTTTCCATCGGCACCACGACCGGTTTCACTACCCATCAGTATCATCTGTGGCCCGGTTTTCTGCCCGCCCTGCTGCTGTTCACCAGCTTCATCGGCGGTTGCGCCGGCTCCACTGCCGGGGGGCTGAAGGTGATCCGCTTCGTGATGCTGCTCAAGCAGGGGCGGCGCGAGGTGATGCGGGTCATCCATCCCCATGCCGTGGTGCCCATCAAGCTCGGCGGCCATCCGGTCTCCAATCGCATCCTGGACGCGGTCTGGGGCTTCTTCGCCGCCTACGTGGGCCTGTTCTCGATCATGCTGCTGCTGTTGATGTTCGACGGCATGGATCAAATCACCGCCTTCTCGGCGGTGGCCGCCTGCATGAACAACCTCGGGCCGGGCCTGGGCGAGGTGGGCAACAACTACGCCGGGATCAGCGATTTCGCCAAGGGCCTGCTGAGTTTCGCCATGCTCCTTGGTCGCCTGGAAATCTTCACCCTGCTGGTGTTGCTGACACCCGCCTTCTGGCGGACCTGAACCCATGCGCCGCCTCCGCCTCATCCAGCGACTGATCGGGCTGTTTACCCTGCTCTACAGTCTCACCCTGCTGCCGCCGCTACTGCTCTCGCTGCTGTACCGTGACCAGGCGCATCTCACCTTTCTGCTGTGCATGGCGCTCACGGCCATTATCGGCTTCGTGCTGTGGTGGCCGGTGCGCCGATTCCGGCGCGAACCGAAGACCCGCGACGGCTTCATCATCGTAGCCCTGTTCTGGTTCGTGCTCGCCCTGCTCAGCTCCCTGCCCTTCCAGATCGGCACCCACCTGAGCCTGACCAATGCCTTCTTCGAGTCGGTCTCGGCGTTCACCACGACCGGTGCCACGGTCATCACCGGCCTCGACAGCCTGCCTCCCTCGATCCTGTTCTATCGCCAGCAACTCCAGTGGTTCGGCGGCATGGGCGTGATCGTGCTGGCCGTGGCCATCCTGCCCATGCTCGGCATCGGCGGCCTGCAACTCTACAAGGCGGAAACCCCCGGGCCCTTCAAGGAAGAGAAGATCGTTCCCCGACTGGCCCAGACCGCCCGCTCTTTCTGGCTCATCTACCTGGGCCTGACCATCGCCTGTGCACTGGCCTACTGGCTGGCCGGCATGAGCCTGTTCGACGCCGTCGCCCACAGCCTCAGCACCATTTCCACCGGCGGCTTCTCCACCCACGATGCCAGCCTGGCCTGGTTCGACTCACCACTCGTCGAAGCCGTCGCCATCTTCTTCATGGCCCTGGGCGGCATCAACTTCAGCATCCACTTCATCGCCCTGCTGCGCCGGCGGCCCCTGGCCTATTTCACCGACATCGAAGTCCGCACCTACCTTCTCTACATGAGTATCGCCGCCCTGCTCATCGCCGGCGAACTCTATCGCAGTCATTATCACGACGACTTCGTCTCGGCCATGCGCTACAGTCTGTTCCAGACCGTCTCGGTCATCACCAGCACCGGCTTCGTCACCGAAGACTTCTCACGCTGGCCCGATTTCATCCCCGTGCTGCTGTTCTTTCTCAGTTTCGTCGGCGGTTGCGCCGGCTCCACCGCCGGCGGCATGAAAGTGATCCGCTTCATCCTCATGTTCAAGCAGAGTCCGCGGCTGATCCTGCAACTGGTTCACCCCCGTCTGGTTCGCCCCCTCAAACTGGGCCGACGCGTGGTGCCGGAACGGGTCATCGATGCGGTGTGGGGCTTCTTCTCCGTCTACATCGCCACCTTCGCCGTCATCATGCTGCTGCTGATGGCCACCGGCCTCGATCAGATCACCGCCTTCTCCGCCGTGGCCACCAGCATGAACAACATGGGCCCCGGCCTCGGCGCCGTGGCCAGCAACTTCCAGGGCATCTCCGACACCGCCAAATGGCTCCTGGCCCTGGCCATGCTCATGGGCCGCCTGGAGATCTTCACCGTGCTGGTCCTGCTGACGCCGGAATTCTGGCGAACCTGAGACGAGAACGCGATTTCAAAACAAAGGCGCAGAGGATGCGAAGCGCGCAAAGGATTGCTGAAATGGAGGGTAAAACGGATGCGGCCAGCGGATGAATCCGAACATATGGCCGGACACAAACTGGCAGCCATTCTTTTGTCGACACCCGGCCAATTCGAACACGGCCATTCAACCACAAAAATGACACTGCCCCAAAACAAAAAGGGGGCGCCAAGCGCCCCCGTGTTCGGATGGCGCTTCCCGCCGTTTACAGAACAGCCAACTGAGCCTGAATGGCGCGATCTAGGTTCTGAATCCAGCCATTGTAGTTGCTGTGAATGTTTGCCCCATCATAATTCAGGTTGGAGCTGTCCTTGTACTTGATGCTGTAATTGCTCTTGTTATAGAAAATGTCTACCTTGGCCATGTGCTTGCGAATCAGCAAGGTCGCTTCCATGTGTCCCGGCTTGATGTCCTTCATTCGCCATCCCAGGGAGGCACCGGCACGAATAATGGCCTTGCGCACGTCATCCTGGGTATATTTTCCGCTGACAGTGATCGGCGATTCTTCGATATCCATCACGGGCGCCGTTCGGCAGCCGGCAGCCAGCACCGCGATCGCGGCGGCCAACAGCAGATACAGAATATTTTTTGGCTTCATGAGCATCCCCTTATTAAACGGTAGTCCATGCAGAGCCTCGAAGTATACCCAACCAAACTAAAAAAACAATCGGACGAATTTCGGCCAATCGCTCTCCCGTCTTCCGTCCGCTGCGCTAAACTTCCGCATCATGAACGACTTCGCCGTTGTCATTCCCGCCTATAACGAAGCCGCAACCATTCGGGACATTGTCCGCCGTTGCCTGGCCGTCGTACCCGAGGTCATCGTGGTCGACGACGGCTCCACGGACGACACCGCGGAACGGCTTGCAGACCTGCCGATCACCCTGCTGCGCCATGGACACAACCAGGGCAAGGCGGCCAGCCTCTGGACCGGGATGCAGGCCGCCATCGCCAAAGGCGCCCGCGCCGTGATCACGCTCGATGGCGACGGCCAGCACCGCCCCGAGGACATCCCCCGTCTCCAGGCCGCGTGGCGCGAACATCCCGACGACATCATCATCGGCGCCCGCCTCGCCGACAAGGCCGCCATCCCGGCCAAGCGCTACTATGCCAACCGCGTTGCCAATTTCTGGATTGCCTGGGCGGCCGGCTATCCCATTACCGACAGCCAGTCCGGGTTCCGGATCTATCCGGCCAGCCTGCTGTCACGCATCGAGATTGCCGTGACCCCGGATCGGGGTTTCGTGTTCGAAAGCGAAATCCTGATCCGGGCGGCACAACAAGGTGTCTACAGCCGTCCGGTTCCCATCCCTGCCATCTATCACCAGGCGGCCCGACCCAGTCACTTCCACGGGGTGCGCGATATCGCGCGCATCACCCGCATGGTCGCCGGCCAGCTCCTGCGACACGGCATGAACCTTCGCGGTCTCTATCACAGCACCCTCGGGGCTCGGCTGTCGGATTCGCCGGCGGTGGGGCTCGATGGTTACGCCATGCTCGGCCTGTCTACACTCCTGATCCTGCTCAGTGGCGGACTCACCTGGCTGGGTGCCTGCTGGCATGTCTATCGGACGGCACGCGATACCGCCCATGCCTTGCCGGACGGGACGCTGGCCCTGTTGCCGGGCATGCGGCTGGAAAACGGCAAACCGGGGCCCGACTACCGCCTGCGCCTGGACCAGGCCTGGCGTTTCCTGAAGCGGGATCCCGGCAACCGGGTTCTGATCCTCGGCGGCTATACCGGTGCCGCCGAGGTTTCCGAATCGGCTGCCGGACGCGCGCATCTTCTCCGGCAGGGCGCCAGCGAAGACGCGATTCAGGTGGAAGAGGAATCCCGCAATACCCTGGAAAACCTGCGCAATGCCCGCAAGGTCATCCAGGCCCATGGCGGCAATGTCCTGTTGATCTCCAACCGCTATCACCTGGCACGCAGCGCCGCCCTGGCGCGCGGTCTGGGCATTGCGCATCGCCTGTGTGCCGCCGAGCCCTCGCTGGCCATGACGCCCGGCATGCTGGCCAGGCTGCTCAAGGAAGGCTTTCTGCTCCACTGGTACCACACCGGGCGCCAGTTCGCTCGCTGGACCGGCAACGACAAGATGCTGGCGCGCATCACCTGATGCGACCGGCCTGCAGGTCGTCAGGCCATGGCGCCGTTGATGCCGATCACCTGCCCCGAAACGTAGGCGGCCCGATCCGAGACCAGAAACGCCACCAGGTCGGCGACTTCCTCCGGTTTGCCCGCCCGTTGCATGGGCACCAGCTGACGGATCCGATCCGCATCGAACACGCCGTCGGTCATCTCACCGGCAATGATGCCCGGCGCCACGGCATTGACGGTGATCCCCCGTGAAGCCATCTCCTGGGCCAGGCTTTTGGACGCGCCGATCAGGCCCGCCTTGGCCGCCGCATAGTTGGCCTGTCCGCGGTTGCCCAGGACGCCCGCCACCGAGGAAAGATTGACGATGCGCCCCCAGCGGGTCTGCATCATCGGCAACAGCAGGGGTTGGGTGACGTTGTAGAAACCGTTGAGATTGACGTCCACCACCCGGCGCCACTGCTCAGGCCGCATGCCGGCCAGGATGGCATCGTCGTGCACACCGGCGTTGTTGATCAGTATCTGCACCGGACCGCTCTCGAGCAGGCCGGTCAGGGCCGCCTCGCACGCCGCCGTGTCGGTGACATCGAACACCACCACCTGGGCATCACCCCCCGCTTCGCGGATGGCCGATGCGACCGTCTCCGCCCGTTCGGGGCGCCGGTTGGCGTGGACGATCACCTGCAGGCCGTCGGCGGCCAGGCGCCGGCAGATCGCCGCCCCCAGATCGCCGCTGCCACCGGTCACCAGAGCACGCTTTGCCATGATCCTCACTCCTCGCTGGTCTGCAGAATCACCGTGGCCCGGCCCTGGATCAGGCGATCCGAACCGCAGTGCACGGCAAACCGGTAAATCGAGCCCCCCGGCTGGGCCATCAGCCGTTCCGCCTTGATGCGCAGCGGTCCGGGGCAGGCCGCCAGATCCTGCTCCGTGAACACCACGTCGCGCAGCGCACCCAGGAAACCGCCCGTCACCTGCCGGCCTTCGGCCCTGGCCAGCAGGCCGCCATGGATCCCCATGGCCTGGGCCGCATATTCGATGGCGTTGACACACGCCAGCCGGTTCTCGTGTCGCAGCGGATTGTCGGGACGGCGATGGCTTTCGCTTTCACAGACGATGCGCGTGTCGTCCCATTCCACCAGGGTGTCGATCAGGCACATGCGGCCCGCATGGGGCAGCAAGGCACAAAGCTCGGCGGCGGTTTTCATGGCTGCACCTCCACGCGCAAACGGCTGCCCCCCAGCCCCGGAAGAATGATCGTCTGTGCCGCCTCGGCCGCCAACGCGCTCAGCAGTGGCAGGATCCGCGCCGCCGGATTCCCGGTTCGCATCCTCTCCAGGGCCGGACTCGAACAGGGCGTGGGTTCCGTTTCGCCGGTGGCCGGGGCGATCCCCAGCCGGGCACCCGTTGCGCCCTCCCCGTCGGGCGTCAACAACAGGGCGGCACCGAAGACCCCGGCGATGGGCCGTTTGCCGTACAGCGGTTCCGGGGGTGGCCCGTCATAGGCCACCAGCAGCACATCGGTGCCTTCGGTGACCACCTGGGTCACCGCCTCCAGCAGGCCGGCCGCCACGCTGCCGTCGACCGCGGAGAGACTGCTGTAGGGGGCCGGGTTGTGGCGTGCGATGCTCAGGTAACCCGCCGGGGCATTGTGCACCGAGTTGTGAAACAGGGTGGGCGAGACCGGGCGTTCCGGCATCAGCAAGGCCCGGCAGATACGATCGACGATATACAGATCGCCCTCGGAGGTGGCGAACACGCTGGCAAAATCGCCCGTCTGGTCGCTCAGCGCCTCCTCGGCCACCGCCAGGGCCAGACGGATGATCTCGGTGGTGCGGCGTCGTTCGTTGGCCGGCAGCGCGGCCGGCGGCGGCAGCGCGACGGGCGCCGCTTCCAGCGGCACCTCGCCACGCAGGACGGGACGTGCTGCCGCCCAGCCCGCCATGCCGGAAGCCACCACACCGATACCCTTGACACGACAGGTCGGATCTTTCACAGGCCAAACACCAGGGAACAATTGCTGCCGCCGAAACCGAACGAATTGGACATGGCATGACGGATCGCTTGCGCACCGCCCTCACGCCGCACCGCAACCTGCAGCGCCGGATCCGGCGTCTGCAGGTTCAGGGTGCCCGGCACCCACTGATGCTGCAGTACCAGGGTGGTGAACACCGCTTCGACGATACCCGCTGCGCCCAGCGTATGTCCGGTCCAGCCCTTGGTCGAACTGCAGGCGACGGTGCGGCCGAACACCCCGGCCACGGCCGCATCCTCTGCGGCATCGTTGCTCGGCGTCGCCGTGCCGTGCAGATTGATGTAGCCGATCTCCTGCGCGGCGATCCCGGCTCGCGCCAGGGCCTGCTGCATCGCGCTCCTCGCACCCAGCCCCTGCGGATGGGGCGTGGACATGTGATGGGCGTCCGCACTCTCGCCATAACCCAGCAAACGGGCCTCGACACGGGAGCCGGCCCGCCCCCCTTCCCGCTCCAGCAGCATGAAACCGGCGGCCTCGCCGATGTTGATTCCCTGGCGATCCCGATCCCAGGGTCGACAGGGTTCGGGCGACACGAGATTCAGGGAATGAAACCCGTACAGGGTGGTCAGGCACAGGCTGTCCACGCCGCCGACGACAGCAGCATCGCACAACCCCGCGCCAATCGCCCGCGCGGCCGAGGCGAACACCTTGGCACTGGAGGAACAGGCGGTGGACAGGCTCACTGCCGGGCCGGACAGGCCCAGCCAGCGCCGGACGAAATCGGCCAGGGCGCCGATATTGTGGGTCTTGTCCAGATCGAACCCCTCGGGCAGGGTGGCCAGATCCGGGGCACTGGCGGCATAGGCCCGCTCCGTTTCCGCGATCCCCGAGGTGCTGGTGCCGACGAACAGGCCCACGCGCGCACCGCCATACGCCTCCACCGCCGCGCGCACCTGCTCGACGAACCCGTCAAGCTTCAGTGCCAGACGGGCCAGTCGATGGTTGCGGCATTCATGGGCCTGCCAGGCGCCAGTGAGGGCCAGATCATCGAGACCCGCCACCTCGCCCCACCAGGTGGGAAAGCAATCCTGCCGATCGACCGGCTGCAGGCCACTCCTCGCCTCGCGCAGGGCCTGCCAGTTTTCCGCCTTGCCCCGCCCCAGGGCGCTGACCACGGTGCTCGCCGTGATGGCCAGGGGCAGCATGGTGTCTCGTTTCGTCATGGTTGGCGACTCAATGTGACAATCCCGGCCCACCGCGGGCGGATGCCGACCGCGGTTGCGCGAACAGCAGACAGGACAGCAGACAGGCCGTGGCGCCGATGGCCACGGTCATGCCCAATGCACGCAGAACAGGGATCCCCGAAAGCCCCAATATACCAAATGCCATCACGGTGGTCAGGGCGCCGACCAGAACGCCATGGAGATCCCGCCAGTGGATCCCGCCCGCCCGGGCGGCGCGCCCGAGAAACAGGCTGTAGTCGAGCCCGAGACCGGCCACCAGCACCAGCGCCAGCAGGTGGAACATGTGCAGCCGCACACCGGCCAGCACCAGAATCAGCACCGTCAGCGCCAGACCCAGCGCGATGGGCAGCACCAGCCGCCCCGTGCGCGAGGCGCTGCGCACGCTCAGCCACAGGATCCCCGCCACCACCAGCCCACCCCAGAGCAACCGCTGCAGCGCCCGTTCCCGGAACACGGCCAGGTGCGCCGATACCGCCCGGCGCAGGTTCACGTATGCCCGACCAGCCTCCGGATGCGCGCGCGCCCATTGCCGCAACCGCTCGGGTTGGCGCACATCCACCAGGCGGGTCACCGCGTACCATTTGCCGCCTTCCCGATAGAGGCGCGAGGCGAGAACCGGCGCCAGGGGCGTATCCTGAAAATCCGCCCATTCCACCCATGGCCGCGTGCGGGATGCTGCCACACCCTCGACAAAGGGCGCAAAGAAACCGGCCCGGAAGGGCAGCCCCGTTTGCGCCCGGGCCAGCCGTTCCTTCAGCAGCGCCGGATCCGGCAGGGCGGCCTGCCGTCGGGCCTGTTGCGCCCGGCTGGGCAAAAGACGGCTGGCCGAGGCAAACCCGCCGATCACCCCGGTGCCGATCCAGTCCTGCAGCTGATCGTCCAGAGACGCGCTGGCCTGCAACACCTGCTCCGGAGCATCGCCCCGCCAGATGAACAGGTGACTCAAGTCCGGCAGCCCGATCTGCCGGGCGAGATCGGCATAGGTGTGCCGGCTCGCCGGCGGTACGGGGCTCAGCGCCGCGATGTCGTCTGCCCAGAAATCCCGGTCGGAGACCACCGACAGCAGGGTCGCGATCACCAGCCCACCGACCACCAGTCCCTGGCGCGCGCCCACGGGCAGGCGCCCCAGCCCCCGCAGCAGCCGCCGTACCAGGGTCTCGCCCCGCACACCCGGATGGCCCCTCACCAGTGCGGCCACCACGAACCGGGTCGTCAGGGCAGCGGCCAGAATGCCCGAGGCGGAAAACACGGCCATCTGCGACAGGCCGGTGAAATCGGTTCCCAGCAGGGCCAGGTAGGCCGCTACCGTGGTGAGCGCGCCGAGACGCAGGGTGGGCCAGATCCGACGCACGCCGTGAACGCCGTCCTCGTCCCGGCCCAGGTGGCTGAACAGGTGGATCCCGTAGTCGACACAGACACCCAGGGTGGTGATGCCGTAGGCCAGGGTGATGCCGTGCACCTGCCCGAACACGGCCTGGGTCGCCACCAGGCCGGCTACCACGGCGGAGAGCAGCGGCACCAGCATCAGTAACACCCAGTGGGGCCGCCGGTACACCCCCATGAACAGGAACAGCATCAACGCCCCGGCCACCAGGCTCACCGTCGCCGTGGTGTGTTGAATGGCCGTTCGCACCGTGTCTGCAAACACCGCCGGACCCGACAGCAGCCAGCGAAATGCCTGTTCCCGGGACAGCGATTCGAGCATCTCACGCAGGGCGGCCACGGCCCGGCGCTGCTGCCTGGCATCCACCGCCTCGCCGCCGATCTGCAGCACCAGCAACGCCCGCCGGCCTTCTCGATCCATCCACACGCCGCCGACCGAGGCCGACCGCGTTCCGGCCGCGACCGATTCGAGATAATCGAGAAAGAAATTGTGCGGATCCGCCGACAGGGTCCGTTGCAGCAGCGGCCCCATGCCCGCCCGCAGATCGGCCAGCCGGGCCTGCAAGGCTTGTCGCAGGCCGGCGACCGTGAACGCTTCGGATCGGACGTCGGGACTGAGCAGATAACGGGCCTCGAACAGGGAGGCGAAGGCTGTCTCGTCCTCCACCGGTTCACCATTGCGCACCTGTGAAAACCGGCCGCTCGCCAACAGGCGCTCACGCAGGCGCCGGCTCAGGCGGATGGTCGCCTCGCGCTCGCCGGCGTCGACGGCCAGCAAGATCAGACCGGCGTTTTCGTTTCGGGTGAGCAGAGACAGCCAGGGGGCGGCCTCGCCCGTCTGGCGGGGAAGGAACTGGCGCAGGTCACTGCCGATGATCAACCGCGCCTGCAGCCACAGGCCGGCGACGACCATCGCCGCCAGCCACAGGCCGAAGACGAGGCTACGGCGACCCATCGCCCTCGGCCCGCAGCCGCAGTTCCGTCCTGTCGTCGTTGCGCTCGACGATGACGATGCGTGTCACGAACCCGCCGTTCCCTTGCAAACGGATCACCTTGATCCATTGCCGCACGCGGTCCCTGCGCGGCGTCAGGCGCATCGACCAGCCTCCCGGCCCGGACGCGAAACCGACGCGGAAACGATCCGCCAGATCCGCGACATTCCCGTTGAACAGATCCAGCAACAGGTGCGCGAGATTGCCGATCAGCGGATGCTCGGACAGCGCCACTTCACGCCGCCGCCCATCCGGCGTCTGGCGGATCAGCCGGTTGGCTTCGATGGTGAGCACCATCGGCTCGGGATCGGCGATTTCCCGGATCAGCGTGGCAGGCGGCTCGAACCGCATCCGGCCACGACTCACCAGGGGCTCGTCCAGGTAGAAGCGGTACTGGGTCTCCTCGAAGCGCACTGGCGTGGTGGCCTGCTCCGCGATCTCCGCGACCACCGTTTGCCAGGTCAGTGCCAGCACGGCCTGCGGCACCAGCAGGATCGCCAGCAACACGAGCCGTGCGCCGACGCGCTCACTCCGCCCAGAAATCATAGAAGTTGAACCAGTTGTAGGGGTGTGCCCGCACCTGCTTTTCCAGCGCCGCCACATATTCGCAGACCCACCGTTCCCCCGCGGCCCGGCGTTCACGCCGATCCCGGATCGCCATGCCATCGAACAGTTTCTCGAACCGGATCGTGTAACGGTTGCCGCCCTCATAGATGCCGTAAAACAGGATGACGGGCACGTCCAGCATCAGCGCCATCTGCATCGGACCCGATGGAAACAGGGCCGGCCGGCCCAGGAACGGACAACGCGCCACCTTGTTCCCGTCCAGCACCCGATCGGCGAGCACGCCGACGAATTCGCCCCGTTCCAGACATTCGTGCACGCGCAACAGGGCATTGGGATCGCTCAGATCGATCACCGACTCGGCAACCGCCGGATTCAGCGACTCCAGGATCCGGGTGATCATCTGATTGTGTTCCCGGTACATCAGGATCTTCAGCGGCACCCGGTATCGATCCAGCGCCAGAGAACGCAGCACCTCGAAACTGCCGAAATGGGCGCCCAACAGCAATACACCCCGGCCCTCTTCCTGATAAGCGTTCAACAGGGCCTGGTTCTCGATGCGGATGTCGAATTTCTCGAACTGGTCGGTCAGGAAATACACCCGATCCAGCACGGTGGCGGAAAAGCGGAAGATGTGCCGGGCCACCTGCCAGGTGCCCGCCCGACGCCCCATGACCCGGCTCAGATAGGTTCTTGACGCCCGCCGCACGGCGGGCGAGGTCAGGTAGAAATAGAGGGTGATGGGATACAGCCAGAAACGGGCGAAAGGCCGCCCGACATGCAACGCGATCCAGCAGATCAGTCTCAGGGTGAAAGGATTGCTCCTTTCCCGTTGCGAAATCCAGGCGCGACTCAATTCAGGGACCACGCTCGAACAGCAGCCGGCCGGTGACCAGCTGCCGGTCGTTGACCGTCACGGAAAATTTCACCGCGGCCTTTTCCGGATCCTGAAAACGGACCGTGGCCGTCTCGCCCGGTTGCAGCGGATGATGGAACTTCACGCCATCGAGTCCCCGCACCGGCGCCGCTGTCCACAGGGCGATGACCCGCTCGAGAATGACCACGCCGGGCACCACGGGGTTGCCCGGGAAATGCCCCGGGAGGGCGGGATGATCGGCGGAAATGGCGAACTCAGGCACGACCGTGCCCTCCTGCGGCACTGGCCGGTGCAACGGATGGCCCTTCCGCATCGAGCATGGCCAGCAGCGCCGCGCGTGGCAACTTGCCCGTCTCGGTGTAGGGCAGGCGATCGACCCGTTTCAGCGGACGCGGCAGGAACACTTCGTCGATTTCCCTGGCCAGCGCCTTGAGAATGCTCCGCGTATCCAGATCCGGGGCCACCACCAGCGCGGCCAGGCGCGGTTCGCGCCCGCCAGGCGAATGATCCGGCAGCAAGAACACCCCGTCCTCGACCCCGGGGATGGCCCGCAACTTGCCCGTCAGATCCCCCAGCGAACCCCGCTTGCCGGCGATGTTGACCATGTCGGTATCGCGGCCGAGCACCACGAAACGACGCGCATCCAGACAACGAAAGCGATCCGCCAGGCGGATCGGATCGCTCCCCTCTTCCGGATACAGATAGAACCCGTCCTCCCCCGCGCGCAAACGATGCTCGCCGAGCAGGGTCCATGCCGTCTCGCGGGCGATCTCCCGCGTCGCCATGGCCCCGGCCTCGCTGCAGCCGAAGATCTCCCGCACCGGCGCGCCGCTCGCCGCGACCACCTGGCAGGCCAGTTCACGGGACAACGGGGCGGTGGCGGAAAGGATGAATTCCAGCGCCGGCCACGCGAGCCCGGGCTCGGCCAGCGCCTTGAGATGCAGCGGCGTGGTCACCAGGATCCGCGGCCCGTCCAGTTCCTTCAGTGCGTCCAGGATGTCCTGGGGAAAGAACGGTCGGCCGGCGTGAACGGTCACCCCGGCCTGCAGGGGCAACAGGATGCTCATCTCGAGCCCGAACATGTGCTGGGGCGGCACCGTGGCCACCATCTGCCGAGCGGGTCCCTTGTCCAGTCCCAGGCGGGCACGGACACGCCGGGCCCCGGCGACCAGTTCGCCCCAGGTCTTGGGATTGGCACGTGGAACGCCGGTGCTGCCCGAAGTGAACACCAGCGCGACGCGCCGATCGGCCGGCAGTCGCCAATCCCCTGTCACGTCCGTGCTGCCTGCCGACGCCAGTCCGTCGAGCAGGCTGTCGTCCAGCCGGTAGCTTTCCGGGTAGCGCTGCGACAGGCTGTCGATCTCGCCCGGGGACCGGTTCGGTGGCAACAGCACCACTTGTTGCCGCAACAGGCAGGCCGTGAAGGCCACCAGGAAGCGGTAGCGATCCTCGCACAGCAGGATGGCCTCGGGCCGTTGCGGCAGCCGCTCGCAGGCCCAGGCCACGTGCTCGCGGAAACGGGCACGGGAAACGGGCACGCCTTGCCACACCGCAATGTTTCCTCCGAACGCGCGGGGTGACAGGACAGGTTCGTGCGGGACGCTCATGATGTCAGGAAACCGTCCAGAGGTGCCGGCACCGGGACAACCGCTTGAGAAAGCGTGCCAGGGTGCCGGTTTGCGCCCGGCCAAAGCGATGACGGCGGAGCAGGAATTCGCCCACCAGCAACCCGAACATGGCGCCGTAATTGAACACATTGGCGAACCAGGACCAGACCTCCAGCGGCGCCCACCATGCCAGCGCCAGCAGTTCCAGCAGCATCGCCAAGAAGAACCCGCACCAGACGACCGTCACCTGGCGGGTGTAGCGGCGTTTCTCGGCAGACAGGGGGAGCTCGTCGATGAATTCGGCGACACGGGTAATCAGCGGAACCCGGCCCCGACGCAACGAGGCGCCGAACAGCCACAGGAGCCCGCCAAGGATCAGGAACGGCGGCAGGTAAAACAGCCAGGCGCCATCCCCGGGAGAGCCCAGCAAAATCGCCCCGATGCCGGTCAGCGTCCCGCCCGGCCAGGCACGCCGGGGCGTCTTCGCGACCAGAGACAGACCGAGCAACAGCAGGCCCAGGCCGAGCAGATAAACGGCCAACCACAGCGGTGTGCGATTCCAGATGGCCAGATGGGACACCAGCGGATAGGACATGATCGCGACCGTGGCCAGTTTATCCCCCATGTCCTTCACGTCATGCGCTGGGACTCGATGTACGCGGTCAGGGCCCTGAGCGAGGAAAAGATGGTGGAATTGTTCGGATCATCGGAACGCAACTGAAAGCCGTATTTTCTGGAGATGGCCATGGCCAGCTCCAGGGCATCGATCGAATCCAGGCCGAGTCCCTCGCGGAACAGGGCGGCATCGGGATCGATGTCCTGGGGGGTGAGATCGTCCAGATTCAGT
Source organism: Chromatiales bacterium (assembly GCA_026984045.1). Taxonomy (GTDB): domain Bacteria; phylum Pseudomonadota; class Gammaproteobacteria; order UBA6429; family Thiohalophilaceae; genus JALSSV01. The sequence goes on along the minus strand of JALSSV010000013.1, from coordinate 206,031 downwards.
GCCTCGATGATCAGTTCGGCCACCTCGATCTGTGCTTCCGTCAATTCAGCCATACCGCTCCGTTTCCACCAGCCTGTTGTCAACACCCGTCGTCTGCCGTGCAGCGACCTTCACCTGCGCCCCGAGGACGGGCAAGGGATTATAGCAGAGGAAACCGGGCCACTAGTCCCTGGCCCGCCCGTGCACCTCCCCGCGCATCTTCCTGAAAAATTACGCCAAACAAGGAGACATGACACGCCTGCGGTTTACTCCACGGTCACGGACTTGGCCAGGTTGCGGGGCTGATCCACGTCGGTGCCCTTGATCAGGGCCACGTGGTAGGCGAGCAGTTGCAGGGGCACGGTGTAGATGATGGGGGAGACGGCCTTGTCGGTAGGGGCAATGGGCAGCACGGTCATGCCCTCGGCCGGTTCGATGCCCGATTCGCTGTCGGCGAACACGTAGAGTTCGCCGCCGCGGGCGCGCACTTCCTGCAGGTTGCCCTTGAGCTTGTCCAGCAGTTCGTCGTTGGGGGCCACGGCCACGATGGGGGTCTTCTCGTCCACCAGGGCCAGGGGGCCGTGCTTGAGTTCGCCCGCCGGGTAGCCCTCGGCGTGGATGTAGGAGATCTCCTTGAGCTTGAGCGCGCCTTCCAGGGCCACGGGGAAGTGGGGGCCGCGGCCGAGGAACAGGGCGTTGTGGCGATCCCCGAAGCGCGCGGCCAGGGCGGCAATCGCGTCGTCCAGCTCCAGCACCCGCTCGATGGCGCCGGGCAGTTCGCGCAACTGGCGCACGATGTTGGCCTCGGTCTCGGGCGACATGCCCCGGCGGCGGCCCATGGCGGTGATCAGCAGCAGCAGGGCCACCAGCTGGGTGGTGAAGGCCTTGGTGGAGGCCACGCCGATCTCGGGGCCGGCGCGGGTCATCAGCACCAGATCCGATTCGCGCACCAGCGAGCTTTCGGGCACGTTGCAGATGGCCAGGGTGTGAGCGTAGCCCATGGCCTTCGCCGCCCGCAGGGCGGCCAGGGTGTCGGCCGTCTCGCCGGACTGGGAGATGGTGAGAAACAGGGTGTCGGGCAGGGCCACCGGCTGGCGGTAGCGGAACTCGGAGGCCACTTCCACCTGGCAGGGGATCCCGGCCAGGGCCTCGAAGCCATAGCGCGCCACCAGGCCGGCATGGTAGCTGGTGCCGCAGGCGACGATCTGGATGGCCTGCACCTGGTCGAGGATCGCGCTCGCGCCGGGGCCGAAGGCCGCCTCCAGCACCGTGCTCTCGCCCAGGCGGCCTTCCAGGGTCTCGGCGATGGCCGCCGGCTGCTCGTGGATCTCCTTGAGCATGTAGTGGCGGTATTCGCCCCGCTCCACCGCATCGGCGGAGAGGCTGCTTTCCTTCACCGGGCGCGTCACCTCGCGGCCTTCCGCGTCCAAGATCCGCAGGCCGGCCACGGTCAGCTCGGCGATGTCGCCTTCTTCCAGGAACACGAAACGGTTCGTCTCGCTGAGCAGCGCGGCCACGTCGGAGGCGAGGTAGTGGCCGTCCTCGCCGATGCCGATCACCAACGGACTGCCGCGCCGGGCGGCGATCAGCCGCTGGGGCTCGGCCGGGCAGATCACGCCGAGGGCGTAGGCCCCTTCCAGCTCGGCCACGGTGCGGCGCACCGCTTCCAGCAGATCGTCACATTCGTCCAGGTGATGACAGATCTGGTGCGCCACCACTTCCGTGTCGGTCTCGGAGGTGAAGCGGAAGCGGTCCTGCTGGACGGCCTTCAGGGCCTCGAAGTTCTCGATGATGCCGTTGTGCACCACCGCCACGCGATTGTTGCACACGTGGGGATGGGCATTGGCCTCGCTGGGCACACCGTGGGTGGCCCAGCGGGTATGGGCGATGCCTATGGTTCCGGCGGCCGGCTGCCGTTCCAGCGCCGCTTGCAGCGCGGCGATCTTGCCCGGCGTGCGCACTCGCCGGATCGTGCCGTCGTCCGCCAGCACGGCCACCCCGGCCGAGTCGTAACCGCGGTATTCCAGCCGCCGCAGTCCCTCCACCAGGATGGCGGTGACGTCTTTTCTGGCGATGGCGCCGACGATGCCGCACATTTTAGAGGCAGAGGAAGGAGGAAAGAGGAAAGAGGTAAGTGGCCAGGTGTGCTTCCCGACCAGCTACGGAATTTTCAGGGGAGGAAAGGGGCGTCGCTTTCATTTTTTCTCTTTGCTCTGCTTCTGTGGTCTTTTCCAGCCCGGGATGGACTTCTGTTTGGCACGGCTCAGGGTGAGCTGGCCCGGCGGGGCGTCGTTCGTCAGGGTAGTGCCGGCGCCAAGGGTGGCGTGCGCGCCGACGGTGACGGGGGCGACGAGCTGGGTGTCGGAGCCGATGAAGGCGCCGTCGCCGATCACGGTGCGGTGCTTGTTGGCGCCGTCGTAGTTGCAGGTGATGGTGCCGGCACCGATGTTGACGCCGGCGCCCATGTCGGTATCGCCGATGTAGCTCAGGTGGTTGACCTTGCTGCCCTCGCCGATCCGGCTGTTCTTCACTTCCACGAAGTTGCCGATCCGCGCATCGCGCGCCAGATCGGTGCCGGGCCGCAGGCGGGCGAAGGGGCCGATCTGGGCCTGCGGGCCGATGGTCGCATCCTCGATGACGCTATAGGGGCGGATCTGCGTGCCGGGGCCGATCTCGGCATTGCGGATCACGCAGCCGGCGCCGATGGTCACGTCGGCGCCGATCTTCACCCGGCCTTCGAGGATCACGTTGACGTCGATGAACACGTCCTGATCGGCGCTCACCTCGCCGCGCACGTCGAGGCGGGCGGGATCGGCCAGGGTCACGCCGCCGTCCATCAGCCGCGCGGCCTGTTGCCGCTGGTAATGGCGTTCCAGTTCCGCGAGCTGCCGGCGGCTGTTGACCCCCAGCACCTCGCACGCGTCATCGGGCATGGCGGTGGCCACCTCGAGGCCCTCGGCCACGGCCATGGCGATGGTGTCGGTCAGGTAGAACTCGCCCTGAGCGTTGGCGTTCTCGAGGCGGCCCAGCCAGCGGCGCAGATCCGCGGCGCGGGCGCAGAGGATACCGGTGTTCACCTCGTCGATGGCCTGCTCTTCCGGGCTGGCGTCCTTCTGCTCGACGATCCGCGCCACCCGGCCCGACTCGTCACGCACGATGCGCCCGTAGCCGGTGGGGTCGTTGAGGCGCACGGTGAGCAGGGCGAAGCCGGTGTGCGCGGCCTGGGCGACCAGATCGGTGAGGGTTTCGGTGCGCACCAGCGGCACGTCGCCGTAGAGCACCAGCACGAGGTCCGCGTCGGGCAGGGCCGGCATGGCCTGCTCCACGGCGTGGCCGGTGCCGAGTTGCTCGGCCTGTTCCACCCACTGCACGTCGTCGGCCGCCAGGGCCTTCGGCACCTGTTCCCCGCCGTGGCCGTAGACCACGAGGATGCGCGACGGCGACAGGGTCCGCGCGGTGTCGAGCACGTGCGCCAGCAGGGGCTTGCCGGCCAGGGGATGCAGCACCTTGGGCCGCTTCGATTTCATGCGCGTGCCTTGGCCGGCGGCCAGGATCACGATGGAGAGGGCGGTGGCCGTGCTCACGGGATCAGTTGAGGGTCGTGCTGCCGGCCTCGGCGAGGCCGAGCCGTTCCATGGGCGTGGCGTCGCGGATGTCGAGGATCCGCACCTTGTAGGTGAGGGTCTTGCCGGCGAAGGGATGGTTGCCGTCGAGGTGCACCTGGCCATTCTCGACCCGCACCACGGTCATGGTGAGGGACTCGCCGCGATCGTTGTGGAACACGGCCTGGGCGCCGATCTGGCGGTATTGCGGGGGGACGTTCTCGATCCGATCGCTGAAGGTCTTGGCCGGGTCGCGCTCGCCGAAGCCCTCCTCGGGCGGCAGGGTGACTTCCACCTCGTCGCCGATCCCCTTGCCTTCGAGGGCTTTCTCGATGCGGGGAAACATGGGGCTGTCGGCGGCGCCGTGCACGTAGCTGACCGGCACGTCGGACTGCTCGCACAGGCCCGATTCGTCCCGGATCACGTAGGTCAGGGTCACGACCTTGTCCTTCTCGACCCGCTTTTCGCTCATGCGCGCTTCATGTCCTGCAAGGAAGAAAGGGCAGTATATCAACTGCCCTTGCTGCAATCACTATGACCAAAGAACGGTCCGAGATGCCGGCTCCGCTGCGCTTGAGCCGGCCTACGCAGGCCTCGTCCCTCGGCCCTTCTGTCAGCGGGCGATCTTCTTCTTGCGCAGGTTCTGGATGGCCCGGAGCTGGGCGAGGGCCTGGGCCAGCTTGGCCTGGGCGGCCGCGACTTCTTCCTCGCTGAGCTGTTCCTGCAGGGCTTCCTCGGCGGCCTTCTTGGCCTCCAGGGCGGCGGCTTCGTCCAGATCCCGGGCACGCACGGCGGTGTCGGAGAGCACGGTCACCACGTGGGGCTGGACCTCGAGGATGCCGCCGGAGACGTAGATGGACTCTTCTTCCTGACTGCCCTCGCGCACGAAGCGCACCTCGCCGGGCTTGAGGGGCGTGAGGAGCTGGGTGTGGCGGGGATGGATCCCCACCTCGCCCATCTGCGCCGGGGCGATCACGACCTCGACGGTGCCGGAGAAGATCGCCTGCTCGGCACTCACGATGTCCAGATGCATGGTCATGGCCATGATAGGGTCTCCTTCGCCCGCTTAGAGCGACTTGGCTTTTTCCACGGCCTCGTCGATGGTGCCGACCATGTAGAAGGCCTGCTCGGGCAGGTCGTCGTACTCGCCCTCGACGATGCCCTTGAAGCCGGCGATGGTGTCCTTGAGGGGCACGTACTTGCCGGGCGCCCCGGTGAAGACCTCGGCCACGAAGAAGGGCTGGGAGAGGAAGCGCTGGATCTTGCGCGCCCGGGCCACGATGAGCTTGTCCTCTTCCGAGAGTTCGTCCATGCCGAGAATGGCGATGATGTCCTTGAGCTCCTTGTAGCGCTGCAGGGTGCCCTGCACGGCGCGGGCCACGTTGTAGTGTTCCTCGCCGATCACCAGCGGGTCGAGCTGGCGGGAGCTGGAGTCCAGAGGATCCACGGCGGGGTAGATGCCCAGCTCGGCGATCTGGCGCGAGAGCACCACGGTGGCGTCCAGGTGGGCGAAGGTGGTGGCCGGCGACGGGTCGGTGAGGTCGTCGGCGGGCACGTACACGGCCTGGATGGAGGTGATGGAGCCGGTCTTGGTGGAGGTGATCCGCTCCTGCAGGGCGCCCATTTCCTCGGCCAGGGTCGGCTGGTAGCCCACGGCGGAGGGCATCCGGCCGAGCAGGGCCGAGACCTCGGTGCCGGCCAGGGTGTAACGGTAGATGTTGTCGATGAACAGCAGCACGTCGCGGCCTTCGTCGCGGAAGGCTTCAGCCATGGTCAGGCCGGTGAGGGCCACGCGCAGGCGGTTGCCGGGCGGCTCGTTCATCTGGCCGTAGACCAGCGACACCTTGTCGAGCACGTTGGACTCCTGCATCTCGTGGTAGAAGTCGTTGCCCTCGCGGGTGCGCTCGCCCACCCCGGCGAATACCGAGTAGCCGCTGTGCTCGATGGCGATGTTGCGGATGAGTTCCATCATGTTCACGGTCTTGCCCACGCCGGCGCCGCCGAACAGGCCCACCTTGCCGCCCTTGGCGAAGGGGCAGACCAGGTCGATCACCTTGATGCCGGTCTCCAGCAGTTCGGTGGCCGGAGAGAGTTCCTCGTAGGCCGGGGCCTTGCGGTGGATGGGCATGCGCTTGTCTTCGCCGATGGGCCCCTTCTCGTCGATGGGCCGGCCCAGCACGTCCATGATCCGGCCGAGGGTCTTGGTGCCCACCGGCACCGAGATGGGCGCGCCGGTGTTGGAAACGCGCATCTCGCGCTTCAGACCGTCGGAGCTGCCCATGGCAATCGTGCGCACCACGCCGTCGCCGAGCTGCTGCTGCACCTCCAGGGTCAGGCCGGCGTCGTCGACCACCAGGGCGTCGTAGATTTTCGGCATCTGCTCGCGCGGGAACTCCACGTCGATCACCGCGCCGATGATTTGAACGATTTTTCCGGAACTCATTGGCTCTTCCTCAAATTTTCAGTCGATTCTGTACGGGGCGGTGCTCAGACCGCGGCGGCGCCGGCGACGATTTCCGACAGCTCCTGGGTGATGGCTGCCTGGCGGGCCTTGTTGTAGGCCAGCTGCAGTTCGTCGATCAGGCTGCCCGCGTTGTCGGAGGCGCTCTTCATGGCCACCATGCGCGCGGCCATTTCACAGGCGATGTTCTCGACCACCCCCTGATAGACCAGGGACTCGATGAAGCGCATCATCAGCCCATCGACCACGGCCTTGGCATCGGGCTCGTAGATGTAGTCCCAGTGATGCTTCAGCTCGGCATCGTAGTCCTCGTGGGGAATGGGCAGAAGCTGTTCGATGACCGGCTTCTGGGTCATGGTGTTGACGAATTCGTTGTACACCAGGTACAGGCGGTCCAGCTCGCCGGCATCGTAGGCGTCGAGCATCACCTTGATGGTGCCGATCAGATCGGTCAGCGCCGGGGCATCGCCGAGATGGGTGGCCTGGGCCTTCACCGAACCGAGATTGCGGAAGAACACCGTGGCCTTCTGACCGATGGTGCACAGGGCGATGCTGGCGCCCTGGCTCTGCCACTGGCCGATGTCCTTGAGCAGATCCCGGAACAGGTTGTTGTTCAGCCCGCCGCACAGGCCGCGATCCGAGGAGATCACGATGTAGCCGATGCGCTTCGGCTCGCGATCCAGCAGGTACGGATGCTTGTACTCGGGATGGGCCTGGGCCAGGTGGTGGATCACGTTGCGCATCTTCTGCGCATAGGGCCGCGAGGCCGACATGCGATCCTGGGCCTTGCGCATCTTGGAGGCGGCCACCATCTCCATGGCACGCGTGATCTTCTGGGTATTCTTGATACTCTTGATCTGCGTGCGAATCTCTTTACCGCTTGCCATGTCTGTTCACCTTCGATTGCGTCCCCGCCGGCGGCGGGGACGGTCAGCCCTTACCAGGTGCTGGTGGCCTTGAACTTCTCGATCGCGGCGATCATCTTCGCCTCGATCTCGTCGTTGAAGTCGCCGGTGCGGTTGATTTCCTCGAGCAGCTCGGCCTCGTTGGACTTCAGGTAGGCCTGCAGGGCGTCCTCGAAGTCCACCACCTTGCTCACCTCCACGTCGTCCAGGTAGCCCTTGTTGGCAGCCAGCAGCGAGAAGGCCTGCTGGGCGATGCTCATGGGGCTGTACTGCTTCTGCTTCATCAGCTCGGTGACGCGCTGGCCGCGCTCGATCTGCTTGCGGGTGGACTCGTCCAGATCCGAGGCGAACTGGGCGAAGGCCGCCAGCTCCCGGTACTGGGCCAGGTCCAGGCGCACGCCGCCGCCGAGCTTCTTGATGATCTTGGTCTGGGCGGCGCCACCGACGCGCGACACGGACAGGCCGGCGTTGATGGCCGGGCGGATCCCGGCGTTGAACAGATCGGTCTCGAGGAAGATCTGGCCGTCGGTAATGGAGATCACGTTGGTCGGCACGAAGGCGGACACGTCGCCGGCCTGGGTCTCGATGATGGGCAGGGCGGTCAGCGAACCGGTCTTGCCCTTCACCTCACCGTTGGTCATCTTCTCCACGTAGTTGGCGTTGACCCGCGCGGCCCGCTCCAGCAGGCGCGAGTGCAGGTAGAACACGTCGCCCGGATAGGCTTCACGGCCCGGCGGCCGGCGCAGCAGCAGGGACACCTGGCGATAGGCCCAGGCCTGCTTGGTGAGGTCGTCGTAGATGATCAGGGCATCCTGACCACGGTCACGGTAGTACTCACCCATGGAACAGCCGGCGTAGGGCGCGATGAACTGCATGGCCGCGGCGTCGGAGGCGGTGGCGGCAACCACGATGGTGTGCTCCAGGGCACCGTGCTCCTCCAGCTTGCGCACCACGTTGGCGATACTCGACGCCTTCTGACCGACGGCCACGTAGATGCAGGTGATCCCCGTGCCCTTCTGGTTGATGATGGCGTCCACGGCCACCGCGGTCTTGCCGGTCTGGCGGTCGCCGATGATCAGCTCGCGCTGGCCGCGGCCGATGGGCACCATGGCGTCTACCGCCTTGAGGCCGGTCTGCACCGGCTGATCCACCGACTGGCGGGCAATCACGCCGGGGGCGATCTTCTCGATGGGCGAGGTTTCGCTGTATTCGATGGGGCCCTTGCCGTCGATGGGGTTGCCGAGGGCATCCACCACCCGGCCCTTGAGGCCGTCGCCCACCGGCACTTCGAGGATGCGGCCGGTGCACTTGACCGTATCCCCTTCGGTGATGTGCTCATAGGAACCCAGCACCACGGCACCGACCGAGCCGGTTTCGAGGTTGAGGGCCATGCCGTAGGTGTTGCCGGGGAATTCGATCATCTCCCCCTGCATCACGTCGGCCATGCCATGGATGCGGACGATGCCGTCGGTGATGCTCACCACGGTGCCCTCGTTGCGGGCCTCGGTCACGGCTTCGAAATTCTCGACCCGCTTCTTGATCAGTTCACTGATTTCGGAAGGATTCAGTTGCATTGTCTTCGATTCCTGTAATTGGATCGCTTGCGCTCAGTGCATCAGCGTATTCGCCAGCTGCTCGAGCCGACCGGTTATGGAGGCGTCGATCACCAGATCCCCGGCGCGCACCAGCACACCGCCGATCAGCGACTCGTCGATCTTCACGCGCAGGTTCACTTCCTGCCCCAGGCGCCGCTCGAGGGCGGCGGCCAGCTGTGCCTGCAGATCCGCATCCAGGGGAAAGGCGGAGACGACTTCCACGTCCACCGTTCCCTCGGCCTCGGCGCGCCGGGCCTCGTACAGATCGGCGATCTGCGGTGCCACCTCCAGGCGCTTGTTCTCGATCAGCAGGCGCACGAGGTTGCGCCCCTGTTCATCGAGACCGTCACCGCAGATCTCGAGAAACAGCGCCTCGAGCCTGCTGCGCTCGAACTCGGGGTTGCCGATGAGCTGGCGCATGGTAGGGTCTTCCGCCACCACGGCGATGAGCTGCAGCATGCCGGACCATTTCGCCAGCTCCCCCTGTTCGCGGGCGAGCTGGAAGATGGCGTTGGCATAGGGACGGGCAAGGGTGCTTTTTTCTGCCATGCTTGCCGCCCCTTACAGTTGCGCAACCAGATCTTTGAGCAGTGCCTCGTTGGCCTTTTCGTCGATCTCTTTCCGGATGAGCTTGCTGGCGCCGGCCACGGCCAGGCTCGCCACTTCCTTGCGCAGCTGTTCCCGCGCGCGGTTGGCTTCCTGTTCGATTTCGGCATTGGCCGCGGCCAGGATGCGTTCGCTCTCGGTCCGCGCCTGTTCCTTGGCCTCGTCGACGATCTCGCCGGCCCGCTTGTGGGCCAGGTTGATGATCTCCTGGGCCTGCTGCTTGGCTTCGTGCAGCTCCTCGGTGGCGCGCTTGCGGGCGAGCTCCATCTCGTGCTCGCCACGCTCGGCGGCGGCGAGACCGTCGGCGATCTTCTTCTTGCGCTCTTCGAGCGCGTTCATGATCGGCGGCCACACGAACTTCATGCAGAACCACACGAACACGATGAAAGTGATCGTCTGCCCAATCAGGGTAAGGTTGATATTCATGCTCGAACCTGTCTACGTTGTTCGGGTGAAACGTTTCTCCGGGTTACGCCACCGCGAAGAGCACGTACAGGGCGATACCGACGGCGATCATCGGCACCGCGTCCACCAGACCCATGACGATGAAGAACTGGGTGCGCAGCATGGGGATCAGTTCCGGCTGGCGGGCGGCGCCTTCCAGGAAACGGCCACCGAGGATGCCGATGCCCACGGCCGCGCCGAGCGCGCCCAGGCCCATCATCAGGGCGCCGGCGATGTAGAGCAGAGCTTGTGCAAGTTCCATGGTCTTCTCCTGTATTTCTGTATTAAAAGTTGAAAGATTGAAGAATCAGTGTTCGTGATGCGCCATGTCCAGATACACGATGGTCAGGGTCATGAAGATGAACGCCTGCAGCGTGATGATCAGGATGTGGAAGATGGCCCAGCCCAGTTGCAGCAGGCCGCCGAAGATCCCCATGCCGATCCCGGCGCTGAACATCAGCGCGATCAGGATGAAGATCATCTCCCCGGCGTACATGTTGCCGAACAGTCGCAGGGAGAGAGAGATGGGCTTGGAGATCAGGGACACGAACTCCAGCACGAAGTTGATCGGAATGAACAGGGCCTGGATCAGCGGGTTCTTCGCCTGGAAGGGCTGCAGGGTCAGCTCACCGGTGAAGCCGCCAATGCCCTTGATCCTGATGCTGTAGTAGAGCACCAGGAAGAACACGGCGAAGGCCATACCGAAGGTGGCGTTGGGATCGGTGGAAGGCACCACCTTGAAATAGACGTGGTGGGGATCCATGCCGAACAGGTTCGAGCCGATGAGGGCGGCCAGTTGAGGCAGCCAGTCCACCGGCACCAGATCCATCAGGTTCATCAGGAAGATCCAGACGAAGATGGTCAGCGACAGGGGGGCCACCAGGCTGTTCTTCGCCGTGAAGGAACCGCGCACCGAACTGTCGATGAACTCGACGATCCATTCGGCGAAGTTGACCACGCCGCTGGGCACGCCGGCATCGGCCTTCTTCGCCGCGCGCCGGAACAGCCACAGGAACAGCAGGCCCAGGCTGATGGACCAGAACATGGTGTCCACGTGGATGGCCATGAAGCCCATTTCCTTCGCTTCGGCGGCGCTATGGGCGAATCCCCAGGTTCCGTCGGGATGCTTGCCGAACGTCCAGTTCTGCAGATGGTGCTTGATGTAATCGGTCGATGACAGCGCTTCACTAGACATGATGACTCAATCCAAATTTTCAGAAATTCGGGTCGTGCCGTTCAGCGGGCCCGTTGCGGGCGACCGAAGACGAAGCCGGCCGTGGCCACCACGAAACCGATGAGCAGGGCCGGGCCGTGCAGCCGCAACATTCCCAGCCCCAGCACCAGCAGGGCCAGGACGACGACGAAACGCAGGGCAGCGCTCTGGTAGAAACCGGCGGCACCGGCCATCTCGCCACGGGCCAGGGCGGCATCGTCTGACCGGCCGGTGACCCTCTGCAGCCGCCAGGCGGCGGCCAGGGTTCCGGCCAGGCTGGCCGCGCCGCCATACAGCAGCGCCAGCACGAAATCGTTCCCTTGCAGCGGGAAGGCGACCCCGGCCGCGAGGGCCACCAGGATCGCTTGAATCAGGAGCAACCGGTTGCGGGTGCGACGGAAGGCGAGGTCTTGCAGACTCCGGCTGGCGGACATGGACGCAGCCCTCCCACAGGCCCATCGATTGCAGGGGCGCGAAGTATAGCGGCCCCACCCTACAGGGTCAATGATGAGGGCATAAAGGAATTTTTAACCGATTTTAGATGGCAGATGCCGGCAGAATCAATGGAATATCAATATATTAGGAATTACTTGATATGGTGCAGGATGCCATCCAGCTCATCCACGCTGTTGTACTGGATGATCAGTTTTCCCTTGCCCTTTGGCGAATGCTGGATCTGCACCTTCGCGCCGAGCTTCTCCGACAGATCCTCGGCGAAGCGCTGGATGTCCGGATCGATTTTCGGCGTCGACTTTTTTTCCGCCGGCTTGAGCAGGCGCCGCACCAGCTGTTCGGTTTCGCGCACCGACAGGCCGCGCTTCGCCACATCTTCGGCGGCGCGGATCTGGGCCGGTCCCTCGAGGGACAGCAGGGCCCGGGCATGGCCCATTTCCAGGCGGCCTTCCTCGAGCATCTGCTTGACCTTCGGCTCCAGGCTGAGCAGGCGCAGCAGGTTGGAGACGGCGGCACGGGAGCGGCCCACGGCCTCGGCGGTCTCCTGGTGGGTGAGGCCGAACTCCTCGATCAGGCGGTGCAGGGCCGCGGCTTCCTCGATGGGGTTGAGTTCCTCGCGCTGGATGTTCTCGATCAGGCCCATGGCCATGGCGGCCTGATCCGGCACATCGCGCACCACGGCCGGGATCTCCTGCAGGCCGGCGAGCTGGGCCGCGCGCCAGCGCCGCTCGCCGGCGATCAGCTCGTACTCGCCTCCGCCCTCGGGCAGGGGCCGCACCACCACCGGCTGGACCACGCCCTGGGCACGGATCGAGTCGGCCAGCTCCTGCAGGGCCTCCTCGGCAATCTCGTGGCGAGGCTGAAAGCGGCCCTTGCGGATCCGATCCACCGGCAGGTTGCGCAGATCCCCCTCGGCGGCCGACTCCGACGCCGTTTCCCCGGCCTTTTCCGCCGGAATACCGAGCAACTGGTCCAGGCCGCGGCCCAAACCCCGTTTCTTGCTTGCCATGGATGCGTGACTCCCGGAATCAGGCGGAGGCGCCTGCCAAATTGATGAATTCCTCGTCCTTGCGCAGGATTTCGCCGGCCAGGGCCAGGTAGGCGAGCGCCCCGCGGGACTTGCGATCATAGCGGATCACCGGCATGCCGTGGCTGGGCGCCTCGGCCAGGCGTACGTTGCGCGGGATCACGGTGCGATAGACCTTGTCGGGGAAGTGCACGATGAGCTGGCCCGAGACGTCGTTGGCCAGGTTGTTGCGCGGGTCGAACATGGTGCGCAGCACCCCCTCCACCCGCAGTTCGGGATTAACGGTGCTGCGGATCCGCTCCACCGTGTTGAGCAGCGCCGAAAGGCCCTCGAGGGCGTAGTATTCGCACTGCATGGGGATCATCACCGACTGGGCCGCCACCAGGGCATTGACGGTGAGCATGTTAAGCGAGGGCGGGCAGTCGACCAGGATGTAGTCGTAGTCCTCGCGCACCGGGGCCAGCGCCTGGCGCAGGCGATCCTGGCGATCCGGCAGATCCATCAGGGCCACCTCGGCGGCGGTCAGCTCGCCGTTGGCCGGCAGCACGTCGAAGCCGGCCTCTTCCGGGCGCTGGCGCACGGCGGCGAAGTCGGCCTCGCCCAGCAGCAGCTCGCAGGTGGTCAGCTCCAGGGCGTTCTTGTCCAGCCCGCTGCCCATGGTGGCGTTGCCCTGGGGATCCATGTCCACCAGCAGCACGCGGCGCTTCGTGGCCGCGAAGGAGGCCGCCAGGTTGATACAGGTGGTGGTCTTGCCCACCCCGCCCTTCTGGTTGGCGATGGCGATGATGCGACCCATGTTCGTGTCCTCGTGCGTGTCAGCTTGCGGCCCGCACCACCAGCAGGTGGCGCTCGGCGTCCAGGCCCGGGATCTCGAGCCGGTGCACGGCCTCGATGGTCCAGCCCGCCGGCAGGACCGCGACTTCCGCCTGCGGATAGACGCCCTTCATGAACAGGAAGCACCCGTCCGGGGCCAGCAGGTGCGCAGCCTGCCCGATCAATTCGGCCATGCCGGAGAAGGCGCGGCTGACGATGCAATCGAACGGCTCCTCCGGCCGGAAATCCGCCACTCTGCACTGTACCACATCCACGTTCTCCAGCCGAAGTTCCGCCACCGCCTGGGTCAGGAAGCGCACCTTCTTGCCGTTGCTGTCGAGCAGGGTGAAATGACGCCCCGGCTCCGCCAGGGCCAGCGGAATCCCCGGCAAGCCGGCCCCGCTGCCCACGTCCAGCAACCGCTCGCCCACCAGATACGGCCGCACCGCCAGCGAATCGAGCAGATGCCGCACCACCATCTGCGCCGGCTGGCGCACCGCAGTGAGGTTGTAGGCCCGGTTCCACTTCGCCAGCAGGGCCACGTAATCCAGCAGTGCCGCCTGAACATCCGGCGGGATGTCCAGGTGCAGGGCAGCGAGGCCGTCAGCAAGCTTCTGTGCAAGATTTTCGGGCATGGGTTCAGACGCCACTGCAAATGACGCAGAGGACGCAGAGACGCAGAGGACGCCGAGTTTTTCTGTTGATTACGGCCATCTTTCTCCTTAATCAGATCGCCTCATCGCCACAAAAAATGCTGACCACCATCCAGCTTCTCCGTGCTCTCTGCGTCTCTGCGCCCTCTGCGTTCCTTCCACCGGCCCGGCTATTTGCCGACGGCAATGTCGGTCAGCTTGTCGAGGGCGCCGCGCATCTTCGCCACGATGGCGGCGCGGTCTTCGATGTCATGGCGCCTGGCGATGTAACCGGGATCGTTGTAGCCAAGCCAGACCTGGCCCTTTTCGTCCTGCCAGGCCAGGGCCTTCATGGGCAGGTCGATGCCGGCGGTCTGTTTCGAGGTGAAGAAGTGGCTGCCGAGTTTCGGGTTGCCGAACACCAGCAGTTCGGTGGGCCGCAGATCGATGCCGACGGCGCGGGCCCTGGCGGCGTGATCCCAGCGCAGGGCGATGGTGATGCCCTTCTTCTTCAGCGCCGATTCCAGGCGATCCAGCGTCACTTTCACGCTGTAGGGGCTGCGCTTGACGATCAGGCCTTCCACGGCTTCTTCCGCATGCACGGCGGTGAAACCAAACAGAAGGACTGCGATCAGGGTGAACAGACGAGACATGATGGAACCTCCTTGCTCTTGTTGATGGACTGTCGTTGTGGTTGGCGGCGACCGGTGCCGGGCAGCGAAACCAACCGGCAAACCGGCTGCCGCTTCCCGATGGACGTCAGCCGGTGCGTTTCTGTTCCATCCGTCCGCGATGCTTCTTCAGGTGCACCAGCAACAGCGAGATGGCCGCCGGCGTTACGCCGGGAATACGCGCGGCTTCGCCAAGGGTGGCGGGACGGCGTCGCTGCAGCTTCTCGCGCACCTCGGCAGACAGGCCCCTGACGCCGGCGAAGTCGAAATCCTCGGGCACCGGCGTCTCGGCATGGCGGCGGGTGCGCTCGATCTCCTCCCGCTGACGATCAATGTACCCCGCATAGCGGGCCTGGATCTCGACCTGTTCGGCAACTTTCGCATCCGCCACCGCCTCGCCGGCGCCGGGCAGGCCCATCAGCGCGGCGTACTCCACGCCGGGCCGGCGCAGCAGCTCCAGCAGGCTGGCCTCGCGGCTCAGGGGCTGGCCGAGCACCGCCGTGGCCGTCTCCGCCGGAACGTCCTCCGGGCGCAGGCGGGTCGCGGCCAGGCGCGCGCGCTCCCGCTCGATGGCCTCGCGCTTGTCGCTGAAGGCCGCCCAGCGGGCGTCGTCCACCAGCCCCAGGTCGCGGCCCTTTTCGGTCAGACGCAGATCGGCGTTGTCCTCGCGCAGCAGCAGGCGGTATTCGGCACGGCTGGTGAACATGCGATAGGGCTCGCTGGTGCCGAGGGTGATGAGGTCATCGATCAGCACGCCGATGTAGGCCTCGTCGCGCCCCGGCGTCCAGGGGGCCTCGCCGCGGGCGGCGCGGGCCGCGTTGAGGCCGGCGATGAGCCCCTGGGCGGCCGCCTCCTCGTAGCCGGTGGTGCCGTTGATCTGGCCGGCGAAGAACAGGCCCGCCAGGTGGCGCGTCTCCAGCGAGGGCTTCAGATCCCGCGGGTCGAAGAAGTCGTATTCGATGGCGTAGCCGGGACGGGTGATGTGGGCGTTTTCGAAGCCGCGGATCGAGCGCACGAAATCGAGCTGCACGTCGAAGGGCAGGCTGGTGGAAATGCCGTTGGGATAGACCTCGCGGGTGTTCAGCCCTTCGGGCTCGACGAAGATCTGGTGCGACTCGCGCTCGGCGAAGCGCACCACCTTGTCCTCGATGGAGGGACAGTAGCGCGGGCCCACGCCTTCGATCACGCCGCTGTACATGGGCGAGCGGTCCAGGCCCGCGCGGATGATCTCGTGGGTGCGCGCGGTGGTGTGGGTGATGTGGCAGGGCACCTGTTCCGGGTGCTCCTCGGGCGAGCCGAGGAAGGAGAAAACCGGCACCGGCGTGTCGCCCGGCTGGGGCTCGAGCCTGCGCCAGTCGATGCTGGCCCCGTCGAGGCGCGGCGGCGTGCCGGTCTTGAGCCGTTCGACCCGGAAGGGCAGCTCGCGCAGGCGCGCGGCCAGGGCGTTGGCCGGCGGATCGCCGGCCCGTCCGCCCTCGTGAGAGGCCAGCCCCACGTGGATCCGCCCGCCGAGGAAGGTGCCCACGGTGAGCACCACCGCCCGGGCCCGGAAGGTGATCCCGAGCTGGGTGATCACGCCGGTGACCCGCTCCCTCTCCACGGCCAGATCCTCCACCGCCTGCTGGAAGAGCGTGAGATTCGGCTCGCTCTCCAGCGCCTCGCGCACCGCCTGGCGGTAGAGCTGACGATCGGCCTGGGCGCGGGTGGCGCGCACCGCCGGGCCCTTGGAGGCATTGAGGATCCGGAACTGGATCCCGGCCCGGTCGGTGGCCCGCGCCATCAGCCCGCCGAGGGCGTCGATCTCCTTCACCAGATGCCCCTTGCCGATCCCGCCGATGGCCGGGTTGCAGCTCATCTGCCCCAGGGTGTCGAGATTGTGGGTCAAAAGCAGCGTGCGCGCGCCGCTCCGGGCCGCGGCCAGGGCCGCCTCGGTGCCGGCATGGCCGCCGCCGACCACGATGACGTCGAAGGTATCCTGATAGATCATGCGCCAGCGGAATCCTTGAGGGAAAGGTCGGGTATTGTACGGGGATGGTCATATTTTCGCCAACCCTGGTGAAGCCTTCACTATACTTGTCGTCATCTCACGCCTGAGTCAGAATCCCGAGCCAACGATTTCGACATCATCCCTCAATCACGCCTCCCCGCCCCCCCTTCCATGAGCGCAAAGACCGATATCCTGTTCCGGCTCGGCCCGGCTGAAAATCATCGGACCTGGCCCGACTACCTCGCCCACGGCTTCACCACCGCCGACGTCCCTGCGCTGGTGGCGCTGGCCGCTGACCAGACGCTGCACAACGCCGATCCCGATTCCAATGACGTGTGGGTGCCGGTGCATGCCTGGCGCACCCTCGGCCAGCTCCGCGCCCCCGATGCGGCGCGGCCACTGATCGCCCTGTTCGACACCCTGTGTGACGAGGACTGGGCACTCAGTGAACTGTACCGGGTGCTGGGCATGATCGGCGAGCCGGCCCTCGATCCCCTGGCCGCCTATCTGGCGGAGCCTGGTCACGAAGAATTTGCACGCATCATGGCCGTCGATGCGCTGGCGGAAGTGGCCAAACAACATCCCGCGCTCAGGGACAGGGTGCTGTCCATCTATCGCGACTACCTTCGCGAACCGGATACCACGGCGTCAACGCTCAATGGCCTGTTGCTGAGCCGTCTCATCGATCTGAACGCCGTCGAACTGATCGACGACATTCGCCAACTTTTCGCGCGGAACTGCGTGGACCTCTCCTGCGCCGGCGATCTGGAAGAGGTCGAGATGCAACTCGGCCTGCGCACGCAGCGGGACACGCCGCCGCCCGACTATGCCCGCCTGCTTGGCCTCAGCCCTCCCCCTGAAGCAACGGACCGCGAGGATATTCGTTCCCTGGTGGACGACTACCTGGCGAAATACGGGACCAGCATGTCCATTCGGAACAGCTCGGAACTCGACGGCTTTCTCGCCGCGCTGATCTGCATGCCGGAGATGCTGCCACCATCAGCCTGGCTGGCGGACATATGGGGCGGCGAAGATCTCGCCCCGGAATGGGACGACGAGGATGATCTCCGGGCTTTTTTCTCTGCCATCATATTGCTCTACAACAAGCTCAGCAGCGATCTTGACGATGAGGTGTACGCACCAGTCTTCATCAGGAAAACGCAGGATGGACGCCCCCGCTTCATCGTGGACGACTGGTGCATCGGCTTCGTGCGTGGCTTGCGTCTGTGGCCGAAACAGACCGGGGACGATCTTGCCGTACTGGAGGAATGCCTGATGCCGATCTGGCTGTTTACCACCGAAGAGGGACGCAAGGCGCAGGACAGCATGGGGCAGGATGAAGCCGAGAACTGGCAACAACGGATCGGCCCGAACGTGCAACGCCTTTTCGCGCACTTCGCCAGGCGTGTTGGTCAGCCCGCGACCCCCTACGTCCGCGAAACCGCCAAGGTCGGCCGCAATGACCCCTGCCCCTGCGGCAGCGGGAAGAAATACAAGCGCTGCTGCCTGCATTGACCGGACAGGAAAGGATCGCCCGGACAGCAGGGGTGTTAACAGACTGTCAGGAACAAACCTGTCACATCAATGGGCCGCTCAATCACCGGAAAGCGCCTTGACCCGCGCTGCCACCTGACGAGCGACACGCAAGGTGGCAGCGACCAGTTGTTCGTCCACATCCATATACCCTTCGTATTCAGCCAGGTTGCGCTTGCGGTGAGCCTGATCGAGCACGCGCCACTGTTCAACAGGCAGATCCACCGTATGCTGGAGACACTGGAACACCAGGTAACGGGACTCCGAACGAAAGCCCCGAAATCGCAACGCTGCAAGCGCCAGGGCATGGGCCGCGTTGTAGGCCAGATCGAAAGGGCTTTCGAGACTGAGTTCCGGACGTTCCGCGTCGTCCAGCCGACGCAGGCCTGAATGTACAAGACCCTGAATTTCAGCTTCTGCCGGCGGCTCGGTCTTGAGCTGACCGATACGGACCAGGTTTTCGAGCTGCTGGTCACCCATTTTCGGCTCCTGTCAGCACGATATGGTCACCCGACAGCACACGGCAAAGAAACGGGTTGCCGCGCTCTTTCCGGTCTTCGAATTCGTTCAATGTATACAGAGTGGGGTTGATCTTGCGGCCCAGGGCTTCCTCCACGGGCGCAAGCACATGGTACACCTCCTCCAATGTGACACCATCGGCAACGATCAGCAGATCGATGTCACTGGCGGCCGTATCCACTCCCCTGGCGACAGAGCCATAGATCGTGGCAAACCGGATGCGGTCTGCCAACGGCGCCAGGGCATCGCGGATCGGTTCGGCCAGGCCCACGGTCTTTCTCACCAGGCCGCACAACTCCCTGAACACCGGCGATTCAGGGTTGGCCTGGTAGTGCTTCTGATTGCCGATGCGCTTGACGGTCACCAGGCCGCTCTCGGCAAGGCGCCTGAGTTCGCGCTGGACGGCGCCGGAACCGGCGCCGATGCGGTCGATCAGCTCGGAGGTGTAGAAACTGCGCCCGGGCTCGCCGAACAACAGTGCCAGGACCCGTTGCTGGGTCTTGGTAAACAGGGCATCGGCCAGACTCATGGGCGCAGGGTTGTCTGCGGCCCCTTTGCGGCGTGTTGATCGTGAGTGCCTGGCTGTTGACAAACTACCCATAATGAGCAGTATAGTACCCATAGTGGGTAAGCTACAAGCCGTTACCACCAATCGGAGGGATCGCCATGATTCGCCGCTTGCCATTGCTGTTCGTCTTGCTGCTCGCCCTGCCGTCACAGGCGCGGGAGGTGGCGGGGGTTGTGTTGCCCGAAACGGTCACGCTGCGCGGCGACGCCACGCCGCTGGTGCTCAACGGGGCCGGGGTGCGGCACAAGTTCTTCTTCAAAATCTACGTGGGCGCGCTGTATCTGCCCGGGACGGTGTCAACGGCCGAAGGGGTGTTCGCCGCGGCGGGGCCGAAGCGGGTGCGGATGGTCTTTCTCTACGACGAGGTGCCGCGGGAGAAACTGATCCGGGGCTGGAACGAGGGTTTCGAGGCCAACCAGACGGAAGCGGCCCTGGCCAGGCTGCGCGCCCGACTGGATCGCTTCAACAAGCTGTTTCCGGACGTGCAACGGGGCGACGTGATCGATCTCGACTACCTGCCCGGGCGCGGCACGCAGGTCTGGATCAACGAACGGCTGGCCGGGACCATCGAAGGGGCCGACTTCAACCGGGCGCTGCTGGCGGTGTGGCTGGGCGAGGCACCGGCCGATGCGGATCTGCGCGAGGCGCTGCTCGGGGGGAAATGATCGCCGCCCGGGCTCACCAGCGCGTGGCCAGGGCGGGGTGACGGCCGAAACGGCGCTCCCGGCGTTGCCGCTGGACCTCGAGCTGCTCGGTCAGAAACCGCTCCAGCGCCACTTCCGCCTCCTCCCGGCTGGCGAAGGGCCCCTGATCGGGACCGCGCCGCACGGCGAAATACCACTGCCCGTTCTCGCAGTGGAACCGGTCTGACCGAAACGGCGGATAGTGGGGATTGTTTTCCGGCTGGCTGTCTTTGCCCTTCATGCCTGTTCCTCCTCTTTCCTTGTCTTTTCTGCCATTCCTTCGATTCCAGCATAGCCCCTCTCCCGGCGCCTGCCTGTCGGCGCGGGCGGAAAGCGGTGTAGGACCCGGACTACAGGGCAACGGGCGGCAGAAAAACCGCCTCAAGCACATCGCGCGCAGTGAAGCACATCGCGCGCAGTGAAGCCGGCATGTCGGATTGTCGTGATTGCTGTCACGATTCAATCCGGGCACAGAGCCCTTGAGGACGGGGAGGGCGATTCGTGACCGTCGGCCGCAGGGATGCGGCCGTCGAGCCTACAGGGATGTATTCACGGCGTGTCACGAATCGCCCTCCCCGTCCTCAAGGGCGATACCTGATGCGGCGACAATGGTCATTGCCGGCCTGTGCTCTCAACATCGCCTTGCCAGCTACCCGCCACTCACAGCACGGGCGCAAACAGCCTCGCCACCCGGGCGCCAAGGCGGAAGAGCCAGGGGCGTTGTTCGAATTCGCGCATGTCGAGTTCACGGCACTGGCGGAAATCCGCTTCCAGCATGGCTTGCGTGTCGCGCACGAAGGCGGCGTCGGCGAACAGCAGGAAGATCTCGAAGTTGAGGCGGATCGAGCGGTTGTCGAGATTCGCCGTGCCCACGCCGGCCAGGGTGTCGTCCATCAGGAACACCTTCTGATGCAGGAAGCCCCGGCGATAGCGGAAGATCCGGATCCCCACCGGCAGGGTTTCCTCCAGGTAGGCGAAGCTCGCCATGTGCACCAGCCGGTGATCGGCCTTCTCGGGAATCATCAGGCGCACGTCCACCCCGCGCAGGGCGGCGAGCTGCAGGGCGCTGACGATGGTGTCGTCGGGCACGAAGTAGGGGCTGACGATCCACAGGCGCTTGCGGGCCATGTGGATGATCTCGGTGAACATCAGGCCGCAGGTCTCCAGCGCGTCGGCCGGACCGCTGGGCAGCACCAGCACCCGCTGGTTCTCCACCCGGGGCGCCACGTCCCAGGTCAGCGCCGGGATCTCCCCGGTCATGGCATGCCAGTCCTCCAGAAAGGCGAGCTGGATCCCCAGCACGGCAGGGCCGTGGATTTCCACGTGGGTGTCGCGCCAGGGGCTGAGTTCGGGATCCCGGCCCAGGTATTCGTCGCCCACGTTGTGGCCGCCCACCCAGGCGGCCAGACCGTCGGCCACCACGATCTTGCGGTGATTGCGGAAGTTGAGCTGATAGCGGTGGGGATGACGCCGGGTGCGGCCGTGAAAGGCCTGCACCGCGATGCCCGCCTGGCGCAGGCGGGCCAGATAGGCCTCGGGCAGATCGAAACTGCCGATGGCATCGTACATGAAGTGGATCCGCACCCCGGCCCGGGCCCGGGCGATCAGCCGCGCCTGCAGTTCGCGGCCGATCTCGTCGTCGTGAACGATGTAGAACTGCACCAGCAGGTAGTCCCGCGCCGCCTCGATGCCGGCGAAGATGGCCTCGAAGGTCGCCTCGCCGTCGATCAGCAGCCGGCTCCGGTTGCCTGACGTGAAAGGCATGGCCGCCAGCTCCTCGAACACCGAAAAGTCCCGCTCCCGGCTGCTGAACTCCGCCTTCAGCGCCGGCAGGTGCCGCGCCGCCACCGACTGGGCCAGTGCCTGCAGGGGCTGGCGCCCGGCCCGGCGGGCGCGCACGTAGCCGACGAACTTGCGCTCGCCGAAGACGAAATACACCGGCAGCCCCAGCACCGGAAACATCACCAGGAACAGCGACCAGGCGATGGCCCCCTGGGGGGTGCGCGCATTGAGCAGGGCCACCACCGCCATCACCAGCCCGGTGAGGTGCAGCACGGTCACCAGTACCGCGAGCAACGGCGAAAGCTGGGCGAGATAGAAGTCCAGTTCCGTCATGGGCGGCCATCATCGCGCCAAAACCGGCCAGCCACAAGCGGCTTGATCGTTCTCTCAAGGTTCTCTATTCTGGAGAACAAAAGGAGAACAATTTCATGGCCTCCTTTCTTCGATGCGAGTACTCACCAACCTGATATTCCTATGAAACCATGAGTTCGTCCCGTTTCTGGAAACGCGCCATCGTGCTGCTGGACATGAACGCCTTCTTCGCCGGCATCGAGCAGCGCGACGATCCGTCCCTGCGCGGCCGGCCCGTGGCCGTCACCAACGGCACCACCGGCACCTGCATCATCACCTGCTCCTACGAGGCACGGGCGCGCGGCGTGCATACCGGCATGCGCCTGCGCGAGGCACTCGAACGCTGTCCGGATCTGATCCAGCGCCCGGCCCGGCCCGAGCGCTATGCCGAGGTGTCCCGCGCCATCATGCAGGCCCTGCACGGCGTGTGTCCCGATCTGGAGATCTTCTCGGTGGACGAGGCCTTCGTGGACGTGACCCGCTGCCAGAAGCTGCACGGCACGCCGGAGCGCATCGCCCGGCTGCTCAAGGCGGCGGCCGTGGCCGCCTCCGGCGTGCCCTGCTCGGTGGGGCTCTCCGGCGACAAGACCACCGCCAAGTACGCCGCCAAGCTGCACAAGCCCGACGGCTTCACGGTGATCCCGCCCTGGGAGGCCCGGGCCGCCCTGCGCGAGGTGCCGGTGACCGAACTGTGCGGCATCAACCGGGGAATCGGCGACTTCCTCGCCGCCCGCGGCGTGATCACCTGCGGCGACATGACCCGCCTGCCCATCGGCGAGCTGGCGCGGCGCTTCGGCAATCCGGGGCGGCGGGTCTGGCTGATGTGCCAGGGGCTCGACAGCGAACCGGTGCGCACCGACGTGCCGCCGCCGAAGAGCATCGGCCACGGCAAGGTGATGCCGCCGGACACCCGCGATCCGCAGGTGATCCGCGTCTACCTGCTGCACATGAGCGAGAAGGTGGGCGCGCGCCTGCGCTGCCACGCCATGCTGGCGCAGGTCTTCTTCGTCGGCCTGGCCACCCGCGACGGCTGGCTGGCCGATCACTATCGCTGCACAACCCCCACCGACGACGGCCGGCGGATCTACCGCCTCGCCCGCCGCCTGCTGGACGACCAGTGGCGCGGCCAGGGCCTCTTCCAGGTGCAGATCCGCGCCCTCGATCCCCGCCCTGCCGACGGCCAGCTCGGCCTCTTCGACGCCCCCGCCCACGGCCCCGGCAACGCCGTGATGGACGCCGTCAATGCCCGCTACGGCGAATTCACGCTCGCCCCCGCCACCCTCCTCCGGCGCTCCGACATGCCCAACGTGATCGCCCCCTCATGGAAGCCCTTCGGGCATCGGGAGACGATTCTGCATGGTTTCCTTCAGGGTCGGTGGAAGGAACACGGAGGGCACGGAGACACGGAGAGCACGGAGAGTACGGAGGGGAATGTGTGACTTGGGCTTTATCAATAGCGCTAGCAGGCTGTTGAGCTTCAGACGTCTTCCAGACCCAGTTCCCTGATCTTGCGGGTGAGGGTGTTGCGGCCCCAGCCGAGGAGGCGGGCGGCGTCCTGGCGGCGGCCGCCGGCCTGTTGCAGGGCGGTGCGGATCAGGGTCTTCTCGAAGGCGGGGAGGGCCTTGTCGAGGAGTTCGGTTTCGCCGCCGGCGAGCTGGCGGGCGGCCCATTGCTGGAGAGCTTCGACCCAGTCGCCGACCGGGCGGGGGCGGCCGCTGTCCTGCGCCAGCTCGGGGGGGAGATCGTCGAGGTGGATGGTCTGGCCCGGCGCCATGACGGTGAGCCAGCGGCAGGTGTTCTCGAGCTGGCGGACGTTGCCGGGCCAGTCGAGGCGGGAGAGGTATTCGGCGGTCTCGGCATCGAGGGTCTTGGGATCGGTGTCCAGCTCCTCGGCGGCCCGACGCAGGAAGTGGCGGGCCAGCAGGGGGATGTCCTCGCGCCGCTCGCGCAAGGCGGGGAGGTGGATCCGGATCACGTTGAGGCGGTGGAACAGATCCTCGCGAAACTCGCCGGCGGCGACCCGTTCTTCCAGGTTCTGGTGGGTGGCGGCGATGATCCGCACGTCCACCTTGATGGGCTGGTGGCCGCCCACGCGGTAGAACTCGCCGGAGGCCAGCACCCGCAGCAGGCGGGTCTGCAGCTCGGCGGGCATGTCGCCGATTTCGTCGAGGAACAGGGTGCCGCCATCGGCCTGCTCGAAGCGGCCCTGGCGGGTGCTGTTGGCGCCGGTGAAGGCGCCCTTCTCGTGGCCGAAGAGTTCCGATTCCAGCAGATCCCGGGGAATGGCCGCCATGTTGAGGGCGATGAAGGGTTTGTCGGCGCGCGGGCTGTGGCGGTGCAGGGCGTGGGCCACCAGCTCCTTGCCGGTGCCCGACTCGCCGTTGATGAGCACGGTGATGTTGGAGCGCGAGAGGCGGCCGATGGCGCGGAACACCTCCTGCATGGAGGGCGCCTCGCCGATGATCTCCATCGAGACCTGTTCGGCGCTCTCCGGTGCGCGGTGCAGCTCGCGGTGGTGCTTGATGGCGCGCCGCGCCAGTTCCACCGCCTCGTCCACGTCGAAGGGCTTGGGCAGGTATTCGAAGGCGCCGCCCTGGTAGGCGGAGACGGCGGCATCGAGATCCGAGTGGGCGGTGATGATGATCACCGGCAGTTCCGCATGGGCGGCGTGGATGCGTTCCAGCAGCTCCAGCCCGTCGATGCCGGGCATACGGATGTCGCTGATGATGGTGTCCGGCTGTTCGCGGCGCAGGGCGTCGAGCACCGATTCGGCGTCTTCGAAGCTGCGCACGGCCATGTCGGCCTGGCGAAAGGCCTTCTCCAGCACCCAGCGGATCGAGCGGTCGTCGTCCACGACCCAGACCTGTTCCTTGCTCATGACTTGCGTTCCTGTTTCATTGAATCGGTAACAGCAGGGTGAATACGGTGCGCCCCGGCACCGAGTGCAGGGTGATCACCCCTTCGTGCTGCTGCACGATGTTCTGGGCGATGGCCAGGCCGAGGCCGGTGCCGTCGGCCCGGCCGGTGACCATGGGGAAGAAGATCCGCTCCTGCATCTCTTCGGGGATGCCGGGGCCGTTGTCGATCACCTCGACGCGCGCCGCCAGGGCATGGCGCTGTCGACCGATGGTGCACATGCGTTCGATCCGGGTGCGCAGGATGATGTGGCCGGTAGCGTCGTCCACCGCCTGGCGGGCGTTGCGCACGATGTTGAGCAGCGCCTGTACCAGCTGATCGGCGTCGCCGCGCACCTCGGGAATGCTGGGATCATAGTCCCGTGCGAGGCGCACACCGCCGCGCTCCTCGGCCTGCATCAGGCGCAGGACCCGCTCCAGCACGGCATGGATGTTGAGGGGCTGCATCTGCGGCGGGCGCACGGGACCGAGCATGCGGTCCATCAGGGTCTGCAGGCGGTCGGCCTCGTCGATGATGACCTGCGTGTATTCCTTCAGTTCCTCGCTGTCGAGCTGGCGCTCCAGCAGTTGCGCCGCCCCTCGCAGGCCGCCGAGGGGGTTCTTCACCTCGTGAGCCAGACCGCGCAGGATCTCGCGGGTGGTGCGTTCCTGGGCCAGCTTGCCTTCCTCGCGGGCGATCTGCAGCAGGCGGTTGACCGGATGCAGCTCCAGCAACAGCTCCTGCGGCTGGCCCGGATCCAGCAGCGGCAGGGCGGTGATGTCGAACATGGCCCGTGGCTGGTTGCCCAGACCCAGGGCCACTTCGTGACGGGTCAGGGGATGCTGTTCCTCGAGTACGCTTTGCATCTGTCGGGCCAGGTCGTCCTCTTCGTCGATCAGGGCATGGAACGGCTGCCCGAGCAGATGGCGGGCGCTGACGGAAAACAGGTTCTCGCCGGCCGGATTGATGTATTCCAGGCGAAGCCGCGCATCGAACAGCAACAAAGCGGTGGCCATGCCGTCGAGCACACGGGTCTGTACGGCTTTGTCTTCGCTCACGACCGGCACCATGCGAGAGCATCTGCAAGAACCAAACCAACGCGTGATACGTACGTCCTGCGTTCCGCGAAACGCGAAAATTGTCTTGTATTACAGCAAGTTGGGAAATTCATGACGAACCGGTCCGGTAACGACCGGAGAAAGGGCAAGCGAGGCAATGGTGCAGAGTCTACACTGCTCCGGCGAGCAATGCACCATTTTAGTGCATGTGGCCGCCGACGCCGACCGGCGTTCAGGGCGAGGGCAGGGGGGCGGAACCGCCCGCGTAGCGCAGGAGATGGAAGGTGACGACGGGGGTACGCTTGACCACCTTGCCGTTGGCGTCAAGGATTTCCGCCTGCAGGGTGTGGGTGCCGCGATCCACGTTGCGCAGGATCAGGGTCAGGCCGCCGGCCCCTTCGACGGGATTGCCGTCGAGCTTCCAGCGCAGCCGGTCGCCTTCGACGATGCCGGGCTCGAGGGCGAGCTGGGCGGTCAGATCACCGGCGTTGCTGCGGATGGCCTCGTCGTCCTTGGGTCGCAGGATCTCGAAGCGGGTATAGGCCGCGGCGTGTTCCTCGGCCTGCTTGCCAGCCTTGGCCTTGCGCTCGGCAGTGGTTTCCGCGGCCTTGAAGCCGGTGGGCGTGGGCATGGTGACGACCGTGCCTTTGGGCACGTTCATGAGGGAGCCGCCTTCGATGGGCTTGTCGCTGTATTCGACGCTGCCGTCGGGATAGACCTTCTTGTAGACCTTCTCCTGCGCCGCAAGGGACAGGGAAAGGCAGAGGGACAGCAACAGGATCAGGAAGCGCATGCCCCGAGAATAGACGAATCGTTGCGGCAGGACAACCGAAAGGAGAATGGCCGGCTCCGGAACACCGACATGTGGGCATTGACGGCTGCGCTGCGCTTGAACCGGCCTGCCTCTTCGCAAGCGCATCCCGCGATTTTTCGTTCCCAAACGAAAATGCCCCCGAAATGCGGGGGCGTTTTCTCTTGCGCTGACGGATCGTTGCTCAGAGCGAGTAGTACATGTCGAACTCGACCGGATGGGTGGTCATGCGCAGACGCGTGACTTCTTCCATCTTGAGCTCGATGTAGGCGTCGATCATGTCGTCGGTGAACACGCCGCCGGCGGTGAGGAAGGCGCGGTCCTTGTCGAGGTTCTCCAGGGCTTCCTCCAGGGAGGCGCACACGGTGGGGATGTCCTTGAGCTCTTCCGGCGGCAGCTCGTAGAGATCCTTGTCGGACGCCTCGCCGGGATGGATCTTGTTCTGGATGCCGTCGAGGCCGGCCATGAGCATGGCCGAGAAGGACAGGTACGGGTTGCCGGTGGGATCCGGGAAGCGCACCTCGATGCGGCGGGCCTTCGGGTTGGACACGTACGGAATGCGGATGGAGGCGGAGCGGTTGCGGGCCGAGTAGGCCAGCAGCACGGGGGCCTCGAAGCCGGGTACCAGACGCTTGTAGGAGTTGGTGGAGGCGTTGGTCAGGGCGTTGAGGGCCTTGGCGTGCTTGATGATGCCGCCGATGTAGTACAGGGCCAGCTCGGAGAGGCCGCCGTACTGATCGCCCGAGAACAGGTTCTGCCCATCCTTGGCCAGCGACTGGTGCACGTGCATGCCGTTGCCGTTGTCACCCACCAGCGGCTTGGGCATGAAGGTGGCGGTCTTGCCGTAGATGTGCGCGACGTTGTGCACGCAGTACTTGAGGATCTGGTTCCAGTCGGCGCGGCGCACCAGGGTGTTGAACTGGGTGCCGATCTCGCACTGGCCGGCGGTGGCCACTTCGTGGTGGTGTACCTCGGTGACGACGCCCATCTCTTCCATGGCCAGGCACATGGCGGCGCGCATGTCGTTGAGGGAGTCGACCGGCGGGACCGGGAAGTAGCCGCCCTTGGGGCCGGGACGGTGACCGATGTTGCCGTCTTCGTAGACCTTCTCGGAGTTCCAGTCGGCCTCTTCGGAATCCACCTTGTAGAAGGCGCCGCTCATGTCGGCCCCCCAGCGCACGTCGTCGAGGACGAAGAATTCGGGCTCGGGACCGAAGTAGGCCGTATCGGCGATGCCGGTGGACTTGAGGTAGGCCTCGGCGCGCTTGGCCAGCGAGCGGGGATCGCGCTCGTAGCCCTGACCGGTGGCCGGCTCGATCACGTCACAGGTGAGGATCAGGGTCGGCTCGTCGGTGAAGGGATCCATCACGGCGGTGTCGGCATCGGGCATCAGGATCATGTCCGACTCGTTGATGCCCTTCCAGCCGGCGATGGAGGAACCGTCGAACATCTTGCCGTCGGTGAACAGATCGGCGTCCACGGTGTGGGCCGGGACCGAGACGTGCTGCTCCTTGCCCTTGGTGTCGGTGAAACGGAAGTCGACGAACTTGACTCCGTTGTCCTTGATCATCTTCAGAACGTTGTCAGACATGTGAGCCTCTCCAGAGATTGAAAAGTGTGGCTAGCGTGAAAAAACCGTTGCCCACCAAGTGCACGAAACATGCCACAAGGCAAGCTATTGTTTTTCAAAAGGAAAGCGTGACATTCCCCCGAAACTGACGGTCTTGGCGCACCAGAATGGAACGCCTCTGTTATTGTTTGCACCAAAACAGTGCTTCATTGAAAGCACAGATCCACCCGCGAAACACAGCGTTCCGGGGCCGCGGCCTCGCGGAACTGCCGTGCCAGCACCTCGGCCGAGGTCTGTGTCAGCAGGTCCACGGGCAGGTGCAAAACCACCTGGATGTGCCCCTCCAGATAGTGCAGGGTCACGTCCAGGATCTGCCGAGCTGCCTCGATCTCCTGCCAGTGATGCTGCAGGCGCGCCAGCAGCTCGCTGCGCAGGGGCAGATCCGGGGGCGAGGGTACCGCTTCGTCGTCCTCCGGGTCAATGTGCACCATGACATCGGTCACCTCGTCGATCTCGGCGATCACCCGCCGGCGCACCGTCTCGCTGACGTAATGGCCCTCCGAGACCGAGATGGTGGGCGAGACCTGGATGTGCACGTCCACCAGCGCCTCGCCGCCCATGCGCCGAGTGCGCAGGATGTGCAGTGAGATGACCCCGTCCACGTCGAGGATCGCCTTGCGGATGGCCTCCACCCGCTCCGGCTCCAGGGCCGTGTCCACCAGTTCGCGCACCGCGTTCCAGGCCAGATCCCAGCCGATCTTCGCGATCATCAGGCCCACGCCGATGGCCGCGAGGCCATCCAGGTACCAGTAACCGGCCATGGCGCCGCCGACGCCAAACAGCACCACCACCGAGGACAGGGCATCGGAACGGTGGTGCCAGGCATTGGCCTTGAGCATGGGCGAGTTGTGGCGTTCGGCCACGAACACGGTATATCGGTAGAGGATCTCCTTCGACAGCACCGACAGGCCGGCCACCACCA
Organism: Chromatiales bacterium; assembly: GCA_026984045.1. GTDB lineage: Bacteria > Pseudomonadota > Gammaproteobacteria > UBA6429 > Thiohalophilaceae > JALSSV01. The sequence goes on along the minus strand of JALSSV010000013.1, from coordinate 176,891 downwards.
GCGCCGCGGTCCCCGGCAGGGCATGGGGCTCGCCTTCCACCAGCCGGTAAACCGCGTCCAGGGCGATGCCCACCGCCAGGCCCATCAGGGCGATGCCCAGCGCCACGGTGGCGATGGTCTCGAAGCGGCCGTGGCCGTAGGGGTGATCCTCGTCGGCGTCCTGGTGGGCATGCCGGGCGGCATACAGCACCACCGCGTCGGTGACCAGATCCGACAGGGAGTGGATGCCGTCGGCGATCAGCGACTGGGAGTGGGCCAGGAAGCCCACCACGATCTTCACCACGGCCAGCAGGAAGTCCACCACCGCGCCGATGACGGTGATTCGCACCGTCTCGTCGTGGCGGTGCTGGCGGGCGGTTTTTTCGGGGGAATCGTTCATGTGATCATTGATTTTCGCGGCTTGCGCCGCTCCTGCGGGCGCTTTCTTCTTTCCCCGGTTCGGGGCCGGTCATGTCTCGCCGACGGTGATGGTGATGAGGATCTCGTCGCCCTGCTCCTCGATCGATTCGACGCTGTGGCCGTTGATCCGGCACCAGGCGGGAATGTCGTTCTTCACGCCGGGATCGGTGGCGATGAGGCGCAGGCGCTGGCCGGGCTGCATCTGTTCGACGGCGTCCTGGGTGCGGATCACCGGCAGGGGGCAGAGGAGGCGGCGGGCGTCGAGTTCGCGGGTTTCGCTCATACGTGCCAGGCCGGGTCGATGTCGTTGGGATGCAGGGGTTCCACCTCGAGGCGGCGGGGCTCGCCGCCGGGGGGCGTCACTTCCAGCGCCACTTGGGGGGCGCTGCGGCCCTGGCCATAGCGGGCGGCGATGCGGGCGGCCAGTTCGATGTCGTCGTCATTCACCTCGCCGTCGATCAGGACCAGGGGGCCGCCGTGGCTGACGGTCTTCAAGCTGGTGAACTGCTTGCGGTAGCCCTCCAGGAACTTTCCCTCACCCTCGTCGCGGGCGATGATCAGCTTGAAGTGAGGCCGCGGGCGCAGGTGGCGGCCCACCTTGAGCAGCATGATGTCGTCCAGATCGTAGTCGCGGCTTGCGCGGTGCTGCCACATGTCCACCAGCTTGTCGGAGTAGGCCTTGTCGGTGAGGAAGCAGCAGCCGCCGGCGGGCGTGGCCCAGTCGCGAAAGCCGAACTGCTCGGCCAGGGCCATCTGCGGCTTGCGGGTGCGGCCGGAGAAGTCGTAGAGCTTGTCCCGATCCACCCAGCCCTCGCGCTCGGGCAGGGTGGGCGGCAGATGCTTGGCGCACAGCGGCCGCAGCAGCAGATCGCCCGCGCCCGATTCGCGGGCCACCACCGGCATGGTGTCCTTGCGCTGGGACATGGGCCGCTGGCCGACCACCTCGCCGGTGATGATGAAGTCGAAGCCGTGTTCCCGGATCCATTCGTGGGCCTTGCGCACCATGAAGCCCTTGCAGTCGAGGCAGGGATTCATGTTCTGGCCGTAGCCGTGTTTGGGGTTGAGCAACACGTCCTTGTACTCCTCGATCACGTCGACGATGTGCAGCCTGATGCCGAGCTGCTCGGCTACCCACAGGGCGTTGTTGCGCTTCGGCCGCTGCCGGTCCTTGCTGCGGATGGCGTGGGTGTGGCCCTCCACGCAGAAGCCGGTGAAGAAGTTGATCCCTTCCACGTGCACGCCCTGCTCCATGATCACCTTCGCGGCGAGCATGGAATCGAGCCCCCCGGAGATGAGGGCGATGGCCTTGCGCGGTTCGGACATGGAAAAACCGGTGGAATTCAGGGGATTGGGGACCGGTCAGGATACCATAATCGGGGGGCTTCGACAGGGCGATACTGCAAACAACGCAGAGGGCGCAGAGACGCAGAGAACGCAGAGGAGAAAATTGTTGGTACTTCGGCTAGTGACAGGTTTGGTCTGTAATTTTCTGCATTCCTGATTCAGACCAACGATTCATGTTATGGCCATGGTGACAAATCTGTTTCGTCAGCCAAACGTACTCACTCTCCGTGTTCTCTGCGTCTCAGCGCCCTCTGCGTTCCTTCCACCCCCGCCTATTTAGTGCCGCAGGCGGGGATTGCCGGAGAGGGGTTCGGCGGTGGTGTGGCGGGCGAGTTCGGCGCGGGCGCTGCGGCTGCCGGTGTCGGTCCAGAGGTCGTGGGCCTGGAGGGGGGTGAGGCCGACGGGCTGGCCGCCGACGCTGCGGATGGCCTGGAGGATGTCCATGGCGGAGACGAATTCCTCGGCCAGGCGTTCGAACAGGCGGGCCAGTTCGTTCAGGCCGTCGGCCAGGCTGTGGTAGGCGCTGCGGCCCAGATCCACGTAGTAGCTGACCCGCACCCGGCGCCGTTCGGCCCGTTCGGGGAACAGGCCCGAGTAGAGCAGGCACTGATCGCCCACGTCGCGCAGGGATTCGCTGCGCCGGCGGGCCTGCTGGTGGAAGGATTCGAGGAAGTCGAGGGCGAGGATGCGGCTGGCCATGTCGGGCCGGCGCAGCCAGCGCATGAGGGTGAAGACCAGATAGCTCTCCAGCTCTTCGTCGAGCCGCACGCCGGCGTGTTTCTCCGCCTCGGCCACCAGCGACTGCCACCGGGCCACGTCGCCGGTCGGTTCCAGGATTTCGCTCATGTTGCACCTTCCCGGGATGACTGTCTTCTCCGATCCGGATCATCGTCCCCGCGCAGGGGGAACTTGAATCGGCCACTTCGATCAAACACCAATCGGGCCTGGCAGACAAGCCCCGGGAGTGCCAGAACCCGCTTTCGAATCAGTACCTTGGCGATTCTCCACCGGCCGGGAGCAGGGTCAGGGCCAGCCCGCCTTCCGGCTCGCCCGACAGCGGCGCGTCGATCGCGCGGCAGTTCACCGACCGCTGTTCGCCGAGCCGGGGCTGCAGATAGCGGCGGCGGAAGGCCTTCCAGTCGGGATGTTCGGGGAAGGATTCGGCCGCCGCCTCGCTGGTGAAGCGCACCCGCAGCAGATGGCGATAGCGCCCCGCCGCCTCCACGATGTCGCCGGCGAAGGTCTCGCGCACCCCCGGCAGGCCATCGAGCACCTGGCGGGCGCGCAGCAGCAGGGCCCGGCGCTCGGCAGCCTCGAGACCGGGGGTCTCGAACAGCAGCAGGTATTCGACGGGGCTCTGGGGGCGGCAGCGGGAGAGCACTTCGGCGGCCCGCCCGGCGGTGCCCCACAGGCGCAGGCAGCGGATCACTTCCTCGCGGATGGCATCCTTCACGCCGCGCTTGAGATCGGTGAAGCTGCCGTCCCTGGCCTGCTTCATGCGCGCGCGCATGGTCTGGGCGGCCACGTCGGAGAGGGCGGTGAAGTAGTTGATCTTGGCCACGCCCGCGGCGGTGAGGCGGCGGAACTGATCTTCGTTCAGGCCGCTGCCGCCATGGATCACGAGGGGCACGTCCACCAGCTTGCGGATCTGCTTGAGGCGGGGGAAGTCGAGCCGCGTGCGCTGTTTCGCCCGGCCCTGCACGGTGCCGATGGACACGGCCAGGAAGTCCACCCCGGTGCGTTCCACGAACACCCTGGCCTCGGAAGGCACGGTGAGGGCGGTTTCGCCCGGGTGCTGTTCGGCGCCTTCGCCTTCCTCGCCTCCCACGTAGCCCACTTCGCCCACCACCGGCAGGCCGCAGGCATGGGCAATGGCCACCGCCTCGCGGGTGGCCTTGATGTTGTCGGGCAGGCTGAGATCGCTGGCGTCGATCATCACGCCGTTGACCCCGAGGCGGATGGCGCGGATCACCGAATCGAGGCTGCGCCCGTGATCGAGCTGCACGGCCACCGGCACGCTGGCCCGCCGGGCCGCGGCTTCCACCGCCGGCAGCATGAGCTCGAAGTCGTAGTGGGCGAAGTGGGGTTCGGCGATGGAGAGGATCACCGGCGCCCGGCACTGCTCCGCCGCCTCGATCACCGCCTCGAGAAAATCGAGGCTCACCAGATCGAAGGCGCCGACCGCGTAGCTGTTTTCGTAGGCGTGGTACAGCATGTCCCGCATGTCGACCAGAGCCATGGTGTCTTCCTCGTGTGGTGATCCGTGCGCCGGGGCACAACGGGGTTTGTTGGTACGAATAGGGAATGGCCACGTTCAGTGCGTGACTGAATTTGTTTTCCCCTCACCCTGTCCCTCTCCCCGCAGGGGAGAGGGGACCCTTCGTTCGGTGGTGGTTCGGTGTTTCGATTTGGTCCGTATCATCCTGCCCTGAGGCGGCGTTCCAGTTCCTCGGCCATCGCCGTCAGGGCCCGGGCGCGATAGCGGCTGGCGGCGAAATGGTAGTAGTTGAGCTTGCAGGGCACCGGCGTGTGCAGGGCCGTGCGATGCCGATCCTCGAACTCCACCCAGGCGAGGATCGGCAGATCGTTCTGCCGCGCATTGGCGCAGATCAGCGCACGCGCCTCGACGATCATCACCACCCCGGCCTGTTCCGGCAGGGGGATGCGGATCGGCAGGCGCAGATGCAGGCGCGCCCGGCGCCACAGGTTGTACAGGGGCGCATCGAGGCGATCGGCCCGCCGGGCATAGTACGGGACTTCATCCAGCCGGCTCATGTGCCCTCCTCTTGCTTGCGGCGCCCTTGCGGTGTCCGCCGCGCGCTCAGTCGTCCTCGCCGAACACGCTGGCCGGATCCCGGCCCTGTTACGGGATCCGAGCGAACACCTGGCCAGCCATCGATTGCGAACCGTTCATGCAGCCTTTACCCCCTCTGTGCGGCCTGCCCACCGTTGCCGATTCGACAGGATCATCGCGTGAGGCTGGCGAACAGGGTCGGCAGCTTTTCCGGCAGCCGGTTCACATTGTCGATGATGGTGTAATGGTTGGCGCCGAAGATCCGCGACACGTAGCGATCCGCTTCCGGATCCAGGGTCAGGCAATAGCTGAGGATGCCGTTGCGCTGCAGTTCCTCGGCGGCCTTCTTCGCGTCCCAGCGCAGGTACTGGGGATCGCGCTCGTCGATGTCGGCCGGCTCGCCGTCGGTGACGATGAGCAGCAGCTTGTGCTTTTCGGGGCGCTGCATGAGGTGATGACCGGCGTGGCGCATGGCCGCGCCCATGCGGGTGGACAGGCCACCCTTCATGCCGGCCAGGCGGCTCTTGACGTCTTCGTCCAGCGGCTGGTCGAAATCCTTGAAGCGGTAGTACTGCACGTCGTGGCGGCCGTCGGAGGCGAAGCCGTGCACGGCGAAGGGATCGCCGATCCCCTGGATGGCGGTGGAGACCAGGGCGCAGGCTTCCCGGGTCAGCTCCAGTACGGTCTTCTCCGAACCGCGCACGGTCTCGTTGGTGGACTCGGACAGATCGAGCAGGATCAGCACCGCCAGGTCCCGGCGGTTGATCACCGAGCGCATGGTGATCCGCATGTCGGGCTGCAGGCCGATGCGCAGGTTGACCATGGCGTCCACCGCGGCGTTGATGTCCAGCTCGTCGCCGTCCTCCAGCTTGCGCTGGCGGGACACGCCCTGGGGCCGCAGGCGGTCGATGATCTGCTTGATGCGATGGGTGATCCCCTTGTTCTCGGTGAGTACCTTGTCGATGATCTCGGGATCGCCGCGGCCCTGGCGGCGTTCGAACACGGTCACCCAGGCGGGGCGGTGGAGCTGCACCTGGTAGTCCCACTCCGGGTAGTGGAAGGGATCGGAGATGGGCTCCTTGCCTTCCATCTCGTTGTAGGAGACGCCTTCGTCCTCGTAGGGAAACAGCTCGGAGGAGAGCACCCAGATTTCCTGGGCGTCGTCGCCGGCGGTTTCCACGTCCACCTCGTTGACGAACTCCATGAGCGAAACATGCTTGCGCACCTGGCGCTGGCTGGCCGGCAGGTAGGCCGTGCCCTGATCCCAGGAGAACTCCTCGGCCGACCAGATGAAGCGGTTGTCGTCGCGGTAGGGGATGGCCAGCGATTCGAGGATCCGCAGGCTGGGCATCTCGCGCCGGGCGGAAAGCACGTTGAACAGATCCAGCCCCAGATTGACGCTGAACATCGTGTCGTCGCGCTTGGCGGCGATGTTGGCGTGAAAGTTTTCCACGATGGCGTCGAGGGCCTCGTCGCCGATCCGGGCTTGTGGATCCAGCAGGGCCAGGGCCACCTTCTCCAGCAACTGCATGCCGGGGTGTTCATACTGGCGTTCCTCGCCCACGGTCATCAGGCGCCGCCAGAGGGTGCGCATGCCAGGGAAATCGCTCACCGCGCAGTATTCCACGCGGGCGTCCTCGAAGAAGCCGATCAGGTACTGCTGGGCCGGGGAGAGGACCTCGGCGTTCACCGGCTCGGTGGTGTAGACCCTGTGCGCGGCCATGTGCGCAGCCATGGCGCGGTACAGATCGAGGCCGGAGATGTCTTCCAGATCGTCCACCGCGTCGGGCAGGTGCATGGCATGGCCCTCGATGAAGGGCTTGAAGCCGGCGAAGTCGGCGGCGGTGGGGCGCAGGAAGAAGTCGCGGCCCCAGAAGGCGCGCAGGTAGAAGTTGAGCTTGCGCTGGTTGTCGATGAACAGGGTGCCGCGCCGCTCCTGCTGCAGAACGGCCTTGGCGTCCTCGCTTTCGAGGCCGAAATAGGCGGCCTGCCTGGGCAGATCGCGGCGGTAGGCGTCGGCGCCGAAGTCCACCCAGCGGCGCAGGCCGGAGAGTGTGAGCTTGGAGAGCAGCTCGTCGATCACGCCCAGCATGGGCCGCAGGCCGCGCGGGGCCCGCGCCGACAGGCGGTGCAGCAGTTGCAGGTAGGCGCGCAGCAGATCCGGGTCGCCCAGGCGGCGGGCCACGGTGGGCAGGGTCTGCAGGGTGAGCACCAGCACTTCGCCGGAGACCATCGAGGCCAGCTTGAGGATCGCCGAGGCGGTGTCGCGCAGGATGTCCTCGCCGCACTCCTTGACCACCACCGGCATCTCGTCGAGCCAGGTGACCACCAGCGCCGGGCCCTTGCCCAGGCTGACCATGCCCTTGGCCCCGTTGAGCCAGTCCTGCAGGCCCCGGGGCGACATGACCCGCGCCGCCTCGTGGAAGGTGGCGTCGAGGGTGTCGGCCAGCTCGGGGGCGGCGGCAATCAGCTCGTCGCGATACTCGTCGAGGGAAACGCTCATGCTGCAGACCTCACATCGATGGCCCGTGGCCGGGCAGGGAAACGTCCGTCTCAGCCGAAGAAGGTGTTGACGGCCGCTTCCAGGGTGTCGCGCATGTCGGGATCGTCGGTAATCGGCTCCACCAGCGCCATCTTGCAGGCGGCGTTGGCCGGAATGCCCTTGGCGATGAGCTGGCCGGCGTAGATCAGCAGGCGGGTGGACATGCCCTCGTCGAGACCGTGCCCCTTGAGGTTGCGCGAACGCTGGGCCACCTGCACCAGTTTCTCGGCCGTGGCCTTCTCCACTCCCGCCTCGTGGGCAATGATCTCCACTTCCACCTCGGTGTCCGGATAGTCGAAGCTCATGGCGCCGAAACGCTGCTTGGTCGACTGCTTGAGATCCTTCATCATCGACTGGTAGCCGGGGTTGTAGGAGATCACGATCTGGAAGTCGGGGTGGGCCTTGACCAGCTCGCCCTTCTTCTCCAGCGGCAGTTCCCGGCGATGGTCGGTAAGCGGGTGAATCACCACGGTGGTGTCCTGGCGGGCTTCCACCACCTCGTCGAGATAGCAGATGGCGCCCATGCGCGCGGCGATGGTCAGCGGACCGTCCTGCCAGCGGGTGCCGTTGATGTCGAGCAGGAAACGCCCGACCAGATCCGAGGCGGTCATGTCCTCGTTGCAGGCCACGGTGATGAGCGGCTTGCCCAGCTTCCAGGCCATGTACTCCACGAACCGCGACTTGCCGCAGCCGGTGGGGCCCTTGAGCATCACCGGCATGCGTACGGCGTAGGCGGCCTCATAGCGCTCCACCTCGTCACCCACCGGACGGTAGTACGGTTCGTTTTCGATCAGAAAGTCTTCTCGCTTGACGTCGCTCATGACGAAACCTCATGCCGGTTTGATTCTGTGAAATCCGGAAGAATGCCCGGTCAGCGTTCGTCGTCGATCGCTCATCGCGCATCACGCAGGGATGCGGGCCGCCCGAAGGCGGCCCGCGCTGACGCAGAGCGGCTGTCTGCTCAGTGGCCGAAGCCCTTGACGATGGCCGCCAGCTCGATCATGTCGAGCTTCTTCTCTTCGATCGGGGCCACGTAGACCACCATGTTGGCTCCCTGGGTCTGCTTGTAGTTGTCATAGCCGATCAGGCGCACGTGATGGCCGGGGTTGGCCTTCTTGCACAGCGCGATCTCGGCCAGGATGCGATCCACGTCGGTCTCACCGAACATGGGCAGCTTCCACATGTACCAGTAGTGGCTGGAGGCGAACTCGGGCTCGGTGTGCTCGATGGCCGGGTTCCAGCCCTGGTCCACGATGTACTGCACCTGCTTGCGGATCTGCTCTTCGTTCATCGGCGGCAGGTAGGAGAAGGTGCCGTACTTGCGGCTGTTCGGATCGGAGACCCGAGACGAATAGTCCTGAATGTCACTCATTGGTCTGTTCCTCTAGATAGTGATGCGTTCGCTGGCGCTGGCAGGGGCGGGGACCCATGCCCCCGCACAGCACGCGGCGCCGTTACTTGTGCGAAACGTCCAGCTTGTCGACGGTGTCGAACTCGAACTTGATTTCCTTCCAGGTTTCCATGGCCATCTTCAGCTCGGGGCTGTGCTCGGCCGCCTTGGTGAGGATCTCCTTGCCTTCCTTCTCGAGCTCGCGACCCTCGTTGCGGGCCTGCACGCAGGCTTCCAGGGCCACGCGGTTGGCCGCCGCACCCGCCGCGTTGCCCCATGGATGGCCGAGTGTGCCGCCGCCGAACTGGAGCACGGAGTCGTCACCGAAGATGGAGACCAGCGCCGGCATGTGCCAGACATGGATGCCGCCGGATGCCACGGGCATGACACCGGGCATCTGACCCCAATCCTGATCGAAGAAGATGCCGCGGCCGCGATCTTCCTTGACGTACTTGTCGCGCATCAGGTCGATCCAGCCCAGGGTGGCTTCGCGGTCGCCTTCTAGCTTGCCGACGACGGTGCCCGAATGCAGGTGATCGCCGCCCATGGCGCGCAGCATCTTGGCCAGGACGCGGAAGTTGATGCCGTGGCGCGGGTTGCGGTCGATCACGCCGTGCATGGCGCGGTGGACGTGCAGCAGCAGGCCGTTGTCACGGCACCACCTGGACAGGCTCTGGTGCGCGGCCCAGCCCAGGGTCAGGTAGTCGGACATGATGATCGGCGTGCCGATTTCCTTGGCGAACTCGGCGCGCTTGAACATCTCCTCGACGGTGGACGCGGTCACGTTCAGGTAGTGCCCCTTGCGCTCGCCGGTCTCGGCCTCGGCCTTTTCGATGGCTTCCTGGCAGAACAGGAAGCGATCCCGCCAGCGCATGAACGGCTGGGAATTGACGTTCTCGTCGTCCTTGGTGAAGTCCAGACCGCCACGCAGGCACTCGTAGACGGCACGGCCGTAGTTCTTGGCCGACAGGCCCAGCTTGGGCTTGATGGTGCAGCCCAGCAGCGGACGGCCGTACTTGTCCATCTTGTCCCGCTCGACCTGGATGCCGTGAGGCGGCCCCGGGCAGGTGGTGACGAACCACAACGGGAAGCGCACGTCTTCCAGCCGCAGGGCACGCACGGCCTTGAAACCGAACACGTTGCCGACGATGGAGGTGAACATGTTGACGATGGAACCTTCCTCGAACAGGCCCATCGGATAGGCGATGAAGGCATAGAAGGCTTCGTCGTCGCCGGGCACGTCCTCGATGGCGTAGGCGCGGCCCTTGTAGTATTCGAGGTCGGTCAGCAGATCGGTCCACACGGTGGTCCAGGTGCCGGTCGAAGACTCGGCGGCCACGGCAGCGGCGGCCTCTTCGCGGGGCACGCCCGGCTGCGGGGTGATCTTGAAGCACGCCAGGATGTCGCTCTCCTTGGGCGTGTAGTTGGGTTCCCAATAGGTGTCGCGGTACTCCTTGACACCGGCCTGGTAGGTTTTTTCTGCCATGATGAGCATCCTCACATTGGTTTGGAATCCGGTCGGGCCGGCGTGCAGGCTGCCGACCCTCGCTGCCCACCGGCGGGTCCGGCGGGAAGGTGTCGGCAAATATAGACAGGAACCAAACAAAACAAAAATTAATCCTTGTTATAATTTGCATTTACAAAAGTAAATGGTAATAACTCATGCACCTGACCCTGCAACAGCTTCGCCTCTTCGCCTCGGTGGTCCGCCACGGCAGCTACACCCGGGCTGCCGAGGAGATGCACCTGACCCAGCCGGCCGTCTCCATCCAGATCAAGCGGCTGGAGGAGCAGGCCGGCACGCCGCTGCTCGAACAGGTTGGCAAGAAAATCTTTCCTACCGCGGCCGGCAAGGTGGTTTTCGATGCCGCCAACGACGTGCTCGGCCGGCTGGCGGCGCTCAGCGACGACATTGAACTGCTCAAGGGTGAAGTGCGCGGCTCGCTGCAACTGGCGGTGGTGACCACCGGCAAGTACTTCATGCCCCACCTGCTCGGCCATTTCCTGCAGCAGTATCCGGGCGTGGAACCGCACCTGAAGTTCACCAACCGGGCACGGGTGATGGAGCGGCTGATGAACAATGAGGACGACTTCGTGGTGATGGGGCAGATCCCCGATGACGAGCGTCTGGTCAGTTACCCCTTTCTGGAAAACATCCTCGGTTTCGTGGCCCCGCCCGACCATCCCCTGGCCGGCCGCAAGGGACTGACGCTGGCGGAAGTGATGCAGGAGCGGTTCATCGCCCGCGAGCCGGGGTCCGGCACCCGGCTGGTGGTGGAACGGGTGCTGCGCGAACAGGGCATCGAGGCCGATCCCTACATGGAGCTGGGCAGCTCCGAGGCGATCAAGCAGGCAGTGCTGGCCGGGATCGGCATTGCGGTGATCTCCCTGCACAGCGTGCGGCTGGAAGAGGCCGCCGGAAAGCTCGCGGTGCTCGATGTCGAAGGCTTTCCGGTCAAGCGCCGCTGGTACGCGGTGCACCAGAAGGGCAAGCGCCTGTCACTCACCGCCCGGACCTTCCTCGACTTCATCCTCGCCGAGAGCCACCGGGTGCTGGCCGACGATCACTGAGACGGCACGGTCCGCGCCCGGTATAATGCCGCCCTTTCCAGCCAATCGACGGGCAAGGTCTTGAGCAGCACAGCCGACAAGCCGGACGTTTCTACCTTCCAGGGCCTGATCCTGGCCCTGCAGCGCTACTGGGCGGAGCAGGGCTGCGTCCTCATGCAGCCCTACGACATGGAGATGGGCGCCGGCACCTTCCACACCGCCACCTACATCCGCGCCATCGGGCCCGAGCCCTGGGCCGCCGCCTACGTGCAGCCCTCGCGGCGGCCCACCGACGGGCGCTACGGCGAGAACCCCAACCGCCTGCAGCACTACTACCAGTTCCAGGTGGTCATCAAGCCTTCGCCGCTCGACATCCAGGATCTCTATCTCGAGTCCCTGAAGATGATGGGCATCGATCCCCTGGTGCACGACATCCGCTTCGTCGAGGACAACTGGGAATCGCCCACCCTCGGCGCCTGGGGCCTTGGCTGGGAGGTGTGGCTCAACGGCATGGAGGTGACCCAGTTCACCTACTTCCAGCAGGTGGGCGGACTGGACTGCCGCCCGGTCACCGGCGAGATCACCTACGGCCTGGAGCGCATCGCCATGTACCTGCAGGGGGTCGATTCGGTGTTCGACCTGGTCTGGTCCGATGGCCCGCTGGGCCGGGTCACCTACGGCGACGTCTACCACCAGAACGAGGTGGAGCAGTCGGCCTACAACTTCGAGCACGCCGACGTGGACTTCCTGTTCAGGCTGTTCGACCACTGCGAGGCCGAGAGCCGCAAGCTGATCGCCGCCGAACTGCCGCTGCCCGCCTACGAACAGGTGCTGCGGGCCTCCCACACCTTCAACCTGCTCGACGCCCGCCATGCCATCTCGGTCACCGAGCGCCAGCGCTACATCCTGCGGGTGCGCGACCTGGCCCGGGCGGTGGCCGAGAGCTATTACGCGGCCCGCGAGGCGCTGGGCTTCCCCATGCTCCGGGACACCGCAAACGCAACACAGGACGCCTGACGTGAGCGACACCACCAAGCAGGATCTGCTGATCGAGATCGGCACCGAAGAGCTGCCCCCCCGGGCGCTGCCGCGGCTCTCCCGGGCGTTCACCGATCATCTCACCGGCGCCCTGGGCAAGGCGGATCTCGGCTTCGGCGAAGTGCGCCCCTACGCCACGCCCCGCCGGCTGGCCGTGCTGGTGCGTGATCTCGACGCCGCCACCCCCGAGCGGGTAATTGAAAAACGCGGCCCCGCTCTCAAGGCCGCCTTCGACGAGGAGGGCTGCCCGACCCGAGCCGCCGAAGGCTTCGCCCGCTCCTGCGGCGTGACGGTGGCGGATCTGGCCACCCTCGAGACCGACAAGGGCGCCTGGCTGGTATTTCGCAAGACCGAGCCCGGGCGCCCCACCCCGGAACTGGTGCCGCAACTGGTCGAAGCCGCCCTCGAGGCCCTGCCAATCCCCAAACGCATGCGCTGGGGCCGTCTCGAAACCCAGTTCGTGCGCCCCGTGCACTGGGTGGTGCTGCTGTTCGGCAAAACGCCCATCGACGCCGTGGTGCTGGGGATCCGCGCCGGGCGCACCTCCCGCGGACACCGTTTCCATGCTCCGCAGGCCCTCGAAATTCCGCAACCGGCCGACTACGAAATGTTGCTGGAGAGCGAAGGCAAGGTGATCGCCGACTTCGCCCGCCGGCGCGAGGCCATCCGTGCCCAGGTGGAGGCGGAAGCCCTGAAACTCGGCGGACGCGCGGTGATCGACGCGGCCCTGCTTGACGAGGTGACCGCCATGGTGGAATGGCCGGTGGCCATCGCCGGGCGCTTCGAGGAACGCTTTCTGGCCGTGCCCCAGGAGGCCCTGATCTCGACCATGAGCGCCAACCAGAAATACTTCCACCTGGTGGACGAGGCCGGCGCCCTGTTGCCCTGGTTCGTTACCGTCGCCAACATCGAAAGCCGCAATCCCGCCGTGATTCGCGACGGCAACGAGCGGGTGATCCGACCCCGCTTCGCCGACGCCGAATTCTTCTGGAACCAGGATCGCAAGACTCCGCTGGCCGCCCGGCTGCCACAACTCAAACAGGTGGTGTTCCAGCGCAAGCTGGGCAGCCTCTACGACAAGTCCATGCGCCTCACCCGCCTGGCGGCGCACATCGCCGCCGAGATCGGCGGCGACCGGGACAAGGCCGTCCGCGCCGCCGAGCTGTGCAAGTGCGACCTGCTTACTGAAATGGTGGGCGAATTCCCGGATCTGCAGGGGATCATCGGCCGCTACTACGCCCTGCACGACGGCGAGGATGCCGAGGTGGCCACCGCCATCGAGCAACACTACCGCCCCCGCTTCGCCGGCGATGCCCTGCCGGAGAACCCCACCGCCCGCGCCCTGGCCCTGGCCGACCGTCTCGACACCCTGCTTGGCATCTTCGCCATCGGTCAGACACCGACCGGCGACAAGGATCCCTACGCCCTGCGCCGCGCCGCCCTGGGCGTGCTGCGGATCCTGATCGAGAACGAACTGGATCTGGATCTGCGTGAACTACTGCAGGCCACGGTTACCGGCTATCCGGCCGAGATCAAGGCGGAACAGGCCATCGCGCCGGTGCTCGAATTCATACTCGAACGGCTGCGCGCCTACCATGCCGATCGCGGCATCCGCCCCGACGTACTCGAGGCGGTACTCGCCACCGGCCTCACCCGTCCGCTGGACATCGACCGCCGCGTCCTCGCCGTCAGCGGCTTCCGGCAGCTCCCGGAGGCGGAAAGCCTGGCCGCCGCCAACAAGCGGATCGGCAACATCCTCAGGAAAGTGGAAGGCGAACTGCCCGAAAAGGTGGATCCGAACCGCTTCACGGACGACGCGGAAAAGACCCTGTTCGAGGCTTTCATCGCCCTCGAAGCCGACGTGAAGGCGGCCATCGACGCCGGCGACTATACCGACGCCCTGGAACGGCTCGCTACCCTCCGCGAACCGGTGGACCGCTTCTTCGACGAAGTGATGGTCATGGCCGAGGACCCCGCCCTGCGCGAGAACCGCCTCGCCCTGCTGAACCACCTGCACAGGCTGTTCCTGCAGGTGGCGGACATCGCGAAACTGCAATGAAGGACAAAACCCTGTAGGAGCGGCGCCCTCGCTGCGATTATGCGGTAGCTGGGGCCGTGTAGCGGGTAGCTGGGAACAGCGGGGTTTTCCCAGCTACCCGACCCCAGCCACCCCCTACCGACCGGTCGCGGCGAGGGCGCCGCTCCTACGGAAATGACACCATGACAGATGCCATGAACAAGGATTCCTACCAGGCCATGCTCGACGCCGTGCAGGCCTTTCACGACAAGCACGACTTCAGGAACACCGGCGGCGAGGAGCTGGTCTATCGCATCGCCCTGATGGCCGAGGAACTGGGCGAGATCGCCGCCTGCGTGACCAAGGGCAAGAGCAAGGAAAAGCTGGCCGAGGAAACGGCCGATCTCTTCATCCTGCTCATCGGCACCGCCATCTCCGCCGACTTCGACCTCAAGGAGGCCTTCTGGGCCAAGATGGAGAAGATCATGCAACGGGAAGCGAAGATGGTGAACGGGCGGATCCGGGTTTCGGAGTTCCGGGAGTGATTGATTCCTTGCAGAAGCGAAATCCCCAGGCGCCGCTCCTACAAGATCGATCCACCTTCGCATTCTTCGTGCCTTTGCGTTCGTCCTTTCAAACCCCATGAAACTGATCATTCTCGACCGCGACGGCGTCATCAACGAGGATTCGGACGACTACATCAAGTCCCCCGAGGAGTTCGTGCCCCTGCCCGGCTCGCTGGCGGCCATTGTCCGCCTGAAGCGGGCGGGCTGGACGGTGGCGGTGGCCACCAACCAGTCGGGTATCGGGCGCGGGTATTACGACGAGGCCACGCTGGCGGCAATGCACGAGAAGCTGGCGAAACTGCTTGCCGAGCACGGCGGCGCGGTGGACTACATCGCCTGGTGTCCACACACGCCCGACGACGGCTGCCACTGCCGCAAGCCGCGCACCGGGCTGTACGAACGGATCGCCGCCCATTTCGGTGTCAGCCTGGAAGGCGTGCCGGTGATCGGCGACTCCTACCGGGATCTGCAGGCGGCCCTGGCCGTGGGCGCCCGGCCGATCCTGGTGCGCACCGGCAAGGGCGAGCGCACCCTGGCCGCGCATGCCGCCGACCTCGAGGGGATCCCCGTGCATGCGGATCTGGCCGCCGCCGTCACCGCCCTGCTGAACGAGGAATGAGCATGCAGATCCTGCGCTGCAGCCTTTTTCACCTGTTCATGGCCACGCTTACCGTGCTGGTGGCTCTTTTTTCGGTATTCCTGATCGTCTTTCACCTGCGAACCCGGATCCGGATCATCCGGATCTACGGCGTGATCAACATTTACGTGCTGCGCTGGCTGTGCGGGGTGCGCTGGACCATCGAGGGCCGCGAGAACATCCCCGAGGGGCCGGCCATCATCTTCTCCAAGCACCAGTCCACCTGGGAGACCATGGCCCTGCAACTGGTGTTTCCGCCCCAGACCTTCGTGGTCAAGCGCGAGCTGATGTGGATCCCCTTCTTCGGCTGGGGCCTGGCGGTCATGCGGCCCATCGCCATCGATCGCAAGGCCGGTCGGCGGGCCGTGGAACAGGTGGTGGAACAGGGCCTCGACCGCCTGCGGCGCGGGATCTGGGTGGTGATCTTCCCCGAGGGCACCCGCGTGCCGCCGGGCAAGCGGATCCGTTACCGGATCGGTGGTGCCATTCTCGCCGCCGAGAGCGGCCGGCCCGTGGTGCCGGTGGCCCACAACGCCGGCGAGTTCTGGCGCAAGGGCCAGTTCGTGCTGCGCCCCGGCACCATCCGCATGGTCATCGGCCCGCCCATCGCCACCGCGGGCCGCAAGCCGGAGGACATCCTCGCCGATGCCGAGACCTGGATCGAATCGATCATGAAAAAAATCGGTCGAGCCTGAGGTTCTCGCCAGTTCCTGGCAGATCACCGCAAATCCTTGAAAAAACCCGGAAATTCCCCGATTTTTTGACCGTTTCCAGTATCAGTATTTACTGATATACTGCGCGGCCTTTTTCCCTGCCAGCCAAGAAAAACCGAGGATTTCCCATGCACGACGGCCGCATCACCATCACCCAGTTCATCATCGAAGAACAGCGCCACATCGAGAACGCCACCGGCGACTTCACCTCCCTGCTCAACGACATCGTCACCGCCTGCAAGGTGATCTCCAACCTGGTCAACCACGGCGCGCTGGTCGGCGTGCTGGGTGCCGCCGGCACCGAGAACGTGCAGGGCGAGGATCAGAAGAAGCTGGACGTGATCTCCAACGACGTTTTCCTGCGCTCCAACGAATGGGCCGGCCACCTGGCGGCCATGGCCTCCGAGGAGATGGAGGAGGTCTATCCCATCCCCGCCAGGTACCCGCGCGGCAAGTACCTGCTGACCTTTGATCCGCTGGACGGCTCCTCCAACATCGACGTCAACGTGTCGGTGGGTACCATCTTCTCCATCCTGCGCTGCCCCGGCGAGTGCAAGACCCATCCCTCCGCCGAGGCCTTCCTGCAGCCGGGCACCGAACAGGTCTGCGCCGGCTATGCGCTCTACGGGCCTTCCACCATGCTGGTGCTGACCACCGGCAACGGCGTCAACGGCTTCACCCTGGATCAGAACATCGGCGAGTTCGTCCTCACCCACCCCGACATGACCATCCCGGAAGACACCAGTGAATTCGCCATCAACGCCTCCAACATGCGCTTCTGGGAGCCGCCGGTGAAGCGCTACGTGGACGAGTGCCTGGCCGGCAGCGAAGGCCCGCGCGGCCGCGACTTCAACATGCGCTGGATCGCCTCCATGGTGGCCGAAGTACACCGCATCCTCACCCGCGGCGGGATCTTCATGTATCCGCTCGACGAGAAGATGAAGGGCAAGGGCCTCGAAGGCAAGCTGCGCCTGATGTACGAAGCCAACCCCATGTCCTTCATCATCGAACAGGCCGGCGGCACCAGCTCCACCGGCCGCCAGCGGATCATGGAAATCCAGCCCAGGGACCTCCACCAGCGCGTGCCGGTGATCCTCGGTTCGAAGAACGAAGTGGAACGGGTCGTCCGCTACCACACCGAACTGGACACCGACGCGGCGGCCTGATCCCGACACACTATCGCAACAACCGGCTTGCCGGTCTTTTTGCATGGCTTGGTGGAAGGAACGCAGAGGGCGCAGAGACGCAGAGGGCACGGAGGCTTGTGAGTTACTTGCAACGGTCAACAGAATTTTTCTTGGCAATTGCAGCAAGTCGCGTATTTATTCACTAACGAAAACTTTACTCTGCGAACTCTGCGTCTCTGCGCCCTCTGCGTCATTTCCACCCCTGCACACTACTTCCCCACCCGCAGGAACAGGTTGATCCCCTCCGGCTCCCGTTCCACGCGTACCTGCTCCGGTCCCACCCCGGCCTTGAGCGCAAGATCCGTCAGGTGTTCGGCGCTGCGGTGGTTGAGGAACCAGTGGCCGAATTCCATGTAGGGGCGCGAGGGATTGTCTTCGCCGAAGTTGCCGACGATCACTTCGCCTCCGCGGCGGGTCAGGCGCAACAGCCGGGTGAGCAGGCGCACGAACAGGCGGTCGCTGAGGTAGTCGAAGAGGCCAGCCGACCAGACCACGTCGTAGGTTTCGCTGGCGGCGAAGCGCAGGGCGTTGGCGTGGATGAAGCGCACCCGGCCCGGCACCAGGTCGGCGATGACCCGCCGGGCATGCTCGAGTGCGCGGGCGTCCTGATCCAGGCAGTCCACTTCGATTCCGTCCGGCCTGCGCGCCAGGAGCTCCCGCACGTCCCGTCCGGGGCCGCTGCCCACGTCCAGGATCCGAATTGATCCGTTCGCCCCGTGCAGGGCCAGCATGGTGTCGATGAAGTAGCGCTTGCGGTTGCGCACCGACTGGCAGGCGGGTCGGGCGTGGGCATAGGCGTCCCAGCGCGCCAGGGCCGAGTTCGGCGAGGTCCACCTCGTGTACATGCGGTCGATCAGCTCGAAGTCGCCGGCATAACCGTGGGGACGGGAGATCACGAATCCCTGCAGGGTGTCGGTGGTGAGAAACAGCTCCGGCCATGCCCTCCATACTGAGGGTAAGTCCTCACTCTTATAGAATCCCCTGGCTATCCATTCATCCAGCGCCGAGAACCAGCCATCCAGGCGGGGATAGTCCGTCTCTTCCGGGCCGCCCTTGGCCAGCATCTCCTGCATGAACTCCGCCACCACCTCGGGCAGGGGCGGAAAGTCGGATCTTTTCTCGACGGCCTTCCCGTTTCCGACCGGGACGGGTATCGCAAGCGGTGGCATGCGCATGGCGTTTCCTCCTCGTTTTCGCCGCAGGTGTCCGCGAACCCGGCGGAGAGTGTCCCCGGCGGGCCGACACCTGTATTCATAGGCGAAAACTCAGAGAAAAAACCGGAACAGGGTGGAAAAATCAGCCTTCCGCGGTATGCACGCGCATCAGACGTCCAGATTCGAGGCGTTGAGGGCGTTGGCCTCGATGAACTCCCGGCGGGGTTCGACGTGATCGCCCATCAGTGTGGTGAAGATCTCGTCGGCGGCCACGGCATCCTCGATCTGGACCTGCAGCAGGCGGCGGGTCTCGGGGTTGAGGGTGGTTTCCCAGAGCTGTTCCGGGTTCATCTCTCCGAGTCCCTTGTAGCGCTGGATGTGCTGGCCACGCTTGGCCTCCTCCATGATCCAGTCCATGAGCTGGCCGAAGGAGGCAATCTCCAGGCGCCGCTCGCCGCGCCGCACCCAGGCGCCCTCCCCCAGCAGACCGTCGAGCTGTTCGCCCAGGGTGCGGATGGCGGCGTATTCGCCCGATTCGAAGAAGTCCCGATCCATCTCGCGGGTCGAGGTGATGCCGTGACGGGTCAGGGAGATGGTGGCGATCCAGTTGTCGGTCTCGCCGCTACGCTCGCGCACATCGACGTGGATTTTTTCTCGCAAATCGTCGCTCTCAAGACGCCGAACCAGCTCGTCGAACCAGGCCTGGACCTGCTGCCAGTCGTCCAGGACGCCGTCGTCCAGGGGCGGCATGGCGATCATCTTCTCCAGCAGGCGGGCCGGGAATCGCCGCGACAGGCGCTCGATGGACTCACCCACCAGCACGTACTGCCGGGCCAGGGTCTCGAGCGCCTGGCCGCTCATGGCGGGGGCGTCGGCGGTCACGTGCAGTTCGGTGCCGTCCAGGGCCATCTGCAGCAGGTACTGGTTGAGCTCGGCGTCATCCTTCACGTAACGCTCCTGCTTGCCCTTCTTCACCTTGTACAGCGGCGGCTGGGCGATGTAGACATAGCCGTTCTCGATCAGCTCCGGCATCTGCCGGTAGAAGAAGGTCAGCAGCAGGGTGCGGATGTGGGAGCCGTCCACGTCCGCGTCGGTCATGATGATGATCCGGTGATAGCGCAGCTTGTCGAGGTTGAACTCTTCCCGGCCGATGCCGCAGCCCAGGGCGGTGATCAGGGTGCCCACCTCGGCGGACGAGAGCATCTTGTCGAAACGGGCCTTCTCCACGTTGAGGATCTTGCCCTTCAGGGGCAGGATCGCCTGGGTGCGTCGATCCCGGCCCTGCTTGGCCGAACCGCCGGCCGAGTCGCCCTCCACCAGGAAAAGTTCGGACTTGCCTGGATCTTTCTCCTGGCAGTCAGCCAGCTTGCCGGGCAGGCCGGCCACGTCCAGCGCGCCCTTGCGCCGGGTCATTTCGCGGGCCTTTCGGGCCGCCTCGCGGGCGCGGGCCGCTTCGATGATCTTGGCGGTGATGGCCTTGGCGTCGTTGGGCTGCTCGAGCAGGAAATCCCCGAACTTCTCGGCCACCACCGACTCCACGATGCCCTTGACCTCCGAGGAGACCAGTTTGTCCTTGGTCTGGGAAGAGAACTTGGGATCCGGCACCTTGACCGACAGCACGGCCACCAGCCCTTCCCGGGCGTCGTCGCCGGTGGGGTTGATCTTGTGCTTCTTCGTCAGGCCCTGCTTCTCGATGTAGCTGTTCAGGGTGCGGGTCAGGGCGGCGCGGAAACCGGCCAGATGGGTGCCCCCGTCCTTCTGTGGAATGTTGTTGGTGAAGCAGAAGATGTTCTCCTGGTAGGAGTCGTTCCACTGCATGGCCACCTCAACGCCCACGCCGTCCTTCTCTGTATTCACGTAGAAAACGTGCTCGTGGAGCGGCGTCTTGTTGCGGTTCAGATGCTCGACGAAGGCGCGGATGCCGCCCTCGTACATGAATCGGTCCTGCTTGTCGTCCCGCTCGTCGGTAAGGGTGATGCACACCCCCGAGTTGAGGAAAGACAGCTCGCGCAGGCGCCGGGCCAGAATGTCGTAATGGAACTCGGTGTCGCCGAAGATTTCGGGGCTGGGCTTGAAGCGAATTTCGGTGCCGGTACCCTCGGTCTCCCCCACCACTGCCAGCTCGCCCTGGGGTTCCCCCAGCCGGTATTCCTGCTGGTACTTCTTCCCGCCCCGGCGGATGGTGAGCTTCAGGTATTCGGACAGGGCGTTGACAACAGACACGCCCACGCCGTGCAGGCCCCCCGAGACCTTGTAGGAGTTGTCGTCGAACTTCCCACCGGCATGGAGGACGGTCATGATCACTTCGGCAGCGGAACGGCCCTCCTCCTCGTGGTAGTCGACGGGAATGCCGCGGCCGTCGTCGCGCACGCTTACCGAACCGTCGGTATGGATGGCTACCTCGATGTTGCGGCAATGGCCGGCCAGCGCTTCGTCGATGGAGTTGTCCACCACCTCGAAGACCATGTGGTGCAGGCCGGTGCCGTCATCGGTGTCGCCGATGTACATGCCGGGACGCTTGCGGACCGCGTCCAGGCCCTTGAGAACCTTGATGCTGGAAGAATCGTAACTGCCTGAATCGCTCATGAAATCACTCCGTGAAGTGGTGAAAAATTATACCACTTCCGCGATTTTTCCGTGTTCCACGTGGAACACCCGACGCTCCTGCCAGGGTGAGACGTCGATCAGCTCCGGGTCCGTGGCCGTGACGAATGTCTGGGCACCCGTCTCGGCAAGCAGCTCGAGCAAGACCCGGCGGTGTTTCCGATCCAGCTCCGCGGCCAGATCGTCGACAAGGAAGATCGGCTGCTTCTGCTGGATTCTGGCGAGATGGCCTGCCTGGGCGATGCGCATGGCGGCCACCAGCATCTTGAGCTGCCCGCGCGAGAAGACCTCCTGAACCGGTTTTCCCTCGACCAAACAGGCCAGGTCGGCGCGCTGCGGGCCGACGGTGGTGATGCCACGTTGGCGATCCCTCTCCTGCGAAGCATCCAGTGCATCCTCTAGCGTCGTCTCCTGCCGCCAGCCCTGGCGGTAGTGCAGTTGTGGATAGAAACCGAGAAGACGCCGACAGACCTCGGAAACCGGATCTCGCAACGATTCCACATATTCCTGGCGCAGCCGTGTGATCCGCTCGCCGTTTTCGATCAGGGCCTGGTCCCAGATCCGGATCCGTTCGGACCCCTCACCGCAACGAAGAGCGGCATTGCGCTGTTTCAGGGCCCGGGAGAAAGCCTGCCATGAACCGAGGAAGGCATGTTCCACGTGAAACAGTCCCCAGTCGATGAATTTTCGCCGCTGCGACGGGCCTTGTTCCAGGAGGGCCCCGCTCTCGGGGGTTAGAAGCTGGAGAGGCAGCAGATTGGCAATGCGGGATATCTGATGAACGTCCTGCTGATCGAGACGGATGCGGGTGTGTTGCGCACAGCGTCGGATGCCGATTCGATGCAGGGTGGTACCGCCAGCCTCGCCCACTTCACCCGTGACCTGCAGACATTCGCTGGCATGGTTGATGACGCTGCCGATGCGCTGGGTGCGAAAGGATCGGGCCTGTCCGAACAGATGGATGGCTTCGAGAAGACTGGTCTTGCCACTGGCATTGGCGCCGCTGATCAGGTTGACGCCACAGGCCGGCTGGATATGGACGTCCCGGAGGTTGCGCACCCCCTGCACGTCCATCCGGTTGATGATCATGCCTGGGGATCAGAGACGCATGGGCATGATGACATACTGACAGGCATCCTGATCGGCACCCTCGACCAGACAGCTGTGGTTGGAGTCGGTGAACTTGACCCGGACATCATCCGAATCGATGGCCGCCAGGGCATCGATGAAATAGGAGACATTGAAGCCAATCTCGAAGGGCTCTCCCTGGTAGTCCACCTGCATTTCTTCGACCGCTTCTTCCTGCTCTGGGTTGTGCACGGTGGCGCGCAACTGATCCCCTTCGAGTTGCAGGCGCATGCCTCGGTATTTCTCGTTGGAGAGGACCGAGGCGCGAGAAAAGGATTCATGCAGCGCCTGGCGAGAACAGGTGAGGATCTTGTCGGGATTCTGCGGAATGACCTGCTGGTAGTCAGGAAACTTTCCGTCGATGAGCTTTGAGGTGAAAGTCACGTCAGGCAGATCGATGGCGATATGGTTGTCACCGAGGCTGATCCGGATTTTTGTGTCGGAATCGTCGAGCAGCCGAGAAAGTTCTGCAACTCCCTTGCGAGGCACGATGATCTGCCGATTCTCTGCAACCGGCAGGCTGATGCTGGCGTCGCACTTGGCCAGGCGATGGCCGTCAGTGGCCACGGCCCGAAGGTGGTCCGGTGCGAATTCGAGCATCAGTCCGTTGAGGTAATAGCGCACGTCCTGCTGGGCCATGGAGAACTGGGTGCGATCGATCAGGTTGCGCAAATCCTTCTGGCTGAGGGTGATCTCGAGTGGCGATGTGATGGGCTCGATGTTGGGAAATTCGGTGGCCGGCAGGGTACTGAGGGAGAAGCGGCTGCGGCCCGAGCGGATCAGGACCTTGCCCTCTTCCACTTTCAGCTCCAGGCTGGCACCTTCCGGGAGGGCCTTGCAGATATCGAGAAACTTGCGGGCAGGCAGAGTGATCTCGCCTTCCTCGGCACTTTCGATGGGGATCCGGGCGTTGATCTCCACTTCGAGATCCGTACCGGTAAGCTGCAGACTGTTGTTGCGTAACGAGAGCAGCACGTTCGAGAGCACTGGCAGGGTATGTCGGCGTTCGACGACACTGCTGGTGATTTGCAGGGGCCGCAGAAGATCTTCGCGCTGGATGGTGAGCTTCATGGATGTCCTGTCCGCTTGTGATAGTAGATGTTTATATTTCAAACCTGTTGTTGTTACAAGCTCGATCCTGATCTGTGGAAAAGTGACTTTTCTGTTGTGTTTTCAATACCTTGTCATTCTTCTCAGGCTGTTGGCAAGTGCCGGGGCGAGGGTCGAGCAAGCTGTGGACAAACTGGGGATTTTTCGCAGGTGGTTTTTGCGCACAGTTTTTCCACAACTCTGTACCGGCCTTGTCCACAGGTTTCCAGGCAGCCTGTCAGGTGCTCAGGATCCTCACCAGGTTCGCATAGTCCTCGCTGGTGCGCGGATCACTTTCGCGCAGTTCTTCCACCTTTCGGCAGGCGTGGATCACCGTGGTGTGATCACGCCCGCCGAAGGCATCGCCAATCTCCGGCAGGCTGTGGCTGGTCAGCTCCTTGCAAAGGGCCATGGCCAGTTGCCGCGGCCGGGTGATGGAGCGGGTCCGTCGCTTGGAATGCAGATCGGCGACCCGGATCTTGTAATATTCGGCCACGGTCTTCTGTATGTTTTCGATGGTAACCAGTTTGTCCGAGATGGCCAACAGATCCCGCAGGGCCTCGCGGGCGAAATCGAGGGTGATGGGCTTGCCCGTGAACTGGGCGTTGGCGATCACCCGCCGCAGCGCCCCCTCCAGCTCGCGAATGTTGGAGCGGATTCGCTTGGCGATGAAGAAGGCCACCTCGTCGGGCAGTTCGATCCCTGAAAGCTGGGCCTTCTTCTTCATGATCGCCACCCGGGTCTCCAGCTCTGGCGGCTCGATGGCCACCGGCAGTCCCCAGCCGAAACGGGATTTGAGGCGTTCTTCCAGGCCATCCACCTCCTTGGGATAGCGATCGCAGGTCATGATCACCTGCTGCTCGCCCTCCATGAGGGCATTGAAGGTGTGGAAGAACTCTTCCTGGGAACGCTCCTTGCCGGCGAAGAACTGGATGTCGTCGATCAGCAGGGCATCCACGGAGCGATAGAAACGCTTGAATTCGTTGATGGTGTTATGCTGCAGGGCCTTGACCATTTCGGCCACGAAGCGTTCCGAATGGAGATAGACCACGTTGGCGTCGGGCTGGTGTTCGAGGATCAGGTTGCCGACGGCGTGCATGAGGTGCGTCTTGCCCAGCCCGACCCCCCCATAGATGAGTAGCGGGTTGTAGCCCTTGCCGGGATTCTCGGCCACCTGCATGGCGGCGGCACGACCAAGCTGGTTGGACTTGCCTTCGACGAAGGTTTCGAAGGTGAAGTTGGGATTGAGGGTGCTGTTGTGGCGCGGGTTGCGCGTGGTCGTGCCCGAGGTACCTGCAGAGGTATCGTCCGAGACGATCGTCTGGCTTCCGATTTCCAGGCGGATAGGTACCTTTTCGCCGACGATATCGGCGAGAATCTCCCGGATCCGTTCAAGAAAATTGTCGTTTATCCAGTCACGGACGAATTGGTTCGGGGCCAGTAGTCTCAATCCTTCTGTGGTCTTGTGAGCCTGCAGGGGGCGGATCCAGGTATTGTACTGCTGTGCATTGAGCTCGCCTTCCAGGCGATCGAGACACTGATCCCATAGCGACACGGTCACGAAACGGTTTCCCCCGGAGAATAACGTGGACGACTGGCGGAGTTTGCATGCGGCGCCCGGCTGCCGGGCCGGGTCGTTCAGTGTATACCGCGGGGCCGAAGTTATCCACATCCCGGCGAACGTCTCACGGGGCTCGTGGGCAGGCCGGTGGACGGCACCGGCCTTGACAGTCAAGCCCGCGGGCAGTATCGTTGCGGGCCTTTTCAAACCGGCCGGGAGTGCCTCCGGCCAACACTCTCTCGCAACGGATCCCGACCATGAAAAGAACGTTTCAGCCCAGCAATCTCAAGCGCAAGCGCAATCACGGTTTCCGTGCCCGCATGCGCACCCGTGCCGGTCGCGCCATCATCAGCGCCCGCCGCGCCAAGGGCCGCAAGCGCCTCAGCGCCTGAGCTTGTCTCCGGGAGAGCGTGACCGACGCCTCACCCGCCAGCGGCGTCTGCAACAGGCAGGGGAATTCACACGGGTCTTCGAACGGCCGATCAAGGTGCACTCCGCCAGCTTTACGGTTCTGGCCCGCCACAACGACAGTTCGGAACCGCGCCTTGGCCTGGCGATTGCCAAGCGCCAGATCCGCAAGGCCAGTGCCCGTAATCGCATCAAGCGTCTGATCCGCGAGAGTTTCCGTCAGCACCTGACCTTGCTGCGTGGCCTGGATCTCGTGGTCATGGCCAGATCGGGTGTGCAAACGAAGGAAAATGCCGCCATCTTCCGTGAACTGGAAGATATATGGCAGAAACTGAGCAAGCGATGCGAACCATCCTGATCACCGTCATCAAGGCCTATCGCTATCTGCTGAGCCCTTTTCTGGGCAACAACTGCCGCTTTCATCCGTCCTGTTCCGAATATGCCGAGACGGCGATCCGCCGGTTTGGCCCCTTGCGGGGTGCCTGGATGGGGCTGCGCCGGATCGCCCGCTGCCATCCCTGGCACGAAGGCGGCTTCGATCCCGTCCCTGAAAAAATCGAAAAACACCAAGGTTGCTGATGGACACCCAAAGACTCCTGCTCGTCGTCGCCCTCGGCCTGATCCTGTTCATGATCTGGGATGCCTGGGAGAAATACCAGAACCCGCCCCCCCCGCAGAACCAGACCCTCGCCGGCAACGCCGCGCCCCGGGTCGAGGGGGTGCCGGCCGCCGGCAGGGGTGGCGTGCCGGAGGCGCCCCGCGCCCGGGCGACGGCCAAGCCGGCCGCCGCGCCCCGGATCGGGGTACTGCAGTACGGGGATCGCATCGAGGTGCGCACCGACGTCTATCACGCCGTGATCGACTCCTTCGGCGGGGATCTGCGAATCGTGGATCTGCTCAAGTATCCGGTGTCGGTCGACGAGCCGGACAAGCCCTTCCGCCTCATGAACGACACCCTCCCCCATCTGTTCGTGGCCCAGTCCGGGTTTGCCAAGCGCACCCCGTCGGCGGACGGGTCACTGGTGGCCGCCCCCACGCATGCCACACGCTATCAGGTGCATCAGACGCGTTATGTGTTGCCCGATGGTCAGGATGCATTGGACGTGGATCTCGTCTGGGTGAGTCCGGATGGCGTGCGATTCACGAAACGCTATACCTTCAGGCGTGGCAACTACCTCATCGAACTGCGGGAAATGGTCGAAAATCCGACCTCCCGGCGCTGGCACGGCTTCCACTATGAACAGTTGCAGCGCAGCGGCGAGACCACGAAGGCCGGTATTGGTCATACCTATACCTATACTGGCGGGGTCATTTACGACAGCCAGGACAAGTACCAGAAGATTCCCTTCAAGAAAATGGCCGAAACGCCCGTGAACAAGACCGTGACCGGCGGTTGGGTGGCCATGAGCCAGCACTATTTTCTCGGCGCCTGGATTCCACCACAGGATGCACACCTGAATTTCTATTCCCTTTCCCTGCCCGAAAACCGGTATATCCTGGGAATCAAGCACCTGGAGGAAACCGTGGTGGCGCCGGGTGAGAGCCGGGAGCTGGTCAACCGGCTGTTCGTCGGCCCGAAACTCCAGCATCTGCTGGAAAAGGTGGTGCCAGGGCTCGAGCTGACGGTGGACTACGGCATTCTCACCATCATCGCCAAGCCCATCTTCTGGCTGCTGGAGAAGATCCACGCCATCATAGGCAACTGGGGCTGGGCCATCGTGATTCTCACGATGCTGCTGAAGCTGACCTTCTACAAGCTTTCCGAGACCAGCTACAAGTCCATGGCCCACATGCGCAAGATGCAGCCGCGCCTGGCCGCCCTCAAGGAACGCTACGGCGACGACAAGCAGAAGCTCAACCAGGCCATGATGGAGCTGTACAAGAAGGAGAAAATCAACCCCCTCGGCGGCTGCCTGCCGATCCTGGTGCAGATCCCGGTGTTCATCGCCCTCTACTGGGTGCTGCTCGAATCGGTGGAACTGCGCCAGGCGCCGTGGATCCTCTGGATCAAGGATCTCTCCACCAGGGATCCCTATTTCGTGCTGCCGCTGCTGATGGGCGCCACCATGTTCATCCAGCAGAAACTGAACCCGGCGCCGGTGGATCCCATCCAGGCCAAGGTGATGAGCTTCCTGCCCATCGTTTTCACCTTCTTCTTCCTGTTCTTCCCCTCTGGGCTGGTCCTCTACTGGGTGGTCAACAACAGCCTGTCCATCGTGCAGCAGTGGTACATCACCCACAAGGTGATCAGGGACTGATCCCGGCGGCGGGCATTCCTGCCGCAAGCTCGTGAGCGCACGTACCGACACCATCGCCGCCATCGCCACCCCGCCGGGCCGCGGCGGGGTCGGCATCGTGCGGATCTCGGGGCCCCGCAGCCGCGAGATCGCGGCGACCATGCTGGGCCGCGTGCCCGAACCCCGGCGTGCCGAATTCCTGCCCATACGCAATCCGGCCGGTGAGATTCTCGACGAGGGGATCGTCCTGTACTTCGCCGCTCCCCATTCCTTCACCGGCGAAGACGTGCTGGAGCTGCAAGGGCATGGCGGCCCCGTGGTGCTGGATCGGATCCTGCAAGCGGCCCTGGAACTCGGCGCCCGTCCGGCCCGTCCGGGCGAGTTTTCCGAGCGGGCCTTCCTCAACGACAAGATCGATCTCGCCCAGGCCGAGGCCATCGCCGATCTGATCGAGGCCGGTTCCGAGCAGGCGGCGCGCAGCGCCATGCAATCCCTCCAGGGCGTGTTCTCCGAGTGGGTGCACGCCACCGTGGAAGCCCTCACCGAGCTGCGCATGTACGTGGAGGCGGCCATCGACTTCCCCGAGGAAGAGATCGACTTCCTGGCCGACGAGCGGATCGGCGAGCAAATCCGCCACCTGCTCGGAGAGTTCGACCGGGTGCAGGCCAGCGCCCGTCAGGGGAGCCTGCTGCGCGAGGGCATGCGCATCGTCCTGGCCGGCCAGCCCAATACCGGCAAGTCCAGCCTGCTCAACGCCCTGGCGGGGAGGGAGACGGCCATCGTCACCGACATTCCCGGTACCACCCGAGACGTGCTGCGGGAGGAAATCCACATCGACGGCCTGCCCCTGCACGTACTCGACACCGCCGGCCTGCGCGAGAGCCGCGATCCGGTGGAGCGCGAAGGGATCCGTCGCACCCGCGAAGCCCTGCGCGAAGCCGACTGCATCCTCCTGTTGCTGGACGACCGTTCGGGGTTCACCGCCGCCGATCGGCAGATCCTCGAGAGCCTGCCGGCAGGCCCGCCGATCCTCAGGATCCGCAACAAGATCGACCTCTCCGGCACGGAACCCGGCTGGCTCGAAACCCGGGACGGCCCGGTGTTGTGCCTCTCGGCCAGAACCGGCGCCGGTCTGTCGCTGCTGCGCGACGCGCTCAAGGTCCAGGTGGGCTACCAGGGCCAGAGCGAGGGCGTGTTCATGGCCCGCCGCCGGCACCTCGACGCCCTGGCCCGGGCCCGCGGCCACATCGAGTCAGGCTGGCGGCGCCTGCGGGAGGAGCGTGCCGGCGAACTGCTGGCCGAGGAACTGCGCCTGGCCCAGCAGGCGCTCGGCGAGATCACCGGTGAAGTGACGGCCGACGACCTGCTCGGCCGGATCTTCGCGAGCTTCTGCATCGGCAAGTGAGCCACGGGGAGCAGACATGCATCTGACGGAGCGCTACGACAACGCCATCAGCCGTGAACAGATACGGATCCTGTTCGAACAGTCCCGGTTCGTGTTCCTGGGCATCGTGTTCGTCATGTTCGTGGTGCTGTTTTTCATGTGGGAGCGGGCGGACCGGGAGTTGCTGCTCGGCTGGATTGCCGTCAACCTGGTTTTGACGCTCGCCCGCGCGGGGATGGTGAGACGATTCCACAAGGTGGACCCGCAAGGCCGGCAGGTGGTTGCGTGGGGCCTGTTGTTCGCCATGACGTCGACGCTGTCCGGCCTGCTCTGGGGCTCGATCGCCGTGATCCTCATGCAGCCGGATCAGTACGACTCCGTGCTGCTGATCACGCTCGTTCTGGCCGGGATGACGGCCGGTGCCCTGGTGCCCCTCTCGTCGTTCATGCCGGCCTACGTGGGCTTTTCCACCCTGGCCATGTTGCCGCTGGCGCTGGTCATGTTCATGAGCCACAGCAACGTGCTGTTGTATGCGGGTTATCTGGTACTGGCGTTTCTCGGTGTCAATCTCGGTTATGCCGTCAACGTGAATCGCAATCTGGCCGCCTCGATCCGCCTGCGGTTCGAGAACCTGCACCTGCTGGAGAACCTGCGGGCCGAGAAGGAACGTGCGGAGCAGGCGAATACCGACAAGTCCCGGTTTCTGGCCGCAACCAGTCACGATTTGCGCCAGCCCCTGCATGCCATGGATCTGTACCTGGGGGCGCTCGCCAATCTGCTCACCCGTGAAGAACAACACACCCTGCTGGAAAAGAGCCGGGCGGCCAGTTCCGCCCTGAACAGCCTGCTGAGTGCGTTGATGGACATGTCCCGTCTGGACGCCGGGGAAGTCAGTATCAACCGTGAGGCGGTGAACATCCGGTTGTTGCTGGAAAACATTGCCGAAGAATTCGCCGAACAGGCCGGAAAGGAAAACATCTCCATGACGGTCGAGGCGCCGGGCCTGCTGGTGGACACCGATCCCCTCATGCTGAGCCGGTTGTTGCGCAATCTGATCAGCAATGCCTGCAAACACAGCCAGGCAAGCCGGATCTGCATGCAGGCCGAGAGCCGCGGGGAGACGGTGGTGTTGATGATCCAGGATGACGGCAAGGGGATCCCTTTCGACGAACAGGAAAAGGTGTTCTCGGAATTCTATCAGTTGAACAATCCGGAACGGGATCGCAACAAGGGCCTGGGCCTCGGCCTGGCCATCGTCCGGCGTCTGGCGGCCCTCTTGCAGCACGATCTGGATCTGGCCAGCACGCCGGGAGAAGGCTGCTGTTTCCGCCTGAGCCTGCCGGGGATCCTCGACAGGCACGGCAATGCGGAAACGGACGACCCGGAGGCGCTGATTGCCGATATCAGTGGCCTGTTCGTCATTCTCATCGAAGACGAGGCCGGTGTGCGGGATGCCATGCGCGTCTTGTTGAGACAGTGGGGATGCGAGTTGCTGGCCGTGGATGGGGTCGAATCCCTGCGCGAAGCCCTCCATTCAGCCAAATACCCGACACCGGATCTGGTGATCAGCGATTACCGTTTGCGGCAGAACAGCAACGGGCTACAGGCGGTCAAGCAGGTGCACGAGTACTTTTCGGCATCGATACCGGCCATCATCATCAGCGGTGATACCGCTGAAGGCGTGGAGAGAAGCGTGCAGGCGGCAGGCCACGTGCTCTTGCACAAACCGGTACCCGCGGCCACCCTGCGGCACGCCATCGCCTGCTCAGCTGTTGTCCAGCCCTAGCAGCTTGCGCGCCTGGATGCCGGCCTGCATGCGGTTGTCCACGTCCAGGATGCGCAGGATTTTGGAAACATACTGTTTCACCGTGCCCTCCGACAGGTGCATCTGACTGGCAATTTCGCGATTGCTCAGTCCCTTTGCCAGCAAACCCAGCAGGTGCATCTGCCTTTCGCTGAATTCGGCCTGCTCGGCGAATTCCCGCGATGCCGCCGGCGGCACGTACATCCCGCCGGCGAGCACCTTGCGCACGGCCTCGAGAATGACCCCTCCCTCCGACGACTTGGTCACATAGCCTCTGGCGCCGGCATCGAGACAGCAGCGGATGGTCAGCGGCGTCTCGTCTGCGGAAACCACGACGAACGGGATCGCCGGGTATTTCTGGCAGAGTGTCTTGACGCTCCGGGCACCGCGCATGCCCGGCATTCCGAGATCGAGCATCACCAGGTGGAAGTCGCCCTCCTGTTCCAGAATTCGAGTGAGCCGGTCCAGGCCGTCGGCGAGGTGAATCCGGATGTCACCATCGATTTGTTGCAGCCATACCGCCATGCTGTCGCGAAAGAGACCGTGATCGTCTGCGATGAGTAAGTTCATGTGCCAGGTGTCTTTGGTGTTTTTGGATAAGGAGTCAGCGCCCAAATCGTGCTTGCCGACCCGTGGACGGCGAGCTTGGCCCTCTGACCAAAGTCAGAGGCGATTGTTGACTTTGGTGAATTCTTCTGCCGTTTTCCGCCACCTAGAATATCCGGGAGAAGATGGCCTCTTGTCAATTCGGGTTCCGAGCGTTGCGCCGTGAGCCGGAGGCTGCCGAAGAACAAGCAAAAACACCCGGAGCAATACCATGCACAGGTTTATCAAGCGGTACTCCCGTGAATTGATCATGGGACTGTTGGCCGTCACGTTGCTGGCGGGCTGTGGCGGTGGAACGCCGTCAGCCACCGTGACCGCGTCGGCGGCCTCGGACAGTGCCAATGCCAATTCCAAGACGGTGACCACCACGCTGGACACGGCGATCGATATCACGATCAGGGCGCGGTCGGATGCCGGTGCCAGCCAGCAATTTCAGATTCTCGGCCAGCCGGCCAACGGCGTGTTGACAGGGCCGATGAGTGGTGAGGAGATCACCGTCCGGTACACGCCGAATCCCGGTTTCTCGGGGAAGGACGTGTTCAATTTTCAGGTGACCGATGCCGACGGCAACGTGGCCAACGGCACGGTGACCATCGTGGTGCTGGCCCAGGCGGATCCGCAGACGGACACGGACGGTGACGGGTTGACCGACCTGGAAGAGTTGAACGTATACGGGACCAACCCGCGCATTGCGGACACGGACGGCGACACCCTGAGCGACTACCAGGAAGTGGTGGATCTGGCCTTCGACCCCCAGAGCAACAATTACCGCTTCAACCCGCTGATCGCCGACCTGCCGAAGCTGCGGGTGGAGATCGTCGATCTGCCCGACGTGAAAATGAACTTCACCACGACTTCGGGCACGGTTCGCAGTTTCAGCTCCAGCCAGACGGCGACGGATACCACGGTCACCACGACGACCCGGGGCGGCCGGCAGTCCTATACCCTGGAGGTGCGGGAGAAGGAGAAACTGGACGCGGGGGCGAACGTGGCCGGGGCCTATGCCGGAGCCAAGGCCGGTTTTTCCAATGGCGTGCCCATGAGCGTCGTCGGTCCCAGCGCCAGCGCCAGCGCGGCGGCAGGCAGCGCCTACGTCAACTATTCCGCCACCAAGGACACCAAGCAGACCCAGTCCTCTTCCTATTACTGGAGCGAATCGCAACAGCGCACCAACACCCTGACACGCACGGAATCGGAACAGTACGCCACGAGCAACAGCGTGACGCAGACCGGGGCACGCCTGAGCACGGCGATCCGCGTCTTCAACGACGGCAACGTGCCCTTCCGGCTTGACAACCTGTCGCTGGTGGCAAGCTACCTGAAGGCGGGGGATCTGTGGCGCCACGTGGGCACGCTGAATTTCGACGGCGGCGGGAGCTTCCCCGGCATCACCCTCGAGGCGGGAACCGGCAGCGGGGTGATGGTGTTCAGCAACGACGCCCTCGACGTGGGCACGGGCAACAGCCTCCTGGCTTCCACGGGACTGGACGTGGACGTGAGCACGGCCGAGCTGGTGCGCGCCGATGGCACGCCATTCGCCTTCAACCAGATCAACCTGGACGGGCGCACGGCGAAGATCATCGTCGACTATGCCGGAGTTCGGCCCACGGAAACCTATCAGGTGGCCGTGGTGACCGATGACAGCCGCTCGTACAAGACGCTGGCGGAAATCCTGGAGATGCTGAAGATCACCTACACGGCCGACGCCGGCAAGGTGATCCAGGTGCGCGACGTGAGCGCTTCTTCGGCACAGATGTCCTTCTGGATGGCCCTGCACGTGAGCAGCGACGGGCTCACCATCAGGGAGACGATCTACGATGCGCAGGGTCCGACCGCGGATTATCCCGACGCGTTGACCTTCACCCAGAGCAGCTTCGACGCGATCCGGATCAAGCCGGGTGACGTGCTGATCATGGGTTACATCGATGACGGGGACGAGGACGGACTTCTGCGCAACACGGAAATCGCCCTTCAGACCGATCCGGCGAACCCGGATACGGACGGGGATGGGATCCTGGACGGCAGCGAGCTGGCCGGATGGGACGTGGCGATCACGGATAGCGATCAACCGATCAGGAACGGCATTGGCAACGGCCGGGCGACGTACTGGCCTGCTGCGAATAACGTCAGCCGGTTTCCCTTCAACGGGGATCTGGACGAAGTGCGCTTCTGGGACGTGGCGCGGACCGCCGCGGACATCCAGGGCGACATGGCACAGCCCTTGAGCTCCCCCTACTCCGCCAACCTGAAGGCCTACTGGCCGATGGACAACGTCATCGATGGTGCCGGCAACATGTCGTTTTCCGGCACCGACGGAGTGGGACCGGACGTCACCGGTAACGGTTACGATCTGGCGGTACGCTACATTACCGGTAGCGGGACCGCGAGCAGCATCGTGGTTGCCCATCCTGCCAACAGCGCCTTCGGTTCCTTCTATCGGCTGGACGGTGTCGACGACACGCTGACCGTACCCAACGCCGCCTTCATGCTCCCGGACAGCATCACGCTGGAGGCTCGGTTTCGCACCACCGGTAGCGGCGTGATTTTCTCGTACGGCAAGGAATACGAGTGGTGGTACACGCCGGCCGTCTATGTGGGAACCGATGGCCATCTCTATGGGCTGATCTGGGGGGACAACACCCAGCCGATGAAATCAGCGGACGTCGTCAACGACGGAAACTGGCACCATGTGGCGCTGGTCTATGACGACAGCGCCAGGAAACAGACGCTGTATCTCGATGGCCAGGAGGTGGAATCGCTGTACGGGGATCGCGTCAAGATCGTCTCCACGACGTACCGCGCCAGGTCCAATCCGGTGGTTGCCGACAGCGACGGGGACGGCATCGATGACGGGACCGAGCGGGTCAACCGTTCCGATGCCGGGCGCAAGGACACCGACGGGGACTGGCTGACCGATGACGTGGATGCCCGGCCCTTCCAGACCTTGAACCTGGACGTCAGCAACATGACTTCGACGAAGCCGAGCGCGAACCAACTGAACACGCAGGGCGACCCGTACACGCAGATCAGCTTCGACGTGCCCAATCCCGGCGCGGGAGACGGGGTGAACGATTACGCCGTGGTGCTGCTCGAGCAGGTCGCGTTGCCGGGCCAGGCCCTGCCCCTGCGCGCCCTGCCGGCGGATGGCGTCTCGCCGGCGCTCAACTCCAGCCTGGCCTGTGATGGCCGGACGGATTGCTGGAAGGTCGTCAGCAACAGCTATGATTATCAGAGCTCGCCCATCACGCCCGGCCAGCGCTTCACTTCGGAAAATCGTTCGGTGCCGGGCGACGAGCAGGAGCGCAGCTATCGCGTGCTGGTGCGCGTGAACGGCAAGTGGCACCATTCGAGCCAGTCGACGAGCCAGTTTCTCGGCAGTTCCGTCAAGGTCACGGTCAAGGCCATCAGCCTGATCACGGACGTGTGCTACGAGGGCAACTATACCTGCGAATACGCCTGGGACATGGTGCTGAACTCCGGGCAGAACGGCAGCTGGCAGAACCTGCTGTACAAGCGGTATGACAACAATCCCTGGGCGGAGACGGGGGGCGGCAAGGTGCTGGCCGCCGATCCCGGCTCCGAGCGTTCCATCGTCATTCCTGCCACCGCCGGCTCCTGCTTCAACATCCAGTCCATCCTCACCGAGTTGGATGACGGCACGGTGTACAAGCGCAGGCCCTATGTCGCCGTTTTCTGTTACGACGACGGCTGGGGCTCCCAGGACCGGGACGGAACCTCGCAGATTGAAGGGATCTACACGAGCTGGGCCAACAACCGGCCGCCGTCCGTGCAAAATGGAACGCAGGTGTACAAGGGTGCCCGGTATCGCGGTCACATCCTGAGTCTGGTGGCCTCGAACGGGAGTGCCACGGGTGCTGGTTTCACCGGCAGCTTCGACTATTTCTCCCCGATGCTGTGGAGCAAGGGGGGATACGGGCAATACCGTCAAGGCTATCATGAGATCAGCGCCCGTTTCCGCTACCGGGTGACCATCGAACCGGCACCCTGACGGAACAAAACCCGGAATCTCCGTGATGGCTGTCACAGTTTGTCAGTGACAGAATTGGCATGAACCGTATCGTGGGTTAGGCTTTTCATCACAGGGAGGGATTCGGTTCAGGGATGAACCCGCGAAGTTTCGGGCCATCCCCGGCCAGACGGCGCCGCGATGCGTGAGCATCCCGGCGCCGTTTTCGTTTCCGGAACGCAAGACCGGCAAGTAGATCGGCCTCGGTGTGCCCCCTGGGTATCAGGTCGACAATGCATTTTCGGCGGTGTCGGGCTGAAGCCCGACCTGGGTGATGGCGGACAATCCATGTGCCCGGGGAATCCGGAGCGGTAATCAGAAACGGCGGATGCGCTGGCGCAGTTCGCGCCGCAATGCAGAGGCGTCGCTCCTGGCATAGCGCAGAATCAGGTAGCGGTCGGTGATGGTGAGGATGGCCCGCGATCGTTCGGGAAGGTGGCGGGCGGCGCGCGCTGCGAAGGCCCGTGGCGTCTCGCCGGGCCGGGGGGTGAGGCCGTGGCGGTCCAGGCGGCGGCAGAAGCGTTGCCACAGGCGCCGGTCCGGATCTTCCCGGCGCCGCGCCTGCCACCACAGGCCGGCCAGCAGGAGGGCGATGCCCGCCGCGGCGAGGCCGCCGAGCAGCGCGGCGAGCGCGCGCCAGTCGGTGGGGTCCAGGCCGAAGCGGCGGAACAGGGCCGTCTGGCGGCCGCGGTCGTAGCCCAGCACCCACTGGTTCCAGCGGTTGTTGAGCATGTCCCAGGCGAAGCCCGCCTGCCTCAGGGTGCGCCACAGCCAGCCGTGGGCCTGGCGGGCCGGATCCGCCGCGCCGCGCCGGTCGCGCAGGCGCTCCGGGGTTTCCAGGATCCGCTCGGGGGGAATGACCGCGGTGGGATCGAAGCGGGTCCAGCCCTGGCCGGGCAGCCAGGCCTCCACCCAGGCGTGGGCATCGGACTGGCGCACGATCAGATAGTCGTCGAGGGGATTGGGCTCGCCGCCCTGGTAGCCGGTGACCAGCCGCGCGGGGATCCCGGCCAGGCGCAGCAGCACGGCGAAGGCGGAGGCGTAGTGCTCGCAGAAGCCGGTACGGGTGTCGAACAGGAAGCCGTCCACCGAATCGCCGTGGGTGGGCGGCGGCTGACGGGAATAGTAGAAGGGCTGGCGGCGGAAGTGGGCCAGCAGGGCCTCGATCAGCGCCCCGTCGTCGGGATGGCGGGCGCGCAGCTCGCGATCCCAGGCCCGGGCTCGGGGCGCGGCGGCTTCGGGCACATCGAGCCAGGCCGGCCCGGGAGGCGTGTCCGCTTCCAGCCGGTAACGCAGGGCAGAGATGCCCTGGTAGCGGATCCGTTCGCGCACCGGACGGGGCGCGGTGATCTGACGATCGGCGGTGATGATGGCATCCACCGGCACCGAGAGGGGCGCCTCGAGGAAGAACAGCCAGCGGCGCTGATGGGGCTCGAGGGTCACCGTGTAGACGAGGGGCCGGCTCAGGGTGCGCAGTTCCAGATCGACGGCTTCGATGGCCGGCACCGGGTGGCGGGGCGCGTACCAGGTGCGCCCGTCGAAGCGTGCATGCACCGGGCCGCGCCAGTAGAGACGGGCGGGAGGCGGGATCCCGCGTTCGAAGCGCACCCGGAAGGCCACCGAGTCGTCGTCGGCAAGCTGGCTGATCCGGCCGGGCGAGAGGGTGTCGGAGAGCCCGGTGCGGGCCGCGGCGCCCGCGTCGGGCATGCCCCACAGGGGCGAATCAGGCCGCGGGAAGAGCAGGAACAG
Organism: Chromatiales bacterium; assembly: GCA_026984045.1. Taxonomy (GTDB): domain Bacteria; phylum Pseudomonadota; class Gammaproteobacteria; order UBA6429; family Thiohalophilaceae; genus JALSSV01. The sequence continues at coordinate 139,963 of JALSSV010000013.1, read as the reverse complement.
GAGGATCGCCAGCGGCGCCGACTGCAGCAGCAGGCGCGCGGCGTGCAGCAGATCGGGGCCGACGGGGGCGCTTCCCTCCCCTTCCGCGTGGCGGGCGTAGTGCACCTGGGTGGCGAGCAGGACGCCCAGGGTGGCCAGCATCCACAGGCTGTAGATCAGGGACTGATGGAACAGGAAGCCGACCACCAGCAGGAAGTCGGCCAGGAACAGCACCACGAACACGTCGCGCCGGCGGTGCATCTCCAGCAGCTTGGCCACCACCAGGAACAGCAGCAGGGCGCTGCCGGCCTCGCGGCCCACCAGGGTGTGATGGGTGAGGAACAGCCCGCCGATCACGGCGATCACCAGCAGGCTCAGGGGCAGGCGACCGGGCAGGCGCACCTGGCCGGCATCGTGGGCCAGGCGCCACAGCAGCAGCGCCACGATCACCAGCCCCAGCCAAGCGGGCAGTTCGGGCAGCAGCGGGCCGACGAGCATGGCCAGGCCCAGCAGCAGGAGCCGGGCGTGGCGGGGAACCCGGCCGAGCAGGCGCTGAAGCGGCAGGATGTTCATGGGCGGTGCAGGGCCAGGCGTTCCAGGCAGCGGTGGCGATGGGCCTCTCCCCGCCCCGCCGGGATCTCCACCCCGGGCAGGCGCAGGGCGTAGCGCAGCCCCCGGGCTTCGGCATCGAGGAGCTGGCGGGTCAGCAGGCGCAGGCGGGTCTCCCCGTCGGCCGGGGCCAGGGCCGCCCAGTCGAGGCGGATCTCGTCGCTGCGCCGGCCGTGGAAGGTCTTGACCACCAGGCTGCTCTGGCGGGCCGAAACCTTCCAGTGCACGTGATGCAGGGAATCGCCCCGCCGGTAGTCGCGCAGGCCGGCGAAGTCGTCCCGGCCGCTGGCGGCGGCACTGCCCGCGCCGGGTGTGGCATGGCCCTCGGGCGGTGACGGGGCCCGCTCCGCCGGCGCGGGCCAGATCAGATAGTGGGCCGAGGGGTGGACGATGGTCCAGGCGCGAAAGAGGCTCAAGGGATAGCGAGTGCTTACCTCAAAGGCCGGCATGGGGTGCCTGCCGCGGCCGCCGGGGGGCAGTTCGAGCCGGGCCACGGTCTGTCCTCCGCCGGCGGTCAGGCGCACGGGGTGCCTGCGGCCGCGCAGATCCATCTCCAGGGCCGGGCGCGGGGGACCGGGGTTGTCGATGATCACGGCCAGCTGCGGCGTCCGGCCGGCGAACACCGGCGCGGCGGGCTGGACGCGGATGGTCAGGCCGTGCAGGTTGCGCCAGGTGTGGACGATGCCGGTAACGGCCACGCTGGCCAGCAGGAAGGTGAAGGCGAAGGCCAGGCCGTTGCCGTAGTTGATGGCCCCGGTGAGCATCAGGGCCAGTACCACCAGGAAGCCGAACCCGCTGCGGGTGGGCAGGATGTAGACGTTGCCGGCGCGGGTCCGGTGCGGGCCGGCGGCCGGTCCGAGGCCCCGGAGGAAGCGGCGCGGGGAGAAACGCTGGCGCAGGGTCGGGGCGGCCATGATCTCAGGGCACGGGGATCTCGAGCAGTTCCCGGGCCAGGTGTTCGGCGCCTTCCCGGCTGTCGTCGGCGGGCCGCAGGCGGTGGGTGACCACGGCCGGGAGCACCGCCTGAATGTCGTCCGGCAGCAGGTGATCCCGCCCTTCCAGCAGGGCCCAGGCCTTGCCGGCCTGCAGCAGCGCCAGTCCGGCCCGGGGCGAGAGCCCCACCGCGATCCCCGGCAGCTCGCGGCTGGCGGCGATCAGCGCCTGCAGGTAGTCGAGCAGGGCGCCGGAGACGTGGATGCCGTCCACCCGTTCCTGCAGGGCCAGCAGCGTGGGGGCGTCCAGGACCGGTTCGATGGCCTCGAGGAGCCGCTGGCGATCCCGCCCGGCCAGCAGCTCCCGTTCAGCCGCGGCGTCGGGGTAGCCGAGGCGCAGGCGCATCAGGAAGCGGTCGAGCTGGGATTCGGGCAGCGGGAAGGTGCCCACCTGCTGCAGCGGATTCTGGGTGGCGATGACGAAGAAGGGCTCGGGCAGCGGTCGGGTCTCCCCTTCCAGGCTCACCTGGCGCTCTGCCATGGCCTCCAGCAGGGCGCTCTGGGTGCGGGGTGTGGCCCGGTTGACCTCGTCGGCCAGCAGGACCTGGCTGAAGACGGGCCCCGGATGGAAGACGAAGCGCTGCGCCTCCTGTTCGTAGACCGACACGCCGAGTATGTCGGCCGGCAGCAGATCCGAGGTGAACTGCACGCGGGTGAAGCCCAGGCCCAGCACCCGCGCCAGGGTATGGGCCAGGGTGGTCTTGCCCACGCCGGGCAGATCCTCGATCAGCAGATGGCCGCGGGCCAGCAGGGTGGCCAGGGAAAGGCGCAGCACCCGGGGCTTGCCGAGGATGATCTCCCCGGCCCGGGAGAGGACCGTATCGAGAAGCGGCCGGGGATGCTGGCGGTGTGGCTTGTCCATGCGCGGGCTCGGTTGCGGGCTTTGGGGATGGTACTGTATCGGCAGTCATCGGGGGAGGATGAATGACCGCTTTTGCGTTCCGGGCGAAAGGCCTCTGGTTGCTGCTTGCGGCGGCGCTGTTGGGGGGCTGTTCGACCTTGGGCTATTATGCGCAGCTCGTCGCCGGCCAGGCGGATCTGCTCAACCGCGCCCGCCCGCTTTCCGCGGTGCTGGTCGATCCGGCCCTGAAACCGGCGACCCGCGAGGCCCTGCTAGACCTGGCCGGAGCCCGGCGCTTCGCCAGCCGCCACCTGGGGCTGCCCGACGACGGCAGTTACCGCGATTATGCCGACCTGGGCCGGCCCTACGCGGTGTGGAACGTGATCGCCACCGATCCCTTTTCCCTCACGCCACGCCAGTGGTGTTTCCCGATCACCGGCTGCGTCCCCTACCGCGGGTATTTCCACGAAGCGCAGGCGCGGGAACTTGCCGAGAAGCTGGCCGCCGAGGGCCAGGACGTGTACGTGGCCGGCGCGCGCGCCTATTCCACCCTGGGCTGGTTCGACGATCCCCTGCTGAACACCATGCTCTACCGGGATCGCGCCCTGCGGGCGGAAATCCTGTTTCACGAACTGGCCCACCGCCGCCTCTACGTGGCGGACGACGGCGCCTTCAACGAGGCGTTCGCCAGTTTCGTTGCCCAGGAAGGCACGCGCCGCTGGCTGCGGCACAGCGGCGCCGATCCGGCCTTGCAGGCGGCCTACCGCAAGCGCCTGGAATGGCGGCGCGAGTTCACCGCCCTGCTCCGCCGCGCCCGGGCGCGCCTTGCGGCCGTGTATGCGCGGGATCTGCCCGAGGCGGCCATGCGCGAGGCCAAGCGCGCCGAATTCCGGCGCCTGCGCGAGGAATATGCCGCCTGGAGAAAACGCGCGGGCACCACGGCCTGGGATGCCTGGATGGCCCAAGATCTGAACAACGCCCATCTGGCGCTGGTGGGCACCTACCGGGATCTCGTGCCCGGCTTCGCCCGCCTGCTGGCGCGCTGCGGCGACGATCTGCCTCGCTTCTATCGAGCGGTGGAACGCCTGACCGGGATGGTTGCCGAAAAGCGGCGCGCTGGTCTGAACAACGGTGAATGTATCCAGTAGGAGCGGCGCCCTCGCCGCGACCATGCAGGGCCACGGAAAAAGGGCCGGCGACTGCATGGTCGCGGCGAGGGCGCCGCTCCTACCCTGGGTGGCGCATTAACCGGCCGGAAGGGCCAGGGGCGTGCGCAGGCGCACGATGTGCTGGTGGCCGTCGCCGTCCTTGATGTCGATCCAGTGCAGGCCGTCCACGCCGTCCTCGACCACGATCTCGGCGGGCTTCTGCACCAGGTGTTCGGCACCCTCCACGGCCACGGAGACCACGTCGTCCTTGGGATCGTAGCTGATCCCGAGCAGCGGCACCCATTCGGTTTCGATCTGATCGCCCAGGTCGAGCCCGGCCACCTCGATTTCCACCAGCTCGGCGCCGAGGTGTTTGGCGACGTTGTCGAGATAGGTCTCCCACTGCTGCTTGTCGAGCGTTCTGGCCATCTTGTTCTCCTTGGGAATTCCGAAAATGTCTTGGGGTGCAGGGGATGTGGGGGCCGGTGACGGGGATTCAAGGTGGGGAGACAGCGAACGGGTGTTGTCGCGGCGGGGCGCCGCTCCTACCCGGAGAAACCTTTGCGTTCTTTGCGCCTTTGCGTTGGATTTTTCGGCTGCGGGAATCCATAGGCCATGGCAGGTCGCGGCGGGGGCGCCGCTCCTACCCGGAACCGTAGGAGCGGCGCCCCCGCCGCGATAGTGTCTCAGTCGAACCGCTCCCGCCAGTAGATGATCCGATCATCCCCCCGGTAGATCCCGAAGGTGGCGCGGGCAGTCGGATCGTCAGGGGTGCCGTCGCCGTTCCAGTCGAAGCGCAGCCAGCTGTCGACGGTGGCGTTCACGTCCACGCTGCCGGTGAAGTTCTGGCCGGGCGCCTTGAGCCACAGGTTGAAGGAAGCATTGGCCGGCGGTTCGGTGAACTGCTCGGTGACGGGGCCGGGGATCTGCGAGGCGTCTGAGCAGTTGTTGGTGCCGCTTTCGCCGTCGTCGTCGCGGATGCAGGTCTCGCCGGCGTTGGCGCCGGTGCCGACACCGAGGGTGCCATCCACCTTGTTCAGGGTCAGGGTGGCCAGGCTGCAGGTGTCGCTGGGGAAGTCGACAAAGGCGCTGCCGTCATAGTGCTCGACGCGCATGGGCACGGCCAGATCCAGCAGCTCGGAGCCGAAGGCGTTGGCCATGCGCACCCGCCCGCTGTGGATGTCGGTGGCCGGCTCCTGGTGGCCGAGGGAGCTGATCCCGTCGCCGTCGGTGGCGCGCAGGGTCAGGCTGGCCGGAGCGGTGAGGGGCGACGGGAAGGTGTAGGTCACGTCGCTGCGGGTGCCGATCCCGGTGCCGAAGCTGGCGGCGGGGATCACGTTGTTGGTGAAGTAGGTGGTGTCGCCCGCATCGGAGACGGTGGTGTCGAAGGCGAAGCCCAGGGCCCCGGCATAGTTGCCGGTGATGTTGCCGGCGCTGTTGTAGGCAGTGGCGGTGACCACGAAGGGTTGGCCGGAGTAGGTGAAGTTCCCGGCGTCACAACCGTTGACCCGGGTGACGTCGAACCAGGCCGGGGTGAAGCGGCCGATGTTGGGGCTGGTGTTGCTGGCGGCATCGCCGATCGCTGTCTCGCCCAGCCAGGGCGTGCCGAGCTGGACGGTGAAGGAGAAGACCCCCACTTCGCTGACCGACTGGTTGGTGATGGTGGTCTGGCCGTTGTCGGCCGCAGTGATGGCAGTGCTGGTGACGGCGATGCTACCCGGGCTGCCCGCGGCGGGGGCCACCAGGTTGTGCTGGATGGCGATGTTGTCGTGGGCGAAGTTGGGCGTCACCGTGCCATCGGCGCAGGCGGCGCGCACCGTCAGGTTGAAGGCGTCACCGGCGGCGCGGAACACCGAGCAGGTGGCATCGCCGCTGGGGCAGTCGGCATTGAGATCCGGGCTCTGGACCACGAAGCGGGCGGGTTTGGTCACGAAGTCGGCGCTGCCGGTCATCACCAGCCCGCTCTCGGCGCCGCTGCCGGTGAACCGGCTGTTGAGGGACAGGCGACCGGCATCCGGGTATTGCACGGTGACGGTGGCCTCGCCATTGGCGTCGAAGGCCAGCGGCACGGCGGCGCCGGGCGAGGCGGTGGGCAGCAGGGTGTCGGTAGTGCCGTTGTTGAGGGTGAGCTGACGCGTGCCGGTGGCCGGATCCACGTAGGTGGTCCAGAAGTTCACGTCGGCGGTACGGTTGGCGAAGGCCGGCACGCAGCGCTGGGTGGTCACGTCCTTGCGCACCGCGGCGATGGTGATGGGAGTCGAGACGGCGCAGGCGGTCTGGGTCGGAATGCTGTAGACGAAGCCGCTGTCGTAGAAGGTCAGATCGCAACTGGCCGCGTTGGTGGCGGTATCGAGACAGGTCGCGGGACTGGCCGGCACCGGGGCGGTATTGCCGGTTCCGAGCGTGACCGTGCCCGGCGTGACGTGGCGGAGCGAAACGGTGGTGCTGCCGCCGCTGAAGGAGACGGTATCCCCACCGACCCAGCCGCTGGGCGTCAGGGTCACGGTCACGTTGCCTGCGTAGGTGGTCGAGCAGTCGGCATTGGCACAGGCGCGGAGGGTCACGGTCTCGGGCTGACAGGTCAGCGCCGTACCGTCGTGTTCGATGCGCAGGTGATCCAGCGGAATCACCGGGGGCAGGAGGTCGACGGCATTGATGTCGGCGCCATTGCTGAAACGGCTTTCGTCGAAATAGAGCGTGGCGATGCCGGTGACGGGATCGTATTCGGCAATGGAGCCGTCTGTGAAGGTCAGGCTGCCCAGGGTGGCGGTGCTGGTGGTGGAGATGAGCAGATTTCCGTTGTCGAGGAGATGAAAGCCGTCGATGTCCTCGTTCGCCGAGAAATTGTCCTCGCTGAAGAACAGGCTGGCCGTATCGCTGGCGGGGTCGTACTCGACGATGTCGCCATCGCGGAAATTCAGGCCGCCGAGCTGGGCCGAACCGGTGGTGGACAGAAGGATGTGTCCGTTGGGCAGGACGTGCACGGCATCCACGTCTTCATTGGCGCTGAAACGGTCTTCGCTGAAGAACAGGGTGGCGGTGTCTGTTGATGGATCGTAGGCCACCAGATCGCCATCGCGGAAATTCAGGCCGCCGAGCCGGGCCGAACCGGTGGTGGACAGGACGATGAGACCGTTCGAGAGCACGTCCACGGCGTCGATGTTTTCATTGTTGCTGAAATGGGTGCCATCGAAATAGAGGGTGGCCGTGTCAGCCACCGGATCGTAGTCGACGAGATCGTCGGGAGTGAATGTCAGGCCGCCGAGCGTTTCGTTGTTGGTGGTGGACAGGAGCAGGTGGTTCGTGGGAGTGGTCGGGCAGGGGCGATCGATGCGCATGACCGTGTTGATCTGTTCGGCATTGAGGGCCGAGTGATAGATCCGCACTTCGTCGATCTGGCCGTCGAACTCCCGGCCGGTGAAACCCTGATCGGCGCCAATCTGCAGGGGATCGGTGGTGGTGCGAAGTGCCTCGCTGCGTGCGGAGGCCGCGCGTTCGGTGCCGTTGATGTAGATGCGCTGGTAGCCGCCATTGCGGGAGTAGACGATGGCGATATGGTACCAGAGCCCGGCGACCAGGGCTGTGCCGGTGGTGGTGAGGGTGTGTACGCCACCCGTACTGTCGTTCCACCACCAGTAAATCTGGCCGGCGGAATTCACATGAAACTCGTAGTTCCAGTCCTTCGAGACGATGGTCTTGAGTCCGCCGGAGGGAATCGCATAGGGCCGGATCCAGGCGGTGACCGTCAACTCGTCGGTAATGTTCAGCAGGGGCTGGTCGGGAATGTTGAGGTACTGACTGGTGCCGTCGAGCGTGGCGCCGTTGCAGACCTTGGCCGGCGCCGGCCGGGCGCCGTTGAGCGCATCGCCATCGAGCCCGTTGCCGCTGCTGTCCGTGACCTCGCCCGGGGTGCCGTTCCAGGCCGTTTCGTCGAAGCGGTACTCGGCAACGGGTTCGGGCAGATGAAAACGGATGGCGGTGTTGGCGAGGGAACCGATGTCGGCAAAGCTGATCAGATCGTAGTCGCTGGTGGTCAGCTCCCAGCCGATCTGCGCATGGCCCAGGGTCGGATTGTTGCTGGGACCGAACTGGTAGATGAAATCGCCGTTTTCGCGCAGGATGACCTGCAGGTTGAAGGAACTGCCGCCGGCGTTCCATTCGGGGACGTTGCTCCAGGTGACCACGAACATCCGGTTCGGTGCGGTGCCCAGCGACGCATAGCGTACCGTGCCGCCCTCGGCCGGATTCAGATCGGCGCCATACACGCGCAGGGTATTCTGCAGACTGTTGTTGGGATAGTCGTAGGGATAGGTGCGGGGGGGGCCGACGGTCTGGGTGCCATAGCCGCAGTAGCGGTTGTTGAACTGCAGGCGGCCGTTGGACATGATGCGCACGGAAGTGTAGATCCCGGTACCGTACTGAAAACGGAAGCCGAGGGGGATTTCCTGGGAGATGTCGTCGTCAACGGGGGCGCTGGGACCCTGACATTCGTTTACGGGTCCCCCGGGGGCCGCTGTCCAGACCACGTCGGTGTGCGTGGCCGGATCGATCCAGTTGAACGGTTCCGGCGAATGTTCGTAGGTGAGGGCACCCGCGAGCCGCGGCAGGCCGGCGAGCAACAGGGACAGCAGAACGATCCGCAACATGATCCGGTCTTCCTGTCTCGGCATGTGTTCAGTATTGCCGGGAACGGCGCGCGTTTCAGGATGTTTCCGACCGATGGTCATGATTCACGGACCTTTGACCATGACTTCGATACGTCGCCGGGCGGTATTGCCGCTGGCGCCGAAGCGGCAGTCGCCTTCGCTGGTGAGGGTGTAGTAGTCGTGGCCGTCCACGGTCTGGCCGCTGCAGGTGACGCTGGCGGTACAGCCTTCGAGGCCGGTCGTGGTGAAGGTCGGGTTCACGGCCAGCGCATTGCAACCGGCCACGCCGATACTGCCGCCGGCGAGGGGCAGCACGGCGGTGAGCGCCAGTTGTGCTCCGCTCTCGGCGGCGTAGAAAGCGCGTGTCGACTGGATTTCCGAGGCCACCGACTCCTGCCCCGTGCGGGTGAGGGTGACCATCGCCGCGCCGATGAGTGCCAGCACCGTGATGATGAAGATGGCCAGCGGCAGGCCGAAACCGCGTTGGCGGCAGGCCCCCATTGAAAACCCGGCTCCGTGTCCTCCGTGCCTGCGTGCCCTCCGTGTTCCCTTCCGGGGTGTCTGGCCGCTTCGATCAGGGCGCATTGCGGATCTGTACCTCCTGGCGCAGACGGACCCATTCGCCCTCCTCCATGTAGCGCAGGTCCAGGGTCACCACCCCGGCGCGGGTGAGGCTGCCGGGGTCCCAGGCAAAGGGGGTCACGGCGGCGCCGCCGTCCACCAGTTGCAGGTGCTCGGCGAGCAGCGACGGGGTGGCCGCGGGCGGGGCGGCGGGGGCGGCGGTGAAGCCGTAGCCCGTGTAGCGCTCCAGCCGGCCGCTGGCGCCGTCGATGCAGAAGCTGACCGGCGCGCCGGTGAGGAAGAAGCGGCGGCGCGGCGAGTCGTGGGCGAAGGCGTGGGCGCCGGCCAGGCGCACTTCGCCGGCAGCGGCATTGGAGGCCGGATCGTAGGCGGCCACCGGCCCCGGATTGGCCGCGGCATAAAGCGGCGCGGTGGCGTAGGGATAGACCACCACGTAACGGTTGCCGGCCGGCGGCGGCGCGTAGGGAACGGCGTTGAAGGCGCTGAGGCTGCCCTGGGGCGCCAGGTCTTCCAGATAGGCGCTGGCGCTGTCAACAGGGATGAACTCGATGCAGGCCACGCCGGCATCGGTCGCCACGCGGATGCTGTTGGGCAGGGCGTTGCGCAGCTCGCGCACCACCCGCTCGGTGGCGGCGCGGGCGGTGGCGGTGAGGCGGTCGCGGCGCACCGTGTCGGTGTAGGCCTGCATGCCGCGCACGATGTAGATGGCCGTGCCGGCGCTGACGATGCCCAGCACCAGGATCACCACGATGAGCTCGACGAGGCTGAAACCGGCCGCGTGGCGCATCAGAAGTTCCCCCGGTAGAAGGTCACGGGAATGGTCTGGCCGTCGGGCGCGGTGATGACGAGGCTTACCCGCTTGGCCAGGCGGTCGCTGGCCAGGCCGACCTCGGTGCCGGCATAGGCCACGCTGATCCGCACCCGGTAGCCGTCGTAGCCCGGGAAGGGGTTGCCGGCCACGTCCACCGGCGGGCTGTCGTCGAGGCCGTGGTAGTCGTCCACGTCGTCGAAGACGGCACGGGTCTCGCCCTCGGGGCCGAGCACGTTCGAGCAGGCTTGCGCGCCGGGATCGCTGCTGTCGCAGCGGGGCACCCCGCCCTGCCCCGTGTTCTCGTCGTAGCGGCGGGTGGCGATCTCGTCCAGGTAGGCCTGGGCGATCTCCAGGGCGCGGGTGCGCACCAGCGCCTCGGGCGCCAGGGTCACGGTGCGGTTGATCACCAGCATCACCCCGGTCAGGGCCAGGCTCACCACCACGATGAAGACCACGAGCTCCACCAGGGTGAAACCGGCCTGGTCGCGGCGCTTCAGCATCGGTGGGCGTACCCCGTGGTTTCGATGCACACGTTGTCGCTGCCGGCCACGGTGATGGTGGTGGCGGCGGCGTTGCCGAGGCCGTCGAAGGCCACGCTGACGCTGCCAACGGCGATGGCCGCCGGCAGCGGGTAGCGCAGGGTCTGCGGCGTGCCGTCGGTGTACTCGATCCGTGCCTCGTGGGCGGCGTTGTCCACCACCAGCTGCACGCCGGCGCCGCTGCCCTGGTTCATGGCCAGCTGCCGCGCGCGGCGGGCCGCCATGAGCAGCGTGTCCCGCGCCGTGACGGCCTCGCTGGCATCGGGCCCGATGAAGCGCGGCAGGGCGTAGGCGGCCAGGATCCCGACGATGAGCAGCACCGCCACCAGCTCTACCAGGGTAAAGCCGGTTTGCGCAACGGCTGGCCGGAGGCGGTTCATGCGTGCTGCTCCCGCATCGTTTCGAGTTGCCGGATCCGGTCCTGCAGCCGATCCGCGAGCGGAATTTGACCCTGCGCGCGCGCGGTGCGTTCGGTCAGGCGCATGTAGTCCGTGAGATGGCCATCGTTGAGACGGTAACGGTAGGGAAGGCCGGCGCGCAGTATCGCCAGGGCCCTGTCGGGTCGATGCCTTGCCAGCCAGCCCCTGGCCAGGGCGATGCGTGCCGGCAGAAAGCGGGGATCGACGTCCAGGGCACGTTGCCATGCCGCAAGTGCCTGGGCCGGTTGTTGGCGCTGTTGATGGATGCGGGCCAGCACGGCATGGGACTGGGGCCGGTAGGGATTGCGGTGCAGGGCCTCGGTGGCCTTCTTCCGGGCCCGGTCGAGCAGATCGGCGGCGAGGTTCGGGCGATCGGGGAGCAGACGTGCGCTGCGTTGCAGCAGATCGGCATCGGTGAGCCAGGGGTTGTCCATTGCGGGTGCCAGACGCTGGGCGAGGACCAGGCTTTCATGGGCACGCTCCAGATCCGCCGCGGCGGCCAGGGCGCGGCCCCGGGCGAGCGCCTGCTCGGCAGCGACCAGGGTGCCGAAGTGCCAGGCGACTCCGGCCACGAGGGTGGCCTGCAGGAAACGGAAGATTGTCGGCCGCAGCGAGAGCAGATGACGGCCGGTCGGCTCGGCCGGGGAAACGAGAGTGTGCAGCCGGGCCAGGAACAGGGCGGCCAGCAGCATGGTGGGCACGATGTACAGATTGAAGGTGAAGAAGCTGTGGATGGCCACCGCCAGCACGCCGGAAAAGGCGCTGGCCAGCAGAAGTCGCTGCGGATGGTGACGCGGGAAACGGCGCAGGCCGTGGAGCAGAAGATGCAGGCTGGCGAACATCACGGCCATCAGCGCCAGCAGCCCGGGCAGGCCGGTTTCCAGCGCCACTTGCAGATAGTCGTTGTGCACGTAGAAATGGGCGCTGCTGTCGGCCGGATCGAGCCAGGGCGGAATGACCATGAAGTAGGTACCGGGTCCGGTACCGGTCAGCGGGTGTTGAAGGAACAGGCGCAGCGCCGGTGCCCAGATCACGAAGCGCGAATAACCGGCCGCCGGGGCATCGGTCAGGCTGACGGCCCGTTGCAGCAGATCGTGGCCGCTGACCGGACGCCAGAGCGACAGGCCGTAAGCGGTGACGGTGGCTGCGACGAGGATCCCGACCGGCAACAACCAGCGCCTTGCCGCCCGCCGTTGGCAGACCAGCCCGAGAAGCAGGACGAAACCGATGCCGAAGCCCAGCCAGGCGCCGCGGCTCTGAATGACGCCGATGGTGGTCGTCAGCACGTACAGGGCCGCGGCCGCGGCCCATCTCCGGGCATTGGGCTTGGGCATCGAGGGCAGGCGACCCAGGAGATGGAAGGCAGGCAGGGTCAGGAGTGCCGCCAGGGAATTGCGGGTGCGAAAGGTGCCCAGGGGTTCCTCACCGCGTGCCAGATGCTGCCATAGTGCGTACAGTGCCAGCAGCACGGCCATGGTGGTGAACACGTCCAGGGCCCGTTGCAGCGTGGTCTCGCGCCCGGGATCGAGCCAGGCGATCAGGAATACGCCGGGCAGGATGCCCATCCACCAGACGTTGAGCCAGGAGAGATAGGGCACCTGGCTGAACAGGCTGCTGACGATCAGCCAGAGCAGGAACGCCCCCATGGCCAGGGGCAGCCAGGGAATGCCCGGCCGCAGTCCCTGACTGCGTACTGCCTGCAGAACGACGGTCAGCCAGAGAGTGAGGAAGATGATGCAGGCGGCAAGGGCGGCGATCCGCTCGCCATTGAAGAACAGGGCACTGAATCCGGCTGCCAGCAACAGCAATGGTGCGACGACCGGCATGCGGCCGTGGGTCGGTGTGTCGATGGCCCCGGGGCACATTGGGTAAAGGCAAAAAGGGCGACCGAAGCCGCCCTCTGCAAAGCCTTGACGAGGGGGGATCAGCAGCCGCCGGTCGTCACGGCAACCGGATCACCCGCAGCGTTGGGGGTATAGACCACCTGGCAGGTAGCACTTCCGCCGTTGGTCGGCTGATAGGTCACGGCAGCGGTGGCCGTGCCGCCGCCGGTGATGGAGAAGCCGTCCGGATCCGGCATGGCCCTGCGGATGCCGGTGGTCTGGCCGTCAGGGCGTCCGCCCATGCCGGCGTAGGTGTTCTCGTCGAGCACGGTGACCGTCTGGCCGCCCATGGAAATGCTGGTGGCTGCCTTGTCGCCGTTGACAACGTACTGGGCCTGTCCCAGCGCCGCCGCGGCGCGCAGGCCGCCGGCCACGCCCTGGACGCTGGCCACGCGGGCATCGGTGGTCACGTCGATGAACTTGGGCAGGGCGGTGGCGGCCAGCAGGCCGAGGATGACGATGACCACTACCAGCTCGATGAGGGTGAAGCCTTGTTGCTTGTTGTGCATGTCGTTTGCCTCTTGAATGTTGTCGTCGGAATTCCGTCATCCGGGAAATCGGCCCCGGTAACGCATTAAATCATCTGGGGTTTGCCTTCCATGCGGGTATATCGACCGGTTCCACCTGCCACTTGAATTTTTCTTGCGCCGCAAGGCGCAACCCCACCAGCGCATCCTGCCCCGGATCGAAACGCCGGTTGCCGTTGCGATCCTCGTACACCGGCTCGAGGCGCCAGCGGATCCGTTTCGGCCCGGGCAGGGAGGTGACGAACTCCCGTTCGTTGTACACCCGGTACACCAGGAGCCCCTGCCGGCGGTCGAAGTACCAGTGGCCGCCCTCGATACCGGCCGGATCCGGGTGATCCAGCGCGCCGAGGTAGCTCTTCGGCGGGTCGGCCAGCAGATCCATGGGGTTGGCGCCGATCCATTTCTCCAGTTCCGGAATCGTGTCGCGGGCCACGTGGGCGGCGATCTCCATGGCCAGGGCGCTCTTGAGCGTGCCGATGGTCTGCTGCACTTGGGCCCGCTCCGCCTGTACCGCCAGCTTCATCAGCCGGTTGGCGGCGAAGACGAACAGCACGCTGATGATGCTGATCACCACGATCAGCTCGAACAGCGTGAAGCCCCCGTGACGACCTGACTGGCGATTTCCAGAATTCACAATGAGTTATAGCGGTTTGTTGATGTGATGTCTATATCCAGAAATACGAAATTAGTATTAGTTCGGCGCCACCGGTTCGGGAACCCCGGCCGTCCGTCGGATGGCTCACTGCGGCCCCTTGACCACCTGGGCCAGGTCCCACATGGGCAGGAACACGCCCAGGGCCAGGATCAGGACCATCACCCCGATGACGATGATCAGGATCGGTTCGATGGCCGAGGAGAGGTTCTTGAGCTGGTAGTCCACCTCGCGGTCGTAGAACTCGGCCACGTTCTCGAGCATCTCGTCCACCGCGCCGGTCTCCTCGCCCACCGCGATCATCTGCAGCACCAGCGGGGTGAACATGCCGGTGGCGGCGGCGGTGCGGGTGAGGGATTCGCCCAGTTCGATGCCGCCGCGCATGTCGAGGATGTGGCGCTCGACCCAGGTGTTGTCCACCGCCCGGCTGACCACGGTGATGCCCTGCAGCAGGGGCACGCCCGAGCGCAGGGTCATGGCGAAGGCGCTGGCGAAGCGGGCCAGGAGGGTTTCGTGCAGGATGCGCCCGACGAGGGGCAGGCGCAGCTTGAAGCGGTCCCAGAGCAGCCGGCCCTGCGGGGTCTTCACGTATTGGCGCAGACCGGCCATGGCCAGCGCCGTGCCGCCCAGCAGCCACCATTTCCAGGCGATCATGAAGTTGGAGACGGCCAGCAGCAGCCGGGTCTGCCAGGGCAGTTCGGCGTGGAACTTCTCGAACACCGCCGCGAAGGTGGGGATCACGAACAGGTTGATGATGATCATGGCCACCACGATGGCGCTGATCACGAACAGGGGATAGCGCAGGGCCGACTTGATGCGGTCGCGGGTGTCCTTCTCCCGCTCCAGGTAGAAGGAGAGGCGCAGCAGGGCATCGTCCAGCCGCCCGGTCTGCTCGCCCACCCGCACCAGGGAGACGAACAGGTCATCGAAGATCCGCGGGTGATGCGACAGGGCCATGGCCAGATCGTGGCCGCTCTCCAGCTCCCGCACCACTTCGCGCAGGATGCGGGCGAAGGCCGGATTGTCGAGGTTGTCGGCCAGGCCCTGCAGGGCGCGAATGATGGGCACGCCTGCCTTGAGCAGGGTGTGCAGCTGGCGGGCGAACTGGATGCGATCCACCAGGCCGGGCGGGCGCTCGCGCAGGCGCGCCCAGAGGCCGGTTGCTGTGGAGGGCGCGCCGGTTTCCCGGATCTCTACCGGTACGATGCCACTGTTCTGCAGTTCGCCGGCCACGGCGTCGGCGCTGGCGGCTTCGAGCCGGCCGGTGACGGGCCTGCCCTGGCGATCGCGGCCCTTGTAGACGAAGTGGGGCATGGATCAGCCCTGCGTGGCGGGTTCGGTGGCCAGCAGATCCTGCACGTCTTCCTCCACCGTGCCGGTGATCCGCATCACCTCCTCGATGGTGGTGACGCCGGATTCGGCCAGATCCAGGGCCTGGCGCCAGAAGGGCCGGAAGCCGGGGCTCTCCCTGGCCAGCACGGCGAAGCGCGCCGTGTCCTCGCGGCGCAGGGCGTCGGCCATGGCCTCGTCCAGCTCGAGGAACTCGAACACTCCCACCCGGCCGCTGTAGCCGGTGTTGTTGCAGTGGGAGCAGCCGATGCCTTGGAAGAACTCGCCGAAGTCGCGCTCGCCGGCCAGGGCATGCAGCCAGGCCCGTTCCTGGGCGTCGGGCGTGTGATGCATCTTGCAGCTTTCGCAGATCCGGCGTACCAGGCGCTGGGCCAGCACGGCGCGCAGGGCGGTGGCCACCAGATAGCCTTCGGCGCCCATGTCCAGCAGGCGGTTGACGGTGGCGATGGCGTCGTTGGTGTGCAGGGTGGAGAGCACCAGGTGGCCGGTGATGGCCGCGCGCAGGCCGATGGTGGTGGTTTCCTGATCGCGCATCTCGCCCACCATCACGATGTCCGGATCCTGGCGCAGGGCGGTGCGCAGCACGCGGGCGAAGGTCAGCTCGATCTGCGGGTTCACCTGCACCTGGTTGATGCGCGGCAGGCGGTATTCCACCGGGTCCTCGACGGTGATGATCTTCTTCTCCGGCTGGTTGAGCTCGGAGAGGGCGGCGTAGAGGGTGGTGGTCTTGCCCGAGCCGGTGGGGCCGGTGACCAGCACCATGCCGTGGGGCCGGTGGATGTTGCGCCGGAAGTGATGCAGCAGGCCTTCGTCCATGCCCAGGTGCTCCAGCGCCAGCAGGCCCGAGGACTGATCCAGCAGGCGCATGACCACCGATTCGCCGTACTGGATGGGCATGGTAGACAGGCGCACGTCGATGGAATGGTTGCGCACGCGGATGTTGAAGCGCCCGTCCTGGGGCACGCGGCGCTCGGAGATGTTGAGGCCGGCCATCAGCTTCAGGCGCGAGACCAGGGCGGTGGCGATGCGTTTCTCCTTCATCACCTGTTCCTGGAGCACGCCGTCCACCCGCTGACGGATGCGCAGCACGGTCTCGTCGGGCTCGATGTGGATGTCGGAGGCGCCGATCTGCACCGCGTCCTCGAACAGGCTCTGCAGCAGCTTGACGATGGGTGCGTTGGCCACGTCCTCGGTCTGCACCAGGCGTTCGAGATCGATGTCACTCTCGCCCAGTTCCTCGCCCAGTTCCTCGGCCAGGGAGGTGATCTCCTCGGTGCGCCGGTAGACCTTGTCGATGGCCGAGAGCAGATCCGCCTCGCGCACCACGGCCGGCTGGATGTGGCGCCTGAGCTGGCGGGAGAGTTCGTCGTAGGCGAAGATGTCGGTGGGATCGGCCATCCCCACCAGCAGGCTGCCGTCGGGGTTCTGCTTGAGGGCGATGACCCGATAGCGGCGGGCCATGGTCTCGGGGATCAGGCGCACCGTGTCCGGGTCGTAATGATAGTGGCGCAGATCCACCAGCGGGACGCGGAGCTGCTGCGAGAGCACTTCCAGCAGGCGGTCCTCGGTGACGTAGCCCAGATCCACCAGGGTGCGGCCCAGCTTCTGGCCGCTCTGCTTCTGGGTGGCGAGGGCCTGCATGAGCTGCTCGTTGGTGATTACGCCGCTTTCCACCAGCAGATCACCGAGGCGGACTTTTCTGCGCGGAGCCGTTGCCATGTCTATATCAGCCGATCAGTCATTGCGGTGGTTGTTCGTCGTCTCATGATGGTTCCGATCGAAATTTGCAGCGCCTGCGAAAAACCGTGTCAAAACCATTTTGAGACATAAATATCGGCGCAACGGGGCGAGCCTTTACTTTTTTCAGCAGCCGCAGGCCTGGCGCTCGTTGAGCACCAGCGAGCCGGTGAGCTGGGCCACGTTGCTCATTTCGTGGCGTCGCAGGTAGTCGGCGATGCCGGCGTTGATCTTCGGGCAGATAAGCGGATCGTAGAACAGCGCGGTGCCCACCCCCACCGCCGAGGCGCCGGCGATCAGGAACTCGATGGCATCCTCGGCCGAGCTGATGCCGCCCTGGCCGATGATGGGCACGGCGTGCGGGTGCGCCACCTGCCAGACCTGGTGGGTCTTGAGCAGGGCCACCGGCTTGATGGCCGGTCCCGAGAGGCCGCCCTGGTTGTTGCCGATCACGGGGCTGCGCGATTCGATGTCGATGGCCATGCCCATCAGGGTGTTGATCACCGCGAAGGCGTCGGTGCCGGCCTCGATGCAGCGGCGGGCGTTTTCGGCGATGTCGGTCTGGTTGGGCGAGAGCTTGGTGATGAGCGGCTTTTCGGTCACCTCGCGCACCGTGGCCACTACCCGCGCCGACATGTCGGGATCGTTGCCGAAGGCCACCCCGCCCTCCTTCACGTTGGGGCAGGAGATGTTGATCTCCATGGCGTCGATGGGCGAGTCGTCGAAGCGCCGGGCCACTTCGCGGTATTCCTCCACGGTGGAGCCGGAGATGTTGGCGATGAAGCGGGTCTCGGTGAAGTCGAGCTGCGGCAGGATCTCGTTCACCACCACGTCCACCCCGGGATTCTGCAGGCCGATGGCGTTGAGCATGCCCATGGGCGTCTCGAACACCCGGTGGGGGGGATTGCCCGGGCGTGGCTCGAGGGTGGTGCCCTTGAGGCAGATCGCGCCCACGTCGGTGTTGGAGAAGCCGGCCACCCGGCTGTATTCCTCGCCGAAACCCACGCAGCCGGAGAGCAGCACGATGGGCGAGGCGAAATCCAGGCCACAGAACTCTGTGCGCAGGAGGGATTCGTCGTCGGGGGTGATCATGGGGTGTGAAGATACAAGAGACAGGAGGCAAGGGCAAAGGGAAGCGGAATACCACATTTAGGGGTTTGCAAAAAATGTGGTCCGGCCTTGAGGGCTCAGTGCATGGCTCGTGCGTGGGTCGATAATTTCGGAGGTTGGTCAACCGGCCAGGCTTTCGTTGCGCCGCGTTTACCTTTAGGCTGGCGCCATGTTTCATCTGGTGCTTTTCCAGCCCGAGATCCCGGCCAATACCGGCAACATCATTCGACTGTGCGCCAACACGGGCGCGCGGCTGCACCTGATCCGGCCGCTGGGTTTCGAGATGGACGACCGGCGACTGCGCCGGGCTGGGCTCGACTATCACGAGTACGCCGAGGTGGCCGTGCACGATACCTTCGAGGCCTTCATGGCCGGGGTGAAGCCGCGGCGGCTCTTCGGGCTCTCCACCCGCGGCCGGCGCAGTCTGTTCGAGGTGGCCTTCGAGCCCGGCGACGCCTTTCTGCTCGGCCCCGAGACCCGCGGCCTGCCGCAAGCGCTGCGCGAGGCGCTCGGCGACAAGCTCCTGCGCCTGCCGATGCGGCCCGAAAGCCGCAGCCTCAACCTCGCCAACACCGCGGCGGTGGTGATCTACGAAGCCTGGCGGCAGAACGGATTTGGCACCGGCCCGTAGGGCGGGTCAGGCGCAGCGAACCCGGCATGGCAAATCGTTCGCCGGCCGTTTCCCTGCCGTCCGAACGAAGGGTTCCCTCTCCCCGTCGGGGAGAGGGACAGGGTGAGGGGACCGGCGAAAGCCGGCCAATTCGTCGGCTCCGCTGCGCTTGAACCGTCCTGCGCCTGCTATTGGTCCAATTCCGGCCGCACCGCCCGTTCCATGAGGTCATGCAGGGCCTGCTGGGGGGTGTGGCCCTGATGGACGATGAGCCAGACCTGTTCGGTGATGGGCATGTCCACGCCCAGTTCCTTCGCCAGTTCGTGGACTTCGCGGCAGGTGCCGATGCCCTCCACCACCTGGCCGATTTCCCGCACCGTTTCGTCGATGCCCTTGCCCTGGCCGATCGCCAGGCCGAGGCGGCGGTTGCGGGACTGATCGTCGGTGCAGGTGAGGACCAGATCGCCCAGGCCGGTGAGGCCGGTGAAGGTGGCGTCGCGGGCGCCGAGGGCGCGGCCGAGGCGCTGCATCTCGGCCAGGCCGCGGGCGATGAGGGCGGCGCGGGCGTTGGCGCCGAAGCCCATGCCGTCGGCGGTGCCGGTGGCGATGGCCATGACGTTCTTCACCGCGCCGCCGATCTCCACGCCGACGATGTCGTCGCCGGTGTAGGCGCGGAAGTGGTCGTTGTGCAGGGCGCGGGCCAGTTCCAGGGCGAAGTCGGGGTCGCTGGCCGCGACGGTGACGGCGCCGGGCAGCTTGCGGGCCACTTCCCGGGCGAAGGTGGGCCCGGAGACGACCGCCATGGGGATGGCCTCGCCCAGCTCTTCGCGCACCACCTGGTGCAACAGCTTGCGGGTTTCGGGCTCCAGGCCCTTGGTGCCCCAGGCGATCCGGTGGCCGGGATGGACGGCGCCGCGCAGCCGGTGCAGGGTTTCGCGGAAGGCGTGGCTGGGCACCACCACCAGAATCACGTCGGCGGCGGCCACCGCGCCTTCCAGATCGGCGGTGACGTGCAGCTTGTCGGGAAAGCGGATGCCGGGCAGGTAGCGTTCGTTGCGCCGTTCGCGCTCGAGGGTTTCGGCGGCGTCCGGGCGGTGGGCCCAGAGCAGCGTCGAGTGGCCGTTGCCGGCCAGCAGCATGGCCAGGGCGGTGCCCCAGGAGCCGGCGCCGAGGACCGCGAAGCGCATGGTCAGTGGGCGGGCGCGGGCTGCTCGCCTTCCGGCTGTTGCTGCTGGGCGAGGTGCTGGGCGTAGAGGGCGTCGAAGTTGACCGGCGCCAGCAGCAGCGGCGGGAAGCCGCCCTTGGTCACCAGGTCGGAGATGGCCTCGCGGGCGTAGGGAAACAGGATGTTGGGGCAGTAGCTGCCGAGCATGTGGCCCATCTGCTGATCGTCGAAACCGCTGAGGTTGAAGATCCCGCACTGGTGCACTTCCACGAGGAAAGCGGTCTTGTCCTGGTTTTTTACCGTCACGGTGAGGGCCAGATCCACGTGGAAGACCCCTTCCTCGAGCGGATTGGCCTGGGTGTTGAGATCCAGGTTCACCTCCGGCTGCCATTCGCCGGTGAAGATGCCGGGCGCGTTGGGGGATTCGAAGGAGAGATCGCGGATGTAGATCTTCTGGATGGCGAATTGTTGTTCGGCTTGTTCGGTCATTTTTTGTTCAGTGATGAAGTGAAAAGAGGCAGGGGGAATGGTACCCCTTTTCTCTTTCCTCTTTCATCCTTTCTCTGCCGTCAGCCGAATTGACGGGCCCAGCGCAGCAGGTTCTGCAGATCCATGGCGCCGGCCATGCGGCCCAGCTCCTGGCCCTTTTTGAATACGGCCAGGGTGGGGATGGAGCGGATGCCGAAACGGGCGGCAAGCTGCTGTTCCTGTTCGGTGTTGACCTTGGCCAGGCGCATGTGCGGTTCGAGCTGGGCGGCGGCCTGCTGGAACACCGGCGCCATCATGCGGCAGGGGCCGCACCAGGGAGCCCAGAAGTCCACCAGCACCGGGAGGTCGCTCTTGTTCACGTGGGCGTCGAAATTGCCGGCGTGCAGCTCCAGGGGCTTGCCGGTGAACAGGGGCCGGCCGCACTTGCCGCATTTGCCGCCGGCGCCCAGCTTCTCCTGCGGCACGCGGTTGACGCTGTCGCAGTGGGGGCAGACCACGTGCAGGGCTTGGCTCATGTCGGTTTCACTCCAGTCCGAGTTTGCGATCCAGTTCGCCGTGGGCCTCCAGGGCGAAGAGATCGTCGCAGCCGCCCACGTGCTCGTCGCCGATGAAGATCTGCGGCACCGAGGTGCGCTGCGCGCGCTGTTCCATTTCGGCCCGGCGGTCGGGTTGTTCGTCGATGCGGATGTCGGTGTAGGGCACGTTCTTGCTCTCCAGCAGCATGCGGGCGCGCACGCAGTAGGGGCAGAACTTGGTGCTGTACATGACCACGTCGGGCATGGCGGGCTCCTTGAACTTCGGGGTGCGGGAAACGGCTACTTGCGGGTCAGGGGCAGACTGGCGTTCTGCCAGGCCATGATCCCGCCACTGAGGTTGTAGACCTTCTCGAAGCCGTGCTTCTTCAGCACCCCGGCCGCATGCGCCGAGCGGCTGCCCGATCGACATACCAAGATGATGGGGCGCTGTTTGTCCTTTTCAAGCTCGGCGAGGCGCTTGGCCAGGGCCGACTGGGGGATGTGCCGGGCGTCGAGGATGTGGCCCGACTGGTATTCGCTGGCCTCGCGCACGTCGAGCACCAGGGCGTTTTCGTGGTTGATGAGGTTGACCGCCTCGGCCGGATCCACGGGCTGGTAGCCCTTGAGGCGGGCGCCGAACAGGTTGAGAAACAGCATCACCAGGGTGACGGCCAGGGCCGCGAACAGCAGCAGGTTCTGGCTGACGAAGGTCAGGAAGTCTTGCACGGGAACTCCTTGGGGAAAGCGGGGGATGTCCGGAGGCGCACCGGGCGCGGCGGCATTGTAGCAGGCTGGCGGCGGGGCGCCAGCCTGCAGCGGGGATGGGTCAGTCCTGCTCGGGGGGGTTGCAGAACACTTCGCGCATCATGCTGATCAGGCGCAGGGTGCGGGCGTCGCCGACCCGGTAGTAGACCCGGTTGGCGTCCTTGCGCGAGTCGAGAATGCCCTTGTCGCGCAGGATGGCCAGATGCTGGGAGATGTTGCTCTGGGAAGTGCCCACGTGTTCGACGATGTCCTGGACGCTGATCTCCCGATCCCCGAGGGTGCAGAGGATCTTCAGGCGCAGCGGGTGGGACATGGCCTTGAGGGAGCGGGAGGCGCGGTCGATGTCCTCGTCGCGGGTCAGCAGGGTGGTCGGTTCGGAGAGATTCATCATGTTCCTGCCCTGTGCGTGCTCGTTCCGATTGAGCGGGGGTGATCACCGCGGAGGGTGACTCCCGTTGGAGTGCCTTTTATCACTAAAACATTATACAATTATCTGCCATTTGAGAAGGGCCAGGGCGCTTTTCCCCACAAATTTCGCAAGATTGGCCTCGAATTCATGCCGGAAGAACGGGTTCGGGTTATAATTAGACCGAGTCCAAATCTTGATACCGCGCCGTACGGATACCATAACTAGCAACATGTCAGACACTGCCCGCATCAAGCCCATGGTCCTGGTGATCCTCGACGGCTGGGGATATTCGGAATCCACGGACTACAACGCCATCGCCGCCGCCCGCAAGCCGGTCTGGGATCGCCTGTGGGCCGATTATCCCCATACTCTCATTCAGGGGTCTGGCGCTTCGGTGGGTCTGCCCTCGGAGCAGATGGGCAACTCGGAAGTGGGCCACCTGAACCTGGGCGCCGGACGCGTGGTGTACCAGGAATACACCCGGGTCACCCGCTCCATCAAGACCGGTTCCTTCTTCACCAACCAGACCCTGGTGGATGCGGTGGAGCTGGCGAAGGACGCAGGCAAGGCCGTGCACATCCTCGGCCTGCTCTCTCCCGGGGGCGTGCACAGCCACGAGAATCACATCCATGCCATGGTGGAGCTGGCGGTGCGCCGCGGTGCCGAGCGGGTCTATCTGCACGCCTTTCTCGACGGGCGCGACACCCCGCCGCAAAGCGCCGAGGAATCGCTGCGCAGGATGCAGGCGAAGTTCGACGAACTCGGTGGCGGTCGCTTCGCTTCCATGATCGGCCGCTATTACGCCATGGATCGGGATCACCGCTGGCCGCGGATCGAAAAGGCCTACGATCTCATCACCCTCGGTCAGGGCGAGTTCACCACCCCCGATGCACTCACCGGCCTGCAGGCGGCCTATGAACGGGGCGAGACCGACGAGTTCGTCAAGGCCACCGCCATCGTGCCCGAGGGCAGCGAGCCGGTGCGGGTGGAAGACGGCGACGTGATCGTGTTCATGAACTTCCGCTCCGACCGGGCGCGGCAGATCACCCGACCCTTCATCGAGCCCGACTTCGACTGTTTCGCGCGCAAGGCCTGGCCGCGGCTGGGCCAGTTCGTGAGCCTCACCGAGTACAACAGCCAGTACGACATTCCCGTGGCCTATCCGCCGGAGCGGCTGAAGAACGTCTTCGGCGAGTACATCTCGGGCCTGGGCATGCACCAGCTGCGCATCGCCGAGACCGAGAAATACGCCCACGTGACCTTTTTCTTCAACGGCGGCCGCGAGGAACCCTTCGAGTTCGAGGATCGGATCCTCATCGACTCGCCCGACGTGGCCACCTACGACCAGCAGCCCGAGATGTCCGCCGGCGAGGTGACCGACAAGCTGGTGGCGGCCATTGAGGCGGATCGCTACGAAGTGATCGTCGTCAACTACGCCAACCCCGACATGGTCGGTCACACCGGCAATTACGAAGCGACCGTACAGGCCATCGAATACCTGGATGGCTGTCTCGGCCGCCTGGTGGACACGGTGCGCGCACGGGGGGGCGAGCTGCTGATCACCGCCGATCATGGCAACGCCGAACAGATGCGGGATCCGGACACCGGCCAGCCCCACACCGCCCACACCAGCAACCCCGTGCCGCTGATCTACGTGGGCCGCGATCTGGCGCTCCAGCAGCATGGGGGCGCATTGTCCGATCTGGCGCCCACCATGCTGGAGCTGATGGGCCTGCCCCAGCCGGTGGAGATGAAGGGCCACAGCCTGATCGATCACGCCGAGAAGGAAGACGCCGAACCGGCCTCCGTCGTCAAGCGCCAGGCGAGCTGATCCCCGCGCCGCCCTCGCGTATCATGGCCGCCATCGTGCTGCCCCGTTTCCTGATCCTGTTGCTGTTCACCGCGCTGGCCCTGCCGGCGACGGCCGCGCCTGCCCTGAGCGAGAGCGAACGGCAGGCCAAGGCCCGCGAACTGGAACGGTTGCAGCAGCGGCTCGAGGCCCTGCGGGCCGAGCGGGATGCGGTGCGCAGCCGCTTCAATCGGGATCAGAAGGCCCTGCGCGAGGTGGAGCGGCGGATCGGCCGCACCGTGCGCGAACTCAAGGCGCTGGAGCGGAAGCTGCGGACCCGGCGCAGGAAGTTGCGGGAACTGCGCCGCGAGGAAGGCGCGCTCCGGCGCAAGCTGGCCACCCAGCGCGAACTGCTGGCCCGCCAGGTCCGCGCCGCCTGGATGATCGGCCGTCAGGAATACCTCAAGTTGCTGCTCAACCAGGAAGACCCGGCCCGCCTCGGCCGGGTGGTGGTCTATTACCGCTATTTCAACGCCGCCCGCCAGAAGCGCATCGACGCGGTGCGCGACACCCTGGAGGCGCTGGCGCGGATCGCCGGGCAGGTGCGCGAGGAGACAGCCCGCCTCGAGACCCTGCGCCAGCGCACCCTGGAACGCCAGCAGGCCCTGCGCGTGGATCGGCGCCAGCGCCGCAAGGTGGTGGCCCGCCTGCAGGCCGAGCTGCGCAACCGGGAGCAGGCCATCGCCCACCTGCAGGAAAACGAGCGGCAGCTGCGCGCGGTGCTCGAGGCCATCGAGTCCAGCCTCACCGATCTGCTGGCCGACACGGGCATGGAACGGCCCTTCGCCAGCCGTCGCGGCAAGCTGCCCTGGCCGGTCAAAGGCAAGGTGCAGAAGCTCTACGGCAAGGTCCGCCAGCGCAGCGATCTGAAATGGAACGGGGTGCGGATCCTGGCCCGCGAGGGGCGCACCGTGCGGGCCATCGCCCGCGGGCGGGTGGCCTACGCCGACTGGCTGCGCGGTTACGGCCTGCTGCTGATCCTCGATCACGGCGACGGTTACATGAGCCTCTACGGCCAGAACCAGAGCCTGTTCAAGGAAGTGGGCGACTGGGTCGAAGCCGGCGAGCCAATCGCCACGGTCGGGCGCAGCGGCGGCCAGGCGCAAAGCGCCCTGTATTTCGAAATCCGTCACAACGGCAAGCCCACCAATCCACTGCGCTGGTGCAGCGGCGCGGCACTGGCCCGCCGCTAACCCGAATATCCGGGCGGAGGGCGGTGCCCTCGCCACCCGTTGCCGTCTGCTGTAATATCACGCGACTGGCGGCCGTCCATTGCGGCCGAACACAAGGAAACGGTCCCGCCGGGGCCACAGGAGAGACCCGGACATGAATCTGCTGACCCGCAACCTTCTCATTCTGCTCGCCGGTTTGCTGCTGGGCGTGTCCCTGGCACTGACCCACGGGGTGCTGGCCGATAGGCCCGCGCGCAGCCAGGCCGCCGGCCTGCCGCTGGACATGGTGCGCACCCTGAGCGAGGTGTTCGGCAAGATCAAGGCCAACTATGTGGACGAGGTGGACGACAAGACCCTGCTCGAGAATGCCATCCGCGGCATGGTCACCGGGCTCGATCCCCATTCCTCCTATCTCGATCGCAAGGACTTCGAGGAGCTGCGCGTCGGTACCACCGGCGAGTTCGGCGGCCTGGGGATCGTGGTGGGCATGGAAGACGGCTTCGTCAAGGTCATCTCACCCATCGACGACACTCCCGCCCAGCGGGCCGGCGTGCAGGCCGGGGATCTGATCATTCGTCTGGACGACACGCCGGTGAAGGGCCTGACCCTGGATCAGGCCGTGAACATCATGCGCGGCAAGCCCGGCACCAAGATCACCCTCACCATCGTCCGCGAAGGCGAGGAGAAGCCGCTCAGGATCACCCTCACCCGGGCCAAGATCCGGGTCAAGAGCGTCAAGTCGAAGGTGCTGGAAGATGGTTACGACTACGTGCGGATCTCCCAGTTCCAGGAACGCACCGCCGCCGATCTGCGCAAGGCCCTCCGCAAGCTGCGCAAGGAGAACGGCGGGCGGCTCAAGGGCCTGGTGCTGGATCTGCGCAACAACCCCGGCGGCCTGCTCGACTCGGCCGTGGCCGTCTCCGACGTGTTCCTCGACGAAGGCGTGATCGTCTCGGTGAAGGGCCGTACCGAGGACAACAAGCTGGTGCGCTCGGCTCGTCCGGGGGATCTGATTGCCGGTGCCCCAATCGTGGTGCTGGTCAACGAAGGTTCCGCCTCGGCCTCGGAAATCGTCGCCGGTGCCCTGCAGGATCACCGGCGTGCCATCCTCATGGGCCACCGTACCTTCGGCAAGGGCTCGGTGCAGACCGTGATCCCGCTGGGCAACGACACGGCCCTGAAGCTGACCACGGCCCGCTACTACACCCCCTCGGGCCGGTCCATCCAGGCGGAGGGCATCATGCCGGACATCGTGCTCGACAACCTGCAGATCAAGGAGCAGGAAGAGCGCTTCAAGCCGCTTACCGAAGCCGATCTCTCCGGCCACCTGGCCAATCCCAACGGCAAGGGAAGGAAGGAAAAGGGCAAGCCAAAAGCGAAGGGCAACGGCAAGAAGCTGGTCACCGAGGACTATCCGGTCTACGAAGCGCTCATCGTCCTCAAGGGGCTGAATCTGCTGAAGGCGGGCAAGTAGGCGGGTTTGCCGGGCGATGCGCAAGGCGCTGGCCCTGCTGCTCGGCTTGCTGGCCGCCTTCACCGCCGGCTGCGCCCAGGCCCGGCCGCTCGTGGCCCTGATCATCGACGATCTCGGCTGGCGGGCCGCCGACGGCGAACGGGCGGTGCATCTGCCCGGCGCGGTGACCGTGGCCATCCTCCCCCATGCGCCCCACTCCCGCAGCCTTGCCGAGACGGCCCACCGCCTGGGCAAGGAGATCATGCTTCACCTGCCCATGGAGGCGGCCGGCGGCAACCGCCTCGGGCCCGGGGCGCTTACCGAAACCCAGGCGGAAAAGGACTTCAAGCGCACGGTATTCGCCGGCCTCGCCTCGGTGCCCCACGTGCGCGGCCTCAACAACCACATGGGCAGCCGGCTCACCGCCGATCCCCTGCGCATGCGCTGGCTGATGCAGACCCTGATGTTCCGCAGCGATCTCTATTTCGTCGACAGCCGCACCACCGCCGCCACCGTGGCCGAACGGGAAGCCCGCCGCCGCGCCCTCCCCGTCACCCATCGCGACGTGTTCATCGACTACCGGGACGACGCGGCGATCATCGACACCCAGCTTGAAAAACTGATCGATCGGGCCCATCGCAAGGGCAGCGCCCTCGGCATCGGTCATCCCCTGCCGAAGACCCTGGCGGCGCTGGAACGCTGGTTGCCCACCCTGCAACGGCGGGGCGTGGAACTGGTGCCCGTCTCGCGGCTCGTCGCCTGGCGACAGAACCCAAGGAGGAAACCCACATGGCAAGCGTCCTCGTCCCCCTCGCTGAAGGTTGCGAAGAACTCGAAGCGGTCACCATCATCGATCTCCTGCGCCGGGCCGGCATCGAGGTCGTCACCGCCGGTCTCGCCGACGGCCCCGTGCGCTGCAGCCGTGGCACGGTGATCGTGCCCGACACCACGCTCGACGCCGTTCTGGAACGCGACTTCGACATGCTGGTGCTGCCCGGCGGTCTGCCTGGCGCCGACCACCTGGAAGCCGATCCGCGGATCCGCGCGCTGCTGCAGAAGATGGCCGACAGCGGCCGCTGGACCGGTGCCATCTGCGCGGCCCCCAAGGTGCTCGCCAGTGCCGGCCTGCTCGACGGTCGCCACGCCACCTCCTACCCCGGCAGCCTCGAAGGCAAGCCGGTGAAGGATCTGATCTACGAGGAAAAACCGGTGGTGGTGGACGGCAAGGTGGTTACCTCCCGTGGCCCCGGCACGGCCATGGACTTCGCCCTCACCCTCATCGAACTGCTCGCCGGCAAGGCCAAGCGCGACGAAGTGGAAGGGGCGCTGATGCGGCCCTGAAGGCCGGGGCGTAAAAAGTCGGTCGCGGCGGGGGCGCCGCTCCTACCGGTACACATCAAGCCGCAGGGGCGGCGCCTCCGCCGCGATTAGGCCTTTGCGGTTGGCTGGGCAGCTTGGCCGTGGCCTGGGCCGCGCATGCGGAGGGAAACCCGCTTCCGACACGATGTTTTGCGCCCTCGGCGTCCTGGCGTCGAATATCCCCTACTCCGACGCCACCGGAATGATCTGCTCGGGATCGATCAGCAGGCAGTCCTGGCCCTGGTCGTTGCTGAGATAGCCGCGGAACAGGCGCTGCGTCTGCGGGTTGACGGGCAGGCCGACCTCGGCCAGTTCGAGCAGGTTGGCGCGGGGATAGGTGATTACGTCGTTGATCTCGTCGATTTTCAGACCCACCAGGGGCGTTTCGCCATCCACCGTGAGGTTGAGCACCACGTCGCGGATCGATTCCTTGAGCTGCACCCGGGCATGGTGGAAGGTCTTGCGCAGGCGGCGCAGGACGGTCTTGCGGGCGATGTCGAGGCGGTAGAGGGCTTCTTCCACCTCGCCGCGGGCCTTGTATTCCAGCAGTTCGTCGGCCAGGGCGTGGATCTCCCGGTGGGGTTCGTCGAAACGGTCGAGGATTTCCCGGAAGGCTTCGTCACGGGTGGTGAAACCGTCGTACCACTGGCCGAAGGCGCACTGGTGGGGATCGCGGGCCCTGGTGAAGGGAGCATCGGTGCGGATCGATTCCTCCAGGGCATCCAGCCAGTCGAGATGATCCTGTTCCCGGGCCTGCAGCAGATCCAGCAGTTCGGTCTTGTATTGCTGGCCGGAGACGGTGTCCAGCATCGCGGCCAGATCGTAGATGGCCACCGGCTTGCCGCGGTACTGGGTGGCGCCGAGCAGGCCGCGCCCCTTGAGGGGGGTGGGTTTGAGATCGGCCAGGTTCTGGGTCACCGACAGCACGCTGTGCACGGGCACGGCCAGCATCTGCTCGCCCACCCAGAAGGTGAAGGTGTCGAGGTTCGGGTTGTCCGCGTCGACCGGCTGCCCGCCGGTTGCGAGGGAGGGGGTCGCCGTCTGCATGTCCATGCTCCTGTGGGCGCTAGGGCCGGGGTCGGCCCCTGGTTATGGCCATATCGGCGCCGGAAGGGGGAACTTGAGGGGGTGGGCATCGTGTAGCCTGGATGCAGGCCCGCAGGGCCGGAATCCGGGAAAAACCCATCCCCGGATTCCGCTTCGCTTCATCCGGGCTCCCTGTTGGGGCACTTCATGTATCAGGTTCAGTAACGGCGCAGCTGGCCGATCAGACGGCCCTGGATGC
Source organism: Chromatiales bacterium (assembly GCA_026984045.1). Classification (GTDB taxonomy): domain Bacteria; phylum Pseudomonadota; class Gammaproteobacteria; order UBA6429; family Thiohalophilaceae; genus JALSSV01. Next base: position 111,067 of record JALSSV010000013.1, on the reverse strand, counting down.
GGATCCGTTCCGGGGCGTATTGCATGGGCGCCATTTCGCTGTTTTCCGGGATCAGCAGGATGTCGCCGTCGGGCAGGCGCTTGAAGCGCTTGAGGGTGGCTTCGCTGTCGTCGATCAGGGCCACCACCACGTCACCGTCCTCGGCGGTGTCGGTGCGCTGGATGATGACCCAATCGCCGTCGAGGATGCCCATGTCGATCATGGAATCGCCCTTCACCTGCAGGGCGTAGCGGTCCTCGGCCACGAACAGGGCGGCCAGATCGAGCTGGTCCTGATCGGGAATGGCCTCGATGGGGTGGCCGGCAGCGATCCGGCCCGCCAGCGGGAGGGTCGTGGAGTGGAGTGAGGATTCACTGGCGAGCCGGATACCGCGCCAACCGCGTTCGACATGCTCCAGGACGCCCTTGTTCTTGAGCGACTGCACGTACCTGTGCACCGTACCCTTCGACTTCACCCCCACGGCGACGCCGATTTCCGTCAGCGTCGGCCCGCAGCCATGTTGGGCGATGTACCCGCGAATGAAACGAAGGATGCGATCTTCCAGTTGGGTGAGCATGCTTGTTCTCCGAACGTTCTCAAGTTTAGAGAACATTTGGAGAATGTCAAGGGGGGCGTGTAATGAACGCAGAGGGCGCAGAGACGCAGAGGTGATTGTTGTTTGCCGTGATATGCACATAAAGATCATCTGCGCAAACATCAACAAATCTCTCCTCAAAATCCTCTGCGTCCTCTGCGTCTCTGCGCCCTCTGCGTTACTTCCACCGAGCCGGCTCGAAACCTATTTCCGCGTCCAGCCCCAGAGCAGGATGGCCAGGCCGGTGGTGGCGGTGGTGGCGGGGTAGAGGATGGGCAGTTGGTCGAGCAGGAGGGCGGCGGTGATCAGCAGGCCGCTGCCGGTGACGGCGGCGAGGGTGCGGCGGTTGGCGGTGCGGATCTCCTGCTGCAGGTGGGTGAACTGGGAATCGGGCAGGCGGGTTTCGAGGCGGCCGTCGGCGGCCTTTTCGATCACCTCGTAGAGCTTGTTGGGCAGGGCGGGCAGGCGCTCGGACCACAGCGGGGCGTTCTCGCGGATGTGGCGCCAGAAGGCGCCCGGGCCGAGTTGCTGGCGCATCCAGCGCTCGAGAAAGGGCTTGGCGGTGGTCCACAGATCGAGCTGGGGATAGAGCTGGCGGCCGAGGCCCTCGATGTTGAGCAGGGTCTTCTGCAGCAGCACCAGCTGGGGCTGGACTTCCATGTTGAAGCGCCGCGCGGTCTGGAACAGGCGCAGCAGCACCTGGCCGAAGGAGATCTCGGCCAGCGGCTTGTCGAAGATGGGTTCGCAGACGGTGCGGATGGCGGCCTCGAACTCGTCCACCCGGGTGTCCTTCGCCACCCAGCCCGAGTCGATGTGGAGCTGGGCCACCCGGCGGTAGTCGCGGTTGAAGAAGGCCAGGAAGTTTTCGGCCAGATAGCGCTGATCGGTGGCCGAGAGCACGCCCATGATGCCGAAGTCCACGGCGATGTACTGGCCCTCGGGCGAGACGAAGATGTTGCCGGGGTGCATGTCGGCGTGAAAGAAGCTGTCGCGAAATACCTGGGTGAAGAAGATTTCCACGCCCTGCTCGGCCAGGGTTTTGAGATCGATGCCGGCGGCGCGCAGGGCGTCGATCTGGCTGATCGGGATGCCGTGGATGCGCTCCATCACCAGCACGTCGCGCCGGCACCAGTCCCAGTACACCTCGGGCACGTACAGCAGGGGGGAGTCGAGGAAGTTGCGCCGCAGTTGCGAGGCATTGGCGGCCTCGCGCATCAGATCCAGCTCGTCGAGAATGGTCTTTTCGAACTCCCGCACCACCTCCACCGGGCGCAGTTGCCTGCCGGCGGACCAGTAGCGCTCCACGCGGCGGGCCACGGTGTACATGAGGCCGATGTCACGGCGGATCACCGGCAGGATGCCGGGCCGCAGCACCTTGACCACCACTTCCCGGCCGTCCTTGAGGCGGGCGCCGTGCACCTGGGCGATGGAGGCCGAGGCGAAGGGGGTGGATTCGAAGGCGTCGAAGACCGCCTCGATGGGCTGGCCGAGGCTCGTTTCGATGAGGTGGCGGGCCACCTCGTCCGGGAAGGGGGGCACCCGGTCCTGCAGTCTGGCCAATTCGTCGGCGATGTCGTCCGGCAGCAGATCCCGGCGGGTGGAGAGGATCTGGCCGAACTTGATGAAGATGGGTCCCAGATCCTCCAGGGCCATGCGGATCCGCGTGCCGCGGGGCAGGCTGCGCGGCACCCAGGTCCAGGGCATGAGGTATCTGAGAAAGCGCACCGGGCGGAACAGGTGGCTGGCCAACAGGAGTTCGTCGAGCCCGTGACGTACCAGGATCCAGCTGATGTAGGCGAGGCGGAAGAACTGGTGGATGCGCGGCATGGTCCCGGTGATGCGTGTTGCGGAACCGGGATTGTACGGGGAAACGGCGGGGATTTCCCCTCTTCCGCCGGTCAGACCCGATGCCGGGAGAGCGGGTCTCGGGGCGTGGGACGATCACCGCCATCGACATGGCCGAGGCGCAGCAACACGTGAGGACGCAAGCGGTTGTCGGGCAGCATGCTGGCCAGCTCGTGGCGGTGGCTGCGCACCTGGAGCAGGCGGTTCATGGGCTGGATGGCCAGGCCGAGCTTGGTGGCGGTCAGGGCGAGGCGCTGGAAGAGCTGGCCGGTGCGGATCCAGTCCACGGGGGTATCGTTGCGGCTGGCGAGCACGGCCAGCACCGGGGCGCTCATCAGCAGTTGCCGTTCCCGGCGGGCCAGGCGGGGGCCGGGGTTCAGATGGCGGACGGCAAGAACGGCCAGCGGGGTGAGTGGCCCCGGCAGGCGCCACATGCCGCGGCGGATGCCGCCGGCCAGTTCGCGGCGGTAGTCGGGATTGGCGAACAGGCGCCGGTCGGCGGCGGCCACCAGTTCGGCGAGGCGGCGTTTCTGCTCCAGGTTGGCGAGAAAGCGCAGGGCCAGATCCGTTTCCAGGCGGGCGTTGCGCAGTTGCAGGAGTTCCTCGTGGGGGATCAGTTTCGGCAGGAAGGGGCGGCGGCAGGTGCGGCGGCGGACGATGGCATGGAACAGGCCCGGATCCCGTACCTGGTTGATGGTGGCCCCTTCCACGAACTGCACCCGGGCGAAGGTTTCGTCGCCGCGCTCGCTGTCGCCGAAGGCCACGTGGAAGCCGAGCCGGAAGTATTCGGCGGCGGTGAGCAGGTTCTCTAGGGCGCAGCCGAGACTCAGGTAGAGTTCGCGGCGCTCGGGATCGGTGACCGGCTGCCAGCGCTCGAGATCCGGCAGCACGCCGAGGGTGTGATCCCGCAGCGAGAACTGCCAGGGCTGGCTGTTGAGCAGCGAGGGAGCGAGCCGGGCGTATTCCAGCAGGAAAGCCAGCTTGTCGGCATAGGCACCGGTTTCCGGAAACGCCTCCGGATCGGGGATGTCGGCGGCAGGCATGCGGTGCGTGGGCGTCCGGCGTTCAGAGGCAGGCGGAAGAGTCGGTGCTGCTCAGCAGGTCCAGCTCCATGGAGGAGAGATCCATGTCCAGGGTGAGATCGAGGAATTCCTCGCCCAGGGCCTGGCGCAGGCGTTCGACGGTCTTGCGCAGGGTGCGCAGCTCGCGGGTCAGCATGTAGGCGGTGGGAAATTCCTCGGCGGGAATGTCGCGCTTGAGGCGCAGGGCCGCGTGGTAGGACTGGCGCAGCAGGTCGCGCAGGTCGTTGATGGCGTCGAGGTGGCTGTCGATGGCGGGGCTGGGGCGATCGGCGTCGGGTTTCATGCGCAGGCCTTGGGGTTTCCGTGGGGGGTGTCGGTCCCTGTCGTCAACCAAGTGTAGGCCAAAGCGGGGAAAATCGGAAATATTTATTAGGTCGTAAAACGGCGCCGGACCGGCGAGCGCCGGTCCGGCCGAGGGCGTCAGTTCTGGTTGGCAGTGGCCAGTTCGGCCGAGGTCTTCATGCCCAGTTTCCTCATGAGGATGGAGGGCGGGCAGAAGCCGGTGAAGCTGCTCTGGATCATGTTGGCGCCGATGAACAGCGAGAACCAGTGCCAGTTGGGGCTGTGGAACATGGCCAGCAGGGTCGAGATGATGATCATGCTGCCGGCGAAGACGAACATGGCTTTGTCGATGGTCATTTCAGGGTTTCCTCCCGTGTTTGATGGATTTCCCGGCTTCTCCCGCCGGTGACCCGAGTGTCACACCTGTGGCCCGGGGTCGTCGGTAACCTCGGTCACACAAATATTAGATACTTCTAATATACGCTTTTGGGGGAGAATTTCAATACCCAAGCGGAATGGTGGGGCTTGTGGGGTGGGGATGCGTTCGTCGGCGTCAGGCTCCACGGCACGGCCGGTGCCGATGCGCAGCACGCCGGGATGGCGGAGAGCACGCACGGTCTGGCCGCCTGTTAAAGTTCTGCAGCCGGCTGACGCTACTACTCCAGGAAAGGCAGAGGAACCCGCCCGTGAAGCGCAAACCCAGAGCCGAGGAAGTGATCCTCGTGTCGGCCGCCACCATCACTTCGGAGCTTTCCGAGGTGAGCCGCATCGCACGCGAGATGTCGCTTGGCGTGATGAACGCCAAGGCCATTTCCCACCGGGCCGGCGATGCGGCGCGCGGTTTCCAGCCGATCACCGATTTCATCGACGAGATGGCCCGCGAGGTGACCCAGCTGGTGAAGCGGATCGGTGCCGAGGCCCTGACCCTGTCACGGCTGGCGGTGGCCCGCAGCCACGTGGAGGACACCCGCAGTCGCTATCGGCAGGTGCGCGAGGCGTCGGCCCAGTTGCCCAACGCCGCCTCGCTGGCGACGGTGGCAGAGCGCTTGCAGTCGCAGAGCGAATCCTACCGCAAGCGGTTCCAGCAGAGTCTGCGTACCCTGGGTGGTCTGCTCGACGACATCCGCCGCAGCACCCGGGGTGCGCAGGTGATCTCCTCGACCTCGCGGGTCGAGGCCTCCCGCGCCACCGGGTTTACCGATACCCTGGAGGTGGTGGCCGACAATCTGGAGAAGGCCACCGACAAGATCCGTTCCCGGGTCAACGACTGCCAGAACCGGCTCAACGACATCTGCTATGTGCTGGCCAGCGAGGAAGGCGCATGAAGACCGAAATCCTGCACGATGAAGGCTACCGCTGGGTGATGTTCGGACGCGATCCCGACAAGCCCGAATCCATCATCGACACCAACCAGTACATGGTCAGCGGCAGTCAGCGCACCGTGCTGCTGGATCCGGGCGGCATCGAGGTCTTCGCCGCCATGCTCACCTCGGTGCTGCAGTTCGTGCGGGTGGAACAGATCACCGATCTGTTCGCCTCCCACCAGGATCCCGACATCATTTCCTCGCTGGGCCTGTGGGAGCAGGCGCTGCCCCATGCCCGCCTGCACACGCCCTGGCTGTGGGAAGGTTTTCTGCGCCATTTCGGCTCGCGCAACATCGAGTTCTGCGCCATCGGCGACGAAGGTGGCGAGCTGGAGCTGGGCGAGGTGACCCTGCAGTTCATCCCGGCCCATTACCTGCACGCCTCGGGCAATTTCCACGTCTACGATCCGCAGGCGAAGATCCTCATGAGCGGCGACGTGGGCGCGGCCCTGGAGCCGCCGGGCGCGCCGCTGTTCGTGGACGACTTCGATGCCCATACCGAGAAGATGAAGCTCTTCCACCAGCGCTGGATGCCTTCGGATCGCGCCAAGCAGAACTGGATCGATCGTGTGCGCAAGCTGGACATCGCGATCCTGGCTCCCCAGCACGGCCGTCTGTTCCGGGGCGACGACGTGCAGCGCTTCCTCGACTGGTTCGAGAAGCTGCCGGTGGGCATCGCGGTCTGACCTGCGCCCTGCGTGCCCTCGCCGGGGGTTGCTTCTTGGCGGCGAAACGCGCGTTTCACCGGCGCCGTGAATCCGTCATCACCGCAAACGGCAACGCCAAACGCTTGATGCAAAAGGCGTCGGAACATTGTCGCTCCGATCGCTAAAGTCCCGTCAAATCAGGACGTTACCAGTACCATGTGAACTGGATCACGGTACTGGAAAATGCGTTTCCTGCTCTTTTTGTCATTGCTTCTGCCGGCGGGCTTCGTGGAGGCCGGGGAACTGCATCTGGTGGTCAATGGCAAGGCTTATCATTTCGATCGCAGCAAGGGCTACAACGAAAAAAACTGGGGCGCCGGCTTCGAATACGATTTCGACCGTCGGGAACGCTGGATCCCCCTTGTTACCGGCAGCAGTTTCCTGGACAGCAATGAGCAGACGTCCAACTATCTCGGTGGTGGTGCCAAGTACCGTGCCTGGGGTGAAATGGATCGGGGCTGGCACACCGACGTGGGGCTGGTGGCCTTCTTCATGACTCGCAAGGATCGCAACGCCGGTCGGCCGTTCTTTGGTGCCCTGCCCTTTCTTTCCGTGGGCACGCCGGGCGTGGCAGTGAACATGACCTTCATCCCCAAGGTCACACCCAAGACCTCGCAGCTACTCTACTTTCAGGTGATGTTTCGGTTTGCGCGGTTCTGACGGGATCATGGCGGCTTGCGCCGCGCCTACAGTGAGGGCCGGTGGGCCGGGCAGTGTTGCCCGGGAAAAACGAAGGGCCGCCGGCGTTGCCGCCGGCGGCCCTTCGTGACGGCAAGGCCCGTGCTCAGGAAAGCTCGAACTTGGGCAGCTTCTTCGCCACCGGCAGGTTCTTCAGGCGCACGTATTTGGGCAGGCCGTTCTTGTAGGGCGGGTAGTCTTCGCCCTTGATCAGGGGTTCGAGGTATTCGCGGCACTTGTTGGTGATGCCGTAGCCGTCGCGGGTGATGAAGCTCTTGGGCATCATCTTTTCAACGTTGGCCACCTTCGACAGGGGCGCCATGCCCACCTTCCACTTGAAGGGCTTGCTGGAGAGGCGCTCCACGGTGGGCATGATGGAATTGTGGCCCTTGAGGGCGAACTGCACGGCCGCCTTGCCCATGGCGTAGGCCATGTCCACGTCGGTCTTGGAAGCGATGTGGCGGGCGGCGCGCTGCAGGTAGTCGGCTACGGCCCAGTGGTTCTTCAGGCCCAGTTCCCGCTGCACCATGCCGGCGATGACCGTGGCGGCGCCGCCGAGCTGGGCATGGCCGAAGGCGTCCTTGAGGCCGGTGTCGGCCAGGAAGCGGCCGTCGGGCCAGCGGACGCCCTCGGAGACCACCACGGTGCAGTAGCCGTGCTTGTTGACCATGTCTTCGACCCGCGCGAGGAACTTCTTCTCGTCGAACTCCACTTCCGGGAACAGGATCACGATGGGGATGGGGGTGTCCTCGGTGGAGGCCAGGCCGCCGGCGGCGGCGATCCAGCCGGCATGCCGGCCCATGACCTCGACGATGAAGACCTTGGTGGAAGTCTTGGCCATGGAGGCCACGTCGAAGCTGGCCTCGCGGGTGGAGACGGCGATGTACTTGGCCACCGAGCCGAAGCCGGGGCAGTTGTCGGTGATGGGCAGGTCGTTGTCCACGGTCTTGGGCACGTGGATGGCCTGGATGGGATAGCCCATCTTCTTGGACAGTTGCGAGACCTTGTAACAGGTGTCGGCGGAGTCGCCGCCGCCGTTGTAGAAGAAGTAGCCGATGTTGTGGGCCTCGAAGACCTCGATCAGGCGTTCGTACTCGCGCAGGTTCTCCTCCAGGCTCTTGAGCTTGTAGCGGCAGGAGCCGAAGGCGCCGGCCGGGGTGTGGCGCAGGGCCTTGATGGCGGCGGCCGATTCCTTGCTGGTGTCGATCAGATCCTCGGTCAGGGCGCCGATGATGCCGTTGCGGCCGGCGTAGACCTTGCCGATCTTGTCCTTGTGCTGGCGGGCGGTCTCGATCACGCCGCAGGCGCTGGCGTTGATCACGGCGGTCACGCCGCCGGACTGGGCGTAGAACGCGTTCTTGGGTTTGGCTTTTCTGGCGGTTTTCTTCTTCGCGGCCATGGGTGGGTTCCCCTTCTTTGTCTTCAATGGTTGGTCAAAACGAACGTGCCTGCACGAGGCAGGCACGGTGGAAAGTCATGTTCGGGCGTTCTCCGGCAGGCGGCACACGCACACGGGAAGGCGAGTGAAGCGACGCCCGGCAGGGGCCGGGGGTGCGGCATGCGGCGACGGGGCGTGCAGACGGGCAATGGACATGGGGCTTCCTGTCGGAGACTTGCAAGGGTGCAAGGATACACCAGGAACAGGTCAGGGACGAGAGGGCGGGAATATGGGGTCGGTCGGTTTGCCGGCTCCGCTGCGCTTGAGCCGGCCTGCGGGAGGGGGCTAGACGGATTCGCCGGGTTGGCTCTCGTTCCTTTTCTCCAGGCGTGCCACCCGGGCCTCGAGGCGGGCCAGGTCGTCGCGCAGGGTGTCCACGGCGGTGACGAATTCGGCCACGTCGTCGCGGGTGGCCAGCACGCGGGCTTCCTGCTGGAGGTATTCGGCGCCGTTGCGGGCCAGCGTGTCGAGGGCCTGGCGGGCCCAGTCGCCGGCGTCCTGCAGCAGCCGGCCGAGGCGGTGGGCGGGGATGTCGCCCACGAGGCGAGCGAGGGGGTCGAGCCAGTCGGGATCCAGATCGTCGAGGATGGCCTTGAAACGCTGGCCGGTTTCCACGTCGCCTCGAATGGTCACCTGGCCTGCGAACAGCATCCCGGTGGCCTCGCCCAGCCCCATGCGGGTCAGGGCCAGCGGGGTGCCGCAGAGCACGGTGTCGGGCTCGCCAGCGTAGGCGCCCAGCACGCTCACGCCGTCGGGGCCGGGGAGGATGTACAGCGTCAGGCCGGTGCCGCGCAGCTCGATGGCGATCACCTTGCCGTGCAGCGCCGCGAGGCGCCGCAGGGATTCGGGATCGAGGCGCAGGGCCTGGTTGAAGGCGGTCTCCGCCGCGGCCAGGGCGGCCACGGTCAGCTCGCCGGCGAGGCTCATCGCCAGCCCTCCATCAGCCGGGCCAGCGGTTCGTCGGCCAGATCGGGGCGGCGCCGCACCACCACGGTGCCGGCCAGCTTGTCGTGCAGGCCCTGCTTGCGCCGGTCGAAGGCGATCCAGAGAAAGCCCAGGTAGAACAGGGCGGCGGAGACCAGGTAGCCGAGCAGGCGCAGGGCGCCCTGGCGCCAAGTCAGCGGCTGCAGGGTGCGGGCGTCGAGCACCTGGATCTCCATCAGCCACTTGCCCGGCGTGGCGCCCCAGCGCTGCCAGCACCAGAGAATGGCCAGCACCGGCAGCAGCCAGCCGAGCAGGAGATCCAGGACGAGAAAGGCCGGCGTCATCTCGGCCGGGCCGGTGAAGGCCTCGCGGCCGAACAGGGCCACCCGCAGCGGCGCGGTGAGGGCCAGGTACAGCAGGGCGTCGAGCCCGAAGGCGGCGAGGCGGCGCCAGAATCCGGCATAGTGCTGGGCGGGGGTGGTCACAGCTTGTAGCCGCGGTGCAGGGCGGTGATGCCGCCGGTGAGGTTAAAGTATTCGACCCGGTCGAAGCCGGCTTCGATCATCATGTGCCTGAGGGTTTCCTGATCAGGGTGCTTGCGGATCGATTCGGCCAGGTACTGGTAGCTCTCGGCATCGTTGGCGATGAGTTTGCCCAGCAGGGGCAGCACCTTGAAGGAGTAGAGGTCGTAGATCGGATTGAGGGGCTTGACGACCGGCCTGCTGAATTCCAGCACCAGCAGCGGCGCGCCGGGCTTGAGCACGCGGTACATGGAGCGCAGGGCCGCGTCCTTGTCGGTGACGTTGCGCAGGCCGAAGGCGATGGTCACCGCGTCGAAGTGGTTGTCGGGGAAGGGCAGGCATTCGGCGTTGGCCTGCACGTAGCGGATGTTGCCCACCAGCCCCTCGTCGGTCAGCCGTTCGCGCCCCACCCGCAGCATGGAGGCGTTGATGTCGGCCAGGGTTACCGCGCCCTCGGGCCCGACGATGCGCGCGAAGCGGGCCGCCAGATCGCCGGTGCCGCTGGCCAGATCCAGCACGTGGTCACCCGCCTTCACGCCGCTCATCTCCACCGTGTAGCGCTTCCACAGGCGGTGGATGCCCATCGACATGAGATCGTTCATCACGTCGTACTTGTCGGCCACCGAGTGGAACACGCCCGCCACCTTGCGGACCTTCTCCTCGTAGGGCACTTCCTGGAAACCGAAATGGGTGGTCTTGCGGGTCATGGCGGCGATCCTGCGTGGGTGAAAGGCTATTGTAGGCTCTGGACGTGGCCCAGGGAAGCAGTGCGCAGAGGGGGCATGCCGACCGGATTGTGACTTGCTATATTCGCAGGCATGGACAAATTCGACCGGATTTTCGAGCTGCACCAGTTACTTGCCGGAAGACGAACGCCGATGCCGTTGGTGGAGATCCAGGCGGCGCTGGAGTGCTCGGACTCCACGGCCCGGCGCGCGCTTCGCCTCCTGCGGGATCGGCTCGGCGCGCCGGTGGAATACGATCGCACCCGTAACGGCTACTATTACGACACCGCGAACCAGGGGGCCTTTGCGTTGCCGGGCCTCTGGTTCAGCGCCGAGGAGGCTCATGCCCTGCTGGTGTCGCATCAACTGCTGGACAACCTTCAACCCGGTATTCTCACACCCCATATCGCGCCGCTGCGGACCCGCTTGCAGGCGCTGCTCACCCACCGCCGCTACGGCAATCCGGACATCGCCGAACGCATCCGCATCCTGCCAATGGCGGGGCGCCCCACGGAAATGAAGCATTTTCGACAGGTGGCCAGCGCCGTGCTGGCACGCCGCCAGATGAGCATTCTCTACCATGGCCGCGAGCGCGACCAGACCACCGAACGGCGGATCTCGCCCCAGCGCCTCGTCTATTACCGCAGCAACTGGTACCTCGACGCCTTCTGCCATTTGCGCAACGCGTTGCGCAGCTTCGCCCTCGACCGCCTGCACCCGGTCGAAATCCTCGACGATCCGGCCCGGGATATCCCGGCCGAGCAGCTCGATGCGCACTTCACCGGTGGTTACGGCATCTTCGCCGGCAAGCCCCAACAGACCGCCCACCTGCGTTTCACGCCCGAAGCCGCCCGCTGGGTGGCCGATGAGCAGTGGCATCCGCAACAACAGGGAACGATCCTCCCCGATGGTGGTTACGAGTTGCACATTCCCTACAGCGATCCCCGTGAACTGATCATGGACATCCTGAAGTACGGTCCGGATGTGGAGGTCCTCGGACCGGAGGCATTGCGACAAACGATCAGGGAAAAGTTGAGCGCGGCGCTCAACAATTACCCAGAATAAGTCGACGCCTGGTCAGGTTTTGACAAGGGGGATTGGTATGATGGGTTGAAAGGGGGAACTGACCCGTTTTGTCGGAGTGACAGGGGCAAGAAATGGATGATTTCACCACGTTCTTTCAAACCGCGCTGAATATCCCAGATGCGCCGTATCCCTATCAGGTCAGACTGGCCACGGAAGATTGGCCCGATCTGCTGGATATTCCCACTGGCCTGGGCAAGACCGCCGCCGTGGTACTGGCCTGGCTTTACAAGCGGGGCAAGGGGGATCCGGCCACGCCGCGGCGTCTGGTCTACTGCCTGCCCACGCGGGTGCTGGTGGAACAAATCGAAGAAAACGTCGTCAACTGGTTGAAACGTCTGGATCTTCTCGCTTCCAATGCCGAACGGGCGGGGGTTTCCGTGCACCGGCTCATGGGCGGTGAAACCGACACCCGCTCGTGGGTCGCCTATCCGGAAAAGGACATGATCCTTCTCGGCACCCAGGACATGTTGCTGTCGCGGGCGCTGATGCGGGGTTATGGCATGAGCCGTTATCGCTGGCCCATCGACTTTGCCCTGCTGCACAACGATGCCCTGTGGGTGTTTGACGAGATTCAATTGATGGGCGCCGGCCTGCCGACCTCGACCCAGTTGGAGGCCTTGCGGCGCTTGCCGGAAATGCCGGCCAGCGCCAGATCCCTTTGGATCTCCGCCACGCTGAATCCGCAATGGCTCGGCAGCATCGATTTCCGGCCCCATGTCGAAGGGCTGCGGATGCTGACATTGAGTGAGCAGGAAAAACAGGGGCCGGCTGTCAGAAGGCGGCGGGAAGCCGTGAAACGGCTGCAGCAGGCTGGTGCGGTGCTTGATGCCGATACGGCAAAAGGAAATGCGAAATCGTATCTGGCTGCGCTCGCCGAAGAAATCCTGAAAGCTCATGGCGGCGATGCGCCAACCCTGGTCATTCTCAACAATGTGCAACGCAGCCAGGGGCTTTACGGGGAACTGGCCAGGCAACTCAAGGGGATAGAGGATGTGCCGGAGCTGATGCTGGTGCATTCCCGGTTCCGCCAGGCGGAGCGCTCGGCAATCAATCGGCGTATTCTGGACATCGGACCTGCTGACAATGTCATCGTCATCGCCACCCAGGCGATTGAGGCAGGCGTGGACATTTCCTCGCGCGTCATGTTCACCGAACTGGCGCCCTGGTCTTCCATGGTGCAGCGGTTCGGACGATGTAACCGCGCCGGTGAATACGGGGAAGCCCGGGTCTATTGGATGGACGTTGCCTCCAGCGAGAAGCTGGGGGCGCCTTATACCGGCATTGAACTCGATCATGCCAGAAAAATCCTGCTGGAGTGCGACTCCGTCGCAGCGGCCGATCTGCCCCCGGTCGAGAGTGCGCTGCCCCCCTACCAGGTGATTCGGCGCAAGGACTTTCTCGATCTGTTCAATACCGATCCCGATCTGTCTGGTTTCGACATCGATATTTCACCCTGGATCCGGGATGGCGGTACGCCGCCGGTATGGGTCTACTGGCGTGATTTCGGGGATCGGCCCGGTGAGCAGGGCACGCCGGCGCGGGACGAACTGTGTCCGGTGTCCATTGGCCAGATCAGATCCCATCTCGAAAAGCTGAAAAAGAAACAGAGCCGTGCAGCCTTCGTCTGGGATGCACTGGCACAACGGTGGAGTGCGCTTGCTGCCGATAAGGTGCGTCCGGGCATGACCTTGCTGTTGCGCTGTGCGGACGGGGGCTACGATCCGGTGAGAGGCTTTGTTGCCGGGCATGTCGACAAGAAGCGGCCGTTGACCGCATTGGACGTGATGACCGAAAGCCAGGCCGCCTACGACGATGATCGGCGCAGCCGGATTGGCCGGGCCGTGATACTGACACGGCATCTTGCGGATGTCCGGGACGAAGCAGAGCGCCTGTGCGAGGCCGTAGGGGAAACCGAACACCGGGTTTGCGTCAGCCGTGCAGCGCAATGGCACGATGCAGGCAAGGCACATCGTGCCTTCCAGACCATGCTGCTGGAAAACGATGCGCAGGCGGCAGACAAGGCGGGACGACTCTGGGCCAAGGGCGAGGCGACAGGAAAAAGTCGGTATGCCGTCTGCGGCGGCCCGGGCGGTTTCACGGAACGCCGGCACTTTCGCCATGAACTGGCGTCAATGCTGGCCTGGCTGGAGCATGGTGACAGGGATGAGCATCACGATCTCGTTGCATACCTGATCGCCGCCCATCACGGCAAAGTGCGCATGGGCTTGCGCGCCCTGCCCGATGAACAAGGGCCGGGGGATGCGCGCCGTTTTGCGCGTGGCGTGTGGGAGGGTGACACGTTGCCGGCGCTGGAGATCGATGGCGTGCAACTGCCGGAGACCACCTTGCGCCTGGACATCATGGAGCTGGGGGATGGCGCCATGGGACCATCCTGGAGTACACGCACCCAGCAGTTGTTGCAACACCATGGTCCTTTCCGGCTCGCCTGGCTGGAAATGCTCGTACGTATTGCCGACTGGCGTGCCTCGGCGCGCTATGTGGTGGAGGATTCGGCGTGAGACTGGCAAGCCTGGAAGCCATCTTCCGTGCGCTCAACGATGTCGGGGTGCGCTATCTCGTGGTTGGAGGCCTTGCGGTCAATGCGCACGGTTATCAACGCCTGACCAATGATTTGGACCTCGTTATCCAGTTGCAGCATGAGAATGTCCTGTCGGCATTCCGGGCCTTGAGCGAACTGGGTTATCAGACATCGGTGCCGGTCACCGCCGATCAGTTCGCCCGCGCCGAAAACCGCAAGAAGTGGCAGGCAGAAAAAAACATGCAGGTGCTTTGCCTGGTGAGTAATCATCATCCCGAAACACCGCTGGATATCTTCATCAGCGAGCCATTCGACTTCGACAGGGAGTACGATGCCGCCATGCGCGGCAGCATCGCCAAGGGACTGGAAGTCCGCTTCGTCACCATCCCCACCCTCATCGACATGAAGGAATCCGCGGGCCGCCAAAGGGACCACGATGACATCCAGCACCTGCGCTGGATTCTCGAGGAGCAGGAAAAGAATGACTGACGAGACCAAAGCCTCGGATTGGCAAACCGGCACCTGGGAAGGCAGCCGCAGGGCGCAGCTGCGCGCCTCTCTCCGATTGACAGTGCGCCAGCGGCTCGAAGCGCTGGAGGCGCTGAGCGAGACGAGCCGACATTTTGCAAAGCTGCGCGACCAGGGGGCGTTTCACTATGGAGGGAAAACCATGCATGAGGATGTTGCCGTCAGGCAGGAAAATGCCGAGTCCGGGAACGGGTATGTGACGTCTGCCGGCGCAGGAAGATACCGCGTCCACCTGCAGGGTTGCACGCCTACCCCCCTGGCGAGCTATCTCAAGGCATTGGCCATCCATCGTCTGGTTGCCGAGCAGAAAGATCCCGAAGCCCGGGGCTGGTGGCAAGGCGAGCATTTCGTGCTGGAGAGCATATTGGATGAGGATGGCTTGAAGACGTTCTTTCTGGAGGAATACCGGCCGACACCGATCATTGCGCCGTGGAATGGGGGGAGTGGGTTTTATCCCAACGACAACAAGGATGGTATTTCCGTCCTTGGCAAGTGTGACCATTCCCGTTTTCGGGAATACTTGGAGGCGATTTCGATAGGGAATGAGACTATCCAGTTACTGGGTCTGTCGGAGAAGCCAAAAGATGAAATGAAAGCTGAATTGATTCTCCGCTTGCGATCTGCGTTGCCCGATAGCGCATTGGCATGGATGGACGCCGCACTCATGCTGACAAATGGCGATGTCAAGTTCCCGCCGTTGCTGGGGACAGGGGGGAACGATGGCCGACTCGATTTCACCAACAACTTCATGCAACGGTTGGTGGACGTATTTGACTTGCCGGAAATGTCGGCTATGCGGTTATCCAGCTCGTTACTGGATGAAAGCCTGTTCAGACATGTGAGCCCCTTCCTGTCAGGCAAGAAGGCGATCGGGCAATTTTCCCCGGGGCAGGCCGGTGGGCCGAATGCCGGAAATGGCTATGAGTCCGACTCACTCATCAATCCCTGGGATTTCATTTTCATGATCGAAGGGGCATTGTTGTTCGCCGCCGCCGCCACACGACGCCTGGGCAACGAGGAACCGGGGACACTGGCCTTTCCATTTACGGTACGCCCCAGGGGGAGTGGCCAAGGTGGTGTAAGTCTGGCGGATGAGGCGCCCGCCCGGGCTGAGATCTGGGTTCCGTTGTGGAACAAGCCGGCCAGCTTGATGGCTGTGAAAGGCCTGTTTGCCGAAGGTCGCGTAACTCTGGGCAGGCGGAGTGTCAGGGATGGCCTGGATTTTGCCAGATCACTCGGCCTGCTGGCTGCTGACCGGGGGATCGGCAGCTTTCAGCGCTATGCCTTCATGATGCGCTCCGGCAAGGCCTACCTTGCTACCCCCTTGAACCGTTTTTGCATACCTCGCGAACCCCAACAGGACTTGATCAGCGAGCTGGATCACTGGCTTTGGCGCGTACAGACATGGGCGCATGGAGAGAATGCGCCCAACCGCGTCAGGAGTTTGACCCAGCGCCTGGAGAACGCCTTGTTCGATATGGCCGGGGGAACGGGCAAGCGAACTGCCGAGGTGCAAAAGGTGCTGATCCTGCTTGGCGAATTCCAGGATTATTTGAGCACCAGTCCTGCGGCGCAGGCAAAGATTCCCCCGCTACCCCTGTTGAGTGAGCGCTGGTTTCTCGAAGCCCGGGACAACAGCGTCGAGTTTCGCATCGCGAGCGCACTGGCCGGTCTGCAGGGCGCTACTGAACACCCGCTGCCGCTTCGGGTTCATCTCTCGCCGCTCGATCCTGACGATAAACAACCCGCCTGGTTGCCCGAAGGCGCGCGTCATCATTACCGCACCTGGCATCACGGCGGGCTGGAGAAGAATCTCGTTGCCGCGCTGGAGAAACGCCTGTTGCTGGCATCGCAGGAAGGTTTCAGCGACAAGCCCCTGGGAGGGTGGCCTGGAGCGGATCTGGCGTCGATCGGTGCCTTCCTGGCCGGTGAAACCGATGACAAGA
This sequence comes from Chromatiales bacterium, assembly GCA_026984045.1. GTDB lineage: Bacteria > Pseudomonadota > Gammaproteobacteria > UBA6429 > Thiohalophilaceae > JALSSV01. The sequence goes on along the minus strand of JALSSV010000013.1, from coordinate 94,828 downwards.
AGATTGCCCAATTGATGTGCGGGCTGGCGTATTGCAAGACGCCTCGGCATGTCGAGTGGGGCTCTTCGGAGCCCGGTATCATCCCCGCCGCCTTCTGCTTCCTCAAGCTTGTGGCCACACCCGATGGGCAGCTGCGGCGTTGTGGATTGCTGACCAATCACGAACGCCTTCCGGTCCCCACCGGACTCGTACGCCTGCTCGAGGCCGGTCGCGTTGGTGAAGCCATCCGGCTCGCTCTGCGGCAGTTGCGTGTCGTCGGCTTGTGTTCCCTTCCTGATATCCCGTCCAGCGCCGGACTGGCCGGTGCCCGGCTGGCGGCAGCCCTGCTGATACCCCTCGACGACATGGGCATTCGACACCTGTATCGCGCAATTTCCTGCAATGACAACAAGCTGGATTCCTGATTTCTGACGACCGAAACGCCAAGGAGGTATTGAACATGACACTGGAACTGAATGTATTGAAGGACAGCCCCCGGCTGCTGATCGAGGCCCGGCTCAGGCCGGTGCAGGGCACCCGTTTTCAGCCAACCGGTTTTCCCGAAATTGGTGCCGCTGAATATGATGGACCTGATGGTGAGAGGATGTTGCTGGTGGAATCGGCGCAGAGCATGGCCAATCGGTTGGAGGCGGTGTGCTGGGACGAAACTCGTGGTGATTGGGTAGCCCCGTTGTCCGGTCTTCCCTTCATTCGTGTGTTGAACGAGGCTGGTGATACATTGACTTCATCCGTGCTGGAATCGCATCGTATCAATTCGCCCTACATTCTTGAAGGTAAAGACAAGACCGTGTTTGACAAGCTCAAGTCAGAACTTGCGGATATGGACGAGGGTATCGTGGATATCAGGAAGTTGGCGAAGACATTGTTGCATCTTGATACCAATGCCGTGCTGCATGGTGTCTTTCTGGCGAAAAAAGATCTTGCTGGTGGACGTTTGCGCCTGCCAAGAGCCTTGTCCGCATTCATCGAAGCGGAACAGGTCAAGGTGGCCGCCAGTGGCGGTGTGAAGAACGATGCTGTCAATCCCAGCGGTGATACGGCGAAGGGATTCGGCAACGTGCCTTTTGCCCGTGATGAATATGTCTCACAAAAAATCATGGCCTACTTCAACCTGGATCTCGCGCAATTGCGCGGCTATGGTTTTAGCGACAATGTGACCGACATGCTTATCGTGCTTGCCCTATTCAAGATTCGCCGCTTCCTGAAGACCGGCTTGCGTCTGCGAACGGCCTGTGATCTCGATGTGGACAGCATTGCCGTTACGCGGCCTGATGGCTTTGATCTTCCGGAGCTTCCCGATCTGGAAGCCGAATTGCCCGGCTTGATCAGCGCCGCCCGTGACGAAGGGGTGTTTGCCGAGCCGGCCATCACCGAAGTGACCTACAGGAAGTAGCGCCATGCTGGCCATCGGATTCCGCTTTCTCGCCGGGCGTTATCATGCCAATCCCTGGGGCCGTCATGTCAATGAGGCGGACATCGAATGGCCACCAGCGCCGTGGCGGCTCTGCCGTGCATTGATCTCGACCTGGTATCACAAGGCCGACCCTCAGCGATTCCCGTTCGAGCAATTGGAAGCGTTGATCGATGTCTTGAGCGAGTCGCGCCCTGTCTATCATCTGCCGCCAGCGGTACATGCGCATACCCGGCATTACATGCCCCAGTGGAAGGGAAACACGTCGCTGGTGTTTGATGCCTTTGCCCGGGTGAATCCCGAAAGCGAACTCGTCGTGGCCTGGCCGGGAGTCGATTTGCCAGATGAACTTGCGCCGTTGCTGGATGAGCTTTTGCACAAGGTGGGTTACCTTGGCCGGGCCGAGAGCTGGGTCGAAGCGCGCCGTCTTCCGGACGATGAACTGCCGGATGTATTCCCATGCCTTCCGGGTGAACAGGACGTGGATACCGAGACCGGCGAAGTACTGGGAGAGGTCGTGCGTCTGCTGCTGCCACGCCACCACCGGGACTATGCGCAGTGGCGGCAGGATTTCGCGCGCAATGAGCTGGCTACCCTGAAGGGCAAGAAGAAAAAACAATTGCAGGCGACCACACCTGAGGGACTGGTGGACGCCCTGAGCGTGGATACGTCCGACCTCCAGCAGGCGGGTTGGAGCCAGCCCCCCGCCGGGCAATATGTCAATTACCTGCGCCCCGTGGATTGCCTGCGTCCACGGCTGGCGCGGCCAGAAACACATTCGACTGGAGTGACCACCGCCCGTTTCATGCTGACCGGGAAACCCCTGCCCCGTGTGGAAGACGCCGTGCGCATCGGCGAACGCTTCCGCGCGGCGATCATGGGCAGGGCCAAGCAGTTGCTGGGTGGCCGGGACCGGTTGCCGCGGGAACTGAGTGGGCATGAACTCGGCCCGGACAACCGGCATGGCCACGCATTCTATTTGCCCGAGGATGCCGATGGCGATGGCCGCATCGACCACCTGCTGCTGCATGCGCCGCAAGGTCTGTCAGTTCGGGCACAGAAAGTTCTGGAGCGGCTCACGCTTTTTCGAGGCCATGGCGGTGTGGAATGGCGCGTCATTCTGGAAGGCGCCGGTCAGGTAAGGGATTTTCGCGGGGACAGCCGCTATGCCGGCAAGGCCACGGTCTGGCAGTCCGTCACCCCCTATCTTCGACCCTGGCATCTGAAAAAGAAACCCTCCGAACGTGAGCAGGTTGCAGCGTACATTCGCAAGGAATGCCGTTTGCGCGGCTTGCCCGAGCCGGAGACGGTCGAGTGGCTGCCGGAGATCATGGTGCATGGAAAACCGCGCCGCTCGATCCACTTTCACCGTTTCCGTAACAAGCGCGGCCTGACACAGCCGGACACGCGTGGTTGTTTCCTGCGCCTGAGGTTTCCTCAACCCGTCAGCGGTCCCTTGGCGCTGGGCTTCGGTTGCCATTTCGGGTTGGGCCTGTTTGCCCCGGCAAAGGAAGACAATCAATGAAGGAGCCCTTCTCGTCCGATCAGCGCCCCCGCCATCCCCGGCATGGCCAGTGTATCGCTACGTTTGTCGGCCTTGGTTTCTGTTCGGGAATAGTAGTTGCGTTTAGCCAGTGTTGACCAATTCTTGGACGGTGAAGCGGGTTGCCGACTGATGGAAACGGACAAACGTGCTCACGACCCGGCACAGGGCGAGCTTGCCCTGCCGTTTCCTGAACTCTCTGGTGATCAGCCGCTGATGCCGGTGCGCATGGTCAACGAATACCAGTATTGTCCCCGCCTTGCCTACCTGGAATGGGTGCAGGGGGAATGGGCCGACTCCGCCGACACGGTGGATGGCCGCCATAAACACCGCCGGGTGGACAGGCCGGACGGGAAGCTGCCTGCGGCGGCCGATCTGGAGGAAGACGATCAACTGCATGCGCGCTCCGTCACCTTGTCGTCCAACCGCCTTGGCTTGATCGCCAAACTGGATCTGATCGAAGCCATGGACGGCGTCGTTACACCCGTGGATTACAAGCGGGGTAAGCGTCCCCATGTGGCCAGGGGTGTCTATGACCCCGAGCGTGTGCAACTCTGTGCGCAGGGGCTGATTCTGCGCGAGCACGGATACGACTGCAACGAAGGGGCCATCTACTTCGTCGAAAGCAAGGAACGGGTGCGCGTCGTCTTCGACGATGAACTGCTCACGCTGACGATCAATGCCATCAGCGGGCTGCGGTTGATGGCCGAAGGGGGCAAGATGCCGCCGCCACTGGATGACAGTCCCAAGTGTCCGCGTTGCTCTCTGGTCGGGATCTGTCTGCCGGATGAAGTGAGGTATCTGCAACGGAATGACATTGCGCCCCGGCCCCTGGCTGTGGCGCGCGACGAAGCGCTGCCTGTGTATGTGCAGGCGCACAGCGCAAAAGTCGCGAAGAAGGGCGAGAACCTGGAAATATCCATCGACGACAAAAAAGTACAGGAAGCGCGGCTTATCGATATCTCACAACTGGTATTGATGGGCAATATCTATGTGACCACGCCCTGTTTGCACGAACTCATGAAACGGGGCATTCCCGTAACCTGGCACAGCTTCGGAGGCTGGTTCATCGGGCACACCCAGGGTACGGGGCACAACAACGTCGAACTGCGGACAGCCCAGTATCGCGCCAGCTTCGAAACGCACACCTGTGTGCAAATTGCACGCAATCTGATCAGAGCCAAAATTCTCAATTGTCGGACCTTTCTTCGACGCAACTGGCGGGGAACGGAAAAGCCGCGGGACTTGCTCGATGGCCTGCGGCAGGATGCCCGAAACGCCATGCGATCGACATCCTTGCAAGAATTGCTTGGCGTGGAAGGGGCCGCGGCGTCACGATACTTCGGCGCCTTCGGAAAACTCCTGAAAAAAAGCGGGGAAGATCGGGAGCTGGCGTTCGATTTCAGGCATCGCAACCGTCGGCCACCATGCGATCCGGTCAATGCCTTGTTGTCCTATGCATATTCACTGCTGGTACGGAACTGGACGGTCACCCTGTCCGCTGTGGGCTTCGATCCCTATCGCGGTTTTTACCACCAGCCACGGTATGGCCGACCAGCCCTGGCGCTCGATCTCATGGAGGCATACCGTCCGCTGATTGCCGATTCCAGTGTCGTCCAGGCCATCAACAACGGCGAGGTGCGCCCATCGGATTTCGTCAGTGCCGCCGGCAGCGTCAATCTGACCAGCGATGGCAGAAAACGATTCATTGCCGCCTTCGAGCGTCGCCTGAGTCACGAAATCACGCATCCACTGTTCGGGTACAAAGTCAGTTATCGCCGGTTGCTGGAAATCCAGGCGCGCTTGCTGGGCCGTTATCTGTTGGGCGATGTGCCGGATTATATCGAATTCACTACGAGGTAAGTCAGGAATGGAAGAGCGCCTGTATATCGTCACCTATGACATATCGGATCCAAAACGCTGGCGCAGGGTATTCAGGTTGATGAAGGGATATGGGCAATGGCTGCAACTCTCCGTGTTCCAGTGCCGGTTGAGCAGAAAACGGCACGCCGAGCTGGTTGCATTACTGGACAATATCCTCAATCATCACCAAGATCACATTATCTTGCTGGATCTGGGACCGGCTGAAAAAGTCGTTCCCCGCGTGGTCAGTCTGGGTAAGCCGTTCGAACCGGTACAACGTGAACCGGTCATCGTCTGAGCTGCCCGACTGCAGCGAGTGCTCAGGTGTTAGTGCCGGTGCCGGGCAGCGCTCGCGTTGGACATGCTCTTTAAAAACAGGCTCTTACCGAGCAACGTGCCGTTGTCGTAAGGAGATGCTCGCCGGTATCATTGTGTTCGTTGAGAGCGCTCGAAAACCAGGCCCGAAGCCCCCAGAATTTGGGGGCTCGCAACCGGGCGGTTATCCGCAGCGTAATGCTGCGGCCTCATTGAAGCATGTACGGCCTCAAGAATCGCACGGCGCAGGCAGGGGTTATCCGCAGCGTAATGCTGCGGCCTCATTGAAGCTTTCTGCCTCGCGTCGATATGCGGCGTTAGCCTCACGTTATCCGCAGCGTAATGCTGCGGCCTCATTGAAGCTCACCCTGCCGGCCGTCTCGCTGGCGCTCGACGAGGAGTTATCCGCAGCGTAATGCTGCGGCCTCATTGAAGCGCAGGCCAGTGCCGTGGCAGCCACCGCTACGCCAGGCGTTATCCGCAGCGTAATGCTGCGGCCTCATTGAAGCGAATAGCGCTTCTTCCTTCGTGATTTCTGCCGCCTCTCGTTATCCGCAGCGTAATGCTGCGGCCTCATTGAAGCCCTGGATCGGCTCAAGGCCGAGTCCTACGGGCTGCGTTATCCGCAGCGTAATGCTGCGGCCTCATTGAAGCCGGAGGCGATCATCTGCCTGGCAAACTCGCGGACGTGTTATCCGCAGCGTAATGCTGCGGCCTCATTGAAGCCAGAACGTAGGCGCAGGTCAAACCGCCACGATGCCCTTGTTATCCGCAGCGTAATGCTGCGGCCTCATTGAAGCCTTGTCGCCGTCGACCACGGCGCCCGCGTATGCTTCGTTATCCGCAGCGTAATGCTGCGGCCTCATTGAAGCACCGGAATCTCCCAAAAATAAACAAACATGGTAATCATGTTATCCGCAGCGTAATGCTGCGGCCTCATTGAAGCTTAAAGCCCTGTTTCTTGTTCTGCCAGCATTTTCACGTTATCCGCAGCGTAATGCTGCGGCCTCATTGAAGCCTTGTCGCCGTCGACCACGGCGCCCGCGTATGCTTCGTTATCCGCAGCGTAATGCTGCGGCCTCATTGAAGCACCGGAATCTCCCAAAAATAAACAAACATGGTAATCATGTTATCCGCAGCGTAATGCTGCGGCCTCATTGAAGCAAAACCTTCATAGCTACGGGGTAGGCCTCATTAACATGTTATCCGCAGCGTAATGCTGCGGCCTCATTGAAGCGAATAGCGCTTCTTCCTTCGTGATTTCTGCCGCCTCTCGTTATCCGCAGCGTAATGCTGCGGCCTCATTGAAGCCCATATATCGTCGGAGAGCGGGACGCCCTGCGGGCGTTATCCGCAGCGTAATGCTGCGGCCTCATTGAAGCGAGAAGCTGCACGGCACGGCGGCCGCCGTGGCCCTGGTTATCCGCAGCGTAATGCTGCGGCCTTGGCGGGCAGGGTGCGGCGGTCACCGGAGTATCGCGGCTTGCGCCGCTCCTGTCTTGCTGACGGGGTTGCCGGCGACCCGCCACCTGCTGCCCGCTACTGCGCCTGCTGGAGGTGTTTGGGCTCGGGGCGTTCGTGGCCGGCGGCCTTGAGGCGGTCGAGGTAGTCCTGCCAGTATTGTTCCTGGTTCTTGCCCAGGTCGTAGAGCGTCTGCCAGGAATAGATCCCGGTGTCGTGGTTGTCGTCGAAGAAGAGCTGGATGGCGTAGTTGCCGACCTGTTCGATCCTGTCGATGTTCACGTCCTGCTTGCCGATCTGCAGCACTTCCTGGCCGGGGCCGTGGCCCTGGACTTCGGCGGAGGGGGAGTAGACCCGCAGGTATTCGGTGGGCAGCATGAAGGTCTCGCCGGTGTCGAAGGAAATCTCGAGCATGTGGGAGGCCTTGTGGAGTTTGATTTCGGTGGGTTTGGGTGTGTTGCTCATGGTGTGTTGTCTCCGGGCTGTCTGTTTTGCGTAGGAGCGGCGCCCCCGCCGCGATGAATATGTTGATCGCGGCGGGGGCGCCGCGCCTACAGGATGTAGCGGCTGAGGTCTTCGTCCTGGGCCAGGCCGGCGAGGTGTTCGTCGACGTAGGCGCGGTCGATGGTGAGGGTCTGGCCGGCCTGGTCGGCGGCGCTGAAGGAGATCTCTTCCAGCAGGCGTTCCAGGATGGTGTGCAGGCGGCGGGCGCCGATGTTCTCGGTGCGTTCGTTCACCTGCCAGGCGATCTCGGCGAGGCGGCGGATGCCGTCGTCGGTGAATTCGAGCGTGACGTCCTCCGTCTCCAGCAGGGCGGTGTACTGCTTGATCAACGAGGCGTCGGGTTCGGTGAGGATGCGCACGAAGTCCTCGGTGCCGAGGGCGTCGAGTTCCACGCGGATCGGGAAGCGGCCCTGCAGCTCGGGAATGAGATCCGAGGGCTTGGCCAGGTGGAAGGCGCCGGAGGCGATGAACAGGATGTGATCGGTCCTGATCATGCCGTACTTGGTGGTGACGGTGGAGCCTTCCACCAGGGGCAGCAGATCCCGCTGCACGCCCTCGCGGGAGACGTCGGCGCCGGCGGTTTCGCCGCGCTTGACGATCTTGTCCATCTCGTCGAGGAACACGATGCCGTTCTGCTCCACGGCCTGGCGGGCCTGTTCCTTGATGTCTTCGTCGTTGATCAGGCGCGCGGCCTCCTCGTCCACCAGCAGCTTGCGGGCCTGATGGATGGGCAGCTTGCGGCTGCGGGTGCGCCCGCCGCCGAGGTTCTGGAACAGGCTCTGGAGCTGGGAGGTCATGTCTTCCATGCCGGGTGGGGCCATGATCTCCACGCCCATGGCCGGGGTGCTCACCTCGATTTCGATCTCCCTGTCGTCCAGCTTGCCCTCGCGCAGCATCTTGCGGAATTTCTGGCGGGTGGCCGATTCCTTCTCGGTGTCGGGCGCCTCCTCTTCGCTGCCGAAGCCGAAGCCGCTGCGCGGCGGCGGCAGCAGGGCGTCGAGGATCCGTTCCTCGGCGGCGTCCTCGGCGCGGTGGCGGACCTTGGCCATGGCCTGCTCGCGGGTCTGCTTGATGGCGATCTCCATGAGATCGCGGATGATGGATTCCACGTCGCGGCCCACGTAACCCACCTCGGTGAACTTGGTGGCCTCCACCTTGATGAAGGGGGCGTTGGCCAGGCGCGCCAGGCGCCGGGCGATCTCGGTCTTGCCGACCCCGGTGGGGCCGATCATGAGGATGTTCTTGGGCGTGATCTCGGTGCGCAGGGGTTCGGCCACGCAACTGCGGCGCCAGCGGTTGCGCAGGGCGATGGCCACGGCCCGCTTGGCGGCGTTCTGGCCGACGATGTGCTTGTCCAGTTCCTGGACGATTTCGCGCGGGGTCATCTGGGACATGGGGTTTCCTGTCAGGCTTGCAGTGTTTCGATCACGAGCTGGTGATTGGTGTAGATGCAGACGTCGGCGGCGATGTTCAGGGCCTTTTCGACAATGGCCCGGGCGTCGAGTTCGGTGTTGTCGAGCAGGGCGCGGGCGGCGGCGCCGGCATAGGGGCCGCCCGAGCCGATGGCGATGAAGCCGTGTTCCGGTTCGATCACGTCGCCGTTGCCGGAGAGGATCAGCGAGGCCTCGCGGTCGGCCACCGCGAGCAGGGCCTCGAGGCGGCGCAGGGTGCGATCGGTGCGCCAGTCCTTGGCCAGCTCCACGGCGGCGCGCACCAGGTGGCCGGAGTGCTTCTCCAACTTGCCCTCGAAGTATTCGAACAGGGTGAAGGCGTCGGCGGTGCCGCCGGCGAAGCCGGCCAGCACCTTGCCGTGGTGCAGGCGGCGGACCTTGCGCGCGTTGCCCTTCATGATGGTGTCGCCGAGGGTGACCTGGCCGTCGGCGCCGATGACCACCTGGTCACCGCGGCGCACGCACAGGACGGTGGTGCCGTCGAATTGCTTCACGAGGATTCTCCTGTTGCCGGGAGCGCGATTGTACCAGAACAGGGAGCGCGGGCCGGTGGGGTATGCCCTTGGGGATCGTGCTGATTTTGGGAATCGCGGCGAGGGCGCCGCTCCTACGGAGCGTGCCATACTTGCGTGGGAGCGGCGCCCTCGCCGCGACGGGTTCAATGGGGCAGGGACGTCTCGGGCGAGACCGGGGGCCGGACGCGCGGCGGGGAGAGGAAGAAGCCCTGGGCGTAGTCCACGCCGCAGGCCTGGAGCAGGCGCAGCACGGAACGGGATTCGACGAATTCGGCCACGGTGCGCTTGCCGGAGGCGTGGGCGATCTGCACGATGGAGCGGACGATGGCGATGTCGGTGGGATCGGTTTCGATGTCGCGCACGAACTGGCCGTCGATCTTGATCACGTCCACCGGCAGGTGCTTGAGCTGGGAGAGGGTGGAGTAACCGGTGCCGAAGTCGTCGATGGCGAAGTTCACGCCCAGCTCGTCGCGCAGGTTGGCCACGCAGTCGCGGGCGGCGTCGAGGTGGCGGATCACGCAGCTTTCGGTGATCTCCAGCCACAGGTTGTCGGCCGGGGCCTGCAGCCGGCGCAGGCGCTGTTCGAGGTATTCGAGGCTTTGCGGCCGGCTCATCCACTGGCCGGAGAGGTTGACCGAAAGCTGCAGGGGATGGCCGTTGGCCCAGGCTTCGTCGAGGCGGTCGATGGCGGTGTCGAGCACCCAGCGGTCGATCTCGGGCAACATGTTGAAACGCTCGGCGCTGGGCATGAAGGAGCCCGGCGAGATCAGCCGCCCTCCCCGGCCGCGCAGGCGCAGCAGGCATTCGTAGAGATGGCCCCGCCCGGTGCCCTGGCGGGCCAGCCAGGCCTGGAACTCGGCGGTGTCGTCGGGGGCCTCGTCCAGGGCCAGGGTCTGCAGGGCGATCATGGGCTGGTAGACCAGTTCGAAGGCGTCGTGGCGCAGGGCCTGGTGCAGGCGCCGCGACCAGCCCAGATCCCGGTTCATGCTGTGCTTGCTGTCTTCGTTGTCGAAGACGTGGGTCATGTTGCGGCCGCGGCTCTTGGCGATGTGGCAGGCCAGATCGGCGGCCGAGAGCACGTCGCCGGCGGCGCGGCTGTGGCGGTCGATGAGGGCCACGCCGAGGCTGGCCTGGATGGGATAGCGGCGCTCGCCGTGCTGGAAGGTGAAGGCCTCGAGCACCTTGCGGTATTCGTCGGCGGCGGCGAAGGCCCGTTCCGGGTCGATGTCGTTGAGCAGCAGGGCGAACTCGTCGCCGCCGATCCGGGCCAGCACGTCGCTCTGGCGCGCCTGCTGGCGCAGGTGGTCGGCCAGTTGCACCAGCAGGGCGTCGCCGGCGCCGTGGCCGATGGTGTCGTTGATGTACTTGAAGCGGTCCAGGTCCAGATAGAGCAGGGCCGAGGCGCCGCCGTGCCGGCGGTGGTGGGCGATGCGCGCGTCCAGGGCCGTTTCCAGGTGGTGGCGGTTGAACAGCTTGGTGAGGCTGTCGTGGGTGGCCTGCCACTTGAGTTCGTTTTCCAGTAGCTTGCGCTCGGAGATGTCGCGGAAGGCGACCACCGCGCCTTCGTGGCGGCCGTCGATCTGCAGGGGCTGGACGGTCAGCTCCACTTCAATGGTGTTGCCGTCGGCGCGCAGGAAGGTGGTCTCGAAGGTGTCGCCCCAGGCCGGCAGCGGCTCGCCGAGGCTGTGAGGATCGGTGACGTGGAACAGATCGGCGGGGGTGATGCCGCCGAGCAACTGGGCCTCGGTGTAGCCGAGGATGCGGCTGACCGCCGGATTGACGTAGGTGACGATGCCGTGCCGGTCGATCCCGTAGACCCCGTCGCCCACCGAGGAGAGGATGCCCTGCAGTTGTTGCTGCTTGCGCTGCATGTCGCGGTGCATGCGGATGTCGCGGGCCATGGAGGCGACCCGCGCCAGGAAGAGCTGATCGGCTTCGTTCTTGAACAGGCAGTCCACGGCGCCGGCATCAAGGCTTTCCTGGATGATCCGGTCCTGGTAGGCGGCGGTGAGGATGGCGCACAGGGGCCGGTGATCGGCCGGCAGCTTGCGCAGGGCGGCGGTGAGGCCGGCGCCGGTCATCTGCGGCATGGCGTAGTCGAGGATGGCCATGTCGAAGGCTTCGCGGCGGGCCAGGTGCAGGGCCGACTCGGGGCTGGCGGCCACCTGCACCCGGTAGCCGGCCTGCTCGAGCAGGCGCTGGAAGTGCAGCCGCGCCGAAGCCGAATCGTCCACCAGCAGGATGGTGGGCCGGTAGGGCGGCAGGGGGGTGCGGGCCGGTCGTGGCGGCGGGCTGAGCAGGCGCGTGAGGGCCTGGGGCAACTGGTGGCGAGCGTCCCAGTCGATGCACAGGGTGTGCAGGCGGTGGCGAGGCCAGGCGGCGGCAGTGAAGGGGGTGTCGGCGACCAGGATCACCACCGGCAGATCGCGCCATTCGGGTTGATCCAGGTCCATCAGCAGTTGGCGGGCGCCGGCATCGGCCTGCCAGGTGATGATGGCCGCCGCGCAGTGGGCTCGGTTCGCCGGCCGCAGCCACTTGCCCGCGGCCTCGTGGTTGTCGAGGGCCAGCGTTTCCTGCTCGCCGTCGCGCAGCAGGTGCAGCAGCTCACGCCGCCGGTCGTTGTCCGGATCGATGATCAGTAGCCGTTGCATGCAATGGGGGCGCTTCCATGCAACACACCTCGGAATAAGGACGGATTCGCAATCCGGGAAAGTGTAGCCGCATCGCCGGGCAAAGTCATGTGCACAGGTCCGGTTTCGGCGGGGGCTTTCCTGCCGGCGCCGCGGCGTTCGATCGGCCTGCAAAAAATCGTGTCCGGATCTGCGGATTCAGGCCTTGAGGCGCGGATCGGTTTTCGGCAGGGCGATTTCCACCACCTGCTGGTGATCGGGTTCCGGGATCGCCGGCAGGCTGATGCGCGGTGGCGAGAGGAAGAAGCCCTGGGCGTAGTCCACGCCGCATTCCTGCAGCCGTTTGAGCACGTCCAGCGATTCGACGAACTCGGCAACGGTGCGTTTGCCGGTGGTGTGGGCGATCTGCACGATGGAATGGACGATGGCCAGATCGGTGGGGTCGGTTTCGATGTCGCGGATGAACTGGCCGTCGATCTTGATGAAGTCCACCGGCAGGTGCTTGAGCTGGGAGAGGGTGGAGTAGCCGGTGCCGAAATCGTCGATGGCGAAGCGCACGCCGAGATGCTCGCGCAGGGATTCGATGCAGTCGTGGGCGGCCTGCAGGTGGCGGATGGCGCAGCTTTCGGTGATCTCCAGCAGCAGGTTGGCGGGCGGGGCCTGCAGGGATTCCAGGCGAGTGCGGATTTGTTCGACCATGTCGGGGCGGCTCATGCACTGGCCCGAGAGGTTGACGGACAATTGCAGATCCTGCCCGGCCTGGTGGGCCTGTTCGAGTTCGGCCAGCGCGGCTTCAATGACCCAGTGATCGATGTCGGCCATCATGTTGAAGCGCTCGGCGGTGGGCAGGAAGGCATTGGGCGAGATCAGCCGGCCCTGGTTGTCGCGCAGGCGCAGCAGGCATTCATGGAGGACGTCGTGTTCGCCGAGCTGATCCAGCAACCAGACCTGGAAGGCCGCAGCATCGTCCGGGGCCCGTTCCAGGTTCAGTGACTGCAGGCTCACGATGGGCTGGTAGACCAGCTCGAAGGCGTTGTGCTCGAGGGCCCGGCGCAGGCGCCGGGTCCAGCCCAGATCCAGATCCATGGTGTGCTTGCGATCGGCGTTGTCGTACACGTGGGTCATGTTGCGACCCTTGCCCTTGGCGATGTGGCAGGCCAGATCGGCGGCCGAGAGCAGGGCATCCGGCGATTCGGCGTCCCGGTCGATCAGGGCCACGCCGATGCTGCCGTGAATGTTGTATTGCCGGCCTTCGTACTGGAAGGTGAAGGATTCGAGCAGCTTGCGGTATTCGTCGGCCGCGGCGTAGACCTGCTCGGCGTCGATGTTGTGCAGCAGCAGGGCGAATTCGTCGCCGCCGATGCGGGCCAGCAGATCCGCCTTGCGCACCCGCTGATGCAGGGCCTCGGCCAGCTCCACCAGCAGCTGATCGCCGGCGGTGTGGCCGATGGTGTCGTTGATGTACTTGAAGCGGTCCAGATCCAGATACAGCAGGGCGCTGGTCTCGTCGCTGCGCTGCAGCCGCTGGATCTCCCGTTCCAGGGCGTCGTGCAGGTAGTGGCGGTTGAACAGCCGGGTGAGCGGGTCGTGGCTGGCCTGCCATTTCAGTTCGTTCTCCAGCAGCTTGCGCTCGGAGATGTCACGGAAAGCCACCACGGCACCCTCCCGGCGTTCGCCGATCTTCAGGGGCTGAACGGTCAGCTCCACTTCGATGGTATGGCCGTCGGCATGCAGGAAACGGGTTTCAAAGGTGGTGGCGCCGTCGGCCGATTCGATGGCTTCGCGCAGGTGGCAAGCGGGGGGGCGGGGTTGTTCGGGATCGGCGCCGTCGGTGTGAAACAGTTGTTCGGGCGTGATGCCGGCCAGCAGTTCGGCCTCGCTGTAGCCGAGCAGGGCGCTGACCGCGGGATTGGCGTAAGTGATGATGCCGTTGCGATTCACCCCATACACGCCATCGCCCACCGAGGCGAGGATGCCCTGGAGCTGTTCCTGCTTGGCCTGCATCTCCCGGTGCAGGGCCACGTCGCGCACCAGGGCGGCGATGCGGGTCAGGAACAGTTCCTCGGCCTCGTTCTTGAACAGGCAGTCCATGGCCCCGGCATGCAGGCTGGTGCGGATCACCTTGTCGGTGTAGCCGGAGGTGAGGATGGCACACAGGGGGCGCTGCCCGGCGGGCAGGCGAGACAGGCGGCTGCACAGGGCGTCGCCGTTCATTTCGGGCATGAAGTAGTCGAGGATGGCCACGTCGTAGCGCTGCTCCGTGGCCCGTTGCAGGGCCTCGTCGGGGGTGCCGACCGCCTCCACCGTGTAGCCGGCCTCCTGCAGCAGCCGGCGGTAGCGGACCCGGGCGGTGGGCGAGTCGTCCACCAGCAGGAGGCGGGCCGATGGCGTTTCGGTTTCCGTGACGCTGTCGGCCTGGGGGGCCGGGGTTTCGAGCAGGCGCAGAGTATCGCCCAGCCGTTCCCGTTCACGCCAGAGCAGAAAGGCGCCGTTGGGGCGGCTGCTGGCCCAGTCGAGGGCGGCCGGGGAGCGGGACTGGCCGAGGAGCAGCACGGGCAGTTCCCGCAGGGCAGGATCATCCAGGTGGCTGAGCAGTTCGTCGGCATGGGGATCGGTGTGCTCGGGCCAGCCGAGGACGATGGCAGCGAAACGGAATTCGCCGTGGCGCAGCCACTTGGCGGCGCTGTGGTAGTCGTCCACGGCGAGCACATCGTCGCGGGGCGCGGCGAACAAGGCCAGGAGTTCCCGGCGACGGCGATTGTCGGGCTCGATGATGAGGTAGCGCATAGGATGGGGGGCGCATCCTTGCAGACAACGTTTTCTGGATCGTTTGTGAAAAATGTTGAGCAGGAGTCTAGACGCAGATGACGGAAATGTCATCAAGTATTCATACTTTAGAATGAATTAATTTAGTATGGGTTTAATTCTGCACCCTTGTCTTGCTGCAAAAGGAGGCGTTGCCGGTCTGCCGCCCTCAGCCCACCAGGGAGGAGTTGCAGATGTCCAGCGAGGGCAGGCGGTCGAGGGCGGGGGTGAGGTAGTAGCCCTGCACGTAGTCCACGCCGCAGGCGGCCAGTTGGCGCAGGCTTTCGGCATCCTCCACGAATTCGGCGACGATCTTCTTGCCCAGGGAGTGGGCGATGTTGACCATCGACTCGACGATGGCCCGATCCATGGGATCGTGGCCGATGTGGCGGATGAACTGGCCGTCGATCTTGATGATGTCCACCGGCAGGTGCTTGAGCTGGCCGAAGGAGCTGTAGCCGGAACCGAAGTCGTCGAGGGCGAAGAAGCAGCCCAGTTCCTTCATGGCGCGGATGAACTGCTGGGCCGCTTCCACCTTGTGGATGGCGCAGCTCTCGGTGATCTCGAGCAGGATGTCCGCGGGGGTGAGGCCGTGGAGATCGATGCCGGCCTTGAGGGTGTGCAGCACCTCGTCGTTGTCGATGCTCTGCCCCGAGAGGTTGAGGGAGAGCTTGACCATGTTGCCCGAGCGGTGGTTGCTGGCCAGGGTCTCCAGCGCCGCGTTGATCACCCACGCGTCGACCCGCTGCATGAGATTGAAACGCTCGGCGGTGGGCATGAAGGCCCCGGGCGGGATCAGCTTGCCGTCCTGGCCACGCAGGCGCACCAGCACTTCGTAGAACACGTCCTGCACGCCGGCGGTAAGCAGATCGTTCCACAGCTCGCCGGGTTGGTCCGGCAGGTGGTCCAGATCGATCTCGTTCATGGCCACGATGGGCTGGTAGGCGAGCACGAACTCGTTTTTCTCCAGGGCGGTGTTGAGGCGGATGGACCAGCCCAGGTCCAGATCCATGGCCAGCTTGTCCTCGGTGTGCTGGTCGTAGAGATGGGTCTGGTTGCGGCCCTTGCCCTTGGCCATGTGGCAGGCCAGATCGGCGTTGGCCAGCACGTTGCCGGCGGAGCGGCAATGGCGGTCGATCAGGGCCACCCCGATGCTGCCATTGACCGCGTACTGCCGGCCCTCGTGGGTGAAGGTGTAGTTCTCGAGCACATGGCGGAAGGCCTCGGCCAGTCCCACGACCTTGCCCGGATCGATGTCGTGCAACAGCACCGCGAACTCGTCGCCACCGATTCGGGCCAGCAGGTCCGAGCGGCGCAGGCGCTGCTTGAGCTGTTCGCTGATCTCGATCAGGAGGCGGTCGCCGGCGGTGTGACCGATGGTGTCGTTGATGTATTTGAAGCGGTCGAGATCGATGTACAGCAGGGCGCTGGTCTCGTCGCTGCGGCGCAGGCGCCGCACTTCCCTGTCCAGGGCGTCTTCGAAGAACTTGCGATTGAGCAGGCGGGTGAGCTGATCATGGCTGGCCTGCCACTTGAGCTCTTCCTCCAGCAGCTTGCGGTCGGAGATGTCGCGGAAGGCCACCACCGCGCCTTCGCGGGCGCCATCGATCTCCAGCGGCAGGATGGTCAGCTCCACCGCCAGGCGGGTGTCGTCGCTTCGCACGTAGCGGGCCTCCACGTGCTCGGCCGCCTCGCCCGCCTCCACCGCGCGGCGCAGAAGCTGCATGACCTTGCCGGTGTCGGCATCGAAGGCCAGGCCACGGTGGAAGACCTCCACGGGGCAGCGGCCGGTGAGATCCTCGAGCCGTTCGTGGCCGAGGATCCGCAGGGTGGCGGGGTTGGCGAAGGTGATGTGCAGCTCCCGGTCCACGCCGTATACGCCGTCGCCCACCGAGGCGAGGATGCCGGCCAGTCGCTGGCGTTCCTGATGCTGCTGGCGGTCACTGCGTACCAGGCGGCTGATCACGCCCAGGCGGGCCAGGATCAGGGCATCCGACTCGTTCTTCAGCAGGCATTCCACCGCGCCGGATTCCAGGGCGCCGGTGATCACCGTATCCAGGTAGGCGGCGGTGAGGATCACGCAGTGCAGGTGGGCTGTCTTCGGTCGGCTGCGGATCTGCTGCAGCAGCTCGTCGCCGTTCATGTTCGGCATGAAATAGTCGATGAGCACGATGTCGAAGGCGCCGAGTTCGAGGGCGGCCAGGGCTGCCGGTCCGTCGCCCGCGATCTCCACCGCGAAACCGGCCCCAGTGAGCAGCTTGCGAAACTTGGCCCGGGAGGTGGGCGAGTCGTCCACCAGCAGCACCCGCACCGGATCGTCGGCGAGCTGTTCGGCCAGTACCGGCGGCGGTGCCGGGGTGGCCAGCAGGCGGCGCAGGGTCTCGCCCGTCTCGCGCCAGTCCTTCCACAGCAGGAAGGCGGTGCGGCTGCGGCCGGTGACCCAGGCCAGCTTGTCGGCATCGGCCTCGCGGGCCATCACCAGCACCGGCAGGCCGGCCAGATCCGGTGACTTGAGCAGATCCAGCAGCCCCCGGGGCGCCGAGCCCAGATCCGCCGGCCAGCTCAGGATCACCGCGTCGTACTGCAGATCGTCGGCCACCGACTGCAGCAGCCGCCGGCCGTCCTCCAGCTTCTCGATGGCCAGCACCACGAAATCGTCGTTGGAGAGCATCCGGGTCAGGGCGTTGCGGTGCCGGGAGGAGCTTTCGATGTAGAGGATCTTGTGCATGAACGGGTTCGGGCCGTGCGGCACGGGCGGGCATCCGGTTCGCTGTGCCGGTTCGGATCTGTTGGCGGATTGTCGGGAGTTCCAGTAGAAAGGTATCGGCAAGCCGGGTGGGGACTTGAGGCGGATTTGCGAAAACGGCAGCCCTGCGCCCCGTTCCCGCTGTCTCGAGGCGGCTTGTAATCGGTCCAGGGCTTGCTAGGCTTGAAAGGTCATGATCCCTCTGCCAGCCTGATGCCGCGATCCCGCCGAGCCCCCGCCGGGCGCCTTTCTCCCCAGCGCCTGTGGCGCATCTACCGGTATACGGTGCTGGCTTCGCTGTTGCTGGGGGTGGCCGTCCTGTTCCTGCAGTGGCGACTGGTGAGCGGGGCCGCGCGCACCGAGCTGGGCTATGCCAACGATCTGGTGGCCAGTTCCCAGCAGGGCGTGATGCGCAAGTACGAGGCCCTGCTGGCCCTGCTCGGCGAGCGGCTGCTGGAGCTCGGTGGCCTGCAGGGATCGCCGTCGGCCCGGGCGCGGGTGGACCGGCTGCTGCGCCACAATCCCGAGCTGGCGGGATTCGGCCTGGCGGATCCGGCCGGCAACCTGGTGCTGACCTCCTTCAACATCGATCGCCAGCGCCTGCCCAACCTGTTGCAGAATCCCCACACGGCCGACTCCTTCCGCCGCACCCTCGAGGCCAGGCGCATGGTCATCGGTCGCACCTATTACATGCCGGCCCTGCGTCAGTGGGTGATTCCCCTGCGCTATCCGCTGCGCGATGCCCGGGGCCGCCTGCAGGCGGTGATGACCACCGGCATCAAGCTGGATACCTCCTACAGTATCTGGTCCCAGGCCATGCTTCCGAGCCAGGTGCGTTTCGTGGTGGTGCGCGAGGATTTCTATCGTCAGTACGGTTCCTATATCGAGCCCGGGGATCGGGAGCGCTACTATGGCCGGCCGGTGGCCGAGAAGCTGGTACGGTATTACCGGGCGGCGGCGCGCAAACAGGGCATTGCGGAGGACACTCTGCGACCGGCACGCCATTTCGCCCTCTATGCCCCGGATTTTCATGGTCAGTGGATTCTGGCCATGCTCAGCTACGAGCCGCTCTACCGCAACTACATCGTCACCGGGCTGCCTCTGTCCGAGCTGCTGGGGCGCTTCGCCCGCTCGGCCGCCTGGACCGGATTCCTGATCCTGCTGCTCGATGGGGTGCTGTTCCTGATGGTGCGCTACCAGGCCCGCCAGGAGGCGGCCGCCGAGCGGCAACTGGCGCACCTGGCCTGTCACGATCAGCTCACCGGCCTGCCCAACCGGCGCTACCTCACCGAGGGGTTTCATGCCTGGCGGCGTGACGGCCGGGAACGGTTCTGCCTGCTGTACGTGGATCTCGACAACTTCAAGGCCATCAACGACCTGCACGGCCACACGGTGGGTGACGCCATCCTGCGGGTGGTGGCGCAGCGGCTGGGGGCGGTGTTTGCCGCGGAGTTGCTGATCCGCCACGGGGGTGACGAGTTCATCGTGCTCTGTCGGGGGCGTTTCGACGAGGCCATGCGTCACCACTGCCAGCGCTTCCTGGCCGAACTCAAGCAACCCATCCAGGAAGCGGGCCTGCATTTCAGCATTCGCGCCAGTATCGGGGTGGCCCAGTCCCCGGAGGACGGGCGCGATTTCGAGGAACTGTTGCGCAAAGCCGACATGGCCATGTACGAGGCCAAGCGACTGCGTGACGGCATCCACGTCTACACGGAACAGCTCGAACAACGGCGGAAACGGGCGGGGCGCATCGAGCGGGCCCTGGCCCATGCCCTGGAGCAGGCGGAGTTCTCGCTGGTCTACCAGCCCCAGATCGAGACCGCTTCAGGTCAGGTGATCGGCGCCGAGGCCCTGTTGCGCTGGCACAGTGCGGCCATCGGTGAGGTTCCCCCCGAGGAGTTTCTGCCGGTGGCCGAGAGCATGGGCATGATGCCCGATCTGGGGCGGTACGTGGTGGCGCAGGCGCTGAGCGAAAGCGAAACCTTCCTGACCAAGGGCTCGTCGGCACCGGTGTTTCGCCTGGCCATCAACGCCTCGGTGAGCCAGTTGTTCGATCCGGGCTTCGTGATGCACCTGCTGGCGCAGCACCAGACCCACCGTCTGGACAATCGGGAGCTGGTGGTGGAGATCACCGAGAGCCTGTTCATCGAGGACATGGAACACGCCCGCGGCCTGCTGGAGGGGCTGCGCGACGAGGGGCTGGGGATTTCGCTGGATGACTTCGGCACCGGCTATTCCTCCCTGAGCCTGCTGAGCAAGTTGCCCATCAGTGAACTCAAGATCGACAAGGGTTTCGTCAAGGACATCCTCAGCGACGCGCGGGACCGGCAGCTGATCCGCAGCATCATCGGCCTCGGGGTCAGTCTCGGCATCCCGGTGCTGGCCGAGGGGGTGGAGAGCGCCGAGCAGGCGCGGCTGCTGGCCGCGGACGGTTGTGCCCGCTTCCAGGGCTATCATTTCGCCCGACCGCTCCCGGCGAAGGCGATGCGCAGGTTCCTGCAACAGTGGCAGGCCCGGCGGCCGGCCCTGTTGCCGGGCGGGCGTGCCTGATCAGGCGAACAGTGGCAGGGTGACGGCCAGCAGGATCACGGCCAGAACCACGTGCCAGAGCGACAGACGGGCGTGATAACTGTGCTTCAGCATCGGGAAAAACCTCGTAATCCGTAGGGGAAGGCGAATATAGCCGATTTATGCGGAAAGGTTTAGTCCCCGGTCGCCTTTTTGCCGGTTCTGGAACGGATTTCCCGTTTTTTCCCTTGTTCAGAGGGTCGCCAGCCGTTCCCGCCGGCGCAGCACGGCGCTGGCGCCGGCTGCGGTGACGATGCACCAGACCGCGAACAGGGCGCCCGGCAGGGCGGTCTCTGGGGTGTCGCGGAAGTGTTCCAGGGCCAGCACCACGCCGAGGCCGGCGTTCTGCATGCCGATCTCGATGGCCAGCGCCAGGCGGTGGCGGAAGTCGAAGCGGTAGAGCCGGGCCAGGAACCCGCCGGCGGCGTAGCCCAGCGCGTTGAGCAGCACCACCAGGGCGAAGACGTCGAGGCCCACGGTTCGGAGACGGGCGTGGTTGGCGGCCACCGCGTAGCTGCAGATGAGGATGATGGCCAGGGCCGCCAGGGCCGGGGCGATCTCGCCGGCCAGCGCCTTCAGGCGGCCCAGGCGGCGATGCAGGAGCATGCCGGCGCCCAGCGGCAGGACCACGATGAACAGGATGGTCTTGAGCATGCCCCAGAAGGGGATGGGCAGCAACCGCCCGCCCAGCCATTCCACCAGGGCCGGGGTCAGCAGCGGCGAGAGAAAGGTGGCCACGGTGGTCATGGCGATGGAGAAGGCCACTGCCCCGCCGGCCAGGTAGACGATCACGTTGCTGGCCATGGCCCCCGGCGCCGCGCCGACGATGATGAAGCCCAGGGCCACCGGCGGCGGCAGGCCGGCGGTCGTGGCCACGGCGAAGGCCAGCGCCGGCATCACCGTGTACTGGGTGAGCACGCCCAGGCCGATGCGCCCCGGATGACGCAGGGTCTCGCGCAGCTCGGTCGGCTCCAGCACCACCCCCAGGGCGAACATGGTCACGGCGAACAGGCCCTTGAAGATCTGGCCGAAGGGCAGGAACAGCGACGGGAATCCGTAGGCGGCCACGGCCCCGGCCAGGGTCAGGGGTGCGAGGCCGGCGGCGAACAGGCGCAGGAGGCGGATCGTCAGGTTCATGATTTGGTTTCCGTCGACGGGAGAGAGGGGTTGCGGATGGCCTTGTCGTGACCCATGGGCTCATTCCAGATGCAGGGTGAACCAGAGGGTGGTGCCGCCGTCGGGTTCCGCGTCGGCGTTGATTCGGCCGTTGTGCAGTTCCACGATGCGCTGGGCGCGGGCCAGGCCCATGCCGGTGCCCTCGAACTCGTGGCCATGCAGGCGCTCGAAGGTGCGGAACAGCTTGTCGGCGTAGCGGCGCTCGAAACCGATGCCATTGTCGCGCACGAAGTAGGCCAGTCCGTCGTTCGCCTGCCGGGCACCGAACTCGATGCGGCCTTCTTCCCGGGGCGCGGTGAACTTGAAGGCGTTGTCGAGCAGCTCGTAGAGCAGTTCGTGCAACATGCGCCGATCCCCGAACACGAACAGGGCCGGCTGCACGCGGCACATCACGTGGCGCCCGGGGAACTGCTCGCGCAGGGACTGCAGGATGTGCTCGGCGATCTCGCTCAGGTTGACCTGGGTGGGATCCATGTCGTGCTGGCGGTAGTAGTACAGGCGCCGGGCGTCGTCGAGCATCTCGCCCATGCGCTGGGAGGCGGCACGGATCCGGCGCAGATAGTCGTGGCCGGTTTCGTCGAGACGGTTGCCGAAGTCCTCCTCGAGCAGGGCGCTGAAGCCGTCGATGGCGCGCAGGGGCGTGCGGATGTCGTGGGACAGGGAATAGGTCAGCTCCTGGAAGTCGCGGGTGGTGAATTCGAGCTGGCAGGCGGTGGCGTCCCGCTCTTCCCGGGCCTGGTGCCATTCGCGCAGATCCTGCAGGAAGCCGATGAACTTGCGCCGGCCCTCGATGCGGGTCTCGCTCAGCTGCAGGCGGACCGGAATCAGGCTGCCGTCACGGCGTACTCCCCACAAGTCCTTCGGCTGGCCCATCATCCCGGCGCCGTGGCCGGCGCGGTAGTTGCGCAGGTAGTCGTCGTGACGGCTGTGATGGGGCTCGGGCATCAGGATCCGCACGTTGCGGCCGACGGCCTCGCCCGCCGTCCAGCCGAACAGGCTCTCGGCGGCGGGGTTGAAGCGTTCGATGTGCCCGTACTCGTCGATCACGATGATCGCTTCCTGGGCCGATTCCACCACCGCCCGGTAGGCCCGTTCCACGGTCTGGCGCTCGTGGAACAGTTCTCGCAGGCGATTGGCCAGATGGAACAGGGCGGCGCCATAGGCGGCAAGCCGCAGCAGGTGCCACCACCACCAGGGGGCATCCCACAGGCGCGAGAGGTCGAAGGCCAGCCCGGCCACGCCGAACAGGATCCCGATGATGGCGAACACGATGGTCTCGCTCTGACCGCGCCGCAGGTAGGCGAGCAGGAACCAGGCCGCACCGATCAGGAAGCCGCTGCCGCCGAGAAGATTGATGATCCGGGCGGCGGTGGTGAAGCGGCCATCTTCCTCGAGCATGGCCAGGGGCCAGTGGGGCAGGAACAGGGTCGGCAGGCCCAGCGCCAGGGCCAGCACGATGGTGGCAGGCAGGAAGCGGCGGAGGCGGGCCGGCGTCCAGCGCACATCGAACCACTGGCCGGCGAACAGCAGGCCGCCCAAGCAGGTGGCCGCCGAATGCAGCCAGACGAAGCCGTTGCCCGGCGGCAGCAGGGCGTGCAGGCCGTCGAGGATGCCCATGCCCAGGAAGGCCGCCGCGACCCAGGCATGCTGAAAGCGGCGGTCGAGATGCCGCCAGGAGAGGAGCAGCAGGGCGGTCAGGCCGATGGCGGTCATGGCGCCTGCCCCCTCGATCACGGCGTGCAGGGGCAGAAGCACCCAATGCCGATCGGTTGGCATCAGCAGGGGCAGACCCAGCCCGATGAGCGGCAGCAGAATGGCCAGTGCCGCCACCAGGCCGCGCTGCTCGGTGCGGCTCGGTTTGCGGATTCCGGATGGGGAATTGAATGTTTCGGAGCGGGACATCAGGGTACGACGTGTTGGGAAACGGCCTCGGGATCAGTTGTCGGATGCCGGGGGCAGGGTGAAATCAAAACAGGCCCCGTCGTCCGGTCGGCCTTCGCCCCGGATCCGCCCGCGGTGGCGGTGGACGATGCGCTGGACCGTGGCCAGGCCGATGCCGGTGCCCGGAAATTCGCTGCCGTGCAGGCGCTGGAAGGCGCCGAACAGCTTGTCGGCATAGGCCATGTCGAAGCCGACGCCGTTGTCGCAGAGGCTGAAGCGCAGCAGGCCGTTCTCTGCGCCCTCGCGGCTGAAGATCACCCGCGGCGCATCACGGGTGCCGGTGTATTTCCAGGCGTTGTCCAGCAGGTTTTCCAGCAGGATGCGCAGCAGTTTGGGGTCGCCACGAACCGTGTCGGTCACCTGGTTGATGAAATCGACAGGGTGATCGGGATAGCGCTGGCGGATCTGTTCGGCCACCTCGTCGGCGAGCGGGCCGAGGGCCACGTCTTCGAGCGACAGGGGCGCCTGGCTGGTGCGCGAGAGGGTCAGCAGATCGTCGATGAGCTGGGTCATGCGCTGGACGTTGGCCTCGATGCGCTCCAGGTACTGGCGGCCGGTGGCATCGAGCCGTTCGGTGCAGTCTTCCACCAGTGCCTGGCTGAAGCCGGTGATGGCCCGCAGCGGGGCGCGCAGATCGTGGGAGACCGAATAGCTGAAGGATTCCAGTTCGGCATTGATGATCTCCAGTTCCCCGGTGCGCTGCGCCACCAGTTCTTCCAGGTGATCCCGGTGGCGGACCAGTTCCGCCTCCAGGGTCTTGTAATCGGTGATGTCGAGCACCGTGCCGAGCGAACGGACGGGCGTGCCATCGGCGGCGTATTCGGTATGCCCCCGTTCGCGCACCCACTTGATGCGGCCGTCGGGCATCAGCAGGCGATGCTGGATGTCGTATTCGGTGCGGGCGTCCACGGAGCCGATGTAGGCCTCGTTCACGGCGTCCCGGTCTTCGGGATGGACGGTTTCCAGGAAGGCCTCGTAGGAAGCGCCGAAGCGGGCCGGATCGATTTCGAAGATGCGGAAGATCTCGTCGGACCAGTAGAGGTGATCGTTGCGCAAATCCAGTTCCCAGCAACCGAGCCGGGCCACCCGCTGGGCCTCGGTGAGGCGGCGGGAGATTTCCTGCAGCTCGCTGACGTCCTCGTGCATGACGATGATCTCGGCGACCTCGCCCTCGGCATCAAGGACCGGATAGATGTGCGAGCGAAGTTCCACCACCTTGCGGGGCGCTGCGGCCGCCAGCGGCGTGTCCCGGGTGTCGTAGCGGATCACCGGGGTGGTGACCACTTCGCCGGCGAAGGCACGGCGCAGGTAGGGGGCGATGCCCAGGGTTTCGAGCTGGGGATCGGTCAGCGGACTGTAGCCCTGCATGTCTTCGAGGCGGATCTGCCACAGCCGCTCGGCGGTGCGGTTCATGTGCAGGGGGGTGCCATCGGGGGCGAAGATCTGGATGGCGAAGGGCGACTGGTCGATGACCGCGCGGCTGCGCTGCTCGGCCCGCTCGGCGCGGCGCCGCTGGCGCCGCTGGTGGATCAGGAACAGGCCCAGCAGAAGGGTGATCAGCAGGCCGCTGGCCAGCCACAACAGGGTTTCGGCCTGCTGGCCGGCAGCGATGGCGGCATGGATGGGCGGCTCGGCGCGGGCCAGGGCGTCGAGCAGATCGAGAAACGACTGCATCTGGACGGTCGGATCAGCGTCGGCGGGCAGCGCGAGCCACTGTCGCGCCTGCAGGGCGAATTCGCGGGTGATGGCGGCCAGATCCGGTTCGTAGGCGGTGCTGTCGAGGAAGGCGCGGGTGGCGGCCTTGAGGCTGACACTGGGCGGCGCGGCTTGCGGGGACTGCAGGCGGAGCCGCTGCAGCTCCACCAGGGGGGCACGCATGGCATCCAGCTGGCGGATCGCCCCCTGGGCCCTGAGCCCCCGCTCGATGCGCTGCGGGATGGCCTGGGCGTACAGGAACAGCCCGAACAGGAAAACGCCAGCCAGCCCCAAGGCGAGAAAGCGGCGGCTGTCGCGCTTCATGAACCGTCCGTGGGCGTGGTGTGTGCCTCCATGGGGGAGGCTCAGCCGGCCTGGGCCGATGCCGGCGCGGGGTCGGCTTCGCTCGCGCCGAGGCGGGCGTTCTTCTCGGCGAGGCGGGCGATCAGGGCATCCAGCCCGCTCTGGCGGATCTGGCCGGCGAAGCTGCTGCGGTAGGTGGCGATGAGGCTGACCCCGTCGATGGCCAGGTCGTAGACCCGCCAGCCCTTGCGGGAACGGTGCATGAGGAAGTTCACGTTAACCGGCTTGCCGTTGCCCGGCGGATGCAGATCCATGTGCACCGTCACCTGGCGGGCATCGGGCGCGGCCCGCAGGGGGGCGAACACGAACATGGCCGGGTCGAGATCGTGCTCCTGCAGATACTTGGCCAGGGCCGAGGAATAGAAGCGCAGGAGCAGGGTGCGAAACTCGCGCACGAAGGCCAGTTTCTGCGCGCGGCTGGCCCGTCGCCAGTGCTTGCCGAGCACCTGACGCGAGGCGGCGATGAAGTCCACGTGCGGCAGCAGGAGCCGCTCGGCGAGCTGCTGCACGATGACCGGATCACGGGTGATGGCCTCGCGCCGGGCATTGAGTTCCGAGACCATGGTCTGCATGGTCTCCCGGAGCAGCCGATCGGGGGCTGGCGTATCGGCGCGAACTGCCGGCAGCCCGGCGAGCAGGAGCAGGAGGATCGGCAGCAGGCGGCGGGCGCGCAGGAAGGTCATTCGGGAAAACTCCTCATTGGTCCGGACGTGGGGCAAAGACTGACCGTCATCCACGGTTTAACCAATTAAAGACTCATCCCCGCCCAAAGGCAAGCACCGGGTGCGGTGCCGGATGAATTGGCGGCACCGATTGCCAAGCACGGGCGAGAGCGGGTATTTTGAGCCTGCGTTCCGTTTCGGGCGAGCCTGTACAGGAGTCTTCGCGTGACCAGCATCGATACCGGGCGGGGCCGGTTCCCCGCCATTCGCAAGCGGCGCATGCGCCGCGACGACTTTTCCCGCCGCCTGATGCGCGAGTCGCGCCTGTCGGTGGACGATCTCATCCAGCCGGTGTTCGTCCTCGAGGGGGAGGGGCGGCGCGAAGCGGTGGCCTCGATGCCCGGCGTGGAGCGTCTGAGCATCGATCTGCTGCTGGAGCTGGCCGGCGATCTGGTGATGCTGGGGGTGCCGGCCATCGCCCTGTTTCCGGTCACGCCGGCGGAGAAGAAGACCGAAGACGCCCGCGAGGCCTGGAATCCGGAAGGCCTGGCCCAGCGGGCGGTGCGCGCCCTCAAGGCCGAGTATCCGCAGCTCGGCGTGATCACCGACGTGGCCCTGGATCCCTTCACCACCCATGGCCAGGACGGCCTGATCGATGCCAGCGGCTACGTGCTCAACGACGAGACCGTGGAAGTGCTGGTGCGCCAGGCGCTGTCCCACGCCGATGCCGGGGCCGACGTGGTGGCACCCTCGGACATGATGGACGGGCGAATCGGCGCCATCCGCGCCGCGCTGGAGGAGGCCGGCCACATCCACACCCGGATCCTCGCCTATTCGGCCAAGTACGCCTCCAGCTTCTACGGCCCCTTCCGCGATGCGGTGGGCTCGGCCGCCAACCTCGGCGGCGGCAACAAATATACTTACCAGATGGATCCGGCCAACAGCGACGAGGCCCTGTGGGAAGTGGCCCTGGATCTGGAGGAAGGGGCCGACATGGTGATGGTCAAGCCCGGCCTGCCCTACCTCGACATCGTGCGCCGGGTGAAGGACGAGTTCGGCGTGCCCACCTACGCCTACCAGGTGAGTGGCGAATACGCCATGCTCATGGCCGCGGCGCAAAACGGCTGGCTCGACGAGAAGGCGGTGATCCTCGAATCCCTGCTGGCCTTCAAGCGCGCCGGCGCCGACGGCATTCTCACCTATTTCGCCGCGCGGGTGGCGCGGTGGCTTACGGCGGAGTGATGGTCGCGGCGGGGGCGCCGCGACGCTCATCGCCTTCGCCAACCCCCTTTTGGCTATAATCCCCCTCCTTTCCTTATCGATCCCTGCCCCATCCATGACCGACCACCCTCACGATCCCGACGCCTGTGACCACTATGCCGTGATGGGCAACCCCATCGCCCACAGCAAGTCGCCGCGCATCCATCGCCTGTTCGCCGAGCAGACCGGCGAGCCGGTCTGCTACCGGGCGATCCTCGTGGAGCCGGGGAAGCTGCCGGCGGCGGTGGCCGATTTCGTGGCCGAGGGTGGCAGGGGGCTCAACATCACCGTGCCCTTCAAGCAGGACGCCTGGCAGCTGGTGGACCGGCGCAGCCCCCGGGCCGAACGGGCCGGGGCGGTCAACACCATCCGCATCGAACCCGCTGAGCTGTTCGGCGACAACACCGACGGCGTGGGTCTGGTGCGGGATCTCACCGACAACCTGGGCCTGTCCCTGCGCGACCGGCGCATCCTGCTGATGGGCGCCGGCGGCGCGGCCCGGGGCGTGCTCGCGCCCCTCCTGGAGCAGCAGCCGGCGCTCGTGGTGATCGCCAACCGCACCGCACAACGGGCGGTGGCGCTGGCCGAGGCCTTCGCCGATCTCGGCACCGTGCAGGGTTGCGGTTACGAGGCCCTGGGCGAACTGCGGTTCGATCTGCTGATCAACGCCACCGCCGCCAGCCTGCAGGGGGATCTGCCGCCCCTGCCCGACGGCCTCCTCGCCGAGGGCGGCGCCGCCTACGACATGATGTACGGCGCCAGACCCACGGCCTTCATGCAGTGGGCGAAATGGCAGGGCGCCACCACCGTGGCCGACGGCCTCGGCATGCTGGTGGAACAGGCGGCCGAGTCCTTTCTCGTCTGGCGCGGCGTGCGCCCCCGAACTCGCCCCGTGATCCAACGGCTTCGGGAAGAACTGGCTGCCGACGCCTGAGCGGTTCGGGGCTTTTCCCCTCCGTGCATCGCGGCCTGCGCTGCGCCGATCCGTCCTCTCACCGGCCGCGGATGATTCTGTAGTCCCGGCCTTCTCTGGCATCGCGCCGGGTGAGGGGATTCCGGGTGGCGTAGCGGGCTTCGTCCGCGTCCACGAAGCGGTAGGGCAGGTGGGCGTCGCGCTCGGGGGGGATGCCGAGCCGCGGGGCCTGGATGATCTCGTGCACCCGGTGGCCCACGTCTTCGATGAAGAAGCGTTCGGGATCGAAAGGCCGCTGATCCCAGTCGCGCACCTTCAGGGCCAAGCTGCGGCACAGCAGGGTCTGGCCGCTGCACAGCTTCTCCACCGGCCGCTTGCGACCGCTGCCGCGCACCGGGTTGAGGCGCTGCATGAGGCGCGCCGTCTCCCGCGGGGAACGCGCGTCGAACCAGGGTACACCGGCCTTGATCAGCACCGCGTTGCCCGCGCCGCGCACGCTTACGTTGAGCGAGTCGCCGCCGCGCGCGTAGTACATGTAGATGGTGCCCGGCGGCATGAACATGGCCTTGCGCTTCTCCGTATACCCCAGTGAGGAATGGCTGCCCTTCTCGCGCCGGTAATAGGCCTCGGTCTCGATGATCCGGCAGGCCAGCCACACGCCCTGCCAGCGCCGACGCAGGACCTTGCCCAGCAGATCCCTGGCCACGGCACAGGCATCCCGATCGAAGAAACCGGCGTCGAGCAGGGACATGAGGCGGTCAGGCGGTTTGCCGGTGGCGGTGCATCAGGCGCACGTAGTGCTGCGCCGCGTATTCGATGTTGTCGATCTCGTCCTGGGCGAGGGCGCGGGCGCGGCGCACCGGGCTGCCCAGCCACAGATAGCCGCTTTCCAGCACCTTGCCGGGCGGCACCAGGGCGCCGGCGCCGATGAGGGTCAGCGGCTCGATCACCGCGCCGTCGAGGATCGTGACGCGCATGCCGATGAGACAGTGATTGCCGATCCGGCAGCCGTGCAGCACGGCGCCGTGGCCGACGGTGACGCGGTTGCCGATTTGCAGATCGGCGCCGCCGGGATGGAGCGGCCCGTCGTGGCTCACGTGCAGCACGCAATGATCCTGGAGGTTGGTCTGCTCGCCGATCCGGATCCGGTTCACGTCGCCGCGCGCCACCACGTAGGGCCAGAGGGAACTCTCGGCCCCGATGTGCACATCGCCGATGACCAGCGCGGTGGCGTCCAGCCAGGCGCCGGGATGGATCACGGGCTGCTTGTCTTCGAAGGGCCGGATGGGCATGGGACCGTGGGTGCCGGGGGAAGGAAGTGGAAAGTATAGCCCGTGGCCGGCGTACGAAAAAAGTCTTACCAAAATACTCTGGTATTTTCGCCGATCTGGACTATAGTCAATACAGAGCCCGGCGCAACGGGCCACGACCAGACGGCGGCGGTCGCCGCCGGTGTCGAAGACAAACAGGAGGACTCTGGAGATGACAGCCAGTACCACATCACCCGTTCAAACGGAAACCACCACCGTCGTTCCGCCGAGCTTCGAGGGCTGGTCGGAGAGCCAGGCCATCGAGCTGGCGAGGGAGGAAGGCATCGAGCTGACCCCGGCGCACTGGGAAGTGATCTACTTCCTGCGCGACAGTTGCCGACGCGAGGGCGGCTCCTGCAGTGCCCGCAAGGTGCTGAAGATCCTCACCAGCCACTACAAGCACCAGGGAGGCAAGCGCTATCTGTACTCCCTGTTCCCCAAGGGGCCGGTCTATCAGGGCTGCAAGATCGCGGGGATCCCGCTGCCGCCCTATACGCTCGATCTCTCCTTCGGCAGCGCCTACTGAGCAGCGGCGGATGTGGCCGGGCGGTTTCGCCCGGCTGTCCGGTTGCCGGCCAGCGCTTGCTCAGCCGCCGTTTTCCCGGCCGGTTTCGCTGTCGGATGGCGGATGGATGGTGATGAAGGCCCCCAGCGCCCGCTGCATCTGGGCCCGGGTCACGTAGTCGAACTCCCAGGCGTCGTCGAGCTGGGCACAGACCAGGGTCAGCCGCCGTCCCCTGGCATTCCGGAGGGTGAAATCGGTCCGGAACAGGACCGTGGCCGGAGCCGAGAACAGCTCGCTGTCGTCCCGGACGCGGATCAGCCGATAGTCACCCGGCGCGACGGTGCGGGGCCGCGGAGCCACCTCGCCGATGTCCAGCCAGCAGTGAGGGTAGTAGAAGTCGGCGCCCTGCAGCGGTCCCGCTTCCCGGATCGCCCTTCCATTCTGAAAGGTCAGGTGGGCCGTATTGGCGGGAATGACGATCGGTTTTTCGAGGCGGAACACGGTGCCCGGTCGCTCCACGTAGAGGCCGGGCGGCACGGCACAGCCGGCCAGCAGCAGAAGCAGCGGCAGCAGGCGGGCAGGGCGGGTGAACACGCTGCCGATCAGCGCATCGTCACCAGCTCTTCCGAACTGGTGGGGTGGATGGCCACCGTGTCGTCGAACTGTTTCTTGGTGGCACCCATCTTCACTGCCACGGCAAAACCCTGGAGCATTTCGTCGGCGCCCATGCCGATGATGTGCACGCCCACCACCTTCTCCTCGGGCCCCACGCAGACCAGCTTCATGGCCGTGGCCTGCTTGTGGGGCGAGAGGGCGTGGTACATGGCGGTGAAGCGGGTCTGGTAGATCTTGACCGTGTCGCCGAACTGTTCCCGGGCCTCGGCTTCGGTCAGGCCCACGGTGCCGATGGGCGGATGGCTGAAGACCACGGTGGGGATGTTGTAGTAGTCCAGGCGCCGGTCGGGCTGGTTGTTGAACAGGCGATCGGCCAGGCGCCGGGCGGCGGCGATGGCCACTGGCGTGAGCTGGGCGCGGCCGGTCACGTCGCCCACGGCGTAGATGCCGGCGACCTTGGTGTTCTGGAAGAAGTCGGTGGGAATGTAGCCCTTCTCGTCCACCTCGATGCCCGCGGCTTCCAGGTTCAGGGCGTCGATGTTGGGGCGGCGGCCGATGGCGTAGATCACGGCGTCGTAGTCGGCCAGGGTGACGCCGGCGGCGCAGTGCAGGGTCAGCTTGCCGTCGCCCTGCCTGTCGATCCGCTCCACGCTGATCCGCGGCATGATGTTGACGCCGGCCTCGACCATTTCTTCCATCAGGGTGTCGCGCAGCATGGCGTCGAAGCTGGCCAGGAAGTGATCCTTGCGCAGCAGCAGGGAGACTTCCGAGCCCAGGCCGTTGAGCAGCCCGGCCAGCTCCACGGCGATGTAGCCGGCGCCCACCACCGCCACCCGCTGCGGCTGTTCCTCGAGCGCGAAGAAGCCGTCGGAGGTGAGAACGTGTTCCTTGCCGGGCAGATCCGGCACGACGGGCACCCCGCCGGGGGCGATGACGATGTGATCGGCGGTGTAGGTCTCGCCGTCCACTTCCACGGTGCGGTTGTCCACGAAGCGGGCGGTGCCGTGGATCACGTCGATGTTGGACTCGCTCAGGTAGTCCACGTACCAGGTATTGATGTTGCGGATGTACTCGTCGCGGGCCCTGACCAGGCGGCCCCAGTCGAAGGCCTTGAGATCCACCTCGAAACCGTAGCCGGGCGCATCGCGGAAGGTTTCGGCGATCCCCGAGGCGAACCACATCACCTTCTTGGGCACGCAGCCGACGTTGACGCAGGTGCCGCCCAGTCTGGCCTGCTCGATGACAGCGGCCTTTTTGCCGTACAGCGCGGCCCGCTCCGCCGCCGACAGCCCGCCGCTGCCGCCGCCGATGGCGAGAAGATCGTAATGCTTGCCCATGTTCCTGGATTCCCGTGGCTGAGGCGCCCTAACCGCCTGCTAAGGCGCAATGACAGATTGCGCGATTATACGGCAACCCGCTCCCTTCGTCCCTCGCAACCCGCCCGCGGTCCCTTTTTTCGGAAAACGCGTGCGTTTCCCGAAAAAAAAGGGGGATGCCGAAGCATCCCCCAGTCCCTCAGCTTCTCCCCTGTGGTCAGGTGACGGTGATCCGGGTGCGGGCGGTGCCGAGCACCTCGCCGCTGACCCAGTGCCGGATCTCGCAGGTGATGATGTACTCGCCGGGCGTGTCCGGTTCGAAGATCACGTCGTAGCGCTCGCCCGAGTGGGCGCGCAGTTCGGTGACCTGTACCGGGCGCGGGAGCACCCGGCCGTCGGAGATGTGGATGGTGCCGGTGAGCCCCCCGAAATGGATGCGCTGCGGATGGTAGCCGGCGCAGATGTAGCGGGCCAGGAGCTTCTGACCCACCTGCATGGTGGTGGCGATGCCCGGGGCGTTCATGGCCGACTGGGCGCCATCCACCCCGGTGATGATGAAATAGTCGGGATTGAGATCGTTCAGGCCCACGTCGGAGCCGCAGGTGCCGGCGGTCCAGTTCAGGGTGTGCCAGAAGGAGTCGATTTCGTCCACCACCCAGAAGGCTTCCATGTCGTAGGTGGGGCCGCCCGAATAGAGGGTGCCGGGGCCTTCCGGCGGATCCACGATCAGGGCGCCGTACATGCCCATCTCGGCATGCAGCACGGTGTTGGTGTGGCAGTGGTAGAAGTAGGTGCCGGGATGCATGGGCCGCCACTGGTAGGTATAGGTGGTGCCGCTCACGTCCCAGGAGATGTGCCCCACGCCATCGGATTCCCAGCCCGGTTCGATGCCGTGATGGTGGATGGTATGGGCGCAGCACATGGGCACCGTGAGCTGGGTGTGGACGATCTGCCCCTGCGTCACGCGCATGGCCGGCGAGGGGAACGGCCCGCCCATGGACATGCCGCCACCGCCATCGGTGAAGCCCCAGATGGTCACGGTATTGCCGTCGTCCATGGTCATGGAGCCGTTCATGTAGATGCCCCGGCGGAAGGTCACGTCGGGCGTGACGAGGGTATCGTTGGCCCGCTGGTTTTCATCATAGATGTAGCAGCCGCCACCCATGCCGCCACCGCGGCCACCCATGCCGCCACCGCGGCCACCCATGCCCATCATGCGTCGATTGCGCTTTTCGATGTCGAACATTCGCTGGTTCCTCCCTTATTCGAAGAAGATGTCGGTGATCGCGCCGAACATGTAATAGCCGCCGGCAGCGGTCTGGGACATTTCCGAATGCAGGTGCATCGGATATTCGCCGGTGCGGGCGGGAGGCCAGGAGTCGGGCGGCACCTCGAAGGGATAGATCACGTCCAGCGCGCCCTTGTCGCCGTCCAGGTAGAGACAATCCTTCTCCCAGACGTCGGGCCGGATCACGCCGTTCTCGGTCAGCCATTCCATGTGGTTGCCGTGGCAGTGGACGGACTGGGCGGCCAGACCGGCATTCATGATCCGGATCAGGGCCCGATCGCCGATCGAGCCGTGCAGGGCCGAACGGGGATCGTGCATGCTGTCGATGCTCGGATCGCCGCTGCCGGGGGCGCCTGGCGGCCGGCCGGAGAGGCCGTTGAGGGTGAAGTAGCGGGGCGTGTAGGCGGTGTTGGGCGCCAGGCCGCGGCGCAACCGATCGTGCCAGGCCGGATCGATGTCGTGAAAGAGCCAGAAATACTGCTGCACGAAGGTGGGGCTGCCCGGATACAGCTCGTTGCTGCTGCCGGCCGGCATCACCGCCAGGCCACCGTGTAGGCCGAGGAGGCGGTTGTGGGGGGCGTTCAGGTTGTCGTGATAGAGATAGGAACCGGGCTGATCGACGGTGAAGGTCACGGTGCGGGTCTCGCCGGGGCCGATCGGCCCGCTGTCCACCACGCCATCGATGACGAAGCTGGTGGCCACGTTCAGGGTGTTGACGATGGTCAGGCGCAGGGTGTCGCCGGCCTGGACGATGAGCGCCTCGCCCGGCACGTCGAGACCGGTGGGGCTGGCGCTGTAGCCGCGAAAGTAGACGTCGGTGCCGTCGATCTGGGTGATGAAGCCTTCCGTGACATGGAAGGTGCGCTCGAGGGTCGCGGCGTTCGCGCGCGGCGTCCAGGACAGCAGGCCGGTGGCGCCGAGCAGCGAACCCGCGAGACCGGCGGAGCCGATCCTCAGAAAGTCTCTGCGTTTCATGCTGGGTTCTCCCTTGTGGTCGGTATGGATGAACGCCGGCGGCAGGATTATTGTTGTTGCCGCCGATGAAAGTCCCTGTTGTTTTTGGGAGGCGAAGGAGGCCGGGCTGTCCCTGCAGACGGTGGTGCAACCCTCCCGAAACCGGGGGAACGACCGTCAGTAGTGACAGTAAATCGA
This sequence comes from Chromatiales bacterium, assembly GCA_026984045.1. Lineage (GTDB taxonomy): Bacteria > Pseudomonadota > Gammaproteobacteria > UBA6429 > Thiohalophilaceae > JALSSV01. Next base: position 60,820 of record JALSSV010000013.1, on the reverse strand, counting down.
AAGGCACCAACCTTCGTCTGTGACGAAGGTTACAGTTTTGTAATGGTTACAAAATCAGCGTATTCGGAAGCACTGATACTGGTGCGGGCCGGGTTCAGCCTTCGCTGCCGGGCAGGCCCCGGTTCTCGCCCACTTCGATGCGCCCGCGGGCCAGGCGCACGAATTTCTGCTGTTCGAGTTTCTTCAGCAGGCGGCTGACCACTTCGCGCGAGGTGCCCAGCTCGCGGGCCAGTTCCTGGTGGGTGATATGGATCACGTCGCTGCCGGCGCGCTCGAAGAGGCGGCCGAGCAGGCAGGCCAGGCGCATGTCGAGGGTCTGGAAGGCGGTGTCGTAGAAGGTGTGCATCATGGTGCAGACGGTGTTCACCAGGGAGGTGAGCACGCGGGTGCGGAAGGCCTCGGAGACGGCCATGGCGCGATGGAAGTCGGCGGCGCTGAAGGTCAGGGCGCGGCTGGGGGTTTCCGATTCGGCGTTGGCCTTGAAGGGCTGGCCGTGGAGCAGGCTGGAGAGGCTCATCAGGCAGGTGTCGCCGGGGTGGATGCGATAGAGGGTGACCTCGCGGCCGTCCTCGGCGAGCTGGTAGATGCGCAGGGTGCCCTCGAGCAGCAGCAGGAAGCGGGTGCAGTGATCCCCGGCTCGCACCAGGCTGGTGCCGGCCGGATTTTCCGCCACCCGCGCTTGGCGCAGCAGCGCCAGCCATTCGGGACTGTCGTCGGCGGCCAGATCGGGATAGGTCCGACTCAGCAGTTCGGGGATGGCGAGGCTCTCTGGCGTGGCGGACATGGCGTGACCTGCAAACGCTGCTCAGGGGGGTTCAATGAATTCTAGCAGGCTGTCGCGAAAGGCCAAGCCGGCGCAGGCTGCAAGTGGGACTCAGGTTTCAACATTGTCGCCGGGCTCGCTGACCCCCTGCATGGCCAGAAAGCGGGCCGTGATCATGTCCATGGTGGCCACGTGCTGGTCGAGCCATCCCGGGAGTTCCTCGAGCAGGAAGCGTTCCAGCTCGCGGCGGTCGGTCTGTTCGTGGAGCGCGGTCAGCGCATCGAGCACGCGATCGTGTTCCTGCTTGTGGACCGGATAGGGCGGGAAGGCGATGCGGCGCATCATGGCTTCCTCGTCGGCGAAGTGCCGGCGCATGTGGGTGAGGAAGGCGTTCAGCAGCGCGTCGATGTCGGCCTGCACGGCCGGGTCCGTCTCGCGTTGCGTGACCAGGTCGGCCAGGCGGTTGAGCATGGCCACTTCCTCGTCGTGCACGCGGTTCATGAAGTCCAGTTCCACGCGGGGGAAGTCGTCGGGGTCGATGAGCATGGCTTGTCCTACCAGTGATACTGCAGATAGAGGGTCTTGTAGTTGCTGCCGCCCTTGATGCGGCCGAAGGCCGAGGTGCTTTCGTAGATGCCGGAGCGGTGATGGATGCCGAGGCCGAACCACCAGTGCCGCCAGTCGCGCTGGCGGAACAGATCGCCGAGATTGAGATCGGCCGAGAAGTCGAGGTAGTCCAGCAGCTTGCTGGCCCGGTAGTTGTTGATGTCCATCTCGTGCTGTTCGATCCAGGTGATGCTGGTGGCATAGGACAGCCCCTCGGCGATGCCCAGCCGCCAGCGGATCGGGTGTCGGAAGGTGTAATAGCCCTTGATGCCCATGACGTATTCGCCCGTGTTGGCCTGCACCGCCGAGGCATGATGCCACACCGCGCCGGCAGTGAGATAGACGCTGATGGGCGTGCCGAACAGCGCGTCGGTGAGCGGATAGCCATAGAACAGGGAGGTCATCCGGTTGTGGTAGGGATCGGGCTTGTCGCTGAAGGTGAAGATCTCGCCGAGACTCGATGGCGTGGCCCAGCCATGGGCCAGGCGCAGATAGGGGGTCGAGGTCACCCGTCGGCGGACATCCGGGTGATGCTGCTTGAAGAAGGCGATGCCCAGGTAGTAGTTGCGCTGCACCGGGCTGTCGATGGTAGCGAAGCCGGCGGTCTTGCCGTCGAGGACGGTGAAGTCGAGACGGCCGAGCAGGTAGAAATTGCTGAAAAGATGGATCCGCGCCTCGGCACCGGCTTCCAGATCGAAGGCGGCCCCGGCGGCGGTCTGGTCGAGGCCGTAATAGTGGTCGTTGAACGCGGCGTCCTTGTAGCGCAGGCGGATCCAGGGGTAGAGATCCAGCCAGCGGTTCTGCCAGCGGTAACCGGTGCCGAGGGTGGCGTGGTAGCGCCCTTCCTGATCGTTGAACAGTTCCGTATCGAGGTGCAGCCACGGATTGAGACGCACCCGCAGGCGCGCGCCCACGTCGAGGGCGTTGCCGCGGATCCGGTTCTGGTAGTGCGCCGGAATGTCGAAGAAGCGATAGCGGCCGAGGGCCGACACGTCCCAGCCATCCCGGCGCAACAGGCGCAGGCCGCCTTCCAGGCCCTTGAGGAACAGGATCCCGTCGTCGTCGTAATAGAACAGGGGGATGGCATCATAGACCCGCTTGCCCTCGGCCTCGAAGGGGATCTGCGCCGAACGCAGGCCGAAGGCGATGCCCCAGTCGCGGGGTTCACGGCGTTCGTTGGCCTGGACGGTGAATGCGAAACCGGCGAAAAGGACGGTCAGAATCAGCCAGCGGAATCGGAAACGCGGTTGCTGCATGGACGCATGAATGGAAAGGCTTGGGCGATGCCGTGATGGCGGGCATTAGACCGCAAAAGTCCTGCCACTGCCAGTCTCGTCGAGTGACAGGGGCGGTTGTTCCAGCCGCTCGATCTGTTCGCGCAGGGTCTGGAGCTGGTCTTCCCAGTAGCGCGGGGTGTCGAACCAGGGGAAGGCCCTGGGAAAGGCCGGATCGTGCCAGCGGCGGGCCAGCCAGCCGCTGTAATGCAGAAGGCGCAGGCCGCGCAGGGCCTCGATCAGGACCAGCTCGCCCGAATCGAAGTCCATGAACTGGCGATAGCCCTCCAGCAGGATGCGCAACTGGCGAGCCATGTCGGCCGCATCGCCCGACAGCAGCATCCACAGATCCTGGATCGCCGGCCCCCTCAGGCAGTCGTCCAGATCCACGAAATGGGGGCCGGCGTCGGTCCACAGGATATTGCCGGGATGGCAGTCCCCGTGCAGGCGCAGGCGGCGCAGCGGGCCGGCCATCTCGAAGCGCCGCTCGACGCGCGCCAGCAGCATTTCCGCCGCCAGCCGGTAGTTGTGGGTCAGCTCGGGGGGAACGAACCCCTGTTCCAGCACGAAGGCCAGGGGTTCCCGGCCGAAGCGTGTGATGTCCAGGACGGGACGGTGCTCGAAGCTTCGCGTGGCGCCCACCGCATGCAGCCGCCCGAGCACCCGGCCCAGCCAGCGCAGGTGTTCCGGATCGCCCAGTTCCGGCGGCCGCCCGCCCTGGCGGAGGAAAAGGGCGAAGCGGTGGCCGGCAAAGTGGTGCAAGGTCTCGCCCCGGGCGTCGGCCAGCGGCGGCACCACCGGGATCTCCGCCGCGGCCAGTTCGGCGGCGAAGGCGTGCTCCTCGAGAATGGCCGCATCGGGCCAGCGCCCCGGGCGGTAGAACTTGGCCACCAGGAAGCCACCGTCTTCCAGCCCCACCTGGTAGACCCGGTTTTCGTAGCTGTTGAGGGCCAGCACCGAGCCGCTGCAGCGCCAGCCGGCCGACTCGATGGCGTCGAGCAGCCGATCCGGGGTCAGATCCGCATAGGGCGGCGCAGAATCCGGTTCTGTCGGGGGCCGGGCAGTCATGTTAGATTAACGACCTCTGCTTGCAACAACGTCTACCTTAACACCGAATCATGTCCAATCCCCTGCTGGAAATGACGGGGCTGCCGCCCTTTGCCCACATCCGCCCGGAACACGTGGAGCCGGCCATCGACGCGCTGCTGGCCGAGAACCGCGCCACCGTGCAGCGACTGCTGGCGGAGAACGCCACCTACACCTGGGAAAATCTGGTGTGGCCGCTGGAAGCGATGGAGGATCGCCTGTCGCGGGTCTGGGCGCCGGTCAGCCACATGAACTCGGTGGTCAACTCGGAGCCCCTGCGCAAGGCCTACAACGCCTGCCTGCCCAAGCTCTCCGAATACAGCACCGAACTTGGCCAGAACGCCGAGCTGTATGCGGCCTACAAGTCCCTGCACGACACCGGCGAATACGCCCGCCTGGATCCCGCCCGCCGCAAGGTCATCGACGACGCCCTGCGCGACTTCCACCTCTCCGGGGTGGATCTCCCGGCAAAGAAGAAGGATCGTTACCGCGAGATTCGCCAGCGCCAGTCGCAGCTCACCACCCGCTTCGAGGAGAACGTGCTCGATGCCACCCAGGCCTTCTCCCGCCACGTGACCGACGAAGCCAGGCTCTCCGGGCTGCCCGAGTCGGCCCGGGCCATGGCCCGTCAGGCGGCCGAACAGAAGGGGCTGGAGGGCTGGCTGTTCACCCTCGACTTCCCCTCCTACTACGCGGTGGTCAGCTATGCCGACGACCGCGAGCTGCGTCGGGAGATGCACGAAGCCTACGTGACCCGGGCCTCCGATCAGGGCCCGTTCGCCGGAAAGTGGGACAACTCGCCGGTGATGGAGGAAATCCTGGCCCTGCGCCACGAGCTGGCCAACCTGCTCGGTTTTCGCAGCTATGCCGAACGCTCGCTGGCCACCAAGATGGCCGACAGTCCCGAACGGGTGCTGGGTTTTCTGCACGATCTGGCGGCCCGCTCTCGCCCCCGGGCGCAGAAGGAACTGGCCGAACTCGAAGCCTTCGCCCGCGAGCGCTTCGGCATCGAGCGGCTCGAACCCTGGGACATCGCCTACTACTCGGAAAAACTGCGCGAGCACACCTACGCCATCAGCCAGGAAGAACTCAAGCCCTTTTTCCCGGAAACGAAGGTGATTCCGGGGATGTTCCAGGTGGTGGAGCGCCTGTATGGCGTGCGCATCGCGGAAGTGGAAGGCGTGGAGGTCTGGCATCCCGACGTGCGCTTCTTCGAGATCCGCGACGAGGACGGCGAGCTGCGCGGTCACTTCTACCTGGATCTCTATGCCCGCGAGAACAAGCGTGGCGGGGCCTGGATGGACGACTGCCGTGGCCGCTTCCGTCACCCCGATGGCACGCTGCAGACCCCGGTCGCCTTCCTCACCTGCAATCTCACGCCGCCGGTGGGCGATCAGCCGGCCCTGTTCACCCACGACGAGGTGATCACCCTGTTCCACGAGTTCGGCCACGGCCTGCATCACATGCTCACCCGGGTGGACTGGATCGACGTCTCCGGGATCAACGGCGTGCCCTGGGACGCGGTGGAGCTGCCCAGCCAGTTCATGGAGAACTGGTGCTGGGAGCGGGAGGCGCTGGCCCTCATCGCCGGGCATTACCAGACCGGCGAACCCCTGCCCGAGGATCTGTTCCGGCGCATGAGCGCCGCACGCAACTTCCAGGCGGGCATGATGATGGTGCGCCAGCTCGAATTCTCCCTGTTCGACTTCCGCCTGCACCATGAATACGATCCCGCCCGCGGCGCCCGCATCCAGGAAATCCTCGACGAGGTGCGCGCCGAAGTGGCAGTGGTGAAGCCGGCGCCCTTCAACCGCTTCCAGCATGGTTTCAGCCACATCTTCGCCGGCGGCTATGCGGCCGGGTATTACAGCTACAAGTGGGCCGAAGTGCTCTCGGCGGATGCCTTCTCGCTGTTCGAGGAAAAGGGGATCTTCGACCCGGAAACGGGCCGGCGCTTCCTGCATACTGTTCTTGAACAGGGCGGCAGCCGGGATCCCATGGAACTGTTCATCGCTTTCCGCGGCCGCGAGCCGCGCATCGACGCGTTGCTGCGCCACAGCGGCATTGCGGCCTGAATCCATTACCTTTGAGGAACCAGGGAACCATGACACGCAACAACGGATGGCTGCTGATTCTGCTCCTGCTTTCGGGCATCGCCAGCGCCCGGGCGGAAACCCTCTACGTGACCGACCGGGTGCTGGTGGGCCTGCACCAGGCGGCCGACGAGACCAGCGCCCTGCTCGCCTCGATTCCCAGCGGCACGGCCGTGGAGGCGCTCGAGAGCCGCGAGGGCTTCACCCGGGTTCGCACCCCCGACGGCAAGACCGGCTGGATCAGCAGCGGCTACCTGGTGGCACAGAAACCGGCCACCGCGGTGGTCGACGCCCTCCAGGCCCGCCAGCAGAAGCTGGCGGCCGAGATCAAGGCCCTGCGCGAAAAGCTGAAGAAGACCGAGCGGGAACTGCAGGTGCGGCGCGACGAACTCTCCAATGCCCGCACCACCATCCGCGATCTGAAGAAGAAGGCCGGCAAGGCGGTCCCTGCGGTGGATCCGAAGCTGGCCGAGGAGCTGGCCGCCGCCAACCAGGAGATCGAGAACCTGAAACAGCAACTGGCCAAGGCGGCGACCGGCAAGGACACGGATCGGAGCGAGGCGGACACTTCCGCCGAAACCCGCGGCCTGGCCGAACGGCTGGAGAAACTCGATGCCGAGAACGCCGCCCTGCGCAGCCGTATCGAGATCGCCGTGGCCAACCTGGAAGGCCGGCACGTGCCCACCGCCGAGGAGATGGCCATGGTGCGTCCCGGCGTGCCCGGCTGGTACTGGGGAGTGGCCTTCCTCTTGCTGCTCGTCGGGGTGGTGATCGGGATCAGCTGGATGGACTACCGGCACCGCCAGCGCCACGGCGGATTCAGAATCTGACGAAAGCGAACGCAGGAAAGGGGAGGCTGTTCCCTTGGCTCTTTCCCCGTGGATCCTGTCTCTGCTCTTGAGGGGTCTCGACCATGCGCGCAATGGTCATCGACGATTTCGGCGGGCCCGAGGTCTTTCATCCCGCCGATGTGCCCGTGCCCGAAGTGGGACCGGGGCAGGTGCTGATCCGGGTCGCGGCCAGTTCCGTCAACCCGGTCGACACCAAGATCCGCCACGGCCGGCTGCAGGCCATCGCCCCGCCCCGGCCGGCCATCCTGCACGGTGACGTGGCCGGCACCATCGCCGCGGTGGGCGAAGGGGTGACGGATCTGCGCGAAGGCGATGCGGTGTACGCCTGTGCCGGCGGCGTGGGCCGCTGGCAGGGGGCCTTGGCCGAATACCTGCTGGCCGATGCGGCGCTGGTGGCCCGCCAGCCGATCTCCCTGACCCCGGCGGAGGCCGCCGCCCTGCCGCTGGTGGCCATCACCGCCTGGGAGGCGCTCATCGACAAGGCCGGCGTGCAGGCCGGCGAGACGGTGCTGGTGGTGGGTGGCACCGGCGGGGTTGGGCACGTGGGCCTGCAACTGGCCAAGTGGCGGGGCGCGACGGTCATCGCCAGCGCCTCTTCGCTGGAGAAGGCCGAACGGGCCCTGCAACTGGGCGCCGATGCCGTGGCGGATCTGCGCGCCGAGACCATCGAGGCCGTGGTGGCACGGCACACCGGCGGCAGCGGCTTCGATCTGGTCTTCGACACGGTCGGCGGCGCCCACCTCCCCGACAGCTTCCGCGCCACCCGCCTCAACGGCCGCCTGGCCACCACCGCGATCCGCACCACCCTCGATCTGGCCGAGGTCCACGCCCGCGCCCTCAGCCTGCACGCGGTGTTCATGCTCATTCCCCTGCTGCACGGCATCGGCATGGCCCGTCACGGCGCCATCCTGCGCGAGCTGGCCACGCTGGTGGACGAGGGCCGGGTGCGTCCCCTGATCGACGAACACCGCTTCGGTTTCAGCGAGGTGGCCGAAGCCCACCGTTTCCTCGAAAACGGCCAGGCCGTGGGCAAGGTGGTGCTGGTCAACGATCTGGTCTGACGGCGGGCGTTCGTTTCATCACCGCCTCTGCCTGCCATACTGTAAACATGATCGCACAGATCGACATGCAACGCCTGCAGGCGGCGATCGCGGCCTTCGCGCCGCGTTCGGTGCTGTGCATCGGCCGGCGCGCGGCGCAGTGGGTGGCCGGCTGGACGGCCGCCCATCCCGAATGCCGGATCACTCGGCGCGAGACGGTGCCGGGCCTGGCTGAGCTGGAGGCGAGCGAACGGGCCGATCTGGTGCTGGTGTCGGCACTTCCGGCCACGGCGGAGCGGCGCGAAGCGGAGCAGGCCATCGCCCGCCTGCGGGATCTGGGCGGGACGCGGGTGATCCTGGGGCTTTTGCCCGGTGCGGGCTGGCAGGCGGCGGATCTGTTTGCCCTGGGCTTCACCCGCCTCGGCAAACTCGTGGCGGACGATGAACCCCTGCAGCTCTATGCCTTCGATCTGAACGCCTACAAGACCACCCCCGACTGGCTCAACAGCCGCTACTGGGCGCATCCCGAGTTGTGGGGCAAGCACTGGTGGTAGTGGCCGGTGCGAAGCGCAGCAGCAGATAGCCCGCCACCGCCGACAGGGACGAGGCGATCAGGATCCCCAGCCGCACATCCTTGATGTATTCCTGGCCCACGTGCTCGAAGGCCAGCGAGGCGATGAACAGGCTCATGGTGAAGCCGATGCCGGTAAGCAGGGCCACGCCGTAAAGCTGCAGCCAGCCGGCACCGCTGGGCATCTTCGCCCAGCCGAGTTTCACGAACAGCCAGACCGCGCTGAACACGCCGAGCTGCTTGCCGAGGAACAGGCCCAGGATCACCCCCAGGGGGACCGGCGAGAACACCCGCTCCAGGGTGAAGCCGGCCAGTGGTACCCCGGCGTTGGCGAAGGCGAACACCGGCACGATGAAGAAGGCCACCGTGCTTTGCAGGCTGTGCTCCAGTTCCAGCAGGGGCGAGCGCTGTGGGTTCTTCGGATCGCGCATCGGGATCATCATCGCCAGCAGCACCCCGGCCAGGGTGGCGTGCACGCCCGACTTGAGCACCGAGGCCCACATGATCACGCCGAAGAACAGGTAGACGGGAATGTCCATCACCTTCAGACGGTTGAGGAGGAACAGTACCAGCAGCGCGGAGCCGGCCACGCTCAGGGAGAGCAGGGACAGTTCAGTGGTATAGAACAGGGCGATGATCACGATGGCGCCCACGTCGTCGAGGATCGCCAGGGTCATCAGGAACAGCTTCAGCGACAGGGGCACCCGCTTGCCCAGCAGGGCCACGATGCCCAGGGCGAAGGCGATGTCGGTGGCGGTGGGGATGGCCCAGCCGCGCAGGCGCACCGGGTCGTCGTGGTTCAGCCCGTAATAGAACAGCGCCGGGACCAGGATCCCGGCCGCCGCCGCGGCCGCCGGCAGCACCACCTGGGAGAGGCTGGAAAGCTGGCCCTCGAGGAATTCCCGCTTGAGTTCCAGGCCCACCGAGAAGAAGAACACGGCCATCAGGCCGTCGTTGATCCACAGCAGCAGGGGCTTGGCGATCTCGAAGGCGCCGATCCGGATCGCCACCGGGGTGTCGAGCAGGGCCCGGTAGAGTTCGGTCATTGGCGAGTTGATCATGATCATCGCCAGCAGGGCGGCGGCAATCAGCAGGATGCCGCCGGCGCTTTCCATGGCGAAGAACTGTCTCCAGAGTCGGGTGAGCATGGGGGATTCCGATGGGGTTGGCGATTTCTGGTAAGGTTACACGCAGCATGGGACCGGGCCAATACGGGATCGTTTCGTGAAGTACAAGGATCTGCGCGATTTTCTGCAACTGCTCGAGACACGGGGCGAACTGGCGCACGTGCGCGTGCCGGTGGATCCCCATCTGGAGATGACCGAGATCTGCGATCGCACCCTGCGCGCCGGCGGCCCGGCGATCCTGTTTGAGAACCCGAAGGGGCACGACATCCCGGTGCTCGGCAACCTGTTCGGCACCCCGGAACGGGTGGCCCTGGGCATGGGCGGCGAGACGCTGGCCGATCTGCGCGAGGTGGGCCGCCTGCTGGCCTTTCTCAAGGAGCCCGAGCCGCCCAGCGGGGTGCGCGACGCCTGGCGCAAGCTGCCGGTGTTCCGGCAGGTGCTCAACATGGCGCCGAAGGTGGTGAAGAACGCCCCCTGCCAGACCCATGTCCTGGAAGGCAGCGAGGTGGACCTGGGCCGCCTGCCGATCCAGACCTGCTGGCCGGGCGATGCCGGCCCGCTCATCACCTGGGCGCTGGTGGTGACCAGAGGCCCCCACAAGCCGCGCCAGAACCTCGGCATCTATCGTCAGCAGGTGATCGGCCGCAACAAGGTGATCATGCGCTGGCTGGCTCACCGCGGCGGCGCCCTCGATTTCCGCGAATGGCAGCAGGCGCGCCCCGGCGAGCCCTTCCCGGTGGCCGTGGCCCTGGGTGCCGATCCGGCCACCATCCTCGGCGCCGTGACGCCGGTGCCCGACACCCTCTCCGAATACGCCTTCGCCGGGCTGCTGCGCGGCGGCAAGACCGAGGTGGTCCAGTGCCTGGGTTCCGATCTGCAGGTGCCGGCCTCGGCCGAGATCGTCCTCGAGGGCGTCATCCATCCCGGCGAGGAGGCCGACGAAGGGCCCTTCGGCGATCACACCGGCTACTACAACGAGGTGGAACGCTTCCCCGTGTTCACCATCGAGCGCATCACCCTGCGCGACAACCCCATCTACCACAGCACCTACACCGGCCGCCCGCCCGACGAGCCAGCGATCCTCGGCGTGGCCCTCAACGAGGTGTTCGTGCCCCTGCTGCAGAAGCAGTTTCCCGAGATCACCGACTTCTACCTGCCGCCCGAGGGCTGTTCCTACCGCATGGCGGTGGTGAGCATGAAGAAACAGTATCCGGGCCACGCCAAGCGGGTGATGATGGGCGTGTGGTCCTTCCTGCGCCAGTTCATGTACACCAAGTTCGTGATCGTCACCGACGACGACATCGACATCCGCAACTGGGAAGACGTGATCTGGGCCATGACCACGCGCATGGACCCGGTACGCGACACCACCCTCGTGGAAAACACGCCCATCGACTACCTCGACTTCGCCTCTCCCGTCTCCGGCCTGGGCGGCAAGATCGGCTTCGACGCCACCCACAAGCTGCCGGGCGAAACCTCCCGCGAATGGGGCCGGCCCATCGTCATGGACCCGGCGGTGAAGGAACGGGTGGATGTCATCTGGAACGAACTGGGGATTCTTGCGGGCGACACTGGAAAGTAACGCAGAGGCCGCAGAGACGCAGAGAGCGCAGAGTTCATTGAGGCTGGTTTTGTGTTGCTGTACGGCGAAAGCGGTTATCCCTCATAATTTTTTCTCCGCGACCTCGGCGCCTCTGCGGCCTCTGCGTTCTTTCCACCGAGTCAGCACAAGGGAACATCGATGCGCACGATCATGGTTCTGAACGCCAAGGGCGGTTGCGGCAAGACCACCATTGCCACCAATCTGGCCAGCTATTACGCCTGGGAGCGGGGGCAGCGCGTGGCGCTGGTGGATTTCGATCCGCAGGCCTCGTCGCTGGCCTGGCTGGAGGCGCGCAGTGCCGAGTGGCCGCCGATCCACGGCATTCCCGCCTTTCGAACCCTGGTGCGGCCGCCGAAGGAGACCGAGGTGATGATCATGGACGCGCCGGCGCGGGTTCAGGGCGCCGAGCTGGCGGGGCTGGTGCGCCGTGTGCAGACCCTCGTCGTGCCGGTGTTGCCCTCGCCGGTGGACATCCGTGCCGCGGCCGATTTCATGAAGGCGCTGCTGACCTCGGGTCGGGTCTCGCGCCAGCAGACCCGGGTGGCGGTGGTGGCCAACCGGGTGCGCGAGCACACCCTCGTCTATCACAGCCTTCAGGCCTTTCTCAAAAGCCTGAAAATCCCCTTCGTCACCTCCCTGCGCGACACCCAGAACTACATCCGTGCCCAGGAGAAGGGCATCGGCATCTTCGAGATGGCCCCTTCCCAGACCTGGCAGGATCGGGAACAATGGGAGCCGCTGGTGCGCTGGCTGCGCAGCAAGCGCAGCCAGCCCACCGCCTGAACCGGAGAAAACCGATGCGTGTCCTGTGGCCCCTGTTGCTGATGCTCCTGCTTGGCGCCTGCGCCACGCCGGTGGCGGTGGACTATGACGAGAAGGTGGATTTCACCCGCCTGCACACCTTCGCCCTGCTGCCGCCCCCGCCGCCCCGCACGGACGATCCGCGCCTCGACAATCCGCTGCTGATCCAGCGCATCCTGAGCGTCCTGCGCGAGGCCCTGCTGGCCCGCGGCTATCGGGAAGTGCAGGAAGATCCGGATTTCCGGGTCAGCTTCCAGCTCGGTTTGCGCCAGGGGGTGGAGAGCACCGGGGGGGTGAGCATCGGCTTCGGCACCTATGGGGGACACGGCGGCATCGGCATGGTTTATGGCTACCCGGGGTACGACGTGTCGAGCTACGAGGAAGGGGTGCTGACCATCGACATTCTCGCTCCCGACAAGACCCTGATCTGGCGCGGTACCGCCAGCCAGCGTCTCTCCGAGACCGGCAGCCGCACGCCCGAGGAATCGAAGCGGGAAATCCGCCGCATCGTGGATGCCATCCTGCAGCGGTTCCCGCCCGGGCGCTGAGCCCGGCGGTTTTGCCGACTGTCACAAACGCAAAATCTTTTTCCTGCCCCTCCCGGGATAGCTGGATTCGGTATAAGGTGGTCTTTTCCGTCTGTTGCGGTCACCCCCCTCCGCCATTCAAGAAACTGCCGGATCTGCCGATAAGACCGGCCACTGGTATCGGCTTTATGAAAACAACAAGGATTCCTCATGGATACCCGCGAGATTCTCGATCGCCTGCGCACCGCCAAGAGCGCCCACCTCGGCTGGGTCAACCGCGCCCGCGCCCTCATCGACGGCAAACCGATGGACAAGGACAAGGTGCCGGTGAAGCACACCGACTGCCTCTTCGGCAAGTGGTACTACGGTGACGGCCGCAAGCTGGCCAGCCTGCCCAGCTACCAGGCCATCGAGGCGCCCCACGACAAGCTGCACGCCATCTATCAGGAGATTTTCGAGCTGCTGTTCAGCAAGGAAAAAAGCGGTTTCATCGCCCGCTTCTTCGACAGTGGAGAAAAACGGGAAGAACGCCGCAAACAGGCAAAAGCCAAGTTCCGGGAATTGCAGCAGATGTCGGACGTGATCGTCGCCCGGCTCGACGCCCTGGAGCGCGACGTGCGGGCCATGGCCGAACGACTCCAACCCGGACCGGCTGCCACGCGCGCTCCGGCGACCGATAGCGCGGGCGAGATCGACAGCCAGTTCATCGATCTGGGCAAGCTGTCCGACTGAGTCAGGCCTCCCGGCAGGCGGCCAGGCCGCTGGCCAGATCGGGATAGCGCAGGCGCACGCCCAGTTCCTCGCGCATCTTCCGGCAGTCCAGCCGCCGGGATTCACGCAGATAGGAGACCATGCCCGGGCTCAGGCTGCGCAGGGCCTCGTCGCGGTCGATGCGCGGCGGGCGGGGCAGGCCGAGGAAGTCGGCCACCGCGTCGAAGTATTCGGTCATGTTGCCGTCGCCGCCGTCGCTCACGTTGTAGACCTCGCCGGCGCGGCCGCGCCGCGCGGCGGCCACGCACACCGTGGCCAGATCGTCCACCTGGATGCGGTTGGTGCGCGGCGCCTGCTCGGGCGGCACGATGGGCGTGCCGGCCCGCAGGCGCCGTGCCGGCAGGCGGCCCGGGCCATAGATCCCGCCCACCCGCAGAATCACGGTCTCGATCCCGTTGGCCTCGCCGAAGGCCTGCAGGCGCCGTTCGGCATCCAGCCGTCGCCAGCCCCGATCGGTGCCGGGGGCGGGCGGGTCCGACTCGCTCACCAGGGCCCCGCCCCGGTCGCCGTAGACGCCGGAGGTGCTCAGCAGCACGATGCGCCGTGGCAGGGGCCCGGCGGCGAGGTGTTGGAGCAGGTTGCCCAGGCGCGGATCGGACCGCCCCTGCCCCGGCGGCGGCGCGAAGTGATAGACGAAACCGTCCGCGACCTCGAGCGGCGGCAGGCTGGCCGGGTCGTCCAGATCGCCCTGCAGCGGGGCGATGCCGGCGGCCTGCATGGCGCCGAGCGTCTCCTCGCGGCGTGCGAGGCCGGCGACGGGGATGCCGTGTTCCCGCCACAGACGGCCCACCCGCCGGCCCAGATCGCCGCAGCCGACGATGAGCACCCGTTGGGGATCTTTTACTGCGGGATTCATTTGGGGGATAATGCCGCGCTTGTCACCGATATCCGAGTATTTTCATGAGTTTCTCCGTCAAAGTCGAGCCCAGCGGTCACACCTTCACCGTCGAAATGGGTGAATCGATTCTCGATGCCGCCCTGCGCCAGGGCGTGGTGCTGCCCTACGGCTGTCGCAGCGGCGCCTGTGGCGCCTGCCTGGCCAAGATCGTCGAGGGCCGGATCCACTATCCCGATGGCGAACTGCCTCCCAGCCTCAGCGAGGAGGAGGCGGCGGTGGGGATGGCGGCCCTGTGCCTGGCCCAGGCCGACTCGGATCTGGTGATCGAATCGAAGGAGGTGGAATCGCCGGCGGAGATCACCGTCAAGACCTTCCCTTGCCGCATCGAGGTCATGCAGCGGCTCAACGAAGACGTGATGCTGCTCAAGCTCAAGCTCCCGGAAGCCGAACGCCTGCAGTTCCTGGCCGGGCAGTACATCCACATTCTGCTCAAGGATGGTCGCAAGCGCAGCTTCTCCCTGGCCAACGCGCCGGAGAAGGACGATCTGCTGGAGCTGCACATTCGCCACATCGAAGGCGGCGAGTTCACCACCGAGGTCTTCGACAAGATGAAGGTGGGCGACATCCTGCGCATCGAAGGCCCCCACGGCCAGTTCTACCTGCGCGAGGACTCGCCACGTGACATCATTTTCATGGCCGGCGGCACCGGCTTCGCGCCCATCAAGGGCATGATCGAACACGCCATCGACATCGGCCTGGATCGCCCCATGACCCTCTACTGGGGCGCCCGCACCCGCGAGAACCTGTACATGCACGACTGGTGCGAACGGATGGCTGCCGAGCAGCCCAATCTCGCCTATGTGCCGGTGCTCAGCGCCCCGGCGCCCGACGATCACTGGCAGGGCCGGACCGGCCTGGTGCACGAGGCCATCATCGCCGATCACCCCGATCTGTCCGGTTTCGACATCTACGCCGCCGGCCCGCCGGCCATGGTCGAGGCCGGCAAGCAGGCCTTCCCGCAGCACGGCCTCGATCTCGAGCACTACTACTCGGATGCCTTCGAGTTCCAGAGCAAATGAGCAGAGGAAAGAGAAGGGAGACAAGAGAAAAGGGGGCGACCCCGGCAAGCCCCTCGTTTTGACAAAACCCGACTCATCGCGGCTCGCGCCGTGCCAACGGGATGAGAGCGGCCAATTTCGGTTGAGAATACAGAGAACAAGGCGTTGAACGAGCGCGCGCCTTTTCTCTTTTTCCTTTGGCTCCTGTCTCTGAACTTCTCCCCCTTGATCGGCCTTCCCCCCTCCCCCATACACTCAGTCAAGCCAACCCACAAAACCACGCGAGGACGATCACCGATGAGCGAGAACCGGGAACTGGAAAAACGGGTGCAGGCGGCCCTGGAAGTGGAAGAGCGGGTCAACCTGCACCGTTATCCCGTCGGGATCCACGCCGAGGGCGACGTGGTGAGCCTGAGCGGCACGGTGGAGAACATCGCCGCCAAGCGGCGGGCCGTGCTGGCCGCCCAGGCGGTGTCCGGGGTGCGGGAGGTGATCGACGCGCTGCTCGTCGAGCCGGCCGGCGCCATGGGGATCGACGAGATCCTGCAGCACGTGCGCGACGCCCTGATCGAGGAGCCGGCCCTGTGCAACTACCGGATCCTCGCCATCAACAAGAAGGACGAACGGGAGATCGTTCGGGACCCGGCCGAGGCGGCTGGCGAGATCCTCGTTTCCGTGGAAGCGCCGGGCCGGGTGATTCTCGGCGGCCAGGTGGGCAGCCTCGGCCACCGGCGCCTGGCCGGCCTGCTGGCCTGGTGGGTGGCCGGCAGCCAGGACGTGGCCAACCATCTCGAAGTGGTGCCGCCGGAGGAGGACAACGACGGCGAGATCCTCGATGCCGTGGAACTGGCCCTGGAGAAGGATCACGCCGTGGACACGGCGGACGTGACCCTCACCTGCAAGGCGGCCGTGATTACCCTCAGCGGCGGCATCCCCACCGGCAAGCAGAAATTCCTCGCCGAATGCGATGCCTGGTACATCGACGGGGTGCGTGACGTGATCAACGATCTGGTGCCGGTGGATCCGGGCTAGTTCCCCAGCTTCGTTCCTTCCCGAATCAGATCCGGCCGGCCGTTGAGCAAATCCTGTACGCTCATCGCCCTGGCATTGGCCGGTTGCAGGCGCAACAGGCGCAGGCTGCCTTCGCCGGTGGCCACGTCGATGCCGTCGCGGGAGACGGCGGTGACGGTGCCGGGCGCGTCGGCGGCGGGTTCGTCCAGGGGCTCGGCGGCCCAGATCCGCAGAACCCCGCCATCCAGCCTGGTCTGGGCGACCGGCCAGGGATTGAAGGCGCGGATCTGCCGGTCGATTTCCGTGGCCGGTTTCGACCAGTCGATGGCCGCCTCTTCCTTGCGCAGTTTTTCCGCGTAGGTCGCCTGCGCCTCGTCCTGGGGCTCGGGAACGAGCCTGTCCGGATCGGCCAGGGCTTCCACGATGGCCTCGGCGCCCAGGGTCGCCAGCCTGTCGTGCAGGCTGCCCCCCGTCTCGCGCGGGCCGATGGGCACGGCCCTCTTCAGCAGCATGTCGCCCGTGTCCAGCCCCTCGTCCATCTGCATGATGGTCACGCCCGACTCGGTGTCGCCGGCGAGGATGGCACGCTGGATGGGCGCCGCGCCGCGCCAGCGGGGCAGCAGCGAGGCGTGGATGTTGAGGCAGCCCCGCCGCGGGATCTCGAGCACCGCCGGGGGCAGCAGCAGGCCGTAGGCGGCGACCACCAGCACATCGGGTTCCAGGCGGGCCAGTTCGGCTACCGCCTGCGGATCGCGCAGGCTCTCGGGCTGGTGAACGGGGATCTCATGCGCGAGGGCGAGCTGCTTGACCGGGCTGGGACGCAGCCTGCGGCCACGCCCGGCGGGGCGGTCTGGCTGGGTCCAGACCCCCACGATTTCGTGAGGGCTGGTCAGCAGCGCGGCCAGGGCGGCCGCGGCGAAGTCGGGTGTGCCGGCGAAGGCCACCCGCAGGGCGGAGGGGCGTCTCGGATCGCTCACGGCGGGCTCAGCCGGCGGCCAGCTTCTGCTGTTTCTGCAGTTTCTTGCGGATCCGCTGGCGCTTGAGCTGGGAGAGGTAGTCGACGAACAGCTTGCCCTCGAGGTGATCCATCTCGTGCTGGATGCACACGGCCAGCAGATCCTCGGCCTCGATCTCGAAGGGGTTGCCTTCCCGGTCGATGGCGCGCACGAGGACGTGCTGCGCCCGTTTCACCGGCTCGTAGATGCCGGGCACCGACAGGCAGCCCTCGTCGATGGCCTGTTCGCCTTCCGACTCGACGATCTCCGGATTGATCAGCACCAGGGGCCGGTTCTTCTCCTCCGAGGTGTCGATCACGATCAGCCGCTGGTGGAAGTCCACCTGGGTGGCGGCCAGGCCGATGCCGGGGGCGGCGTACATGGTCTCGAGCATGTCGTCCACCATGGTGGCGATGCGCCCGTCCACGTTGTCGATCGGCGCGGCCCGGATCCGCAGCCGGTCGTCCGGCCAGTGCAAAATATTCAGTTTCGCCATACGATTTCGCGCTATACTTCCAGTACAAGAGTAAAAAAAGCTGCTAACATCATGATAAATCTACAGGATGACCGCGCTGCCCGGATTTGAGGTCTGCGGACTCAGCGTCTACACTCGACAAACCGGCCCTGTAACAGGATGACCCATGCCAAATAATAAACCTTCCGGTCCTGCTTTGACACGCTTCCTGCCGATTCTATCCCTGACCGTCCTCCTGGCCGCCTGCGCCAGCGCTCCCAAGGCGCCGCCGCCCGCCCCCGAACCGACGCCGGTGCAGCAGGCCGAGCCGCAACCGGAACCCGCGCCTCCGCCGCCCCCCGCTCCCAAGCCGGAGGTGAAGGTCAACGACACGGTGCCCGACCGTTACGTGGTCAAGAAGGGCGACACCCTCTGGGACATCGCCGCCCGCTTTCTCAAGAATCCCTGGCAGTGGCCCGAGATCTGGCACGTCAATCCGGAGATCCGCAACCCCCATCTCATCTACCCCGGTGACGTGATCCGCCTGCACTGGGTGGAAGGCAAGCCCTACCTGACCCTCGAGGGGGTCGGCGGCATCGCTCCGCCCAAGGGCATCGAGACCGTCAAGCTCAGGCCGCACGTGCGGGTAGAGCCGCTGGACAAGGCCATCGAGGTGATTCCGCGCAGTCTGCTCGAACCCTTCCTCTACTCGCCGCGCGTGGTGAGCAAGGACGAGCTGGATCGGGCGCCCTACATCGTCTCCAGCCTGGGTGGGCATCTGATCTCCGCCACCGGCAACACCGTGTATGCGAAGAACGTCTCCAGCCGGACCATCCCCGTCTATGACGTGGTCAAGCCCGGCACCACCTATACCGATCCCGACACCGGCGAGGTGCTCGGCCACGAGGTGGTGACCGTGGCCCAGGGGCGGGTGACCCGGCTCGGTGATCCGGCCACCCTGGTGCTGAGCAACGCCAAGGGCGAGGTGCTCGACGGTTACTTCCTGTTGCCGAGCGAGAAGGAGGCCCTGCAGTTCAACTTCTTCCCCTATCCCCCCGACCGCCTCGTGCGGGGCCGAATCATCGCCGTGTTCAACGGCGTCTCCCAGATCGGCCAGTACAACGTGGTGGTGCTGAACGTCGGCAAACGCAACGGCATCAAGCCCGGCAACGTGCTGGCCGTGAGCCAGAAGGGGGCCAAGGTGCGCGATCCCTACTCCCACCACCATGAAATGGTCCAGTTGCCTTCGGAACGGGCCGGGATCCTGATGGTCTTCCGCACCTATGACAAGGTCAGCTACGGCCTGATCATGAAGGCCGAACGGGCCCTGCACGTGGGCGATTACGTGGTCAACCCCTGATGGAGGGTCGCGGGGAGCCGGGGACAGGACCCGCCAGCCCCCTGTAGGAGCGGCGCCCTCGCCGCGACAGGAACAGGGCCGAGCTTAACAGGCCGTTGAAAAAGCCCATCCTTGGGCTTTTTCAAAACCCGGGAACGAAAAACGCGGTTTCCCGTTCCCTCCCATTTTCGATGACTTGTCGTCATTGAAAATGGCGATGCCTCCCTGCATCGCGCACAGGCTGTCGAACAACGGCGTTTTTCAACAGCCTGTTAACCTGATCGTTGCAAAAAAATCGGCACGATAGGTCGGGCTCGGCGTGCCCCTTGGGTATTAGCCCGACACGTCGGCCTGAAGGCCGACCTGCAAGGGCTCGGCCCGTGGTCCTCGTCACTCGTCCCTGCATGGTCGCGGCTTGCGCCGCTCCTGCGCGGTGTGTTCCGCCGCAGCCGTTCCCCCATCAATGCTAGAATCCCCGCCTACCCCATGAAAGAAGCCCATGGAAGTGGCCCTTGGAATCCGCTGATCGACTGCATCCCTGGCTGATCCTGAGCCTGGCCCCCGGCGTGGGGCCGGTGGCCGTGCGCCGCCTGCGGGAGCGCTTTGGCGGGCCGCAGGCGGTGCTCGAAGCCGATCGGCAGGCCCTGCGGGAGGCGGGACTGGATGACGCGGCGGTGGATTTCCTGCGCCGGCCCGATCCCGAACCCGTGGAGGCGGCCCTGGAATGGCAGGCCCGGCCCGGCAACCACCTGCTGAGTCTCGACGATCCGGCCTATCCCGCCCTGTTGCGGGACATCCCCGACCCGCCGCCGCTCTTGTACGTGATCGGCGAGCCGGAGGTGCTCGGGCGCAAGCAGCTCGCCATGGTGGGCAGCCGCAATCCCACCCCCGCCGGGCGGGAGACCGCGCGCGAATTCGCCCGCCACCTGGCCGGCAACGGGCTGGTGATCACTTCCGGGCTGGCGCTGGGCGTGGATGGTGCGGCCCACCAGGGGGCGCTGGCGGCGGGAGGACTCACGGTGGCCGTCTCCGGCACCGGCCCGGATCGGATCTATCCGGCGAGGCACCGGGAACTTGCGCACAAAATCGCCGAAAATGGGGCGATCGTCAGCGAATTTCCGCTTGGAACCTCGCCCAGCCCCGGCAATTTCCCACGCCGCAACCGGATCATCGCCGGCCTCTCGCTCGGGGTGCTGGTGATCGAGGCGGCGCTGCGCTCCGGCTCCCTGATCACCGCCCGATTCGCGGCGGAACAGGGCCGGGAGGTCTTCGCGGTGCCCGGCTCCATCCACAATCCCCAGGCGCGGGGCTGCAACGCGCTGATCCGTCAGGGCGCCAAGCTGGTGGAGACCGCCGGCGACATCTTCGAGGAGCTGGGCGGGTTCGCCGCTCCCCTGCCGGACGAGGAACCATCGGCCCCGGAGGCGGTCTCAGACTGGGAACCGGACCCGGAGTACGAACGCGTCCTGGCCAGTATCGGCGATGCGCCGACGGCCGTCGACACGGTGGTCGAACGCAGCGGATTGACGACCGATGCCGTTTGCTCCATGCTCTTGGTACTGGAATTGCAGGGCTTGATTGCCTCCACGTCCAGTGGGCATTATTGCCGCATCCGCCACAGGCCAGGAACCGATTGATGAAAGAAAACGTGCTCGACGTACTGATGTACCTGTTCGAAAACTACATGAACGACGAGATCGAAATCGATACCGACGAGGAATCGCTGCGCGTCGAGCTGCAGGAAGCCGGGTTCCAGGCGGTGGAGATCAGCAAGGCCTTCGACTGGCTCGAGGGCCTGGCCAACCTGCAGGAGCGTCAGGCCGGGCTGGCCCCGGTCAACGCCGCGTCCCTGCGCCTGTACACGGCCGCCGAACAGGAGAAGCTGGACCGCCAGTGCCGCGGCTTCATCCTGTTCCTGGAACAGGCCGGGGTGCTCGATCACCTGACCCGCGAGATGGTGATCGACCGCATCATGGCCCTGGACGCCGAGGAGATCGATCTGGAACAGCTCAAGTGGGTGATCCTCATGGTGCTGTTCAACCAGCCGGGGCGCGAGGGCGCCTACGCCTGGATGGAGGATCTGGTGTATGACGAGACGCCCGTCATCGTACATTGACGGGCCATCAGCCCGTCCGCCATCCTCCGTGCCCGCAGTCTTGCGGGCACACGCATTTCTGGCACATTGAATTTGCAGACACGATAAATGGCAAAGAATCTGGTCATCGTTGAGTCGCCGGCGAAAGCCAAGACCATCAAGAAGTACCTGGGCAGGGACTTCAACGTCCTCGCCTCGTATGGTCACGTGCGCGATCTGCTGCCCAAGGAGGGCGCGGTGGATCCGGAGCACGACTTCGCCATGAAGTACCGGCTCATCGACAAGAACGAAAAACACGTGGATGCCATCGCCAAGGCGCTGAAGAAGGCCGACGCCCTGTATCTGGCGACGGACCCGGACCGCGAGGGCGAGGCCATCTCCTGGCACCTGTACGAGATCCTCAGGGATCGCGGCCTGCTCGACGGCAAGCAGGTAGGGCGGGTGGCCTTCAACGAGATCACCAAGCGCGCGGTCAACGAGGCCGTGGCCCATCCGCGCGAGCTGTCCGAGGATCTGATCCACGCCCAGCTCGCCCGCCGCGCACTCGACTACCTGGTGGGTTTCAATCTCTCGCCGCTGCTGTGGAAGAAGATCCGCCGCGGCCTGTCGGCCGGTCGCGTGCAGAGCCCGGCCCTGCGCCTGATCGTCGAGCGCGAGGAGGAGATCGAGAAGTTCAAGCCGCGCGAATACTGGACCATCGAGGCCGAGGCCGAAGCCCACGAGCAGGCCTTCACCGCCAAGCTCACCCAGCTCAAGGGCAAGAAGGTCAGCCAGTTCACCCTCGACAACGAACGCAAGGCGAAGGATGCCGAAAAGGCCCTGGGGGATGCCGCCGACGGCAAGCTGGTGGTGGCCAGGGTGGAGAAGAAGAAGCGCAAGCGCAATCCGACCGCGCCCTTCACCACCTCCACCCTGCAGCAGGAGGCTTCGCGCAAGCTGGGCTTCACCGCCAAGAAGACCATGAGCATCGCCCAGCAGCTCTACGAGGGCATCGACATCGGCGGCGAGACGGTGGGCCTCATCACCTACATGCGGACCGACTCGGTGAACCTGGCCAACGAGGCCCTGGACGAGCTGCGCGATTACATCAAGGAAAAATACGGGCCCGACAACCTGCCGCTCAAGCCGCGCATCTACAAGACCAAGTCGAAGAACGCCCAGGAGGCTCACGAGGCCATCCGGCCCACCTCCGTGCGCCACGAACCCGAGGCCATCAAGTCGCACCTGAGCCGCGACCAGTTCCGCCTCTACGAACTCATCTGGAAGCGCACCGTCGCCTGCCAGATGATCCACGCCACCATGGATACGGTGGCGGTGGATCTGCAGGCCGGCGAGGGCAACGTGTTTCGCGCCACCGGCTCCACCCTGGTCTCGCCCGGCTTCATGGCCGTGTACCAGGAGAGCGCCGACGAAGGCAAGGCCCGGGACGACAAGGATCGTCTGCTGCCGCCGCTCGAGGAAGGCGACGTGGTGAGGCTCCTGCGCCTGGTCACCGAGCAGCACTTCACCGAGCCGCCGCCGCGCTACACGGAAGCGAGTCTGGTCAAGGCGCTGGAGGAATATGGCATCGGCCGGCCCTCCACCTATGCCTCGATCATCTCCACCCTGCAGTCACGGGAATACGTGACCATGGACAAGAAGCGCTTCGTGCCCACCGACGTGGGGCGAATCGTCAACAAGTTCCTCACCGAGCACTTTCCGAAGTACGTGGACTACGACTTCACCGCTCACCTGGAGGACGATCTGGACGCCATCGCCCGCGGGGAGAAGGAATGGGTGCCGACCCTGCGCGAATTCTGGCAGCCGTTCAAGGATCTGGTCGCGGACAAGGACAAGAACGTGGATCGCAAGGACGTGACCCGCGAGAAGCTCGACGAGACCTGTCCCAAGTGCGGCGGCCCGCTGTCGATCCGGCTGGGCCGGCGCGGGCGCTTCATCGGCTGCGACAACTATCCCGAGTGCGACTACACCCGCAACCTCGGTGAGGACGCCAACGCCGAGCCGGAAGTGATCGAAGACCGCAAGTGCCCTGAGTGCGGCAAGGATCTGATCATTCGCCAGGGCCGTTACGGCAAGTTCATCGGCTGTTCGGGCTACCCCGAGTGCAAGCACATCGAGCCGCTGGAAAAGCCCGAGGACACCGGCGTGGCCTGTCCCGAGTGCCACGAGGGGCAGATGCTCAAGCGCAAGTCGCGGCGCGGCAAGATCTTCTATTCCTGCTCGCGCTATCCCGACTGCCGCTATGCGGTGTGGAACCCGCCGCTGGACGAGCCCTGCCCCGAGTGCGGCTGGCCCATGCTGACCCTCAAGACCACCAAGCGCAACGGCACCGAGAAGGTCTGCCCGCGCAAGGAATGCGGTTACAGCGAACAGGTCGAGGCGCCTGCGGAGGCCGTCAACGAATAATCGCGGGCCTTGCGCCGCCCCCGTCCCCTCCCCGACAACCCTTGCCGGAGAACATCGCATGTCCAACACCCCTTTCGTCGCCGTGCTCATGGGTTCCGATTCCGATCTGCCCGTGATGCAGGCCACCCTCGACACCCTCAAGTCGCTGGGCGTGGCCTGCGAGGTGAAGATCACCTCGGCCCATCGCACCCCCGAGGACACCCGCAACTACATCACCGATGCCGAGTCGCGCGGCTGTGCCGTGTTCATCGCCGCCGCGGGCCTGGCCGCCCACCTGGCCGGCACCGTGGCCGCCCACACCCTCAAGCCGGTGATCGGCGTGCCCATGGACGGCGGCCCCCTCAAGGGCATGGACGCGCTGCTGTCCACCGTGCAGATGCCGGGCGGCATCCCCGTGGCCACCGTGGCCATCGGCAAGGCCGGGGCCAGGAATGCCGCTTACCTCGCCGCCCAGATCATCGGCGTGGGCGACGCGGATCTGACCGCGCGCCTGAAGGCCGAGCGCGAAGCCAACGCCGAAGCGGTGCGGAAGAAAGACGCCGAGCTGCAGAAGCAGCTCGGCTGAGAGCTCGGCCCCACTGCAGGAGCGGCGCAAGCCGCGAGCCATACCGGGCCAAGTGACGAGGGCCCCTCTTTGTCGCGGCTTGCGCCGCTCCTGCAGGGAACCTGTCATGTTCGATACTGCCATCGAATCCGCTGCCGATGTCCTGCGCCAGGGTGGAATCGTCGCCTACCCCACCGAAGCGGTCTGGGGGCTCGGTTGCGATCCGCGCAACGAGGCGGCGCTTGCGCGCCTGCTCGAACTCAAGGGGCGGCCGGCGCACAAGGGCCTGATCCTCGTCGCGGCCACCTTTGAACAGTTGCGCCCGTATCTGCAACCGCTGCCGCCGGAACGGGAGGCGGCCGTGCTCGCCACCTGGCCGGGACCGGTGACCTGGGTCTGGCCGGCGGCAGGGGAAGTGTCTCCCCTGTTGTGTGGCGGGCACGACACCCTCGCGGTGCGCGTCAGCGATCATCCCCTGGTGGTGGCGCTGTGCGAGGCATTCGGTGGGCCCGTCGTCTCCACCTCCGCCAACCGCGCCGGGATGCCGCCGGCGCGCAGCGAGGCGCAGCTGCGCGAACGCTTCGGCAAGGGCGTGGATTTCATCCTGCCAGGCGAGACCGGCGGCCGCGATCGGCCATCCGAAATCCGCGACGCCCCCAGCGGGCGGGTTTTGCGCAAGGGCTGAAACAGCCCAGAGAAAAAATACAAGAGTGAAGATACAAGACGAGGGCTGCAGCACTTTGGCCCTTTTCTCTTGTATCTTGTCAACTTTACTCTGCCCTCAAAGGCTTATCGATGAACGAAAACGACATCCAGACCATCCGTGAGTACCTCGTCGAGCTGCAGGATCGGATCGTTTCGGAACTGGCCGCAGTGGACGGCGAAGGTCGTTTCCTCGAGGACGACTGGCAGCGCGATGGGGCCCAGGGGCTCGGTGGCGGCGGTCGGACCCGCGTGATGAGCGAAGGCGCGGTATTCGAGAGCGCCGGGATCAATTTCTCCCACGTCACGGGCGCGCAGCTGCCCGGATCGGCCACCGCCCACCGCCCGGAGCTGGCCGGGCGCCGCTTCCAGGCCATGGGCGTGTCGCTGGTGATCCACCCGCGCAATCCCCATGTGCCCACCTCTCATGCCAACGTGCGCTTCTTCGTCGCCGAGAAGGAGGGCGCCGAACCGGTCTGGTGGTTCGGCGGCGGTTTCGATCTCACGCCCTACTATCCGGTGCACGAGGACGTGCTGCACTGGCATCGCACCGCCAAGGCCGCCTGCGATCCCTTCGGCGAGAAGGTCTATCCCCGCTTCAAGAAATGGTGCGACGAATACTTCTACCTGAAACACCGCAGCGAGACCCGCGGGGTGGGCGGTCTGTTCTTCGACGATCTGAATGAATGGGGTTTCGAGAAAAGCTTCGCCTTTTTGAGAAGCGTGGGCGATCACTACCTGCCCGCCTATGTGCCCATCGTGGAACGGCGCAAGGCCACGCCCTGGACGGAGGCCCAGCGCGATTTCCAGCTCTACCGCCGGGGCCGCTACGTGGAGTTCAACCTGGTCTACGACCGCGGCACCCTGTTCGGCCTGCAGAGCGGCGGGCGCACCGAATCCATTCTCATGTCCCTGCCACCGCTGGTGCGCTGGCGCTATGGCTGGCAACCCGAACCCGGCACCCCCGAGGCCGATCTGTACGAGAACTACCTGCGCCCCCGCGACTGGCTGGGTGAATGAGGTTTCAACGCACAGGGCGCCGCTCCTACTGGTTCAGGCGCCTCACTCCACCAGCAAGGTTTCCACGAGGCGCCTGACTTCGGGCGTGTCCCAGTCGATGGCGCCGAACAGGGCGTAGCGGATGCGGCCCTGCTTGTCGAGCAGGTAGCTGGTGGGAAAGGCGAAGACCTGCCAGCGTTTGAGGGCGGCGCCGTCGCGGTCGAGAAGGATGGGGAAGCGCACCTGCACCTTCTCGCGCAGGAAGCGGCGGATGGTGGCCTCGTCCTCGGCCATGTTCACGGCCAGGATGGTGACGGGGCGATCGGCGAAGGCATCGGCCAGGCCCTGCATGGAGGGCATTTCGTGCACGCAGGGCGGGCACCAGCTGGCCCAGAAGTTCACCAGCACCACCCGGCCGTGGTAGTCGGCCAGGCGGTGGATACGCCCGTCGAGATCCGGCAGCGCGAGCGCGGGGGGCGTGGGATCGCCCTGCCAGGGGCGCAGGTGGCGTTCCTTCTTGCCTTCGGGCGGGACGGGCGGGGCGGCGTCCAGCGCCCGCACCGGCCGGGCGCGGGCGGGCAGGCGCCCGAGCAGGCGCACGGCGCGGGCGATCCAGCCGGGCAGCCGTTTTGCCGCCGCCTGCTCGGCGGCGCTGGCGTCGGGGCGGAAGTGGAAGCGGTCCCGCAGGCCCGGCAGGATTTGCACGTACACCTCGCTGCCCGCCGCTTCCAGCACCGGCAGGATCTGCGGCAGTTTCCAGTACCAGGGCGACTTCTTCGGCTGCAGGATGAACAGGGGCAGGTTGGTGCGCCGCACCACCGGCAGGATCTCGGGGGGCTGGCCCGGGTCCGGCGTTTCCACGTAGAACTGGGGGCTGAGCAGCAACGCGGGCGGTGGTGGCCGGTCGGGATGGCGGCGTTGCCAGGCATGAACCCCGCGCAGCAGCGGCAGGCTGCCGCGGCCGCTGCCGAGCAGGAACAGGCGACGGCCGTCGCCCCCGGCGGCCTCGATCAGGTTGGCGAGGTCGCCGGCCGGAATCCTTGCCAGGCTGCTGGGAACGGTGGGCAGGAAATAGCTGGCGAACACGTCCACCAGCCAGACCTCGATGCCCCGCTGCGCCAGGGCCGCGGCAATGCGCCGCTGGGCGTCACCGAAGCCGGGGGCCGGCGGGAACCACAACAGCCGTGGCCCGTCGGCGGGGAAGACTTCCGTCTCGAAGTCGGCCTCGCCGGCGGCCACGCTGCGCGGTTCGCCGGCCACGAGGGCGAGCGGTGTGAGCAGGAGGCAGGCGAGGAGCAGAAGACGTTTCATCGATCCGGATCCTGAAGGCGTGATGAAGGGGGATTATAGGCCTGTTAGGATGCGGGCATGACCCTCACCGAACTGCGCTACATCGTCGCGGTGGCCCGCGAGCACCATTTCGGCAAGGCGGCCGCCGCCTGCCACGTGAGCCAGCCGACCCTCTCCATCGCCATCAAGAAACTGGAGGCCGAGCTGGGCGTGACCCTGTTCGAGCGGCGCAAGAGCGAGGTGACCGTGACTCCGGTGGGCGAGCGGATCGTGGCGCAGGCCCAGCGGGTGCTGGAAGAGGTTGAGCAGATCCGCCAGCTCGCCTCCGCCGGCAAGGATCAGCTCGACGCGCCCCTGCGCCTGGGCGCCATCTACACCATCGGCCCCTACCTGCTGCCCGGCCTGATTCCGGTGCTGCACGAACGGGCGCCGCAGATGCCGCTGCTCATCGAGGAGAACTTCACCGCCCGCCTGGCCGAGAAGCTGCGCCACGGCGAGCTGGACGCGATCCTCATCGCCCTGCCCTTCGACGAGCCGGGTATCCTCACCCTGCCCCTGTACCGGGAGCCCTTCGTGATCCTGATCCCGGACGCCCATCCCTGGCGCGAGCGCGAGGCGATTCCGGCCGCGGATCTGGGCGAGGAGACGGTGCTGATGCTGGGGGCGGGGCACTGTTTCCGCGACCAGGTGCTCGAGGCCTGCCCGGCCTGCGGCCAGCAGGGCGACGCCGGGCTCGGCCGGATGCTGGAGGGCAGTTCCCTCGAGACCATCCGCTACATGGTGGCCTCGGGCATGGGGGTCACGGTCCTGCCCTGCACCGCCGCGGGCGCCGAGCAGTACGCCCAGCGGCTGGTGCGCATCAAGCGCTTCGCCGGCACGCCGCCTTCGCGCACCGTGGCCCTGGCCTGGCGGGCGACCTTTCCGCGGCCGAAGGCCATCGAGGCCCTGCGCCAGGCCATCGGCCAGGTGCGCATGACCTGCGTGGAACGGCTCAGCGACTGATCTCGACCCGGTTGCGCCCGGCGGCCTTGGCGGCATACAGGGCGCGGTCGGCCTGCTCGCTCAACTGGTAGTCGGTGTCCCATTCTGGGTAGGCGGCGATGCCGGCGCTGAAGTGGACATACAGCGTTTCCTCTCCGGCCGGGATCGCCAGGCGGGCGAAACGCTCGCGGACGGCGTCGATCACCCTGCGCGCGTTCTCGGCGGTGCACTCGGGCAGGATCACCGCGAACTCCTCGCCCCCGTGGCGGCCGACGATGTCGGTGGCCCGCAGGCGCTGGCGCAGGGTGCGCGCCAGCAGCCGCAGGACCGCGTCGCCCACCGCGTGGCCATGCCGGTCGTTGACCTGCTTGAAGTGATCGATGTCGAGCATCACGAAGCTCAGCAGCGAGCCGGTGCGCCGCGCCCGGGCCAGCTCCCGCTGCAGCAGTTCCTTGGTGCTGGCGTGGTTGTACAGGCCGGTCAGGCTGTCGCGGACCATGAAGGAGCGCAGCAGGCGGTAGCGGGCGGCGCGGCCCTGCACGGCCGAGATCAGGTGGGCGGCGGCGATGGGCTTGATCAGCAGATCGTCGCCGCCCTGGCGGATGGTCTCGAGCTGGTAGGCGATGTCCCGCTCCGCCGAGAGGAAGACGAGGGGCGTGCTCACGTGGGCCTCGCACTGGCGGATCACTGCCGCCAGCTCGGTGCCGTGGCAGCCCGGCAGGTTCAGATCCACCAGCACCAGCTCCGGGTTGAATTCGCGCATCTGCTCCAGCACCGCCTCGGGGCGGGTCACCACCCGGGTGAGCATGCCGGCCTGTTTGAGGGTGCCGGCGTAGAGCTCGGCGGCCGGGTGATCGTCGTCCACGATCAGGATGCGGTA
Organism: Chromatiales bacterium; assembly: GCA_026984045.1. GTDB lineage: Bacteria > Pseudomonadota > Gammaproteobacteria > UBA6429 > Thiohalophilaceae > JALSSV01. The sequence goes on along the minus strand of JALSSV010000013.1, from coordinate 32,115 downwards.
GGGATCCTGGGCCTGGAGATGCAGCAGCTTGTCCACCGTGTCGATGAACCGATCCGGGTCCACCGGGCGCGCGAAGAAGGCGGCAGCGCCGAGGCGCACGGCCTGCAGCCGAAGCGACAGATCGGCATCGGCGGCGATGGCGATCAGCGGACACTCGGCGGGATCCTGGCGGAAGGCCTGGCGCAGGCGATCCGGATCCGCGGACGTCTCGCCGAGTTCGACGATGCGCAGGGCCGGCGTGGCCTCCTGCGCGGCGGCGGCCAGGGCCGCGAGGCTCTCGAAATGACGGACTTCGTGGCCGTAGAGTTCGAGCTGGCGGATCAGTCGTTGCCGTTCCTCCGCGTCGGTGACATGCAGATGGATGTGGCGCGAGGGCGGGCCCTCGGCCGGCGCCGGTTCGGCAGGGGCGCCGGTGGCCTGCGCGGCCGCGGCCAGGCGTTCCAGCAGCGCGGCGATCTCCGCCTGGCTCGCCGGCAGGGACAGGGCGCCCGGTGTCTCGAGATGCCGCTGCAGGCTCTGTTCGGCCAGGCGTGCCAGGCGGCTTACCCGGGGAAAGCCGAAGCTGGCGCCGGACCCGGCCAGGGTGTGCAGTTCGTGCAGCAGATGGCGGAAGGGGGCGGGATCGTCGGGCCGTTCGCAGGCCGCCTGCCACTTGGCGCGAAAGGTGGCAATTTTGTCCGGCAGATGCCGGGCGTATTGCTCGCGCAGGGCGCGCAGCTTGTCTTCGACGTCGGTGCTCATGGTGTTCCCGGCCGGCGGTGTCGTGGCCGCAGGGCTCCTTGCCTGTTCACGGGCATGATGCCATGGGCCCGCGGCCCTGCCTAGCGGATGGTAGAATGCGGTGATGGACGTCTCTCCCATCCTCGATCCCCTCAACGATGCCCAGCGCGAGGCCGTGTGCGCGCCGCCCGGCAACGTGCTGGTGCTGGCCGGCGCCGGCTCGGGCAAGACCCGGGTGCTGGTGCACCGCATCGCCTGGCTGCAGGTGGCCGAAGGGGTCTCGCCCCACGGCATCCTGGCGGTGACCTTCACCAACAAGGCCGCTGGAGAGATGCGCGGGCGCATCGAGGAACTGCTGCAGATCCCCGCCGCCGGCCTGTGGGTGGGCACCTTCCACGGCATCGCCCATCGCCTGCTGCGGGCCCACTGGCAGGCCGCGGATCTGCCCCAGGGCTTCCAGATCATGGACAGCGACGATCAGCAGCGCGCCGTGCGCCGGGTGATCCGCGAGCTGGGGCTGGACGAGAACCAGTGGGCGCCCCGCGAGGCCCAGTGGTACATCAACGCCCGCAAGGACGAGGGCAAGCGGCCCCGGCATCTGGACGCCCAGGGCAGCCGCTACGACGAGCACATGATCGCTATCTACCGCGCCTACGAGGAGCACTGCCGGCGCAACGGCGTGGTGGATTTCGCCGAGCTGCTGCTGCGCGCCCACGAGCTGTGGCTGAACCATCCGGACATCCTCAAGCACTACCAGCAGCGCTTCCGCCACATCCTGGTGGACGAGTTCCAGGACACCAACACCATCCAGTACGCCTGGCTGCGGCTGCTCGCCGGGTTCGGCGGCCACGTCTTCGCGGTGGGCGACGACGATCAGTCCATCTACGGCTGGCGCGGCGCGCGGGTGGAGAACATCCACCAGTTCGCCCGCGACTTCGCGCCGGTGACCACCTTCCGCCTGGAGCAGAACTACCGCTCCACCGGCACCATCCTGGAGGCGGCCAACGCCCTCATCAGCCACAACAGCGAGCGCCTGGGCAAGACCCTCTGGACCGCCGACCGCGAGGGCGAGCCGATCCGCCTCTACGGCGCCTTCAACGAGCTGGACGAGGCCAACTTCGTGGTGGAGCAGATCCAGGCCTGGATCGAGGCGGGCGGCGCGCGCAGTGACTGCGCCGTGCTCTACCGCTCCAACGCCCAGTCGCGGGTGCTGGAAGAGGCGCTGCTGCGCCAGGGGATCCCCTACCGGGTCTATGGCGGCCTGCGCTTCTTCGAGCGCCGGGAGATCAAGGACGCCCTGGCCTGGCTGCGCCTGATCGCCAACCGCCACGACGACGCCTCGCTGGAGCGCATCCACAACGTGCCCACCCGCGGCATCGGCAGCCGCACCATGGACGCGGTGCGCGAGGAAGCCCGTGCCGGCAACACCTCGCTGTGGGCCGCCATGGGACGGGTGGTGGAGGAGAAGCTGCTGCCCTCGCGGGCCGTCTCGGCGCTGGCCGCCTTCCTCGAGCTGCTGGAGAAGCTGGCCGCCGAAACGCAGGGCCTGTCCCTGGCCGAGACCATCGAGCACGTGATCCACGCCAGCGGCCTCGTCGCCCACTATGAAAAGGAGAAGGGCGAGAAGGGCCGGGCGCGGATCGAGAACCTGGAGGAGCTGGTGGGCGCCGGGCGCAGCTTCGCGGTGGACGAGGAGGACCGCGCGGGGCTGGACGAGCTGTCGGCCTTCCTGGCCCACGCGGCGCTGGAGGCCGGCGAGCAGCAGGCTGCCGAGTGGGACGACTGCGTGCAGCTCATGACCCTGCATTCGGCCAAGGGCCTGGAGTTCCGCCAGGTGTTCCTGGTGGGCATGGAGGAAGGCCTGTTTCCCCACCGTCTCTCGGCCGAGGACGGCGCCCGCCTCGAGGAGGAGCGCCGCCTGTGCTACGTGGGCATGACCCGCGCCCGCGAACGGCTCACCCTCTGTTACGCCGAGAAGCGCCGCCTCTACGGCGAGGAGCGTTACAACCGCCCTTCCCGCTTCCTGCGCGAGATCCCCGAGCACCTGGTGGAGGAAGTGCGCCTGCACGGCATCGTCTCCCGCCCCGCCACGGCCGGCGGATCGGCCGGCTGCCTCGACGAGACCCCGCCGGAGCTGGCCCCCGGCACCCTGGTCATCCATCCCACCTTCGGCGAGGGTGTGATCCTCAACTACGAAGGCGAAGGCCGCCACGCCCGCGTGCAGGTCAACTTCGCCCGCGAAGGCAGCAAGTGGCTGATGCTGGAATACGCCAATCTCGCCGTGTGTTGAGCGGGGTTTTTCAACGCCAGCCCGAACATTGCACCATGTAGGTCGGGCTTCAGCCCCACATCAGGCAGGCGGGGCACACGGGGGCCGACCTCCGGTCGCATCTCCGTGTCCTTCGTGCCTCCGTGGTCTCCGTGTTCTTTCCACCACCGCTCACCGGTGCAGATTGCGCAGGTAGGGGTTGTAACTCTGCCGGTCGTCCAGCGGCCACAGGCGCACCAGTTTCACGCCGCCGATCTGCAGGCCGGTCTTCGGTTCGCGCACGTATTGCACCACCACCCGGGCCATGTCCGAGTCGATCTGGCTGTCGGCACACAGCCACAGGCGCATGTGCCGGGGCCAGGTGGTGCCGGTGTGGGAGAACATGCGGGCGTCCTGGGCGTCGCAGGGGCCGAGGGTGGAGAGGGTCAGGCCGCCGAGCCATTCCAGGGGCAGTGGATGGCGGCTGGCGCCGCGCAGCAGATCGGGGCTGAGGTAACGGGCCTGGCAGCGCTGGTGTTCGACTTGCTGGCGGGGGCTGGCGGCCGGTTGCAGGCAGGGAATCACGCGGCTGGCCACCTCGCGGGCGGCGTCCACCTCGCCGGCGACGAAGGGCGTGGCCAGCCAGGGATGGCGGGGCGGCCGGCGTTCGAGGGTGCAGGCGGCGGTGGCCAGAACCAGCAGGGCGATGAGCAACGGGCGGATCATGGGGTTCTCCGGACGCGGATTTCCGGGAATCCATGCAAGGGGCGGACCAGGTTTGGTTGCGGGTGGCTGGTGGCTGGCAGGATTGTCCTTATCTCGAAGCCATCTCTCCAACGCCGTTCCCAGCTACCCGCCACCCGCTACCCGCTACCCGTCATCCCCCGGGCAGGCACGTCGGGGAAGCGGGTGACCCGGCTCAGGGGGCGGCTGAGGAAGTGGCCCTGGGCGAAGTCCACGCCGTAGCGGCGCAGGAGCTTGAGGGTGGCGGCATTTTCCACGAATTCGGCGATGGTCTGCTTGCCCAGGGCGTGGGCGATCTCGTTCATGGACTGGACCATGGCCTGGTCCACCCGCGACTCGGCCAGGCCGCGCACGAAGGAGCCGTCGATCTTGAGCTTGTCCACCGGCAGGTGCTTGAGGTAGGCGAAGGAGGAGAAACCGGTGCCGAAGTCGTCGAGGGCGAACTGGCAGCCCATGTCCTTGAGCTGGTGGATGAAGGCGGTGGCGGCGGAGAGATTGGAGATGGCCGCCGATTCGGTGATCTCGAAGGTGAGGGCCTCCGGATCGAGGCCGGTTTCCACCAGGATGCCGTGGATCAGCGGCAGCAGGGCCTCGTCCTCGAAGGCCCGCCCGGAAAGGTTGATGGCGAAGCGCACGCTGTTGTCGCGGGCGCGCAGATCGGCCAGGGTCTCCATGGCCCGGCGCACGGTCCAGCGATCCACCTGGTGGATCAGGCCGAAGCGCTCCGCGGCCGGCATGAAGCCGCCGGGCAGGATCACGTCGCCGTCGTCGAGGGTCATGCGCAGCAGCACCTCGTAGTCGTGGATCTCGCCGCTGTCGATGGCGATGATGGGCTGGAAGGCCAGCTTGAAACGATCCTGCTCGAAGGCCTCCCGCACCCGCGCGGCCCAGCCCATGTCTTCGGCCATCCCGTCCTTGCGCCGATCGGCCGGGTCGAACAGGTGCAGGCGGTTGCGGCCCTGGCTCTTGGCGATGTTGCAGGCCAGATCCGCCCGTGCCAGGGCCTCGTCGGCGTCCAGGGGTTCGTCGTGCACCAGCGAGATGCCGATGCTGGCGGTCACGTTGAAGGTCTTGCCGGCGTCCACGAAGCGGTAGTGTTCGAAGAGCTGGCGGATGTATTCGGCCACCCGGGTGGCGCCGTGTTCGTCCACGTCGAACAGCAGCAGGGTGAATTCGTCACCGCCGAAGCGGGCCAGCAGATCCCCTTCCCGCAGATGCTGGCGCAGGAGATCGGCACATTCCACCAGCAGGCGGTCGCCGGCGGCGTGGCCCTGGGTGTCGTTCACGTACTTGAACTGATCCAGATCCAGGTACAGCAGCGCGAAGCGGGTCTGGCCGCGCTGGGCGCGCGCCACTTCCCGGACCAGTTCACGCTGGAAGTAGTTGCGGTTGTAGAGCCGGGTGAGGCTGTCGTGCTGGGCCTGGTAGGCCAGCTCCTGTTCATAGGCCTTCTGTTCGGTGATGTCGTGGGCGGTGCCGGTGATCTGCACCAGCCGGCCCTCGGCATCGTACTGGGGACGGGCGTTGAAGCTGATGTAGCGCCGGTTGCCGTTGCGGTCGAGGTGCACGGTTTCGTAGTTGACCAGTTCCTCGCCCCGCTGCAGGGCCGCCTGTGCCTCGGCATCCCGCGATGCCGACTCGGGGGCCTGGAAGTCGCTGAAACGGCGGTGCAGCATTTCCGCCGGCGTGTAGCCGTAGATCCGGATCACGGCATCGTTCAGGTAGGTCCAGCGGCCCTCGGCGTCCATGGACCAGACCAGGTCGTGGGCGGTCTCCACCAGATCCCGGTAGCGGGCCTCGGCTTCCAGCAGCATCTGCTCCGTGGCCTTGCGCTCGGAGATGTCGGCCACCAGCAGGGTGTAGTAGATCCGGTCGTCCATCTGCATGGCACTGGCGCGCAGGGAGACCGGCAGCTCGGCGTCCGAGGCGTGGCGCCCTGCGTGTTCGGTCTCGGCCAGGTGGCCGGCCTCCCGCAGGGCAGACAGGTCGAGGTCGGGCAGCAGCCGGGCGATGTCCTGGCCGCGAATGGTTTCGGCCGGATGACCGAACAGTCGTTCGGCCGCCGGGTTGAGGGTCTCCACCCGGCCTTCGGTGTCGATCACGATGATGCCCTCGGCGGCATGGTCGAAGATGGCGCGCATGTGGGATTCCTGCTCGCCGAGCCGGTGGAAGAGGCGTCCCAGGGTCTGGATCAGATAGCCGATCTCGTCGAGGGAGCGGGGCCGCAGACGGCGGGCCAGGCCGGCATAGTCGCTGGCATCGCTGCTGCTGATCACCTCCTGCACGGGGGCCAGGGACTGGCGCAGGCTGCGCACGGCGATCAGGGTGATCACGAAGGCGACCATCCCCAGCGCCAGCCAGGCCAGCCACAGCTCGGAGTTGAGACGGCCGGTGCGGGACCAGTCGTAACGCAACAGCACGGTGGTCATCAGCAGCGGCATGTAGGCGCCGATCAGCAGGATCTTGCTGCGCATGGAGACGTGGATGCGATCCAGGCCGGTATGGTGGGCCGCCCGCCCGAGCAGGGCCAGGGCTTCGAGATAGCCCGGCATGCCCACCAGGATGGCCACCACCAGTTGCAAGAGGATGGCGTGCAGCAGGCCGCTGGGCCGGGGCGTGTCGCCGGCCCCGAGCCAGTATTGCACGGTGGGCAGGATCAGCACGTAGAGCAGGTAGAAGGTCCAGTAACTGTTGCCGAAGCCCTGCAGCGAGAGGCGTGGGTCGCCCTGCTGCGGCTGGCGCAGGGGGGCGAAGAGATCGCGGAAGTGGTGCCACATCCAGCCCAGCAGGCCAAGATGGATGGCCAGCAGAGCCGGCCACACCGGCCAGGCCAGCAGCCGCAGGGGATCGACTGCGCCGAAGATCAGGCTCACGGCATAGCCGATCGGGGGCGCGACGGCATAGCTGCCGAGGATGATCCCGAGCAGACGACGGTGAACCCGCCGCAATTCCTGAACCGGTGCGGTCATGATGGATTCCGGTGGCTGCCAGCATGGTCGGGAGACCCGTCCATACCGGCATCATGACAAAATCCGGCAGCGGATGCCAACGCCGGGCTTGCGCTGGGCGACACGGCTGGCAAAATGGGGCGGCCAACTCATCGGGAGAGCACCATGAAACGACGTGATTTCCTCAAGACCGCCGGCACCGGCAGTCTGCTGGCCGGCGGCCTGTCCGCCCCCTTCATCGCCCGCGGGGCCACCCGCATCCGCTGGAAGATGGTCACCACCTGGCCCAAGAACTTCCCGGGCCTTGGCACCGGCGCCAACCACCTGGCGAAGCTGATTACCGAGATGAGCGGCGGGCGCCTGCAGGTGAAGGTGTACGGGGCGAAGGAGCTGGTGCCGGCCTTCGAGGTCTTCGACGCTGTCTCCCGCGGCACCGCGCAGATGGGCCACGGCGCGGCCTACTACTGGAAGGGCAAGGTGGAGGCGGCCCAGTTCTTCGCCGCGGTGCCCTTCGGCCTGACTGCCGACGAGATGAACGGCTGGCTGTACCACGGCGGCGGCATGGAACTGTGGCGCAAGCTCTACGAACCCTTCGGCCTGATCCCGGCCGCCGCCGGCAACACCGGGGTGCAGATGGGCGGCTGGTTCAACCGCGAGATCCGTTCCCTGGCCGACATGAAGGGCCTGAAGATGCGCATCCCCGGCCTCGGCGGCGAGGTGCTGCGGCGCCTCGGCGGCACGCCGGTCAACCTGCCCGGCGGCGAGATCTACACCTCCCTGCAGTCGGGCGCCATCGACGCCACCGAATGGGTCGGGCCCTACAACGATCTGGCCTTCGGCCTCTACAAGGCGGCGAAATACTATTACTACCCCGGCTGGCACGAACCCGGCACCACCCTCGAGGCGCTGATCAACCGCAAGGCCTTCGCGGCCCTGCCGAAGGATCTCCAGGCCATCGTGCAAAACGCCTGCCGGGTGGTCAACCAGGACATGCTGGCCGAGTACATGGCCCGCAACAACCAGGCCCTGCACACGCTGGTCACCCGGCACAAGGTGCAACTGCGCGCCTTTCCCGACGAGGTGCTGGCCAGGCTGCGCCAGCTCTCCGAAGAGGTGGTGCAGGAAGTGGCCGCGAAGGACAAGGCCACCCGGGCCATCTACGATTCCTTCCGCGCCTTCCGCAACCAGGTCGGCGAATGGCAGCGGATCTCCGAATTGGCCTACCTCAAGGCAAGAAGGTGATTGCGCGTTTGCCTCTTTTCACTTGTCTCTTTCCTCTGCCTTCAACACCAACGCCAGCGAATTGATGCAGTAGCGCAGGCCCGTCGGCGGCGGGCCGTCGGGAAACACGTGGCCGAGGTGCGAGTCGCAGGCCGCGCAGCGCACTTCGGTGCGGGTCATGCCGTGGCGGGTATCGACCACTTCCTTCAGGGCGCTTTCATCGACGGGTTGCCAGTAGCTGGGCCAGCCGCTGCCCGAGTCGAACTTGGCGGTGGAGGCGAACAGGGGCGCACCGCAGGCGGCGCAGTGGTAGGTGCCGGGAGTCCTGCAATGGGTGTATTCGCCGCTGAAGGGCGGCTCGGTGCCGTGCTCGCGCAGGATGTGGTAGCGCGCCGGGTCGAGTTTTAGCTTCCAGGGATCGTCTTGCGTCATTGTTCGATCGGTCTCCCGAGGGTAGCCGGGGATAGGTGTTAGCGGTTCAATCGCCGTAGATCCGATCCGGCAGCCAGGTGGCCAGTTCGGGCCAGGCCGCCAGCAGGGCCAGGGCCAGGAGCTGGATGGCGATGAAGGGCATCACGCCGCGGTAGATGTCGGCGGTGGCCACTTCCTTCGGCGCCACGCCGCGCAGGTAGAACAGGGCGAAGCCGAAGGGCGGAGTGAGGAAGGAGGTCTGCAGGTTGATGGCGATCATCACGCCCAGCCACACGGGGCTGATGTCCATGGTCAGCAGCACGGGGGCGACGATGGGCACCACCACGAAGGTGATCTCGATGAAGTCGAGGATGAAGCCGAGCAGGAACATCACCCCCATCACGGCCAGCAGGGCGCCCGCCTTGCCGCCGGGCAGATCGGTGAGCAGATCGCGCACCAGGTCGTCTCCGCCGAAGCCGCGGAACACCAGCGAGAACAGGGAGGCGCCGATCAGAATCAGGAATACCATGCTGGAGACCTCGGTGGTGGTGCGCATCACCTCGCGCAGGGTGGTCCAGGTGAGGCGGCGCTGGAAGGCGGCCAGGACCATGGCGCCCACCGCGCCCACCGACGCGGCCTCGGTGGGGGTGGCGGCGCCGGCGATGATGGAGCCGAGCACCAGCACGATGAGGATCAGCGGCGGCACCAGCACCTTGAGGATCCGCAGGCCCAGTTCCCGGCCGTGCAAGTCCCGCTCCGTTGCCGGCAGGGCCGGGGCGCGCTGCGGCTGCCGCCAGGCGATCAGGATCACGTAGGCGATGTAGAGGGCCACCAGCAGCAGGCCGGGGATCAGGGCGCCGGTGAACAGATCGCCCACCGAGACGGTTTCGGGGGCGAAGATCCCCATGTCGAGCTGGGCCTGCTGGTAGGCGGAGGCCAGCACGTCGCCCAGCAGGACCAGGATGATGGAGGGCGGGATGATCTGGCCGAGGGTGCCGGAGGCGCAGATGGTGCCGGTGGCCAGGCGCGGGTCGTAGCCGCGGCGCAGCATGGTGGGCAGCGACAGCAGGCCCATGGTGACCACCGTGGCGCCGACGATGCCGGTGGAGGCGGCCAGCAGCATGCCCACCACGGTCACCGAGATGCCGAGCCCGCCGCGCAGGGGACCGAACAGGGCGCTCATGGTGTCGAGGAGCTGGTCGGCCACTTTCGAGCGCTCCAGCATCACGCCCATGAACACGAACAGGGGCACGGCGATCAGGGTCACATTGCTCATGATTCCGTACAGGCGGTTGGGCAGGGCCTGCAGGAAGGCGTCGTCGAAGGTGCCGGTGAGATGGCCGAGCAGGGCGAAGGCCAGGGCCGTGCCGCCCAGGGAGAAGGCCACGGGATAGCCCGAGAGCAGCACCAGGCCCACGGCGAGGAACATCAGCAGGGGCATGAACTCGGCCATCACAGATCGTGCACCTCGTCCTTCGCCGGGGCGGGCGGGGTCTGGCCCGCCAGCACCCGCAGGCAGCGGAGGGCGATGGCCAGTCCCTGGAGGATCAGCAGCACGGGCATGGCCAGCAGCAGCGACTTGAGCAGCCACACCGCCGGGATGCCGCCGGCTTCCTGGGAGCCTTCCATCAGGTGCCAGGCTTCGCTTACGTAGTCCCAGGAGGCGTAGAGGATGAAGCCGCACACCGGCAGCAGCAGCAACAGGGTACCCAGCAGATCCACCCAGGCGCGGCCGCGGGGCCCGAACTTCTGGTAGAAGATGTCCACCCGCACGTGGGCGTCGTGGCGCAGGGCGAAGGCGGCGCCGAGCATGAAGTTGGCCGCGTGCAGGTAGGTGACCGACTCCTGCATGGCGATCCAGCCCAGATCGAAGCCGTAGCGCAGCACCACCACGGCGAAGGTGACGAGCACCATCAGCAGGGTGAGGAAGTACACACTTCTTTCGGTTGCGGCCACGAGGCTTTTCATGGTTTCGGCTGCTCCGTCAGGGTAAGTGCCCACTCTCCATGACGGAAGTATGACAGGGCCCTGGTACTCGAGTTATACACATCGACGGCAAATCAATGATTTGTTTCAGGGGCATCGGCCCGCAGGGGGAAATGGCCCTGCGGGAACAATGCATCTCATTGAAATTCAATGAAATAATTTTCAGAATTTTGTGCAAACGGTTTGCATACATCAGCAATTTCTGAAATTCGCCTGACAGATCCGGCATTCATCCACAAAGTTATCCACAGGCTTTTCCACTTGACTGGGGCAGTTTCAGCCGTTCTCCGGCGGCGATTCGGCACTCGAGGATGCGCCGGAACACGTCCGGATCCTTGATGTGGGTCAGCTCGCCTTCGCGGGGAAAGAGCTTGTCCTGCAGGCGCGAGAGCCAGAAGCGCAGGGCCGCGGCCCGCAGCATCACCGGCCAGGCGTCATGCTCGGCGGGGGTGAACGCCCGCGCCTCGCGGTAGGCGTCGAGGAAGGCAGCGAGCCGCGGGGGGTCCAGTTCGCCCGAGCCGGTGGTGCACCAGTCGTTGACGGTCACCGCCACGTCGTAAAGCAGGACGTCGTTGCAGGCGTAGTAGAAGTCGATGATCCCGGTCAGGCGGTCGCCGGTGAACAGGGCGTTGTCGCGGAACAGATCGGCATGGATGACCCCCCGGGGCAGGGTGTCGTGGGCGTGCCGGCGCTGGAAGGCCAGTTCGGCTTCCAGCAGGCGCGCCTCGTCCGGGGCCAGGCGGGGCAGCACCTTCGCTGCCGTCTCGGCCCACCAGTGGGGGCCGCGGGGATTGTCGCGCCGCCCGGGGAAGTCCTGCCCCACCACGTGCATGTGGCCGAGCGCCCGGCCCAGCTCGGCGCATTGCACGGGATTGGGATCTTCCACGTTGTGCCCGGGCAGGCGCCGCACCAGCGCCGCCGGCTTGCCCTCCAGGGTGCGCAGATAGCGGCCCCGCTCGTCGGGCATGGGATGGGCGCTGGGCACGCCGTGCTCGGCCAGGTAGGCCATCAGGTCGAGGAACCAGGGCAGTTCCTCGGCCGAGAGGGCCTCGAACAGGGTCAGAACGAATTCGCCGCCGGTGGTGCTGACGAAATAGTTGGTGTTCTCGATCCCGGCACTGATCCCGGCGAAGTCCACCAGTTCGCCCACCTGGTAGTGGCGCAGGAAGGCCTCGAGCTGGGCGCGCCCGACCGGCGTATAGACGGACATCTCAGCGCGGGCTCCGTGAGCAGGGGGGACGAACGGCACACATGGGGACTACCAGCGCAGCAGGATCCATTGGTTGATGGGCGGATTGTCGAGGTCGTCGAAACGCTTGTCCAGGGTACCGTCGCCATCGGTGTCGACGAAATAGTAGGGTTTGCCCACCTTGGGGATGACCTTGACGTAACGCACCCGGCCGTTGACCCGGTATTCCTCGATGGTGCGATCCTCGCGCTGGATGATGGTCACCTCCGGCTCCGGCACTTCGGCGGGCTCGGCCGGATCCACCGGCAGGGGCGGCGGCGGTTCGGCCGCGAACAGGGGGCTGGCGAGCAACAGGCCGGCGAGCAGTAAGGTGCGGGTCATGAGGGGCTCCAGGGTTACAGATCCAGCAGGATCTCGGCTTCCTCGGCGGAGGGTTCGAAGCCGCGGTGTTCGTAGTGGCGGAAGATGGCGTCCAGCACCGCGTCGGGGGTGTCGATCACGCACATCAGATCCAGATCGTCGAGATCGATCATCTTCTCCCTGGCCAGGGTGTGGCGGAACCAGTCGAGCAGGCCGGTCCAGAAGGGCTCGTGGACCAGGATCACCGGAATGCGCCGGGTCTTGCCGGTCTGGATGAGCGTGAGGATCTCGGCCAGCTCGTCCAGGGTGCCGAAACCGCCGGGCAGCACCACGTAGGCGGCGGCGTATTTCACGAACATGACCTTGCGCGAGAAGAAGTGGCGAAAGCGCAGCGAGATGTCCTGGTAGGGATTGCCGGCCTGCTCGTGGGGCAACTGGATGTTGAGGCCGATGCTGGGCGACTTGCCCTCGTAGGCGCCCTTGTTGGCCGCCTCCATGATCCCCGGCCCGCCGCCGCTGACCACCGAGAAGCCGGCGTCGGACAGGGCCCGGGCGATGTCCACGGTGAGCCGATAGTAGGGATGATCGGTGGGGATGCGCGCCGAGCCGAAGATGCTCACCGAGGGGCGGATCCGCGCCAGCCGCTCGAAGCCCTCCACGAACTCGGCCATGATCTGGAAGATCTTCCACGACTCCCGGGTGAGCATGGTGTCGTCGATAGGGCTCAGGCCGGGATGTTCGGTCTTTTTCATGGTTCGGTCGGCGGTGGCTGGAAGCCGGGAGTTTACCCCATTCGCCGGGGCGGGAACCAGAAACGGTTCCCGGCTGCTACAATGCCCGGCTCCCGGACTGCCCGCGAAACCCCATGGCCGAACCCGCATCCAACGCAAACCCGACGCCCCTGGTGCTGGTGGATGGGTCCTCCTACCTGTTCCGCGCCTATCACGCCATGCCCAACCTGAGCAATTCGGCCGGCGAGCCGACCGGCGCGGTGTATGGCGTGATCAACATGATCCGCAAGCTGCTCAAGGACTACGATCCGCAGCGCATCGCCGTGGTCTTCGATGCCAAGGGCCCGACCTTCCGCAACGAGCTGTATGCCGAATACAAGGCCAACCGGCCGCCCATGCCCGAGGATCTGGCGGCGCAGATCCCCGCGGTGCATGCCATCGTCGAGGCCATGGGCCTGCCGCTTTTGGTGATCGACGGCGTGGAGGCCGACGACGTGATCGGCACCCTGGCCCGCCAGGCCACCGAGCGGGGCATGGACGTGGTGATCTCCACCGGCGACAAGGACATGGCGCAACTGGTCGACGATCACGTGACGCTGGTCAATACCATGACCGACACGGTCAGCGATCGGCAGGCGGTGATCGACAAGTTCGGCGTGCCGCCGGAGCGCATCACCGACTATCTGGCCCTGATCGGGGACACGGTGGACAACGTGCCGGGCGTGCCCAAGGTGGGCCCCAAGACCGCCGCCAGGTGGCTGCAGCAGTACGGCTCGCTGGAGAACCTGATCGCCCATGCCGACGAGATCAGGGGCAAGGTGGGCGAGAACCTGCGCGCCAGCCTCGAGCAGCTGCCCCTGTCGAAGGAACTGGTGACCATCCGCACCGACGTGGCACTGCCGCTGACCCTCGACGATCTGCAACGCCGCGAGCCGGATCGGGAGAAGCTGATCGAGTTGTTCCGCCGTTACGAGTTCAAGAGCTGGCTGGCCGACCTGCTGGACAGCCGGGACGGCGACGGCGAGGCGGCCGCGGCGATGGCCGAGGCCCGCTACAGCGCCATCCACGACATGGCCGAACTGGAGGCGTGGCTCGCGCGGCTGCGCGAGGCCGAGCTGTTCGCCTTCGACCTGGAAACCACCAGTCTCGACTACATGGCGGCGGAGATCGTCGGCTGCAGCTTCGCCGTGCAGCCGGGCGAGGCGGCCTACGTGCCCCTGGCCCACGCGGATGCCGATGCCCCGGCGCAACTGGCGCGAGACGCGGTGCTGGAAAAACTGCGCCCCCTGCTGAGCGATCCGCAACAGGCCAAGGTGGGCCAGCACAGCAAGTACGACATGAACGTGCTGGCCAGCTACGGGATTGCCCTGCGTGGCGTCGAATACGACACCATGCTCGAGTCCTACGTGCTTGACCCCTCCGGCTCGCGCCACGACATGGACACCCTGGCCCTCAAGTACCTGGGCTACAAGACGGTGCATTACGAGGAGATCGCCGGCAAGGGCGCGAAACAGAAATCCTTCGATCAGATTCCGGTGGCCGAGGCGGCCCCCTATGCCGCCGAGGACGCCGACATCACCCTGCGCCTGCATCAGGCCCTGTGGCCGCGCCTGGCCGAGATCCCGGCCCTGGCGAAGGTGTTCCGGGAAATCGAGATGCCGCTGGTGCCGGTGCTCTCGCGCATGGAGCGCCGCGGCGTGCTGCTGGACGTAGCGAAGCTCGAGCAACAGAGCCGCGCCTTCGCCGCGCGCCTGAAGGAACTGGAGGAACAGGCCTGGCTGCTGGCCGGCGAGGAATTCAATCTCGGCTCGCCCAAGCAGCTCCAGGCCATCCTGTTCGGCAAGCTGGGCCTGCCGGTGCTGGCCAAGACCCCCAAGGGCCAGCCCTCCACCGCCGAGTCGGTGCTGCAGGAGCTGGCGGCCGATTACGAACTGCCGCGGATCATTCTCGAGCACCGCTCGCTGGCCAAGCTCAAGTCCACCTACACCGACAAGCTGCCACGGCAGGTCAATCCGCGCACCGGCCGGGTGCACACCTCCTATCATCAGGCGGTCACGGCCACCGGCCGCCTGTCGTCGTCCGATCCCAACCTGCAGAACATTCCGGTGCGCAGCGAGGAAGGGCGGCGCATCCGCCAGGCCTTCATCGCCCCGGAGGGTTATCGGCTGCTGGCCGCCGACTACTCCCAGATCGAGCTGCGGATCATGGCCCACCTGTCGGGCGACGAGGGCCTGCTGGCCGCCTTCGCCGCGGGAGAAGACATCCACCGCGCCACCGCCGCCGAGGTCTTCGGCGTGCCGCCCGAGCAGGTCACGGCCGACATGCGCCGCTCGGCCAAGGCCATCAACTTCGGCCTGATCTACGGCATGTCGGCCTTCGGCCTGGCCCGTCAGCTCGACGTGGATCGCCCCACCGCCCAGCAGTACATCGATCTGTATTTCGCCCGCTATCCCGGCGTGAAGGCGTTCATGGAGCGCACCCGCGAACAGGCCCGCGAACAGGGTTACGTGGAAACGGTGTTCGGCCGGCGGCTCTACATCCAGGACATCAGGTCGGCCAACGCCACCCGCCGCCAGTACGCCGAGCGCACTGCCATCAACGCGCCCATGCAGGGCACCGCCGCCGACATCATCAAGCGCGCCATGATCGCCGTGGACGCGTGGATCGAGCGCGAGAAACCACCGGTGCACATGATCATGCAGGTGCACGACGAACTGGTGTTCGAGGTGGCCACCGAGGCCGTAGACGGCGCGCGCGACCGGATCCGGGCCATCATGATGGCCGCGGCCGACCTGCGCGTGCCGCTGGAAGTGGACATCGGCGTGGGCGACAACTGGGACGAGGCTCATTGACACCGCATTGCGCCTTGGTCGGTTGAATCGCGGCACGAGCCGCGACCAATCCGCAAGACGAAGCCCCTCCTTTGTGCCATGCTTCAAACAAACACGGGGAGGAACCACCATGAAATCCCGCACGGCCTGGCTGCTGGCAGGCCTGTTCCTGATCGGTCAGGCGCAGGCGATGGACACGGGTGACAAGCGCTGGTCGCTGGCCCTGGGCGGTTACCTGCTGGCCGATTTCGATTCGACCCTCTCGCTCGAGGACAGCCAGGCCGGCGCGGGGATCGCCATCAGCCCCACCCGCACCCTGGGCATGGATTTCGAGAACACGGTGCTACGCTTCGACGGCCTGCGCCGCCTCAAGGGCCCCCATTCCCTGACCTTCTCCTGGTACAGCATCCGCAGCGACGGCAACAAGTCGATAGAGGAAGAATTCACCTGGGAGGACGACAACGGCAACAGCATCACCATCCCCGTCGGCGCCCAGGTCACCAGCCGCCTCAAGTACGACATCTTCAAGCTCGGTTATCGCTGGTCCTTCTATCATTCGGACAAGGTCGAGCTGGCGGTGGGCGCCGGGGTGCACGTGACCCGTTTCGAGATGAACCTGGAGGCATCCACCACGGTGCCAGCCGGTCGCAGTGCCCGTGGCGTGGAAACCACCGTTCCCCTCCCCGTGGTCGCCTTCACCCTTGCCTACCGGATCAGTCCCCGCTGGTCCTGGAGCCTCGACAACCAGTGGTTCGCCATGCGTTTTGGCGAGTATTCCGGCAACTACACCGACGTGACGCTGCGCCTGGAATACCGGGCCTGGAAGAACGTGGGCCTCGGCGTCGGTATTGGCTCCAACAACCTCACCATCGGCCGCGAGAACGACGATTACCGCTTCACCTTCCGCAATCGCATCGCCGGCGGCCTGCTTTATCTCACCACCTGGTTCTGAGGCCTGATCGGGCTTGTCGCAGGCGCGGCCCAAGTGCGCGATGACGCGCACAAGGCATGGTGATGTCGTAGGAGCGGCGCCCTCGCCGCGACAAGAACAGGGCCAAGGGACGAGGGCCGAGTGACGAGGTGAACCGAAATCGGAAGCCAGTGCTTTTCCTCGGCACTTGGCTCTCGCCACTCGTCCCTGCATGGTCGCGGCGAGGGCGCCGCTCCTACGGTCGAGCCATCTTGGCCGGTTCTCCAGATTCAGGCGCGCGTCTCAGAACGCCGCGTCGAAACCCACCAGGGCGTAGTTTTCCTTGGTCAGGTGGCCGGTATACAGGTTGCCGGTCTGGCTTTCGGTCGCCTGGAAGTCGCCGTTGACCTCGAGGATGCCCTTGACGTTGCGCATGAAGTAGTAGCTGGCGGTCAGGGTCAGGGTGTTGATGTCGATGCCCTCGAACACGGTGTCGGTGTTGTTCAGGTCCTGGGCATCGGCGAAGTTGTAGAGGGCCGAGAAGGTCCAGCGGGGGCTGTGCACGTAGTCCACGCCGACGAAGGCGCCGAACCATTCATAGCTCGTGCCCACGTTGATGAAATCCTCCCAGCGGTTCCAGAGCCCCTGGGCGAACCACCAGGTCTTGGCGCCGATCTTGCCCGAGGCATCCACGCCATAGACGATCTTGGCCGTGTCGCGGGGGCCGCGGTTGGTCGAGCCGCTGATGGCGTTCTTCTGGCTGCCGCTGTAGCCGAACAGGCCCACGTTCATCACCGCCAGGTCGAAACCCACGCGGCCGTAGAAGGCCTTGCCGCTGTCGTTGTCGAACAGGTGGTCGGGGCGCTTGTAGCCGGGGCTGTTGATGCCGAGATTGTCCTCGATGCCGTTGCCGTTCGCCCAGCCCAGTTCCACCGACACGGGGCCGAAGTCCCGTCCGAACTGCACGCCGCGTTCGTAAGTGATCCCCGCCATGCGGTAGACCATGAAGTCCTGGAAGGTGAGGCGGGTCTCGCGCGGGAACATCAGATCGGAAATCTGGTACTGGCCGAGCATCAGGCCGATGCCGGTGTCGAACAGATCGTCGTGGGAGAACCAGGCATCCTCGACGATCACCGAGCCGTTGCCGCCCTTCTCGGCCAGGATGCCGTAGAAGTAGTAACTGACGTGATCCGACAGCGGCGCGCTGGAGAGCAGCTTGATGAGATAGGGGGCCTGGATGTCCGGGTTGGCCTTGGCCTCTTCGCCGGTATTCACGTCGATGGTCCTGGCGTCGCGGCTCTGCACGAAGGCCTGGGCGCGCAGGGCCAGGGGCACCGTTTTGGGCAGGGCCAGCAGGTCGTCTCCCCCGGAGAGGGTGCCGTCTTTCCAGTTGGGCAGGCGATAGTTGCTGTCCATGAACTGCTGGCCGAATTCGTTGAGTTTGGGGAAGGCCGCATGGCAGGCCGCGCAGCTCAGATCGTATTTGCGGGCGAAGGCGGGGATGGCCTGGCTGTCGTTGGGCCACAGGCTCAGGAACAGCATGAGGCACAGGCCGCCGAGCAGGCCGTGACGCAGGATGCGAGTCTGGATGGTGTGCATGGCGGAGTTCTCCCTCGGTGGTGTTGTCGTTCGTTTGCCGATACCGCGTGGGTTGCACTATGGTCTGCACGAGGACTGAATTCAAGCTGAAAAGCCCGGGACCGGGGGGAGGGGAAAGAGGATGGAGCTGCTGATCATGCGCCATGCCAAGTCGGACTGGAGCGGGAACCACCCCGATCGGGAACGGCCCCTGAACCGGCGCGGCGAAGGGGATGCGCGGGCCATGGGAGAATGGCTGGCAGGGCAACGCTTGACCATCGGGGAAGTGCTTTCTTCTTCCGCTTGCCGGGCCCGGCAGACCGCCGAGGCAGTGGCCGCGGCGGTGGGCCTTGCGCCGGCGCGGATCCGTTTCCGGGACGATCTGTACCTGGCCGGTCGTCCGGCCCTGGTGCGCATTCTCGACGAGGCTCTCCGGCAGGCGGGGGCGGGCCTGCTGCTGGTGGGGCACAATCCGGGGCTGGACGAGCTGGTGGCGTGGCTGGCCGCCGAGCCCCTGCAGCGTACCCCGCAGGGCAAACTGATGACCACGGCCGCGCTGGCGGCCTTTCGGATCCCGGCAGGGCAGCCCCTGCGCAGCGGCATCGGAACCCTGCGGTTCCTGGTGCGACCACGGGAACTGCGCAAGGCCGGCTGGCCGGATGCCTCCACATGAAAGTTGGGGGCAATAATTTTCACGAAGTCGTGAACTTTTCCGCAGGAGCCCGGTCCTATCTCACGTGCAGCCAAGCACTATTCCCGCAACCCTCCCTAGTGGGAATAAGGCCCGGACCCCCCAAGCCGGGCTGTGACTGGCCCCGGAACACCCTGTCTATCCCCACATGGTTCCGGGGCTTTTTTTTGCCTGCAGCGCGGGCCGAATTGGCCATGATGCGCCTTTGCCGGCGGGCGGCGTTCCCCGTCAGCGTCCCCACAGCCCAACCCCGTTTCCGGGGTTTTTCGGCATGGGCGGCGTCAGGCGCCCGGGGATGACCCGGTAGCCGCCGGCGGTGCCAGATCCAGCCAGCGGCCGATCACGGCCCGCGCCTCGTCCACGCCCGTGCCCTTGAGCGCAGAGAAGAGCTGTATGCTGACATCGGGATGGTCGGCCAGGCGCTTTTCAACCTGCAGCAGGGCATTGGTCGCCGCTCCGCGCTTGAGCTTGTCGGCCTTGGTCAGCAGCACGTGCACCGGCATCCGGGCATGCCGGCACCAGGCCAGCATCTGCCGATCGAAGTCGGTGAGGGGGTGGCGCACGTCCATCAGCAGGATCAGCCCCTGCAGCGAGTGGCGTCCGCTCAGATAGCGTTCCATGGCCTCGCCCCAGTGGCGACGGACCTGCTCGGGCACCCGGGCATAGCCGTAGCCGGGCAGATCCACCAGCCGCCGGGTGCCGTCGATCTCGAAGAACACCAGGTGCTGGGTGCGCCCCGGCGTCTTGGAAGTGCGGGCCAGCGACTTGTGCCCGGTGATCCGGTTCAGGGCGCTGGACTTGCCGGCATTGGAGCGTCCGGCGAAGGCCACTTCCCGGCCGGTGTCCGGCGGCGCCTGCCGGGGGTCGGGCACACTGATCAGGAAGCGGGCGTGATTGAGGGGGTTGGATGGCATGCCGGCTCCGGTGTCGAGGGGGAAGGCTTTCATTGCCTGTTCAGGTCGGATTTGCCATTTTCCTGATCTGGATCAGTCCGGGATCCGCCACGGCCGGTCGCCTCGCCACAAACCGGTGGCGGGCAGGCCGGCGCGCCGGGCGTGGTGCCTGCGGCAACGACGCCTGCCTGAACGGGCGCTGAACAGTGTAACGGCTTTCCGTCGTTGCCAGCACCCCGTGCACGTGTTACCCGGACAAGGCTGGGGTATAATGCACCCGGCTTGACCCTGCCTGGGGGGCTGGTTTATAAGGTGCGCCCCGAAGTGCGGTCGCAGGGGAGGCCAGCGTCCGACACCTCCGGCAGAGAGGGATCGGACAGGACCACGAAAACGCCGCTGATGCGGCTCATGTCAACTTTCGCGAGGAGAGACGAAGATGAAAAAGATCCTGACTGTGGCCGCCGCTGGCCTGATGATGATGGGCGCCACCACCACGGCCATGGCCGATGCCGGCGAGAAGACCTTCAAGATGGCCTGCTTTGCCTGCCACGGCACCGGTGCCGCCGGCGCGCCCAAGTTTGGCGACAAGGCTGCCTGGGGCCCGCGCATCAAGAAAGGCAAGGCCACCCTGTACCAGCATGCCCTGCACGGCTTCAAGGGCAAGAGCGGCACCATGCCTGCCAAGGGGGGTCGCACCGACCTCAGCGACGCCGACGTGAAGGCCGCCGTCGATTACATGGTTGCCCACGGCCAGTAAGCCGCACGGCCTTCATTCACCCGAACGTCCAAGGTTGGTTTTCTCCATGAAGTACACAGCGCTGATATCCTTCATCTCCCTGCTGGCCGTCTCCGTCTCCGTCCAGGCTGCCGGCGATCCCGAAGCGGGCAAGGCCAAGGCCCAGGCCTGCTTCGCCTGTCATGGCGTCAATGGCGTCAGCACCAATCCGGCCTGGCCCAAGCTGGCCGGCCAGGGTGCCGACTACATCGCCAAGCAGCTCGCCGACTTCAAGGCCGGTAGGCGGAACGAGCCGTTGATGGTGGCCCAGGTGGCCAGCCTCTCGCCGCAGGACATGGCGGATCTCGGCGCTTTCTTCGCGGCCCAGAAGCCGGTCATCGGCGCTGCCGATGAGAAGCTGGTGGAACTGGGGCAGAAAATCTACCGTGGCGGCAACAAGGAGACCGGCGTGTCGGCCTGCATGGCCTGCCACAGCCCGACCGGGGCCGGCAACCCGCCGGCGAAGTTCCCGCGCCTGGGCGGCCAGCACGCGCCCTACGTAATCAAGGCCCTCAAGGACTTCCGCTCCGGCAAGCGCACCAACGATCCTGCCAAGATGATGCAGAACATCGCCGGGCACATGACCGATGCGGAAATCGAGGCTGTCGCCTCCTACGTTCAGGGCCTGCACTGAGGTCGCCGGACGTTCGACAGCAGTACCGGAAGGGGCGGCTCGACCGCCCCTTCTTTTTTGGGAACCTTCCCGCCGCTTTGGCGCCAAAAGGGAGTACCCGAACAAGAATTGCCTCGCCCGCCGGGTACCGAACCCATGACATCCGGGCTAGAATCCATCCATCACCGGGAGGAGACCGCATGAAATCCATCCGCGTCCTGTTTCTGGCGCTGGGCCTGCAGACGAGCCTGTCCGCGGCGGCCGAATACGACGAAGGCATCGAATACAAGCGCATCTCGCCCCCCGTGCCGGTGGAAGTGCCGGCCGGCAAGATCGAGGTGGTGGAGCTTTTCTGGTACGGCTGTCCCCACTGTTTCCGTTTCGAGCCCCTGCTCGAAGCCTGGGTCAAGAAGCTGCCGAAAGACGTGGTGTTCCGCCGCATTCCGGCGGTCTTCAATCCCCGCTGGGCCCTGCACGCCAAGGCCTTCTACACGGCCGAGCTGCTCAAGGTGCTGGATCGGATGCACCCGGTGCTGTTCGATGCCATCCACGTCCAGCATCGCCGGCTCAATACGCCGGAAGCGCTGCGCAAGCTGTTCGCCGAGCACGGCGTCAAGCCGGCCGACTTCGACCGGGTGTTCAATTCCTTCGCCGTGGACGTGAAACTGCGCCGGGCCGCGGCGCTGACCCGCCGCTACGGCATCGAGGGCGTGCCCAGTCTGATCGTCCAGGGCACGTACCGCACCGATGGCCCCCTGGCCAATGGCCATCAGGGGATGCTGCGGGTGGCCGACCACCTGATCGACCAGGAGCGCAAGCGGCTCGCCGCCAGGTAGTGGCCCGCGTTCAAGAAAGCCCCCTGCCCGCCGATAGGATCCGGCAGGCCAGACGACAAAGGAGTGGAGCATGAAAGCCGCGGAACTGTTCGTCCGCTGTCTGGAGAACGAGGGCGTCGAATACATCTTCGGCATTCCGGGCGAGGAAAACCTAGATGTGATGGACGCCCTGCTCGATACCTCCATCGAGTTCGTCACCGTGCGTCACGAACAGGGGGCGGCCTTCATGGCCGACATCTACGGCCGCCTGACGGGCAAGGCCGGCGTCTGCCTGGCCACCCTGGGTCCCGGCGCCACCAACCTCATCACCGGCGTGGCCGATGCCAACCTGGACCACGCGCCGGTGGTGGCCATCGCCGGCCAGGCCAGCACCCAGCGCCTGCACAAGGAATCCCACCAGGTGCTGGACCTGGAGCTGATCTTCCAGCCCATCACCAAGTATTCCTCGCGCATCCTCACTCCCGACGTGATCAACGAGGTGGTGCGCAAGGCCTTCAAGCTGGCCCAGGCGGAGAAGACCGGTGCCTGTTTCATCGAGTTTCCCGAGAACATCGCCGAGATGGAGGTGGACGCCGATCCCCTGCGGGTCAAGCACGCCACCTCGCCCGAGCCGCCGCGCGAGAAGGTGGAGCGGGCCGCCGAGATCATCTCCAACGCCAAGAACCCCATGATCCTGGCCGGCAACGGCGTGATCCGCGGCAAGGCCTGGCAGCAACTGGCCGACTTCGCCGAGCGCCTGCGCATTCCGGTGGCCAACACTTTCATGGCCAAGGGCGTGATTCCCTTCAAGCATCCCATGGCCCTGGGCTCGGCCGGCCTGCAGGCCAACGACTACATCAGCTGCGGCTTCTCCAAGGCCGACGTGATCATCTGCATCGGCTACGATCTGGTGGAATACCATCCCTACCTCTGGCATCCCACCCGCGATCGCACCATCGTGCACATCGACCAGTCGCCGGCGGAGGTGGACGCCTACTACCCCGTGGAAGTGGGCGTGATCGGCGACATCAAGCATTCCCTGCTGCGGATCATGGAAGTGGCCTCGCCCTCCACCGGCAGCGCCATGCGCGCCCTGCGCGAGGCCCTGATCGAGGAGATGAACCAGCACAAGGACGACACCAGCGTGCCCATGAAGCCCCAGAAGATCATCTGGGATCTGCGCACCGCCATGGACCTGGAAGACATCGCCATCTCCGACGTGGGCGCCCACAAGATGTGGATGTCGCGCATGTTCCGCTGCGAGTTTCCCAATACCTGCCTGATCTCCAACGGCTTCGCCAGCATGGGCATCGCGGTGCCCGGCGCCATCGGCGCCAAGCTGGCCCTGCCGGATCGCAAGGTGGTGGCGGTGACCGGCGATGCCGGCTTCATGATGAACTCCCAGGAGATCGAGACCGCCCTGCGCCTGAACACCCCCTTCGTGATTCTGATCTGGAACGACAGCGGCTACGGCCTCATCGAATGGAAACAGATGAACCAGTTCGGGCGGCCCTCGCACGTACGCTTCACCAACCCCGACTTCGTCAAGTACGCCGAGGCCTTCGGCGCCAGGGGCTACCGCATCACCGAAGGGGAGCAACTGCTGCCCACGTTGAAAAAGGCCCTGGCCGACAATACTGTAAGTATCATCGACTGCCCGGTGGACTACAGCGAGAATCTCAAACTCACCAGCAAGCTGGGCGAGATGATCTGCCCCATCTGATCCCGGCTGCCGACGATGTCATGACCCAACAAAGCCATTCGGACCGCCTGCTGCGCCTGCTCAGTTACAACGTGCAGGTGGGCATTCGCACCTCGCGTCCCCGTCACTACGTGACCGGAAGCTGGAAGCACCTGCTGCCCTGCGCCCGGCGCATGGAGAACCTCGACGCCATCGCCCGGCGCCTGATGCATTTCGACATCGTCGGCCTGCAGGAAGTGGATGCCGGCAGCCTGCGCAGCAACTTCATCAACATGGCCGAATACCTGGCCGAACGGGCCGGCTTTCCCTTCTGGTATCACCAGGTCAACCGCAACCTGGGGCGTCTGGCCCAGCACAGCAACGCCCTGCTCAGCCACTACCGGCCCGACGAGGTGGCAAACCTGCGCCTGCCCGGTCTGATCCCCGGGCGCCAGGCCCTGCTGGCGGTGTTCCGGGGCGGCAGCGAGGCCCTGGCGGTGATCGTGGTCCACCTGGCCCTGTCCCGGCGGGCGCGGCTGCAGCAGTTCGACTACCTCGCCAGCGTGGTGAACCAGTATCCCCATGCCATCGTCATGGGCGACATGAACACCGTCTGCGGCAGCCCCGAGATGCGCCGCCTGTTTCGGCGCACCGCCCTGACCGAACCGCTGAGCCACCTGTGCACCTTCCCGAGCTGGCGGCCCATGCACAGCATCGATCACATTCTGGTCACCGAGGAGTTGAAGGTGCGCCGTGCCGAAGCCCTGGATCAGCCCATCTCGGATCACCTGCCGATCATGACCGAGGTCGAACTGCCGCCGGGCGTGCGCCTCAACCGCCTGCCGCCGCCGGCCACGCCCGATTTCGATCGCTTCATGCAACGGGTGAAAGCCTGACCCATGGGCCGGGAGGGCGGCCGCCAGGCGGATCACTGGCAGCGCAAGTATTACGCTGCGCTGGAGGAACTGGAAGAGAAGGAAAAGGCCTGGAGCGAGACCGAGGCCCTCTTGCGGCGCCTGGCCACCCGCCTGACCCTGGCCGCCGATCACCGCGATCCGGATCTGGATCGGCTGCTGGACACCCTGCGCCAGGCGCTGCGCAACGAACGCAACCCGCTGCGTCTGCAGAAGCTGGTGGAAGAGGTCTCGCGCCTGATCGCCCGGCTCGACGAGCGCGCGCCCGACGCGGAGGCGGACCCGGCGGCGCCGCTCAAGACCCTTTTCGAACGGCTGTCCATCCCCGACGCCTATGCCCGGCAGCAGCGTTTCGTGCAACGCCAACTGGCCAGGGCGCAAACCCCGGCCGAGGCCGCGGCGGTGGCCGTCGATCTGGCCGAGCTGGTGGAACTGCTGCTGTCCCGAAAGGCGCCGGACACCGACGAGGGGGAATCACCGCCCGCTGCCCCCAATGAAGAGCAGGGCGCGAAAGGCCTCCTCGGCGGCCTGTTCCGCCGACGCCGCCCGCCTGCCGAGCCGGTCCCCGAAGCGCCTTCCGAACCCGCCGCAGCGCAACCGCCCGCGGCGCCCGCCGCCGACGAAGAGGCAGCCACCTGCCGCCTGGCGGCCGACACCCTGATCCGCCTGCTGGAGCAGATGCAGTGGCCCGACACCCTGCACGCCGAGGCGGAACTCATCAAGCGCCGCCTCGAGCCCTGTGACGATACCGAGGCCCTGCAGGCGGGGCTGCTGGCCACCGCCGAGCTGTTCAACGGCCTGCAGAGCCGGGTGCAGGCGGAAAAGCGGGAACTGGAAGCCTTCCTGCGCCAGCTCACCGAGCGCCTCGCCGAGCTGGATCGCGACATCCGCGAGACCGCCCGTCTGCAGGCGTTGTCGGATCAGGCCGGGCGTGACGTGGACAGCCGGGTGCGCGACGAGGTCAGCGACATCGAGCGCAGCGTGGCCGACGCCGAGGATCTGGACGCCCTCAAGACCGCCGTGCAGTCCCGGCTGATCCTGATCCGCAATCACATGGACCGCTTCCTCGAACAGCACAACGGCGTGCACGAGGATGCCGGCAAGGTCATCGACCGCCTGGAGCGGCAACTGGAACAGACCCAGGGGGAACTGGAACGCCTGCAGGCGGAGGCCGAGTCGGCCCGCGCCAGCGCCATGACCGATCCCCTCACCGGCATTCCCAACCGCCTGGCCTACGATCGCCGGCTGGAGGAGGAACTGGCCCGCTTCAAGCGCTACGGCGCGCCCTTCGCCCTGCTGGTGTGGGACGTGGACCGCTTCAAGTCCATCAACGACACCTATGGCCACGCCGCCGGCGACAAGGTGCTCACCGTCATCGCCCGCCTGTTGCGCGACCGGGTGCGCGAGACCGATCTCACCGCCCGCTATGGCGGCGAGGAGTTCGTGATCCTGATGCCGGAGACCGACGCCGCCCATGCCGAGCCGGTGGCCGACAAGCTGCGCCAGGCCATCGCCGACACCGAGTTCCATTTTCGCGGCAAGCGCGTGCCCATCACCGCCTCCTGTGGCCTCACCGAGTCCCGCCCCGGCGACGATGCCCAAGGCCTCTTCCAGCGCGCCGACGCGGCCCTCTACCGCGCCAAGGAAAACGGCCGCAACCGCGTCGAGTCGAACTGAATGGATCGATAACCCCCGTAGGAGCGGCGCCCCCGCCGCGACATTGCCGTGGTGGGTAGCTGTTTTCAGACGGTCTTCGCTGTCGGCGCGGCGCAAGCCGCGACCGCCACATCACCCGTCACCAAACCATCATCCCCCTGTCCTCGAACGGTCATGAACGGACCGGATACTCCCTGCGCGAGTTTCACGGAGTATCCCGATGTCCCCATCCCCCGCCGTGCGTTCCGATCAGCCCCTGCGACTCGACGATCTGATCCCCGCCGCCCGCCGCCATCCGCTCCTGCGCTGGCTCCAGCGCGGCATCGAGAAACTGCTCGGCATCGACGCCCTGGCCCGGCGCTATGCGCGGTTGCCGCCCTGCGATGCGCCGGCGCCGTTCCTGCGCCTGGCCCTCGAGGCGCTGGAGGTGCGTCACGTGGTCGATCAGGGCAGCCTGGAGCGGCTGCCGGCCCGCGGGCCGCTGCTGGTGGTGGCCAACCATCCCTGCGGCGCGGTGGAAGGCATGCTGCTGGCCGAGCTGCTTTTGCGCCGGCGGCCCGACGTGCGGGTGATGGCCAACAGCCTGCTCAAGCGCATCCCGGAGCTTGCGGAGCTGTTTCTTGGCGTGAATCCCTATGGCGGCGAGGCGGCGGCGCGCCAGAATCTGAAGCCCCTGCGCGAAGGTCTGCGCTGGTTGCGCGGGGGCGGGGCGCTGATCGTGTTTCCGGCGGGGGATGTCTCCGGCATTCATCTGCGCAACCGGCGGATCGAGGACGGGGAGTGGGATCGATCCGTCGCCCGGCTGGCCGGGCGCACCGGGGCCACGGTGGTGCCGATCCACATCCAGGGCCGCAACAGCACGGCCTTCTATCTGGCCGCCCTGGCCCATCCCTTGATCAAGACCCTGTTGCTGCCGCGGGAGCTGCTGAACAAGCGTGGTCGCCTGCTGCGTCTGCGGATCGGTACGGGGATCACGCCCCGGCGCCTGGCCGACGTGGGCGACGAGTGCCGCCAGATCGCCTTTTTGCGCCTGCGCACCTGTCTGCTGCAGGAACAGGATGGGCCGGAGGCGCAGGGCATGCCCACCGCGCAGGCGCCCATCATATCGCCCCGGGAGCCGAGGCGGCTGGAGACGGAGTTGCGTGATCTGCCGGTGGAACAGCGGTTGCTCGAGAACGGCGATTTCGAGGTCTGGCACGCCCGCGCCGGGCAGATCCCCGAACTGCTGCAGGAGATCGGCCGCCTGCGCGAGATCAGCTTTCGCGCCGCCGGTGAAGGCACCGGCCGGGAGATCGATCTGGATCTCTATGACCAGCACTACCACCACCTGTTCGTCTGGAACCGGGCCACGCGTGAGGTAGTGGGCGGTTACCGCCTCGGGCTGGTGGAGGAGATCCTGCCGGTGTACGGCCGCAGCGGGCTCTATACCTATTCACTGTTCCGCTACAGCCGCGCCTTCCTCTACGGCCTGCCGCCGGCCATCGAGCTGGGCCGCTCCTTCGTGCGGCCCGAATACCAGCGCGGTTTCGCGCCCCTGCAACTGTTGTGGAAGGGCATCGGCCGCTTCGTGGCGGCCCAGCCACGCCATGCGGTGCTGTTCGGGCCGGTGAGCATCAGCGCCGACTACAGCCCCGCCTCCCAGCAGTTGCTGATCGAGTTCCTGCGCCGCCACCGCTTCGACGCACGGCTCGCCCGCCAGATCAGGCCGCGCCGTCCCTGGACGCGGCCGCGCGGCGTGGGGAGCGAGATGTTGCGGCAGGTGGACTCGCTCGAGGAACTCGCCTCCCTGCTGGCGGTCCTGGAAAACGATGCCCGCGGTGTGCCGGTGCTGATTCGGCAATACCTCAAGCTGGGCGGGCAGATGCTCGGCTTCAATGTCGACCGCCAGTTCAGCAACGTGATCGACGGCCTGGTGCGGGTGGATCTGCGCGAAACCGATCCGCGCCTGTTGCGCAAGTACATGGGCGAAGTCGGCGCGGAAGCCTTTCAGGCCGCCCATGCCGGGGGATCGGCATGCTCGGCTTGAGTGGTGATCGGGCAGGCCCGTTGTGTCTGCCGTATAATGTAACGATCCACCCCGACCCGGTATCTGGCATGGATCTTCCCAACCTCGATCGCCCCGAACTGTTCCTCGGCCGGGAACTCTCGCTGGTGGAATTCAACCGCCGGGTGCTGGCGCAGACGGTGGACCGGGACGTGCCGCTGCTCGAACGCCTGCGCTACATGTGCATCACCTCCACCAACATGGACGAGCTGTTCGAGGTGCGCATCGCCGGGCTCAAGCAGAAGGCTCGCCTGGGCGTGGCGGTGGCCGACATCGACCGTCGCTCGCCCCAGGAGACCCTGGCGCTGTTGTCCGAACGCTGCCACGCCCTGGTGGACGAGCAGTACCGGATCCTCAACGAGGAACTGCTGCCGGCGCTGGAAGCGGAACAGATCCGCTTCATCCGCCGCACCGAGTGGACCGCGGAACAGGACGCCTGGCTGCGCCACTACTTCGAGCACGAACTGCTGCCGGTGCTCAGTCCCATCGGCCTGGACCCGGCCCATCCCTTCCCGCGCATCCTCAACAAGAGCCTCAACTTCATCGTCGCCCTGCGCGGCAAGGACGCCTTCGGCCGCTCCAGCGGCATGGCGGTGGTGCAGGCGCCGCGGGCCCTGCCGCGGCTCATCCGTCTGCCACCCGAGACCGGCAGCGGGCCCTACGACTTCGTGTTCCTCTCCTCGGTGATCCACGCCTATGCCAGCGAGCTGTTTCCGGGCATGAAGGTGCTCTCCATCCACCAGTTCCGGGTCACCCGCAATTCCGAGCTGTTCGTGGACGAAGAGGAAGTGGACGATCTGATGCGCGCCCTCGAGGGCGAGCTGCCCTCGCGCCGCTATGGCGACGCGGTGCGCCTGGAGGTGGCCGACAACTGCCCGCCGGATCTCACCGAGTTCCTGATGAAGACCTTCGAGCTGACGCCCGACGACGTCTATCAGGTGAACGGCCCGGTGAACCTCAACCGCCTGCAGGCCATCATCGATCTGGTGGATCGGCCCTATCTCAAGTTCCCGCCCTTCACCCCGCGCCTGCCGGCCGAACTCGCCCAGGGTGCCAGCCTGTTCGAGGTGCTGCGCAAGAAGGACGTGCTGCTGCACCACCCCTTCGATTCCTTCGTGCCGGTGATCGACTTCCTGCGCCAGGCAGCGAAGGATCCGGACGTGCTGGCCATCAAGATGACCCTCTACCGCACCGGCGCCGACTCGGCGCTGGTGGATGCCCTGGTCCGCGCCGCCCGCGGCGGCAAGGAAGTGACCGTGGTCATCGAACTGCGCGCCCGCTTCGACGAGGAGGCCAACATCGCCGTGGCCAACCGCCTGCAGGAAGTGGGCGCCCACGTGGTCTACGGCATCGTCGGTTACAAGACCCATGCCAAGATGGCGCTGGTGGTGCGCCGCGAGCAGGGCGAGCTGCGCGACTACGTGCACCTGGGCACCGGCAACTACCATGCCCGCACCGCCCGCCTCTACACCGATTACGGCCTGATGACCGCCGATCGGGCGATCGGCGACGACGTGCACAAGATCTTCCTGCAGCTCACCAGCCTCGGCAAGGTGAGCAAGCTCAACCGCCTGCTGCAGTCGCCCTTCACCCTGTTCGACGGCCTGGTGGAACGGATCCGCCGCGAGGCGAAAAACGCCGAGGCCGGCAGGCCGGCGCGCATCGTGGTCAAGATCAACTCGCTGGTGGAGAAGCGCATCATCCAGGAACTGTACCGGGCCAGCCAGGCCGGGGTGGAAATCCGCCTGGTGGTGCGCGGCATGTGCAGCCTGCGCCCCGGCGTGCCCGGCGTCTCCGAGAACATCGAGGTGCGCTCCATCGTCGGCCGCTTCCTCGAGCACACCCGGGTCTATTATTTCGAGAACGCCGGCAAGCCCGAAGTGTTCTGCGCCTCCGCCGACTGGATGGAACGCAACCTGTTCCGCCGCGTGGAAACCTGCTTCCCCATCGAAAACGCCCGCTTGCGCAAGCGCGTGATCCACGAACTGGACTACTACCTGCACGACAACACCCAGGCCTGGATCCTCCAGCCCGACGGCCGCTACGAACGCGCCACCCCCGCCGATGGCGAAGAACCCCTCTCCGCCCAGCAGGCCCTGCTCGCGGAAATCTGCGGGGAGTAGAACACCACCCGGTTGCGGCGAGGGCGCCGCTCCTACAGAAGGCATGATCGCAGGAGCGGCGCAAGCCGCGACCCACCACCCGCCACAACGGCCGGCACGATCACTTGCCAGCAATGGCGGCTCCGCTGCGCTTTAGCCGCCCTGCGTGATCATCACCACCCGCATACCCCCGTAGGAGGTAGGAGCGGCGCCCTCGCCGCGACAAGCTACTCGAATCCCAACTCGTATCCGAGCCTGTCGAGATACCCCGACTCCTGCTCCAGATCCGCCACGGTCAGGGGATGTTCCGCCAGCCAGCCGTCGGGGAAGCGCAGGTGCAGGATCTTCTTCTTCACCGTCAGCTGCAGTTCGGGCAGAGGGGTGTGGCTGCGGGCGCGGTGCAGCACCACGGAAAGGCGCAGGAGGATGGCCAAGCGGGTGAGGGGCTTGCGCCAGCTCTCGGGCAGGGCGTCGAAATCGGCGACCGGAAACTTGCGGCGGTGGGCGCGTACCAGGGTGGCCATCACTTCCTGTTCGGAGCGGGAGAAGCCGGGCATGTCGGCATGGCGCAGGATGTAGGCGCCATGCTTGTGATAGCCGTTGTGGGCGATGTCCATGCCGATTTCGTGCAGGCGCGCCGCCCAGGCCAGCAGCAGGGCCAGGTTGTCGTCGTCCAGGCGCCAGGCGTCGCGGGCCTGATCGAGCAGCCGCGCCACCGTATCGGTGACCCGCCGGGCCTGGTGCGGGCTCACCTGGTAACGCCGGGCCAGGGAGTCGACGGTGCGCTCGCGCACGTCCTCGTGGCGGATGCGACCGAGCAGATCGTACAGCAGGCCCTCGCGCAGGGCACCGTCGGAGACGGTCATGTGGCGGATCCGCAGGCCCTCGAACACGCCGAGCAGCACCATCACGCCGCCAACGAATACCGGTGCCCGCTCTTCGCTCAGGCCCGGCAGGTCCAGTTCGTTGTGGTGGCGGAAATCGGCGATCCGCTCCACCAGTTGCGAGAGCGCGGCGGCGCTGATCCCGTCGTCGCACAGCCCCAGCGCGTTCACCACCCGGCGCACGGCGCGGATGGTGCCCGAGGCGCCAACCGCCTGTTCCCAGCCCTGTTGCCGGTAGGCGGCGATGATGGGTTCCATCTCCAGCAGGGCAGCCAGGCGTGCCTTCTGCAGGCGCTTGCGGCTGATGGCGCCATCGGGAAAGAAGCGGCGGGAGAAGGCCACGCAGCCCATGTGCAGGCTCTCCATGTGCACCGGCTCGAAGCCTTCGCCCAGAATCACCTCGGTGGAGCCGCCGCCGATGTCCACCACCAGGCGGCGTCCGCCGGGATCGGGCAGGCTGTGGGCCACGCCCAGATAGATCAGGCGCGCCTCTTCCACGCCGGCGATGATTTCCACCGGATGGCCGAGCACCCGCTCGGCATGTTCGATCAGTTCGGCGCTGTTGCGCGCGCTGCGCAGGGTGTTGGTGCCCACCACCCGCACGCTGCCCGGCGGCAGATCGCGCAGCAGTTCGCCGAAACGGGTCAGGCAGGCCATGGCCCGCGCCATGGCCTCCGGGGTCAGGCGCTTGTCGGGGCCGAGGCCGGCCGCCAGGCGCACCATCTCCCGCGCCCGATCGATGATCTGCAGATCGCCGTCGCGCACCCGGGCGATGACGAGATGGAAACTGTTGGAACCGAGATCCACCGCCGCCACCTTGTCGAGGCGTTGCGGATCGGTGCCGGCACGGTGGAAGAGGCGGGAAAAGATGGGCGGAACTCCGTCTGGCATGCTGCCCGTGCATTATTGCGCGGCCCTTCCCGGCCTGACAATGGCAATGTACCGGTTGGCGCAAGCCGGCTCCGCTACCGTTCGGGCCGAGCCTGCGGTAACGACCAGACAACGGTTCTGAAGTATTGAGTCGGTATTGGTTACATGCACGAAGCCCTCCAGCCATGAGGGCGGTCCCGGGTTACTAATCCCAACGGTAACAAAGCCTCATTCAGCGGGTCTCTGGATGGTCAGGCGCAAGGCGCCGTGGCGCCGGCAGGGTCATTCCCTGTCAAGCCG
>JALSSV010000012.1 GCA_026984045.1 Chromatiales bacterium | reverse complement strand
GCGTCCAGCAGTCCCGGATCGGTATCCTTGAGCCGCACCCGGCCTCCGGTGACCGCCGCGGCCACCAGGTAGGTGCCGGTCTCGATCCGATCGGGCAGCACGGTGTACTGGCAGCCGTGCAGGCGTTCCACACCCTCGATCACCAGCGTGTCGGTGCCGGCGCCCTCGATCCGGGCGCCCATGGCGATCAGGAAATTGGCCAGATCCGTCACTTCCGGTTCCTTGGCGGCATTCTCGATCACCGTGGTACCCTCGGCCAGGGTCGCGGCCATCATCAGGTTCTCGGTGCCGGTGACGGTGACCACGTCGAGCACGATCTTGGCCCCCCGCAAGCGATCCGCGCGGGCCTTGATGTAACCGTTCTCCACGCTGATCTCGGCGCCCATGGCCTGCAGGCCATGGATGTGCAGGTTGACCGGGCGCGAGCCGATGGCACAGCCCCCCGGCAGGGAGACCTCGGCCTGGCCATGGCGCGCCAGCAGCGGGCCGAGCACCAGGATCGAGGCACGCATGGTCTTGACCAGCTCGTAGGGGGCCACCATGTGCTCGATGGTGGTGGGATCCACCTCGATGCTCATGCGCTCGTTGATGGTGAGCGACACCCCCATGCGCCCGAGCAGCTCCATGGTGGTGGTGATGTCGTTCAGATGCGGGATGTTGCCGATGGTCACCGGCTCGTCGGCCAGCAGGGTGGCGACGATGATCGGCAAGGCGGCATTCTTGGCGCCGGAGATGCGGATCTCCCCCTGCAGGGGGATCCCGCCGGAGATCAGGAGCTTGTCCATGGAGGTGGGGGGTCCTCGTGATGGCCTGCAGACGATGCCGCTTCAGGAGGAGATTTGCAGCTTGCGTGCCTGTTCCCACTCCGCCGGCGTGTAGGCCTTGATGGTCAGGGCATGCAGTTCGCCGCTGGTGATGAGATCGTTGACCGTGCCATACACCAGTTGCTGCTTCTTCACGGGCGAAAGGCCGGCGAACACCTCGCCCACGGCGATCACCTCGAAATGGCTGCCGTCGCCGGTGACGGTGATCTCGCAATCGGGCAGGCCGGCGGCGATCCGCTGCTTGACGTCTTCGGGATTCATGGGCGATGTCTTCCGCTTGAGTGGGCAATCCGGGCGCTATTGTAGCCTGCCGGCCGGCCTTTGTCGTGCCGAAGGCCGCTCAGACCAGAGGCAGAATCGGCAGCAGATCGCTGATCCGGGCAATTTCGCGCATCTGCTCGGGCAGCCCGACCAGACGCAGGGTGATCCGCCGCCGCCGGGCCAGGCGCAGCCATTCCACGAGCAGGGCCAGGCCCGTGCTGTCGCTGCGCGTCACTGCCGAAAGGTCGATGGTGATGGTGGCGCCTTCCGGCCACTGCGCGACCAGCGGCTGGCGGCACAGCCGCGGCACCGTGTCCAGGGTCAGCTCGCCCTGCAGCCGGTAGGTACCCTCGGCACCCGCCTCGAGACGCACCTCGCTCATGGGCGCTGGCCCCGGGCGTCCCGGGCGGCCTTGGCTTCCAGCCGGGCGATCAGTTCATCCAGCCCCTTTTCGCGGATCTCGGCAGCAAAGGAGGTGCGATAGTTGGCCACCAGGCTCACCCCGTCCACGCTCACGTCATAGACCTTCCACTCGTCCCGGCGGCGATGCAGGCGATAGTTGATGGCCGTGGGCGTGCGCCCGGGATGGATGACCTCGGTCCGGACCGTGACATCACCCGAGGCCGGATCGCCGCGCAACGGCAGGTAACGGATCTTCTCGTTGGTGTACTCGAGCAGCGCCACGCCATAGGTGCGAACCAGGATGGTGCGAAAGGCCCGCACGAATCGCAGTTTCTGTTCCCGGCTGGCCCGGCGCCAGTACTTGCCCAGCACCCAGGCGGAGATGCGCACGAAATCGAAATGGGGCAGCACGTCCTGTTCGATGAGGGTGAAGATGCGCTCCGGATCCTTCTCCAGTGCCGGACGCTGGGCGCGCAACTTGGCCAGCACCTGCTCGGTCACGTCCATGACCAGTTGCCGGGGATCGTCCTGCGTCTGGGCGGCGGCCTGGCCCGTGCCGAGCAGCAGGAAAAGCATGACCAAACGCCACCAGCGGCTCATGGATTCTTGTCCTCGATGAACTTGGCGATGAACTGGGCGATCAGTTTCTCCAGCACCATGGAGTCCTGGGTCAGGCGGATCCGATCGCCCGGCTTGAGGCTCTCCTCCTCGCCTCCGGCCTCCAGGCCCACGTATTTCTCGCCCAGCAGGCCGGCGGTATAGATGCTGGCCGAGGTATCCCGGGGCAGCCGGTTGTGGCGCTTGTCGATCTCCAGGGTCACCACCGCCTGCAGGGCCTCGTCGTCGAACTCGATGCGCTTGACGCGGCCAATGCGCACTCCGGCCATGGTCACCGGCGAGCGGACCTTCAGGCCGCTGACATCTTCGAAACGGGCCGTCACCTCGTAGCTCGGCCCCGTCTGGTAGGCCGCCAGATTGCTGACCTTCATGGCCAGCATGAACAGGGCCGCCAGTCCGGCGGCCACGAAGATCCCGACCCAGATTTCCAGCGTGCGTGATGTCATGAATCAGTCTCCGAACATGAGCGCAGTCAGTACGAAATCCAGCCCCAGCACCGCCAGGGCCGAGTGCACCACGGTACGGGTGGTGGCCCGGCTCACCCCCTCGGAGGTGGGCACCGCATCGTATCCTTCGAAGATGGCGATCCAGGTCACCACGGCGCCGAACACGATGCTCTTGACCACGCCGTTCCAGATGTCGTCGTACAGATCCACCTTGGCCTGCATCTGCGACCAGTAGGCGCCGTCGTCCACCCCCAGCAGGCCGACCCCGACGAACCAGCCGCCAATCACCCCCACGGCGCTGAAGATGGCCGCCAGCAGGGGCATGGCCAGGAAGCCCGCCAGGAAGCGCGGCGCCAGCACCCGCCGGATCGGATCCACGGCCATCATCTCCATGGCCGAGAGCTGCTCGGTGGCCTTCATCAGGCCGATCTCGGCGGTCAGGGCCGAACCGGCCCGGCCGGCGAACAGCAGCGCGGTGACCACCGGTCCGAGTTCCCGCACCAGCGACAGGGCCACCACCACCCCCAGGGATTCTTCGGCACCGAAATCCACCAGGGTATTGTAGCCCTGCAGCCCCAGCACCATGCCCACGAACAGCCCCGAGACCAGGATGATCAGCAGGGACAGGACGCCCACCGAATACAACTGGCGCACCACCAGGGAAAAGCGCAGGAACAGCGGCGGCACCCCGGCGAGAATGGCCAGCAGCAGCAGATGGGCGCGCCCCAGACGCTGGAAGAAACCCAGGCCCACGAGCCCCAGTTGACGCAGGGCCTCCGTCATCAGGCGGCCTCCTCGCCGGCGAGCAGATCCTCGGCATAGGCGGGCGCCGGGTAGTGGAACGGCACCGGGCCATCGGGCTCGCCATGCAGGAACTGGCGGGCCCAGGCCGAATCCGACTGCTCCAGTTCCTCGGAGGTGCCCTGGGCCACCACCTTGCCTTCCGACAGCAGGTAGATGTAGTCGGCAATCGCGCGGGTCTCCTTGATGTCGTGGGAGACCACCACGCTGGTCAGGTCGAGGGCATCGTTGAGGGTGCGGATCAGGCGCACCAGCACCCCCATGGAAATGGGATCCTGCCCGGTGAAGGGCTCGTCGTACATCACCATCATGGGATCCAGGGCGATGGCCCGGGCCAGGGCCACCCGCCGCGCCATGCCGCCCGAGAGCTGGCTGGGCATCAGGTGCCGGGCGCCACGCAGGCCCACGGCCTCGAGCTTCATCAGCACCAGGGTGCGAATCAGCGATTCGGGCAGCGCCGTGTGTTCGCGCAGCGGGAAGGCGATGTTGTCGTACACGTCCATGTCGGTGAGCAGGGCGCCGTTCTGGAACAGCATGCCCATGCGCTTGCGCAGGGCATAGAGGGCCTTGCCCCGCAGGCGGTGCACGGGCTGGCCATCCACCTCGATGCTGCCACGATCGGGGCGCAACTGGCCGCCGATGAGGCGCAGCAGGGTGGTCTTGCCGGTGCCGCTCGGCCCCATGATGGCGGTGACCGTGCCCCGGCGGATGTCGATGTCCACGCCAGCGAAGATCACATGAGAACCGCGAGCATAGTGCAGATCACGAATACGGACCAGTGGCGTTTCGTTCATGATGACAAAGGCGTGACAAAAGGGTTGCGGCATTGTGGCCCAATGCCTGCGGAATGACAACGCAGTGGCTACATCAGTTCGAGAAGCGTCTGGGCCTGGCGCAACACGTCGATGGGCGGAGGGGTTCCCTCCAGTACCATGACCACATCCCGCTGCCCGTCCTGCACGGCCAGCCCCGCCTCCAGCCAGCCGCGCAGACGGCGCAGATCGAGGCCTTGCGCCGGCGCCCGGATGACCGCGAGCGGTCCCGGCGCCAGGCCCTCGGCCGGCCCCTCTCCATGCCAGCACCAGCCCACGCCGCGGGCCGCCAGCGATTCCCGAATGGCCGCTTGCGGCCGGGCGGAACCGAAATCCACCACCACCGGCGGAGATTCCCCGAGCCGGTCGAGTTGCGTGAAGGTGTGCCCCGGCTCGGTTACCGGCAGAACGAGCCCCAGGCATCCCTCGCCCAGCTCGCCGGCTCGCGCCGTTTGTGCGGCCAGCGGTCGTTCCGCATCCAGCTCGCACAACAGGCCCATCCCGGTCTCGGCGGCTTCCTGCCAGACGGCGACATCGGCCGGGCCGGCAGTGGCGAACTGCGCCGCGGGTATCATGACCACGGGAAATTCGTTGGCATAATAGGCCAGCCGCCAGTCCGGCGGGAGATCCCCAGGATAGAACGCCTCCGCCCAGCCCGGATGTTCCCAGCCGGCGGCGCCGACGCGCAACGGATAATCTCGTTGTCGGATACTCATGTCGTCGCTGAGACTCCATTCCGAATTCAAGGATGTGGGATAATAGCCGACTTTACGAACGTCGAGGCCCCCATGGGTGATGTCATCCCCTTTCGCAAGCCCCGCGCCAGCGAGAAGCACCGGGGCAAGACCCTGTGCCGCAACGGTTTCCACCAGTGGCAAGTGGTCACCGGCAATCCGTTCGACGTGAAGACCGGCAAACTGGTCACCCGCTACCGTTGCCGCCGCTGTGGGGCAACGAAAGTCGAAACCCGTTGAACCCCGAATCTGGAATCATGCGTCAAACCGGACTCCCAAATCCGCTGCCCCGCCTGTTTCTGCGCCTAGCCGGTGGCGCGTTGATCCTGGCCCTGCTGGGCGGCTGTGCCAGCGTCACCGACGGTGCCGACGAACGGGACCCCCTGGAACCCTTCAACCGGGCCATCTACCGCTTCAACGATGCCGCCGACCGGTACGTGATCAAGCCCGTGGCCACCGACTACCGCGAGCACGTGCCACGCCCGGTTCAGACCGGCATCGCCAACTTTTTTGGCAACCTGCAGGATGTGATCGTCCTGGTCAACGATCTGCTGCAACTGAAAGTCGAACAGGGGATGTCCGATTTCGGGCGCATCGTCTACAACACCACCTTCGGCCTGTTCGGCCTGGTCGACGTGGCCTCCTACCTGGGATTGCCCAAACACGATGAGGACTTCGGCCAGACCCTGGGTTACTGGGGCGTGCCACCCGGGCCCTACCTGGTGTTGCCCTTCCTGGGGCCGAGCAACATCCGCGATTCGGTGGGGCTGGTGGGTGACATTTACGTTCATCCCATGTTCCAGGGACTCATCACCGATGAGTCCGTCTCGCTGGGCGCAGTGGCCCTGCGCTACATCGATCTGCGCTCCCAGTTGCTCGGCGCCTCCCGGGTCGTCGATGAAGCGGCACTCGATCCCTATGCCTTCATCCGAGACGCCTACCTGCAACGCCGGCGAAATCTGGTCTATGATGGCAACCCGCCGCCGGAACCCCGTGACGACTTCATTCCCGACGACAACGCCGATGCCGATCTCGAGCTGGAACTGGAAAAAACGCCTCCGGCGTCGCCGACGCCGGACAAGGGCCATCCATGACTGACAGCCTGCTGCTGCCCACCGCGGCGGTGATCGGCGGCTTCGCCGTGCTCGTGTGGGGCGCCGACCGCTTTGTGATCGGCGCCGCCGCCACCGCCCGCAACCTGGGCGTCTCGCCGCTGATCATCGGCCTGACCATCGTCGGCATCGGCACCTCGGCGCCGGAGATCCTGGTCTCGGCCATGGCCGCCTGGCAGGGCAACCCGGCGCTGGGCGTGGGCAATGCCCTGGGCTCCAACATCACCAACATCGGCCTGGTGCTCGGCGCCACGGCGCTGTTCACGCCCCTGGTGGTGCGCTCCGAGACCCTGCGCCGGGAATATCCGCTGATGTTCGCCATCATGCTGTTCAGCTTGGTGCTGCTGCTCGACGGCGAGATGAGCCGCTTCGACGGCCTGCTGCTGCTGGCCGGGCTGGTGCTGATGGTGATCTGGATGGTGCGCCTGGGTCTGCGCCGGGATCACGATCCCATGGAGGACGAATACGCCCAGGAGATCCCGCGCCTGTCCACCGGTCGGGCGCTGGCCTGGCTGATCATCGGCCTGCTGCTGCTCCTGGGCAGCTCCCGCCTGCTGGTGTGGGGCGCGGTGGACATCGCCCAGGCCTTCGGCATCAGCGATCTGGTCATCGGCCTGACCATCGTCGCCGTGGGCACCAGCCTGCCGGAACTGGCCGCCTCGGTGATGAGCGCCCTGCGCGGCGAGCCCGACATTGCCATCGGCAACGTGATCGGGTCCAATATGTTCAACCTGCTGGCCGTGCTCGGCCTGCCGGGCCTGATTCACCCCACGGCCCTGGCGCCCGAGGTGCTGAGCCGGGATTTCGTGTTCATGATCGGCCTGAGCATCGCCCTGTTCGCCATGGCCTACGGGTTTCGGGGCGACGGCCGGGTCAACCGGCTGGAAGGCGCCCTGCTGCTCGGCGGCTATGCGGCCTGGCTGTACGTACTCTACCGGCAAGTGGCCGCCAGCCACGGCGTCTGATTCAAACGAGGAGTTTCCCATGGCAACCATCGAACTGAAGGCCCGGAACATCAAGTGCGGCGGCTGCGCCAGCGCCATCCGGGAAGGCCTGAGCGGCCTGCCCGGCGTCGACAGCGTCGAAGTGGACGTGGACAGCGGCACCGTGCGCGTGAGCGGCGAGGCCGATCCGGCGGCCATCGAGGCGAAACTGGCCGAACTGGGCTATCCGGTCGCCGCCTGAGCGCATGGACGAATCCCGACTCCGTGAGCTGGCCCGGGCGGTGATCGACACCGAGGCCCGGGCCGTCACCGCACTGGGGGATCGCATCGATGAAGACTTCGTGCGCGCCTGCCGCCACATGCTCGACTGCACCGGGCGCATCGTGGTCATCGGCATGGGCAAGTCGGGCCACATCGGCGGCAAAATCGCCGCCACCCTGGCCAGCACCGGCACCCCCGCCTTCTTCGTCCATCCCGGTGAGGCCAGCCACGGCGATCTGGGCATGATCACCGAACACGACGTGGTGCTGGCCCTCTCCAACTCGGGCGAGACCGACGAGATCCTCACCATCCTGCCGCTCATCAAGCGCCTCGGCGTGCCGCTCATCGCCCTGACCGGCAATCCCCGCTCGCGCCTGGCCCGGGAAGCCGACGTGCACCTGAACGTGAGCGTGGAGAAGGAAGCCTGCCCCCTGGGCCTGGCGCCCACCGCCAGCACCACCGCCACCCTGGTGATGGGCGACGCCCTGGCCGTGTCGCTGCTGGAGAGCCGCGGCTTCACCGCCGACGACTTTGCCCGCTCCCACCCCGGCGGCCGGCTGGGCAAGCGCCTGCTGCTGCACGTGGCCGACATCATGCACACCGGGGAGGCCGTCCCCCGGGTGGCGCCCGGGGCCACTCTCGACGCGGTGCTGGTGGAGATGACCCGCAAGGGCCTGGGCCTGGCCATCGTCACCGGCGAGGACGACCGGGTGATCGGCGTGTTCACCGACGGCGATCTGCGTCGGGTGCTCGACCACGGCCGGGTGGACGTGCACAGCCTGCCCATCGACGCCGTCATGACCCACCCCTGCCGCACCATCACCGGCGAACGACTGGCCGCCGAAGCCCTGCAACTGATGGACGAGAAGCGCATCAACGCCCTGCCGGTGGTGGACGGAGAGGGTCGACTGATCGGCGCGCTGAACATGCACGATCTGCTGCGCGCCGGCGTGGCCTGACCGGCAAACGCAAAGCGACGGGAAGACGATGAAGGACATTCTGGAAAAAGCCGCCCACATCCGCCTGGTGGTGTTCGACGTGGACGGCGTGCTCACCGATGGCAGCCTGTTCCTCGGCGACGACGGCCAGGAATACAAGGCCTTCCACTCCCGTGACGGCCTGGGCATGAAGATGCTGCACCGCTCGGGGGTGGAGATCGGCATCATCACCGCCCGCGAATCGGAGGTAGTGCGCCACCGCATGGCCAGCCTCGACATCGAACACGTCTACCAGGGTCGGCTGGAGAAGCTTCCGGCCTTCGAGGATCTGGTGGCCAAGCTGGGGCTGACGGCGGATCAGGCCGCCTACGTGGGCGACGACGTGGTGGACCTGCCGGTGCTGCGCCGCGCCGGGCTGGCCGTCGCCGTGGCCGACGCCCATCCGCTGGTCAAACAGCACGTCCACTGGCAGACCCCCCACCCGGGCGGCCACGGTGCCGCCCGCGACGTGTGCGAGCTGATCATGGAAGCCCAGGGCACCCTCGACACCCAGTTGCAGCGCTTTCTCGCATGAACCGGCTCAATCTCCTGCTGATCCTCATCGCCGTGCTGCTGGTGGCCGCCTACGCCGGCTGGCTGCTGGAGACCTTCCGCGGCGAGACCCGCCAGGGCGAACAGGCCCGCCCCCACGTGCCCGACTACTTCCTGGAGCGCTTCGCGATCACCGTCTACGGGCCCGACGGCCGGCCTCGCCACACCCTGCGCGGTGAGCGGGGCGAGCATTTCGCCGACGACGGCAGCATCGAACTCGTTCAGCCCCGCCTCACGGTGCGGGAAACCGCCCCACCCTGGCAGGTGCAAGCCGAACACGGCCGGATCCTGCAGGGCGGTGACCGGATCGATCTGGGCGGCCCGGTCAGTGCCCGGCGCGCCGCCCACGACGGCCAGCCCGTCCTGCACCTGCAGACCCGGGATCTGCGTGTGTGGCCACCGCAACGCCGTGCCGAGACGACGGCCGCCGCCGTCCTCACCGCCGGCCCGCACCGCCTGAGCGGTACCGGCATGCGCCTCGACTGGGGCCACCAGCGCCTGGTGCTGCTCGCCAACGTGGAGAGCCGTTATGTTCCGACGCCCTGACAGGCGGTTGAAAAACGGCATTTTCCGACAGCCCGCCAAACTGCTGCTCGCGGCCCTCCTCCTGGCCCCGCCCGCGCTGGCCCTGGAATCGGATCGCCGCCAGCCCATCGACATCCACGCCCGCCAGGTGGTGGTGGACGAACGGCGCGGCTACAGCGAATACACCGGCGACGTGATCCTCACCCAGGGCAGTCTGCGCGTGACCGGCGACCGGCTGGTGGTGCACCTCGAGGGCGATCAGCTCAAGCGCATCATCGTCGAGGGCCAGCCCGCCACCCTGATCCAGATCCCGGCCCCCGAACAGCCACCCGTCCAGGCCTCGGCAAGGCGCATGGAATACGAAGTGGCCAGCCGCACCATCCGCCTGGATCGCGACGCGCAGGTGGAACAGGGGCCGAACCGCTTCCGGGGGGAACACCTGATCTACGACATCGCCGCCGCCACGGTGAAGGCCCGCGCGGGCGAGGGCCGGGTGCACATCACCATCCAGCCACCGGCGGATGCGGCGGAGCCGCCGCCATGAGCACCCTGCAGGTCCGGGATCTGGTCAAGCGCTACAAGGGCCGCAAGGTGGTGGACGGCGTCTCCATGCGCATCGACAGCGGCGAGGTGGTGGGCCTGCTCGGCCCCAACGGCGCCGGCAAGACCACCTCCTTCTACATGGTGGTGGGGCTGGTGCCGGCCGACGCCGGGCGCATCGAACTGGACGCGCGGGACATCACGCCCCTGGCCATGCACCAGCGCGCCCGCCTCGGCATCGGCTATCTGCCCCAGGAAGCCTCGGTATTCCGCAAGCTGTCCGCGGCCGACAACATCATGGCGATCCTCGAATTGCGCCCGGATCTCGACCGCGCCCAGCGCGAGGAACATCTCGAGGCCCTGCTCGACGAGCTGCACATCGGCCACATCCGCAACAACCCGGGCCAGAGCCTCTCCGGCGGCGAGCGGCGGCGCGTGGAGATCGCCCGGACCCTGGCCATGGAACCGCGCTTCGTGCTGCTCGACGAGCCCTTCGCCGGCGTCGATCCCATCTCGGTGCTCGACATCCAGGCCATCATCCGCCACCTCAAGGCGCGGGACATCGGCGTGCTGATCACCGATCACAACGTGCGCGAAACCCTGGGGATCTGCGAACGGGCCTACATCATGAACGCCGGCGAAGTCATCGCCCAGGGCGATCCCGACACCCTGCTGGCCGATCCCCAGGTACGCAAGGTCTACCTGGGCGAGCAGTTCCGGTTGTGAAACGCAACCTGCCCCGTCCTCGCCTGCTTTCATGCAAGAAATAGGCTAGAATTGTGTCTGCCGTCGCGAAAGCCGCCGGCCCGTGGTACCCCGAATCGGATCGATGAAACAGACCCTACAACTCCGTCTCGGTCAGCACCTGACCATGACCCCCCAGTTGCAGCAGGCCATCCGGCTCCTGCAGCTGTCCTCGCTGGAATTGCAGACCGAGATCCAGGAGGCCCTCGACGCCAATCCCCTGCTGGAGATGGATGAGGAAGGCGATGCCGCTCCCGAGGCCGAGGCGGCGCCGGGCGAGCCCGTCGACGCCGCCGAGGACGCCCTGAGCGAGACACCCGCCGACGGCGCCGCCGACATCCCCGAGGATCTGCCCGTCGACTCCAACTGGGACGACATCTACGACAGCCTGGCCCCGGTGGGCCCGGGCAGCGCTCCCGCCAGCGACTTCGACCCGCGCGAGATCGAATACAACAGCCGCCCCGGCGGCACCAGTCTGCACGAACACCTCACCTGGCAGATGGATCTCACCCCCTTCAGCCCCACGGATCGGGCCATCGCCGAGTTCATCATCGACGCCATCGGCGACGATGGCTTCCTGACCCTGAGCATCGAGGAGATCCACGAGGCCCTGGCCGGCGAACAGGAACTGGCGCCGGAGGAAATCGAAGCGGTGCTGCACCGCATCCAGAACTTCGACCCGCCCGGCATCGCCGCCCGGGATCTGCGCGAAAGCCTGCTGCTGCAACTGCGCCAGTATCCCATCGAACATCCCCGCCTGGCCCAGGCCATCGAACTGGTGGAGCAGCACTTCGAGCGCCTCGCCGCGCGCGACTATGCCCAGATCATGCGGCGCATGAAACTCGACGAGGAGGCCCTCAAGGACGTACTGCAACTGATCCAGTCGCTCAATCCGCGGCCCGGCAGCCAGATCACCGACCAGCAACCCGAATACATCGTGCCCGACGTAATCGTCACCAAGGTGGGCGAGCGCTGGAAGGTGGAACTCAATCCCGACGCCGCGCCCCGCCTGCGGGTCAATCCCACCTACGCCAGCCTGGCCCGGGAAGTGCGCAACCCCGAAGACAACACCTACATCAAGAACCAGCTCCAGGAAGCCCGCTGGTTCATCAAGAGCCTGATGAGCCGCAACGAGACCCTGCTCAAGGTCGCCACCGCCATCGTCGAGCGCCAGACCGGCTTCCTCGAGCACGGCGAGGAAGCCATGCAGGCCCTGGTGCTGCACGACATCGCCGAGGCGGTGGACATGCACGAATCGACCATCTCGCGCGTCACCAACAAGAAGTACATGCACACCCCCCGCGGGATCTTCGAACTCAAGTACTTCTTCTCCAGCCACGTCTCCACCGCCGACGGCGGTGAATGCTCGGCCACCGCGATCCGCGCCCGGATCCGCAAGCTGATCGCCGAAGAGGATCCCAAAAAGCCCCTCAGCGACAGCAAGCTGGCGGGCATCCTCGCCGATCTGGGCATCAACGTGGCCCGCCGTACGGTGGCCAAGTACCGCGAAGCGATGAACATCCCACCGTCCAACGAACGCAAGCGCCTGGCCTGAACAACAAGGAGAACCCCATGCAACTGAACATCACCGGTCACCACGTGGACGTCACCGACGCCATGCACGACTATGTCACCGGCAAGCTGGCCCGGCTGGAACGGCATTTCGATCACGTCACCAATGCCCATGTCATCCTCAGCGTGGAGAAGGCGCGCCAAAAGGCCGAAGCCACGGTACACGTCAGTGGCGGGACGCTGTTCGCCGAAGCGCAACACGACAATCTCTATGCGGCCATCGACGAACTGGCCGACAAGCTGGATCGCCAGATCCGCAAGCACAAGGAAAAGCTCAGCGATCACCGCCGCAGCGAAGGCGTCGAACCCAAGCACCCGGAAGGGGCCGAACAAGCCTGAACCGCCGCCATGCAACTGACCGATCTCCTTTCGCCCGATCGCATCGCCATCGATGTGAATGCGCACAGCAAGAAGCGCGCCCTGGAAGCGCTCAGTGAGCTGATCGCCCACGATCAGCCGGGCAGTGCCGAGGAAATCTTCGACGCCCTGCTCTCGCGGGAACGCCTGGGCGGCACCGGCATCGGCAGCGGCGTGGCCATTCCCCACGGCCGGCTCCGGGACACCGACCACACCAGTGCCGCCCTGATCCACCTGCGTGAGGGGGTGGACTTCGACGCTATCGACGATCAGCCGGTGGATCTGCTGTTCGCCCTCATCGTGCCGGAACAGGCCACCGAGGATCACCTGCGCATCCTGGCCATGCTCGCCA
This sequence comes from Chromatiales bacterium, assembly GCA_026984045.1. GTDB lineage: Bacteria > Pseudomonadota > Gammaproteobacteria > UBA6429 > Thiohalophilaceae > JALSSV01. The sequence goes on along the minus strand of JALSSV010000012.1, from coordinate 9,034 downwards.
GCCTGTTCCAGGACAGCGAATTCCGCCAGCGACTGCGGGCCTGCCGGACCCCGGCCGAGATCCTGAACCTGCTGCGGCAATGGCAGCCCGCGGCCTGATGCCGACCCCGTGGCGCTGACCGCCCGGCAACTCCTCGAGCCTCTGCAGGCGAGCCTGGACCTGAACTGGCTGGCGGCGCCCGCGGTCCGGGAACGGCCGCTGGACGAACCCCGTCTGCGCGAGGCCGGCGGCAACGCCGTTGGCTATCTCAATCCGGTACGCCCGAATCCGATCCAGGTGCTCGGCCACACCGAACTGGCCTATCTGCAGCACCTGGGCACCAACTCGCGGCATGACACCCTCGAGCGGATCCTGCAGACGCCAACCGAGATCCTGATCGTGAGCGACGCCCAGGCGGTGCCGAACGATCTGCGGACGGCCGCCGAGGCGTCCGGGATCCCCGTCCTCACCTCCCCCCGTCCCGCCAGGCAAATCCTCGACACGCTCCGCCATGCGCTCACCCGCCGCCTCGCGGCCAGGCAGATCCTGCATGGCGTGTTCATGGAAGTGATGGGGCTGGGCGTGCTGCTCACCGGCCCCAGCGGGGTGGGCAAGAGCGAGCTGGCACTGGAGCTGCTGGGCCGCGGCCACCGGCTGGTGGCGGACGATGCGCCCGAGTTTCGGCGCACCGGCCCCGACGCGGTCCACGGACGCTGCCCGCCCCTGCTGGCCGACTTCATCGAGGTGCGCGGGCTCGGCATCCTCAACGTGCGTGCCATGTACGGCAACCACGCGGTACTCGAACACAAGCGCCTGCACCTGATCATCGATCTGCAGCCGGAAGAAGAACCTTCCGCCTCCCCCGACGAACGCCTCGGGCAACGCGACCGCCACCGCGAGGTGCTGGGCGTGCCGATCCCGGAAGTGTGCCTGGTGCTGGCGCCGGGCCGGGATCTGAGCGTGCTCATCGAAGCGGCCGTGCGCAACCACGTCCTGCGCCTGAGCGGGTACAATGCGGCCGAGGACTTCATGCAGCGACAGCACCAGGCCATGCACAAACCGGAGTCATGAAACTCGTCATCGTCAGCGGCCTCTCCGGCTCCGGCAAGAGCATCGCCCTCCACGTGCTGGAGGATCTGGGCTATTACTGCATCGACAACCTGCCGGTGGGCATGCTCCCGGGTCTGGCCGAGCAGCTCCGGCAGCGGCCGGGGCCCGCCGAGCCGGTGGCGGTGGGCATCGATGCCCGCAACCTGATCGACGATCTGCAGCGCTTCCCCGCCATCCTCGCCGATCTGCGCGAGGGCGGCGTCACCACCGAGGTGCTGTTTCTCGAGGCCGAGGACGCCACCCTGCTCAAGCGCTTCAGCGAGACCCGCCGTCGTCATCCCCTGAGTTCCGACGAAACGCCGCTGGCCGAGGCCATCGTCCAGGAACGCCGCCTGCTGGAACCGGTGGCGGGCGAGGCCCGTCTGCACATCGACACCACCCAGACCAACGTCCACCAGTTGCGGGATCTGATCCGCCAGCGGGTGGCCGGCGCCGCCGACGGCCAGCTCTCGCTGCTGTTCGAATCCTTCGGCTTCAAGCACGGCGTGCCGGTGGACGCCGACTTCGTGTTCGACGTGCGCTGCATTCCCAACCCCCACTGGGTGCCCGAGCTGCGCCCGCTCACCGGCCGGGATCGCGCCGTCGCCGAGTATCTCGAGGCCCATCCGGAAGTACACCAGATGTACGAGGACATCCGCGACTTCCTGACCACCTGGATCCCCCGCTTCGAGGCCGACAACCGCAGCTACATGACCGTGGCGGTGGGCTGCACCGGCGGCCAGCACCGTTCCGTGTATCTGGTGGAGCGTCTGAGCGAACATTTCCGCCGACTGCGCGCCGGCGTGCTGAGCCGGCACCGGGAGCTGTCATGAGAGTCGGGCTGCTGATCATCACCCACGGCGACATCGGCCAGAGCCTGCTGGACACGGCCATCGCCGTGCTCGGCACCTGCCCCCTGCAGACCCGCACCCTGAGCGTGCCCATGGCCAGCGATACCGATACCGTGGAGAGCGAGGCGCGCCGCCAGATCGCCGAGCTGGACCAGGGCGACGGCGTGCTGGTGCTCACCGATCTCTACGGCTCCACCCCCAGCAACATCGCCTGCCGGCTGGGACGCAACAATTCCCGGGTGGCGGTGGTGGCCGGCACCAACCTGCCGATGCTGGTGCGGGTGCTCAACTATCCGGAGCTGGATTTGCCGACCCTGGTACACAAGGCCGTCTCCGGCGGCCAGGACGGTGTGCTGTGCTGCTGCAAGGCCGACGGGGAAGAACCGCGATGATTCGCCGGGAAGTGGAGATCGTCAACAAGCTCGGCCTGCATGCCCGGGCCGCGGCCCGCTTCGTCACCGTGGCCAGCGGCTTTGCCGCCGACATCCTGGTGCGGCGCGACGAGACCGAGGTCAACGGCAAGAGCATCATGGGCGTGATGATGCTGGCCGCCGCCCGGGGCACCCGCCTGGAACTGGTGGCCGACGGGCCCGACGAGGACGAGGCCATCGCCCGCCTGGCGGAACTCGTCGCCAACCGTTTCGACGAAAGCGAGTAGCCCTCCCCCGCGCTCCCATTTGTCACCGCCCCCTGTTACACTGCGCGCACCCGGAGAGGATCCCGAGATGAGCGCAGCACCCCAAGAAGAACAACCGGACCGCCTCGAGCTCATCACCCAGTGGCTCCGGGAAGGCGACACGGCCCAGATCGCCGACCAGCTCGCCGAGATGCATCCGGCGGAAATCGCCCACCTCCTCGAATCCCTGCCCCCCGATCAGCGCCAGGCCGTCTGGCAACAGGTTCCCGACGATGCGGAAGGGGAAATCCTCGCCAACCTCAACGAGGAAGTGCGGGCCTCGCTGATCGAGCAGATGGCGCCGGAGGATCTGGTCGCTGCCACCGAAGGCCTGGAAACCGACGACCTGGCAGACATCCTCCCGGAGATGCCCCAGGACGTGATCCAGGAACTGCTGCTGACCATGGAGCAGCAGGATCGGGAACGCCTGCGCTCGGTGCTCTCCTACGACGAGGACACCGCCGGCGGCCTGATGAACCTCGACACGGTCGTGGTGCGGGCCGATCTGACCCTGGACGTGGTGCTGCGCTACCTGCGCCGGCGCGGCGAGATCCCCGAAGGCACCGACAACCTCTACGTGGTGGACCGCGAAGGCCACTATCTGGGCCTGCTGCCGCTGTCCACCCTGCTCACCTCGGATCCGTCTCTCAAGGTCAGGGACGTGATGATCGAGGACGAGGAAGCCATTCCGGTGAACATGCCGGCGCGGGAGGTGGCCAACCGCTTCGAACAGCGGGATCTCATCTCCGCCCCGGTGGTGGACGAGCACAACGTGCTGCTTGGCCGGATCACCATCGACGACGTGGTGGACGTGATCCGCGACGACGCCGAGCACGATCTCATGAGCATGGCCGGCCTGCACGAGGACGAGGACATGTTTGCCCCCGTGCCGGTGAGCGCCCGCCGGCGCGCCGTGTGGCTGGGCATCAACCTGCTCACCGCCCTGCTCGCCGCCTGGGTGATCGGCCTGTTCGAGACCACCATCCAGCAGGTGGTGGCCCTGGCCGTGCTCATGCCCATCGTCGCCTCCATGGGCGGCATCGCCGGCAGCCAGACCCTGACCCTGGTGATCCGCGGCATCGCCCTTGGCCAGATCCGCGGTACCAACGCCCGCCGGCTGCTAGTCAAGGAACTGCTGGTGAGCCTCTGGAACGGCGTGATCTGGGCCATCGTGCTCGGTGCCATCGCCTGGCTCTGGTTCGGCAACGAGACCCTCGGCTTCGTGATCGCCGCCGCGATCCTCATCAACCTGCTGATCGCCGCCATCGCCGGCGCCCTCGTTCCCCTGATCCTGCGCCGCTTCGGCGCCGACCCGGCCCTCGGCGGCGGCGTGGTCCTGACCACCATCACCGACGTGGTTGGCTTCTTCACCTTCCTCGGCCTGGCGTCGATCTTCCTGGTCAATTAGCTGTGGTGGAAGAAACGCAGAGGGCGCAGAGACGCAGAGGGATTTGAAATTGAAATTTCGTCAGTGGGGCTTCAACCCGATACCAGAACGATGGAATCCCGAACGCGAGATGTCGGGTTAATAAAACCGAATCTCAGCGTCCTCTGCGTCTCTGCGCCCTCTGCGTTCATTACACTCCCACCTCCCCGAAGCCCCTACTCCGACGCCACCGTCATCTGATCGATGAGCCAGGAGCCGGTGACGAGGCTGGCGCGGCGGTCGAGGTCGTTGGCGATGGCCTGGATGCCGCGGAACATCTCGGGCAGGGTGCTGGCCAGGGTGAATTCCTCTACCGGATACCGGATCTCGCCGTTCTCCACCCAGAAGCCGCTGGCGCCGCGGGAGTAGTCCCCGGTGACGATGTTCACGCCCTGGCCCATCACTTCGGTGACGATGAGCCCGGTGCCCATGTGCCGGCAGAGATCGTCGAAGCTCACTTCGTCGTGGGAGATGAACAGGTTGTGCACGCCGCCGGCGTTGCCCGTGGTGGTCATGCCCAGGCGGCAGGCGGCGTAGCTGTCGAGGGCATAGCCCTTGAGCACGCCTTCCTCCACAATGTCCCGGGCGTGGGTGGCCACGCCTTCGTTGTCGAAAGGGGCACTGCCGAGGCCACGAAGCAGGTGAGGGCGCTCGTCGATGCGTACGCTGCCGGGGAAGATCGGCTGCCCCAGCCGGTCGAGCAGGAAGGAGGCCTTGCGGTAGAGGTTGCTGCCGGAGATGGCGCGCACGAAGTGGCCGAGCAGGCCGCGGGCCACGTCGGCGCGAAAGATCACCGGCACCTGGCAGGTCTCCAGGCGCCGGGCGCCCAGCCGGGCCACGGCGCGCCGCGCCGCCTCGCGGCCGACCGCCTGGGGATCCTCGAGATCGTCGGGATGGCGGGCCACCGTATACCAGTAGTCCCGCTGCATGCCGCTTTCGTCCTCGCCGATCAGGGTGCAGCTCAGGCTGTGGCGGGAGCTGAGATAGTGGCCCCGGAAGCCGTGGCTGTTGCCATAGACCCGCAGGCCGTCGTGACTCGAGAGGGCCGCGCCTTCCGAATTGTGGATCCGCCCATCGCTCTCACGGCCGGCGGCCTCGCATTCGCGGGCGATGGCAATGGCCCGCTCCGCGTCGATCCCCCAGGGATGGTAGAGATCGAGATCGGGAATGTCGCTGGCCAGCCGCTCGGGATCCGCGAGCCCCGCGCAGGGATCCTCCTCGGTGTAGCGGGCGATGTCACAGGCCGCCTGCACCGTTTCGCGGATGGCCGTGGCGCCAAAGTCACTGGTGCTGGCCGAGCCCTTGCGATGCCCGAAGTAGACGGTGATCCCGAGGGCCTTGTCACGGTTGTGTTCGAGGGTATCGACTTCGCCGAGGCGCACGTTCACCGACAAGCCGGCTTCCATGCTCACCCCGGCCTCGGCGGCACTGGCGCCCCGTTTGCGGGCCTCCCGCAGCATGGTTTCCACCACCTCGAGGCTGCGATCCACATCGAAACCGTGTTTGTCCGAATCCCTGGCGGGTGTCTTGCTGGTCATGATGATTCGCTGTTTCCTGTCTGTGACTGTGGGTTCGTCTCCGCGCCGGTGGCATAATGGGCCCCATGCACGAGGACGATTTGTTCGACGAACGGCCGCCCAGCAAGAGCCAGCGCAAGCGCGAGGCCCATGCCCTGCAGGGGCTGGGCGAAAACCTGGTGGCGCTCACACCCAGTCAGCTGGCGCGCCTCCCCCTGCCGGACGATCTGCGCGCGGCCATCGAGGAGGCCCGTCGTCTGCGCCAGCGCGGCGCCCGCAAGCGTCAGATGCAGTACATCGGCAAGCTCATGCGCCAGCTCGACGATCCCGAAGCGCTCCAGGCCGCCTACCGGCGGATCGTCGCCCCCGGCGAAGTCGAAACCCGCCGGCTGCATCGTCTCGAACGCTGGCGCAACCGCCTGCTCGAGGAAGGCGACGCCGCCCTCGGCGAGTGGCTGGCCGAACACCCCGACACCGACCGCCAGCACCTGCGCCAGCTCGTGCGCGCCGCGCTGAAGGAACGGCAACGGCAGCAGCCGCCGAAGAAGGCGCGCGAGCTGTTTCGTTATCTGCGCTCCTTCGTGGAAGAAGCATAGCGCGGGCCGATCACGGCTCCCGGCAAGATGCCCGGCCAGGGCGGAAAATCCGCCGCGGGTGTCGCGGCGAGGGCGCCGCTCCTACGGGTTCGTTCCGTTGGGCGGCGGGGTGTGATTTCGCGGTGTTCCCCGCGACCAGCAACCCGTTACCCGCTACTGCTTGTCGCGGCTTGCGCTGCTCCTACACTGTCGATTCCTTGCGTCTTTGCGTTGAAAAAAAACGCCCCGGCCGGGCTAGGCGGTGCCGCCGACGGTGAGGGTGTCCACCTTGAGGGTGGGCTGGCCGACGCCGACGGGGACGCTCTGGCCTTCCTTGCCGCACACGCCCACGCCGCGATCCAGGGCCAGATCGTTGCCGACCATGGAGACCCGGGTGAGCACTTCGGGGCCGTTGCCGATCAGGGTGGCGCCCTTGACCGGGCGGGTCACCTTCCCGTTTTCGATGAGATACGCCTCGGAGGTGGAGAACACGAACTTGCCCGAGGTGATGTCCACCTGGCCGCCGCCGAAGTTGACGGCGTACAGGCCCTTGTCCACCGAGGCGATGATTTCGTCCGGATCGTGCCCGCCGGCGAGCATGAAGGTGTTGGTCATGCGCGGCATGGGCAGGTGGGCGTAGGACTCGCGCCGGCCGTTGCCGGTGGAGGCCATGCCCATCAGTCGGGCGTTGAGCTTGTCCTGCATGTAGCCCCTGAGGATGCCGTTCTCGATCAGCACGGTGCGGCCGGTGGGGGTGCCTTCGTCGTCGATGTTGAGGGAGCCGCGGCGCCCTTCGAGGGTGCCGTCATCCACCACCGTGCACAGGGGCGAGGCCACCTGCTCGCCGATCCGGCCGGCGAAGGCCGAGCTGCCCTTGCGGTTGAAGTCGCCTTCCAGGCCATGCCCCACCGCCTCGTGGAGCAGCACGCCGGGCCAGCCGGGGCCGAGCACCACCGGCATGGGGCCGGCCGGGGCCGGCACCGAGTCGAGGTTGACCAGGGCCTGGCGCACCGCCTCGCGGGCGAAATCCAGGCCGCGGTCGTCGTCGAGGAATTGCCGATAGTCCCCCCGCCCGCCGCCGCCGGCGCTGCCCTGCTCGCGACGCTCGCCGTCCTCGGCGATCACCGATACGTTGAGGCGCACCAGGGGCCGCACGTCGGCGGCGAAGGTGCCGTCGGAGGCGGCCACCAGGATCACTTCATGGACCCCGGCCAGGGAGACGACCACCTGCTTCACGCGGGGATCGAGGCGCCGCGCCTCCTCGTCGAGTCGGCGCAACAGGGCGATCTTGTCATCGGCATCCAGCGAATCGACGGGATCGACCGGCGCATAGAGCCGGTGGCCCTGCGGCCGCCGCCAGGCCTGCACCCGGCCGCTGCCGCCGCTGCGGGCGATGGCCCGGGTCGCGCCGGCCGCCTCGCGCAGGGCCGGCAGGGCGATCTCGTCCGAGTAGGCAAAGCCGGTCTTCTCGCCCGAGATGGCGCGCACGCCCACGCCCTCCTCGATGCCGTGATGCCCCTCGCGCACGATGCCGTCTTCCAGCATCCAGGATTCGTGGCGGTTGAACTGGAAATAGAGATCGGCGTAGTCCACCTGACGCTCGAGCAGCCGCTCGAGCACCTGCCGCAGCGCCGTCTCGTCCAGCTCGCCGGGCGCGAGCAGGGTCTTGGCGGCGATCTCGAGGGGCTGTGCGCTCATTGGGCGATCTCGCAGGGGATCTTGCGGTGTTCGAGGGCCGGAAAGTGGCGGCGGGTGCTGCGCACCTTGTCCGGATCGATCTCCGCGATCACGAAGCCGGAGCCGCGCGGCAGCCGATCCAGCACGTTGCCCCAGGGATCGACGATCATGCTGTCGCCGTGGGTCTCGCGGCCGTTGACGTGATAGCCGCCCTGGGCGGCGGCAATCACGTAGCTGAGGTTTTCGATGGCCCGGGCCCGCACCAGAATCTCCCAGTGGGCCTTGCCGGTGATGGCAGTGAAGGCCGAGGGCACGGCGAACAGCTCCACGCCTTCGTTGACCATGCGCCGGAACAGCTCGGGAAAGCGCAGATCGTAGCAGATGGCAAGGCCCAGGCGGCCGAAGGGCGTATCGACCACCGTGATCTGCTCGCCGGGCTCAATGGTCAGCGATTCCTCGTAGGTTTCCGCATTGTCCGGCAGTTGCACGTCGAACAGGTGGATCTTGTCATAGCGGGCCTGCCGCCGGCCTTGGTCGTCGAAGACCAGGCAGGCGGAGCGGATCCGGTCGGGATCGCTGCCGGCCAGGGGGATGGTCCCGCCCACCAGCCAGATCCGGTGCTTGTCGGCCTGGTCGGCGAGAAACTGCTGGATGGGGCCTTCGCCCTCGGTCTCGCGCAGCGGCAGCTTGTCTTCCTCCCGCATTCCCATGAAGGCGAAGTTCTCGGGCAGCACCACGAGGCCGGCGCCGGCGTCCACCGCCCGGCTGATCAGGCGCCCGGCTTCGGTGAGGTTGGCATGCAGGTTCGGCCCGGAGGCCATCTGGATGGCGGCGACCCGGTTCATGCGTCGCCTCCCCCGCCGGATCCGACACCGAGCGGGCGGCGGATCTCGAGTTCGATGCGCCGGGGATCGGCACTGCCCGGGGTCTTCTCGATCCGCTCCCGGGGCACGCCCAGGGCCACCAGCCAGCTCTCCAGCTCGTTCACCCACAGGGTGCCGGCATCCCCGCCGGGATAGCGCAGGATCAGGCGGCTGCCGGGCACCTCCCCCAGGGCCTGCACGGCGCCGCGCAGGGCCGGCATTCCGATCAGGGTCTCGGCCCGGCGGGGCACGGACCAGACATCGTATTGCAGGGCGAAGACGGGGGTTTCCGCTGCCTGGACGGGGACCGCCATCAACAGCAGAAGGAATGACGAAAGGCGGATGATCATGTTCACAGGATACCATGGCGCCATCCGGCCC
>JALSSV010000011.1 GCA_026984045.1 Chromatiales bacterium | reverse complement strand
CTGCAGCTATCACGGCGTGGGCCGCTTCCATCCCGAATCGGGCAAGATGGAGCCGAAGCCGGCCGGCGGCCCCACCTATACCCGGGTGTTCGGCGACTGGCTGTGCGACATGGCCGCCGCCGATCCCCAACTGGTGGCCATCACGCCGGCCATGCGCGAAGGCTCGGGACTGGTGCGCTTCTCCGAGGAATACCCGGATCGCTACTTCGACGTGGGCATCGCCGAACAGCATGCCGTGACCCTGGCCGCGGGCATGGCCTGCGACGGCCTCAAGCCGGTGGTGGCCATCTACTCCACCTTCCTGCAGCGGGCCTACGACCAGCTCATCCACGACGTGGCCCTGCAGAACCTGCCGGTGCTGTTCGCCATCGATCGCGCCGGGGTGGTGGGCCCCGACGGCCCCACCCATGCCGGCAGCTTCGATCTGAGCTATCTGCGGGCCATCCCCAACCTGCTGATCATGGCCCCCGCCAACGAGGCCGAATGCCGCCGGCTGCTCAGCACCGGCTTCGCCCATGCCGGACCGGCCGCCGTGCGCTATCCCCGCGGCACCGGACCGGGAGTGCCGGTGCCGGCCGATCTCGATCCCCTGCCGGTGGGGCGCGCCGAACTGAGCCGTGAGGGACAGCGCGTGGCCCTGCTCGCCTTCGGCACGGTGCTGGACGCCGCCATGGAAGCCGGCGAGACGCTGGACGCCACGGTGGTCAACATGCGCTTCGTCAAGCCGCTGGACGAGACCCTGCTGCGGGAGCTGGCCGCCAGCCATGATCTGCTGGTGACCGTGGAAGACAACGTGGTCATGGGCGGCGCCGGCAGCGCGGTCAACGAATTCCTGGCCAGGGAACAGGCGCTGGTGCCGGTGCTGAACCTGGGCCTGCCGGATCGTTTCCAGGAACAGGGCAGCCGCGAGGAGCTGCTGGCCGAGGCCGGCCTGACGCCGGATGCTATAATCCGCGCCGTCCAGGCCTTCCTGCACCACGAACCCCTTGCCAAACACGTCACGCTGGCTTAAAGTCCAAGCGTTTTAATCAGGTATTGTCATGCCCCCACGCTACACGCTGAAAATCCTCACGGATTTTGCCGCCGCCCATCTGCTGCGGGGTTACGAGGGGGCCTGCAGCCGCCTGCACGGTCACAACTGGAAAGTGGAAGTGGAAGTGGTGGCCACCGCCCTCGACGCCGTCGGCATGGGCGTGGACTTCAAGGTCATCAAGGCCGCCACCCGGGACGTGATCGGCCGGCTGGATCACTACAACCTGAACGAGATCGCCCCCTTCGACCGCATCAATCCGACCGCGGAGAACATCGCCGCCTTCCTGTACGGCGAGCTGTCGAAGGCCCTGAACACCGACACGGTGACGGTTCGCGCCATCACGCTGTGGGAGACCGACCGCGCCTGTGTCACCTATACCGAGGACTGAACGCGATGAGCGCCACCATCGAAGACGTACAGAGCAGCGCCGATACCCGGCAGATCCCCATCAACAAGGTGGGCATCAAGGACATCCGCCATCCGGTGCGGGTGCGGGATCGCAGCGCCGGCGAACAGCACACCATCGCCAGCTTCAACATGTACGTGAACCTGCCCCACAACTTCAAGGGCACCCACATGTCCCGCTTCGTGGAGATCCTCAACCGCCACGAGCGGGAAATCTCCGTGGAGTCCTTCCGCGAGATGCTGCACGAGATGGCCCAGAAGCTGGAAGCGGCCTCCGGCCACATCGAGATGTCCTTCCCCTACTTCATCAACAAGACCGCGCCGGTCTCGGGCGTGCAGAGCCTCATGGACTACGACGTGACCTTCATCGGTGAAGTGCACGACGGGGTGGACGAGATGACCATCAAGGTCCAGGTGCCGGTCACCAGCCTATGCCCCTGCTCCAAGAAGATCTCCGACCGGGGCGCCCACAACCAGCGCTCACACGTCACCGTCACCGCCCGGATCCGGGATTTCGTCTGGGTCGAGGAGCTGATCGAACTGGTGGAACAGGAAGCCTCCTGCGAACTCTACGGCCTGCTCAAGCGACCGGACGAAAAAATGGTCACCGAACGGGCCTACGACAACCCCAAGTTCGTGGAAGACATGGTCCGCGACGTGGCCGCCCGCCTCAACGCCGACGAGCGCATCGCCGCCTACGTGGTGGAATCGGAAAACTTCGAGTCCATCCACAACCACTCGGCCTACGCCCTGATCGAGCGGGACAAGGAACGGGAATGAGAAGCGCCTGCTCACCGCCTGTTGGCGGAGGAGCGTCCACCAGGGTATGGCCATACACCGGTGTTACCAGCGCTGTTCGAGCAGCAACACCTGCCCTTCGCGCACCATGTGCACCCGGCTCAGGAAGGACATGCCCAGCAGGGCCACCGGCGGCGCATCGCCGGGCATGATGGCCGCCTCCACGTTGCGCAGTTCGATGCCCCCGGCGCGCACCCGCTCGAGGCGCAGGCGGCGGATGAGCACCGTACCGTTGGCGGTGGCCACCTTCGCCGGGAGGCCCCGGGCCGGGTCGAGGCCCAGCTCGCGGGCCTGGTTGGCGTTCAGGGAGACCCAGGTGGCGCCGGTGTCGACGATGAACGCCAGCGGCTTGCCGTCGATGGCCCCGTCCACGTAGTACATGCCCTGGCGCGGGCGGATGCGGGTGACGGCCTTCGTCCGCGGCACTACCGTGACCGCGGTGGTCTCGCCCAGCCGGTAGACGGCGCGTCGGCCGTTTCGCTCGATCACGGCCCGTTCGCTGTCCGCTTCGAGCAGGGTCACGCCTTCCGGCGAAGTCTGGCCCACGTGCAGCACGCGCCGCTGGCCCTCCACCTCCACCACCGCCATCTCCGGCATCAACGCCCGGACCACGATGTCCGCCGCCGCGGCAACCGGCAGCAGCAGGGAAACGGCGAGCAGCAGGCCGCGCATGGCTGCGCCTACCGGGTGCGGATCCGGTAGCGCGGTCCCTTCGGCTTCGCCAGATCGATGCGCACCCGGTCCTTGCTCCAGCCGTGCACCTTGTCATGGGCTTCCACGAAGAAGACCTTTACGCCCTTGGGGATCACGATGCCCGACAGGCTGCGGGTAAAGGGCTGTTCGTCCACGTGGGGATGCCAGAGGGTGCGGCGGGCGAATTCGGTGCCGTCCGGGGTGACGAAGCGCCAGGCGTCGGCGTAGTGATCCCAGCCGCTGTCGGCGTGCTTCAGGGTCACCGAGGCGGACCATTCGTAACCACGCTGATCGAGGTTCACGTTCAGAATCCGGACCTCATTGGCGGCCAGGGCGCTGCTGAAGGCCAGCAAAAGGGCGATCATTCCGTATCTCATGGCAGAACTCCTTTGGATTGCAACAGGATCAATACGCCTTGCAGGGCCAGGGCAGCATAGATCCCGGCCCCCACGTCGTCCAGCATGATGCCGAGCCCGCCCTGCACCCGGTGGTCGAGGGCGCGCACCGGCCAGGGCTTCCAGACGTCGAACAGGCGAAACAGGAAGAAGCCCAGGATCGCCGCGCTCAGGCTGAAGGGCACCGCGGTCATGGTGATCAGATAGCCTACCACTTCGTCCCAGACGATGGCCGAGTGATCGTGGCTGCCGAGCCGCTCCGTGGTGCGCCGGCACAGGGGGATGCCGATCAGGAACAGCCCCAGCACCACCAGCCCGTAGGCCCACAGGGGCAGTGGCGCGAGCAGCCACCACAGGGGAATGGCCGCCGCCGTGCCGGCGGTGCCGGGGGCCAGCGGCGCAAGACCCGAACCGAAGCCCAGGCTCAGGAAATGGCCGGGATCGCGCAGCAGGCGGGGATCGACCCGGTTGCGCTTGAACAGACTGGCCAGGCTCATGGACTCTCCTCTTGGGGCGGGGCGAAATGGGCGTAGCCGTGGGGCGTGACGACCTGCCGCCGGCCGTCCGCGTCTTCCAGCACGATGCCGGAATCGGCCGTGATGGTGCCGATCCGGGTGATGGCCTCGCCGGTGCGCGCCGCCAGGGCCGACAGTTCGGCCTCCCGTTCGGGCGAGGCGCAGAACAGCAGTTCGTAGTCGTCGCCCCCGTCGAGCACACCTGCCCACAGGGCCGGCTCGGCCGCAAGACGCCGACGCAGCGCCGCAGACAGGGGCAGCGCCTCCCGCTCGAGCCGCGCGCCGTTGCCGGGGCTTTCGGCGAGCAGGCGGGCCAGATCGGCCAGCAGGCCGTCGGAGATGTCGATGGCGCAGCGGGCCAGGCGCCGCAGGCCCATCCCGGTGCGAAGCCGAGGCGCCGGCCGGTCGAGGCGGCCACGCAGGGCGGGATCCTCGGCCCGGCCGGCCTGCCAATCCCGCAGGGCCGCGGCCGCATCGCCCAGGGTGCCGGTGACGTACAGGGCGTCGCCGACCCGGGCGCCGCGGCGCAGCAGGGCCTCGCCCGGCGGGACATGACCGGCCACCTGGATGGAAACGGTCAGGGGGCCGCGGGTGGTGTCGCCGCCGACCAGGGCCAGGTTCCACTCCTCGGCCAGGGCGAACAGGCCGCGGCTGAATTCCGCCAGCCAGGCGGCATCCGCCTCGGGCAGGGTCAGGGCCAGGGTGAACCAGGCCGGCTCGGCCCCCATGGCGGCCAGATCGCTGAGATTGACCGCCAGGGCCTTCCAGCCGATGGCGAAGGGATCGGTCTGCTCGGGAAAGTGCACACCCGCGACCAGGGTGTCCAGCGCCACCACCAGTTCGGTCGCCGGTGGCACTTTCAGAACGGCAGCATCGTCGCCGATGCCCACGCACACGTCGTCACGCCGGCTGGCACGGCGGAAGAAGCGGTCGATGATGGCGAATTCGTCGAGAGGCATGGAGCCGCGGGCGCACCGCCCTCAGCCGCGGCCGGCGCGCACTTCCACCTCGCGCAGGCTGGCCGCCAGCCGGTCCATGATGCCGTTGATGAAACGGTGGCCCTGTTCGGCGCCGAAGGTCTTGGCCAGCTCCACCGCCTCGTTGATCACCACCCGGTAGGGGATCTCGGGGTGGTGAGCCAGCTCATAGGCACCCAGGCGCAGCACCGATTTCTCCACCGGATCCACCTCGTCGAAGGGCCGGCTCAAAAGGGGCGCGATGTGGGCGTCCAGCTCCTGCACGTGCTTCGGCACTTCGCGCATCAGCTCCTGGAAGTAGGCCACATCGAGGCGCGTGCCCTGCTTTTCGATGAGCGCGCGGGTGGCGATCTCGGCAGGCGGATTGCCGCTCAGTTGCCACTCGTACAGGCCCTGCAAGGCCAGGCGGCGGGCGCGGGAGCGCGGATTGGGTTTGCCTCCGGCCATGAGCGGGTTCAGTCGAGCTCGCGCAGCAGGTTGACCATTTCGATGACCGACAGGGCCGCCTCGCCGCCCTTGTTGCCGGCCTTGGTGCCGGCCCGCTCGATGGCCTGCTCGATGGTGTCCACGGTGAGCACGCCGAAGGCGACCGGAACCGATTCGCGCATCATCACGCTGGCCATGCCCTTGACGCATTCGCCGGCCACGTAGTCGAAATGGGGCGTGCCGCCGCGGATCACTGCGCCCAGCGCCAGGATGCCGTCGTACCTGCGGCTGGCGGCCATCTTCTGGATGGCCAGCGGCAGTTCGAAGGCCCCCGGCACGCGCACGATCTCCAGATCACCGTCATCGGCGCCATGCCGGCGCAGGGTGTCGAGCGCCCCGTCCAGCAGGCTCTCGACGATGAAACTGTTGAAGCGGGCCACGGCGATGCCGATCTTCGCGCCCTTGAGGACCAGATCGCCCTCGATGGTACGGATGTCGTTCATGGTGGATTCCTGTTGCTGAGATTCAGTCGTGCACGTATTCGACCACTTCCAGGCCGAAACCCGACAGGCCGTGCATTTTCTTCGGCGCACTGAGCACGCGCATGCGGCGGATCCCCAGATCGCTGAGGATCTGGGCACCGATGCCGAAGGTGCGCAAATCGTTGCCGCGATCGTGCCGGGGCAGATCGTGGCCCTGATCCTGTTCGGCGTATTGCCGGATCCGGTTGATGATAACATCCGCCTCGTCGGCCAGGCGCAGGATGATCACCACCCCCTGCCCCTCGTCGGCGATGCGCCGCATGGCGTCACGCAGGGGCCAGCCACAGTCGTCGCGGCGGCTGCCGAACAGATCGCAGAGCACGTTCTCCACGTGTACCCGCACCAGCGGCGGGCGCTCCGGGTCCAGATCGCCTTTCACCAGCGCCAGGTGCAGCTGGCTGTCGATCACGTTGCGGTAGGCGTGCAGCTTGAAGTCGCCGAACTCGGTGGGCATCTTCGCGCTGGCCACCCGCTCGACGGTCTTCTCGTTGAGCATGCGGTATTCGATGAGATCGGCGATGGTGCCGATCCTGATACCGTGCTCGGCGGCGAACTTCTCGAGATCGGGGCGCCGGGCCATGGTCCCGTCTTCGTTGAGGATCTCGACGATCACCGCCGCCGGCTCGAGGCCGGCCAGGCGCGCCAGATCGCAGCCCGCCTCGGTATGGCCGGCGCGGGTCAGCACCCCGCCGGGCTGGGCCATGAGCGGGAAGACGTGCCCCGGCTGAACCAGATCCGAGGCCTTGGCGTCGGGCGCCACCGCCGCCTGCACCGTGCGCGCGCGGTCGGCCGCGGAGATCCCCGTGGTCACCCCTTCCGCCGCCTCGATGGAGACGGTGAAATTGGTGGCGTGGGCCTCGTTGTTCTCGCTCACCATCAGGGGCAGGTGCAGACGTTCACAGCGCTCCTTGGTCAGGGTCAGGCAGATGAGGCCGCGGCCGTAACGGGCCATGAAATTGATGTCCTCGGGGCGCACCCGCTCGGCGGCGATGATCAGATCGCCCTCGTTCTCGCGATCCTCGTCGTCCATGAGGATCACCATCTTGCCCTGGCGGATGTCCTCGATGATTTCTCTGATGCTGTTGAGTGCCATGTGCTCTCGCTAGGTGCTGAATCCGGCTTTCTGCAAAGTCGCCAGGCTGATGCCGCCCGCGTCGGGATCGGCAGCCTTCTCGCCCAGCAGCAGTCTCTCGAGATAGCGGGCGATGATGTCCACTTCAAGGTTGACCTGCGTGCCGGGTCGAAAATCCGCCATGGTGGTCTCCTGCAGGGTATGGGGCACGATGTTCAGCTCAAACTCGGCCCCGCGCACGGCGTTGACCGTGAGACTGATCCCGTCCACACAGATAGAGCCCTTCTCGGCGATGTACTTCGCCAGGGTGTCCGGCGCGCGGATCACGAACCGCTCGGAACGGGCCTCCGGCGCCCGGCTCACCACCTCGCCGATGCCGTCCACGTGGCCGCTGACCAGGTGCCCGCCGAGCCGCGTGGTGGGCGTGAGCGCCTTCTCCAGGTTGACCCGGCTGCCACTGCGCAGGGCACCCAGCGTGGTCCGCGTCAGGGTCTCGCCGGAAACATCGGCCCAGAACCCATCCCCGGGCAGTTCGACCGCCGTCAGGCACACGCCGTTGACGGCAATGGAATCCCCAAGCTGCACGTCGGCCAGATCCAGCTTGCCGGTCCGGATCCGCAGGCGCAGATCGCCGCCCCGGGGTTCGAGCGCGGCGACTTTGCCGACGGACTGGATGATGCCTGTGAACATGATTTGATTCCTGTTTTCCCCCTCACCCTGTCCCTCTCCCCAAGGGGGAGAGGGGACCCTGCGTTCAATATTGTGCGAGATTGCAGATGCTTGCACGTCTACCCCCTCTCCCCCTCCGGGGGAGAGGGCCGGGGTGAGGGGGCCACCAGCGCCAACCGAATCACCTCCAGCACGGCCTCCGTCTCCTGCAGGATCTGATGATTCCAGAACCGCAGCACCCGGAACCCCTGACTCTCCAGTTCAGCCGTTCGCCGTGCATCCGCCTGCGATTGCGCCTGATGCTGACCGCCATCGGCCTCGACGATCAGTTTCGCCTCCAGACAGACAAAGTCGGCGATGTAACGTCCGATGACCACCTGCCGGCGAAACTTGAATCCCTCCAGGCGCCGATCACGCAAATGCCGCCACAGCAACCGCTCGGCATCGGTTGGGTTACGCCGCAGCTCGCGGGCCCGCTTGCGCAGAAGCGGGCTTTTCTCTTGACTGACCTTCCGGGTCATCGCTCAATGCCTCCGTGGCAGAACGATGGGTATTCTAACCTCTCACCCTGCCCCTCACCCCAACCCCTCTCCCCGGAGGGGAGAGGGGCTTTGGGTTCAATCCGTCGTGAGACGGTGGGTGCTCGCACCTTTACCCCCTTTCCCCCACCGGGAGAGAGCCAGGGCCGCACCTTTACCCCCTCTCCCCCTCCGGGGGAGAGGGCCGGGGTGAGGGGGGGCGTGCAACGCACGACATCAGCAGCATTGCGACGCAGGCACCCGAGGCCGCGCGCTCAACAGCAGGCTTTCCTCTTGACTGCTGTCCCCTCACCCCGACCCCTCTCCCCAAAGGGGAGAGGGGCTCTTTATCGTGCAAACCTGCCGATGCTGGCACATCTACCCCCCCTCTCCCCCTCCGGGGGAGAGGGCCGGGGTGAGGGGGGCATGCAACGCACGACATCAGCAGCATTGCGACGCAGGCACCCAAGGCCGCGCGCTCAGCAGCAGGCTTTCCTCTTGACTGCTGTCCCCTCACCCCAACCCCTCTCCCCCTCCGGGGGAGAGGGGTTGGGGTGAGGGGGCGAGGGCCGGGAACAGGGGGCAATACGATACTGCAACCGCATGTCCCGCCCCACCATGCGCTGATCCCGCAGTTCCAGCGTGATTCGATCGTCCATGCGGTCGAGGCCCGGCAGGCGGAACAGGGGTCGGGCCTCATGGCCCATGAGGACAGGCGCCACGTAGACGATCAGTTCGTCGATCAGGCCCGCCTGGAGGACGGCGCCACTCAGGGTGGCGCCCGTCTCCAGCAGCACCTCGTTGACTTCCATCTCGCCCAGAATGTCGAGCACCGCACCCATGTCCACCACGTCGCTGCACACAGGCAGACGGACGACCTCCGCGCCGCTGGCTTCCAGGGCCGCGGCGGCATCCTTGTCGTCGCTGCAGGTCATGACCAGGGTACGGCCCGGCTGGCGCAGCAGCTTCGCCCCGGGTGGCAGGCTGAGATGGGTGTCCACCACCACCCGCACGGGCTGGCGCGCCAGTGACACGTCGGCGAGCCGCGCGGTGAGCGCCGGATCGTCCGCCAGCACGGTGCCCACGCCGGTGACGATGGCCGAACTGCGGGCCCGCAGGCGATGCACGTCGCGCCGGGCCGCGTCACCGGTGATCCACTGGCTCTCGCCGGAAGCCATGGCGGTGCGGCCGTCGAGGCTCATGGCCAGCTTGCAGCGCACCCACGGCCGGCCGCTTTCCATGCGCTTGACGAAACCGGGATTGAGCGCCCGGGCCTGGGCTTCGAGCAGGCCGTGGGCCGTGTCGATGCCGGCCTCCCTCAGGCGCTGCAGGCCGCCGCCCGCCACGTCGGGATTGGGATCGATCATGGCCGCGATCACCCGGCCCACCCCGGCGGCCACCAGTGCGTCGGCACAAGGCGGCGTGCGGCCATGATGGGCACAGGGCTCCAGGGTCACATAGACCGTCGCACCCCGGGCCCGTTCCCCGGCCGCCTCGAGGGCAACGACTTCGGCATGGGGCCCGCCGGCCCGCGCATGCCAGCCCTCGCCCACGATCTCGCCATCGCGAACGATGACACAACCGACCCGGGGATTGGGATCGGTGGTATACAGCCCCTTCTCCGCCAGACGCAGGGCGCGGGCCATGTATTCGTGATCCTGGGCGGTAAAGGAGGCCATTCTTGCCTCCCCCCTCACCCTGGCCCTCTCCCCTCAAGGGGGAGAGGGGAAATGTGTGCCATCATGATCGTTCTCGCCTTCATTCGTCCTCGTCCGGCAACAGGGACTGCTGGAGTCGACGCTCTTCGGGCGAGGGCATCTGCCTGAGTTTCTCGATCTCCTCCTGGAAGGCGCTCACATCTTCGAACCGGCGATACACCGAGGCGAAGCGCACATAGGCCACCTGATCCAGATCCCGCAGCTCTTCCATCACCCATTCGCCCAGTTTCCGGGAAGGCAATTCCCGCTCCCCGGTATCCCGCATGCGCTTCATGAGCCGGTTCACCGCATTCTCGATGGCCTCGGTCTCCACGGGGCGTTTCTCCAGGGCCCGCAGCATGCCCGCCCGCAACTTGGCTTCGTCGAAGGGCTCGCGACGGCCGTCGCTCTTGACGAGGCGCGGCATGACTAGCTCCGCGGTCTCGAAGGTGGTGAACCGCTCGGCACAACGCGTGCACTCCCGGCGCCGGCGCACCTGGGAACCGTCGCTGGTGAGCCGGGAGTCGATCACCCGGGTGTCTTCGGCGCCGCAGAAGGGACAATGCATGATGGTCAGGGACGAGTGGCGAGGGACGACGACTGCAGGGACGCAGTTGGTAGAGCGACGCAGGAAGCCAAAGCCGGGCGGCGAGGGACGACAACGGTACGATTGATTTGGCTGTGCATGATCATTCCCGCTCCGTTTCTGTCCGCATTTCCGGTCCAACCTGCAGGAGCGGCGCCCCGCCGCGATGAATGCATCCGGCCTTCATACATCCATCACCGGATGGTCGCGGCGGGACGCCGCTCCTGTATCCGTTCAATCCGCATATACCGGCTTGCGCTTGCAGATGTCGAGCACCTGGGCCTTCACTTTCTCGATCACCGCCGCATCGCCACGGCTGTCGATGATATCGCACATCCAGCCGGCCAGGTTGGTGCAGTCGGCCTCGTCGAAACCGCGGGTGGTCACGGCGGGGGTGCCGACCCGGATGCCGCTGGTGACGAAAGGCGACTGGGGATCGTTGGGCACGGCATTCTTGTTGACGGTGATGTTGGCATCCCCCAGCCAGGCATCCACGTCCTTGCCGGTCAGTCCCTGTTCGATGAAGCTCACCAGAAACAGGTGATTGTCGGTGCCGCCGGAGACCACGTCGAAACCCCGATCGAGGAAGACCTTGGCCATGGCCCGGGCGTTGGTGACCACCTGCTGCTGATAGGCCCTGAACTCGGGCTGCAGCGCCTCCCTGAAGGCCACCGCCTTGGCGGCAATGACGTGCATCAGCGGGCCGCCCTGGGTACCAGGGAAGACGGTGGAATTGAGCTTCTTCTCAATCTCGGCGTTGGCCTTCGCCAGGATGATGCCGCCACGGGGCCCGCGCAGGGTCTTGTGGGTGGTGGAAGTGGTCACGTCGGCAATCTGGACCGGATTGGGATAGACCCCGGCGGCCACGAGACCGGCCACGTGGGCCATGTCCACGAACAGCAGGGCCCCCACCTCGTCGGCGATGGCGCGGAAACGTTGCCAGTCCACCACCCGGGAATAGGCCGAGAAGCCGGCCACGATCATCTTCGGCTGGTGTTCCCAGGCCAGGGATTCGACCTGTTCGTAGTCGATCTCACCGGTGGCCTCGTTCAGGCCGTACTGCACGGCGTGGAAGATCTTGCCAGAAAAATTGACCTTCGCCCCGTGGGTCAGGTGCCCGCCGTGGGCCAGGCTCATGCCGAGGATGGTGTCGCCGGGCTGGAGCAGGGCCAGATAGACCGCCGCATTGGCCTGGGAGCCGGAATGGGGCTGCACGTTGGCGTAGTCGGCGCCGAACAGTTCCTTCACCCGGTCGATGGCGAGCTGCTCGGCGATGTCCACGTACTCGCAGCCGCCGTAGTAGCGCTTGCCAGGGTAGCCCTCGGCATACTTGTTGGTGAGAACCGACCCCTGCGCCTCCATCACCCGCGGGCTGGTGTAGTTCTCGGAGGCGATGAGCTCGATGTGCTCCTCCTGGCGGCGTTCCTCGCCCCGGATCGCGGCGGCCAGCTCGTCGTCGAAGCCGGCGATGGTCATCTGCTTGCTGAACATGGGTTCCCCTGAAAAAAGCGCTTGCGGATCAGAACATTGTCATCCCCGCCACGCAGAACGGCAGGGAAGTCCGAAAAGTGGCAAATCTTACCCGATCTGCCCGGGTTTTGCATGATTTCCGCAGAGTGGCGTCATTTCAACGCATGGGCGCAAAGACGCGAAGGACGCAAGGCACCGCAGCAGGGCGAGCAGGAACCATGATCAAAAACCCCCGCCGAAGCGGGGGTTTTTGTCTCCGGAAGCCTTGAAGATCAGTCGGATTCCTTCTCCCCGCCGGCGGCCAGGGTCAGGGTTTCCTCGATGGCGCCGGGAGCGCACATGATGGAGGCGAAGCTGTTGCTGCCCATCATGGACAGATCCGGGAAGCTGATGGCGATGCGGAACTCTGCACGCAGGGCATAGACATCGCCGCCCTTGATCACCATCTCGTAGGGCAGGTGGGCCGTGGACTTGATATCCCGAAAGTCGATGCGATCCATGATGTACTTGTCGCCGGCACATTCATCCGACGCCTTGTCGGTGATGTGCACGCCCACCACGCTGGCCTGCTTGCCCGGCAGATCCACCCGCCAGACCTTCTTCACGCCGCCCTTGCCGGCCGCCAGCGCCGCTTCGACGCCCTTGACCGCCTCTTCGTAACTGCCATAGCTGGCCAGTTCGAGCCGATCGGTGAAATACGGCATCAGCCACTTGTACTGGTAGTTGCGCAGCTTCTCGGCGGTGAGCCCCTTTTCGGAGCCGAAATACTGCTTGAATCCCAGCGCCTGCTTCAGCTGGCCGGCCACCTCGGCCAGATCGCCATTCATGCGGTAGGCATTGGCCCAGTAGACCGGGTTGGTGTAGGCGATCTGCAGCTTGCCGTCCTTGCCCTTGGTCACGGACACCCGCATGGCCGCGCCGAAGACCCCGAAATCGGTCTTGCCGGCCGTGGCCTTGAGGGCGTCATTGGTCACACCGATGATGGTCGCCCCGGCATAGGGCGAATAGTCTCCCACCACCTCGAAACCGCCTGCCGAAAGTTTGCCTTTGACATCGGACACCACGGACGCCATGTCGCCTGAAACCACATCGGCCAGGGCAAAGGGCTTGAGAGTTTCCGCCGCTTGCGCCGTGGCCATCAGGCACAGGGACAGCACGGCAAAAAGAATGGATTTCAACTTGAACATGGTTTCTCCCGTTTGTGGTTCGTTATGGTTCTGGGGCAGAACGGCCGGACCCGATAGCCGACGCCTGCTGGACAAACATTTCCTTAACGCGCGTAGTCCACGACAATCATTCCGCAGTCGGTTCGGAAGTGTCAAGGCGGGACGCGTGTTTCAGCATTTTCTTATATACTCTTTTCATATTGGTTGGTGATGGCGATTGGACTACCATAACCACCGGACTCCTGCGCAAGCCTCCGGCAAGCCGCGCAATCATCGCGCCGTTTGTCGGATCATTCTGCAAACTAACAAGAACCGGGGAGAAAAAAAGTGACAAAAGTACCTTTCAAGCCAAGCCTGCTCGCCGGGCTGGTTGCCGCCATCAGCCTGCCCCTTCAGACGCAGGCCGCCGGCTTCCGGATTCCGGAAATTTCCACGGTGGGCACGGCCACCGCCAACGCACTGGTGGCCAACACCGACGAACTCGGCGCCCTGGCCTACAACCCCGCCGGCATGGCATTTCACGACAAGGACGGCCTGGTGGCCGGCCTGACCTATCTGAGCTATGACCTGAGCGTGGATCCCGCCGGTGGAACCAAGACGGACAGCGACGGCAAGAAGAATTTCGTGATTCCGAATTTCTATTACATGGCCAAGAGCCAGGGCAAGATGACTGCGGGACTGGCCATCAATTCTCCCTTCGGGCTGGAAACGAGCTGGCCACAGGGAACATTCCCAACTTTTTCAGGCTCTCTTGCACCGTTCGAGCCGGAACAGAGCACCATCGAAATGCTCAACATCAACCCCAACCTGGCCTATCAAATCGACGCAACGAGCAGCATCGCCTTCGGTCTCGATCTCTACTACCTGAACAAGCTGGTTTTCAACACGCAGTCAATCAACATCGATGGCCGGGGCGCCGGCCTGGGCTGGAACCTGGCCTATCTGAAAAAGCACGGGAAATGGTCATTCGGCGCCAGTTACCGGAGTCGAGTCAAAGTAGAGGTCAACGGCTTCTTCGATGCAACAGCGATCAGTCAGCCAGCTACCACGGCCAAAACTTCCATTGAATTTCCCGATCTGTTCCAGGCTGGAGTTGCCTATCAAGCCACCGACAAACTGGCTCTTGAATTCGATATCGACTACACGGGCTGGAGCAGTTTTGACAGCTTTTCCATCACGACGCCGAACGGCAACAGCGAGTTGACCAAAAGCACCAACAACTGGGACAACGCCCTTGCCTATCGTCTCGGTGCCATCTACCGGCTTTCGCCGGCCACGCAACTGTTGTTCGGCTATTCGCTGGATCAGAAGGCCCAGCCGGACGACTACTTCTCGGCCCGGATTCCGGACGCGGATCGGCAGCTGTTCAGCATCGGCATGACCCATGACATGGGCGGCTGGACGCTGGAAGCGGCCTTCATGCATGTTGCGACGGACGATCGCACCATCAATTCTTCCGTTTCCTACCTCGCCAAAGCTTCTGGTGGCGATCGCGATCCCAACGGTACCGATGCCTACAACGGCACCTACGAATCCAGCGTCAACCTGCTGAGCGTGGGGGTCAGCACCCGGTTCTGAGATGTGCCACAGAACCGTTCAACGAGGAGGCCCCGCATTTGCGGGGCCTTTTTTTACCCATCCGGGAACCGGGTATGATGCAGCCAGCGCCGCTCAAGCGCCTGTAGGCCGGCTCAAGCGCAGCGGAGCCGGCAATCACATTTGCCTCAATCCGACATGATGGCGGCTCCGCTGCGCTTGAGCCGCCCTACGAATAGCGTAGTTCCGGTTTCGAGATAATTGCCATTTTCGGTTTTCGCATATGAAAACAGGCCGCCCAACGGGCGGCCTGTCGAGGTCAAACAGCAAGGCTGTTTGCAGACTTTGCCTTCTTGATGTCAGAAGGCGAAGTTCAGGCTTGCGGTAAGACCGGTCTGGCTGTGCTTGGTTGTAACACTTGCAGCCGGACTAACAGGCAGAGTCTGAGACACCTCTGGTGCATAAGTCAGAGCTAGATCCAGCGTCATCTGCTTGTTGATGTCATAGCTGCCGCCAACAGTGAAGTGTTGCTCGATAATGGCGGGGAAGCCGACAAGGTTGAAGTAGTTTACACCGTATCCGGATCCACCCGGTCCCGGCGACTGGTCCGAGATAGGATTGCTTCCCTGGTTGTAACCGGCACGAACAGTCCAGTTGCCACCATCGAACTGATAGCCAAGAGCGACAACATTGATATCATCCCAGCCAAAGTTACCCCATGCCTTGCTATCCTTGTACTGAATCTGTTTCCAGTCCAGGGCAATAGTGTGCGGCCCCATAACATATGAAACACCCAAACCGATTTCAGCGGGTTGCGTCAACACCATGTCACCAGCACAACCCGATCCAGGGCCGCCAGTACAGGCTGCTCCGAGCAAAGCATCACGGGCAACCTGCATCTGATCCTTGAAGTTGAGTTCAATTTCAGATTTGTATACTGCACCGATAGTCAGTCCACCGGTAGTATAAGCTGCACCGATGTTGTAACCAAACTCGAGCACTTGCGAAACGCCGTTTCCTTCGAACGTATCAGGGTTGCCATCACCATTTGTGTCTACCCAAGTCTGTGCGTCCAGTGCGGCGTATTCCAGCAATGGCGTCACACCAATACTGAATCCGCTAGTCTTGTAAGCCAGCGGGACAGCCATCTGCATGACCTGCAGGTTGGTCACCATATTGCTTGCGTAGTTTGCGGTTGCAGGGTTGGTAGGGTTCGTACCATCACCGCGGTAGTCGACACCCATACCGGATACACCCCACATGCCAATGCCCCAGTAGAAGTTATCGTTGGCCTTCGTAGCAAAACCCACAGCAGGCACGACGAACTTGTCGGCATCACTTGAGTAACTTTTAGAAGGATTACCACCGTCCGTCTTGACATTGGGCATGAACAGCGTGCCGCCGAAGGTAATCTCGGTGGCTTCCACGCCCGTGATCAGGGAAGGGTTACCCAGGGCAGAGCCGGCGCCGCGGCTGATGCCGATGTCGGTGCCACCCATGGCGCGGGAAGCGGCCGTCACACCGATGAGGTTGGTGCCGTTGGTGGCGTTGGCAGCCATGGGCATGGCGAGGGCTGCGGCAACGGCACTGGCGGCGAGACGCTTGCTGAATCGATTCATGTTCTGATCTCCCGTTACTCAGTTGGTTATTGCTTGTTACGACAGATGCAGTGGTCACTGCACCGATTATCGTTGTTATTGTGCAACAGACCCTGTTGCAACTCGCAACGTATCATTCAACAGGGTTTGCAGGCTGTCAAGCCGTTTTGGCTTGAGAGCCAAATATCAGATTTTTCTGATATTGAGTAAGACCTGCTTGCCGATACGCTGGCGCATCCCGTCCCGGGCGCAGGACAAACATGTCATATTCCGGGGAAGGGGTTCTGTGATTTATGTCCCTTTCGGGGTTGGCCGGGCTTGCCGGCGTGGCGAACTCCGCGCGTTCCGACCATGGCAGGAGCGGGATTGCGCTGTCGGCCTGAAGGCCGACCTGCGGGGCTGGGACAGTCGTCTGCACAAAAAAGGCCCCGGGGCTTGCGCCGACGGGGCCTTTGGCGTACGGCGTTGCGGGCTCAGACGAACAGGGTGATGTCCGCGTCGCCGGCGAATTCGAAGAAGGTGGCGGCGCCGCCGAACTCGATGCCGTCGATGAAGTCGGACGGGTTCATGTCGAACAGGTCCACGGTCATCTGGCAGGCGACCATTTTCACTTCGGCTTCCTGGCACAGTTCGCGCAGGTCTTCCAGGCTGGCCACGCCCTTGGATTTCATCTTGGCCTTCATCATGGAGGTCATCATGGCTTCCATGCCCGGCAGGGCGGTGAACAGGGTGGGGAACCATTTGTCCATGCCGGCAGGCATGGGCATGCCGGGGTTGCCGAGCGGGCTGACCTTGACGTCGATCTTCTTCTTCAGGAGCTGGAGACCATAGAAGGTGAAGAAGATTTCCACTTCGTAGCCGAGCGCGGCCGCGGTGGAAGCGAGGATGAACGGGGGGTAGCCCCAATCCAGGGTTCCCTTGGTGGCAATGATGGCAAGCTTCTTTTCATCTGACATGGTAATCACCTCGACGACTGCCACCGGCCCGGTGGGCCGGTGAGCAGGTTAGGGTTGGTCGTTATTATTATCCGTGGGACGATCAAGCCTTCTTGATAAGGAACTCGAACTTGCCGCCGGCTTCCTTGGATTCCAGCAGTTCGTTGCCGGTCTGCTTGGCGAAGGCTTCGAAGTCCTTCACGGAACCCGGATCGGTGGCGATGATGTGCAGCACCTGACCGGAAGACATGCCGGCCAGCGCCTTCTTGGCACGCAGGATGGGCAGCGGGCAGTTCAGTCCGGATGCATCCAGTTCTTCATCAAAGTCAGCCATGAATACTCTCCTTCAAATTGAGTGTTATGGGTTGTGTCGGAAATGGGCATCATTTGCCAAATATTAGCAAACAATCCAACACTTATATGATAACTTGACAGGTTTGACAACCGTAGCGAGAGATCGGCAGGTTTT
Source organism: Chromatiales bacterium (assembly GCA_026984045.1). Taxonomy (GTDB): domain Bacteria; phylum Pseudomonadota; class Gammaproteobacteria; order UBA6429; family Thiohalophilaceae; genus JALSSV01. Next base: position 5,524 of record JALSSV010000011.1, on the reverse strand, counting down.
CAGTGACTTAAATCCCTTGGCAGGGGTCCGAAAAAGCCGGGGGAGTTTTTTTTCAACACGAGTCGGAAAACGCGGTTTCCTGTTTCCTCGCATTTTCAACGACTTGCCATCATTGAAAATGCCGACACGTTCCATGCATCGCACGCAGGCGATTGAAATACTTCCATTTTTTCAACCACCGGCGTGCAATCAGGCGACCTTGAGTCCGCTCGAACACCAGGCTTCGATGCCGCCCCGCAGGTGGCAGATGTCGCGGAAGCCGGCGGCGTGCAGGAGCGAGCAGGCATCGGCGGAGCGCTGTCCCCGGTTCGAATAGAGAATCAGCGGGCGCTCGCGGGGCAAGGTTTCCAGACGCCGGGGAAGCTGCTCCAGGGGAAGGTTGAAAGCCGAGGGGAGGTGCCTCTGCCGGTATTCATCAGCAGAACGCACATCCACCAGCAATGCCGGGCAGGCCGGATTCTCCAGCAGTTGATGCAATTCGGCAATTTCGATTTCCGTATGCGCGACCATGGGCGTCCTTGTCGATGAAGCGAAGAGGCGGCCACGGTTCAACAAGGCAGGCGGGCCGCACGAGCATTATTATATCCGCATGTGTTCATATGATGACAGCCCTACGGTTTCACACTTCCATGACGCGGCAGAAAAGGCAGGCGGGAGGTCCGTCTGCAGTATATATGGTATCGTTGCCGGAACCCCGTGCCCTGCTGGGGGTCTGAAACCAGCAGGATCTCTCTGATTATGATGCGTCTCGAACCCTCTCCATGCTGCTCCTGAAACGACTCGCCCTGCTGCTCCTTGGCGCCATGGCCACCACGCCCCTGACGGCCGAGGGCATCGCCCTGCCGGAAATCGGGGCCAGCGGGGCGGCCCTGGTCAGTCCGGCGCAGGAGCGGCACACTGGCGAGGCGGTGGTGCGCAACATCCGCCGGGCGGGGGGGATCCTGGACGATCCGCTGGTGACCGACTACCTGAACTACCTGGGTTATCGACTGGTTTCCCACAGCGACAGCCTCCAGAAGGACTTCCGCTTCTTCATCGTCAACGACGGCGACATCAACGCCTTTGCCCTGCCCGGCGGCTTCATCGGTGTGAACTACGGCCTGTTTCTCGCCACAGAATCGGAGAACGAACTGGCCTCGGTGATGGCCCACGAAATCGCGCACGTGACCCAGCGCCACCATGCGCGCGCCTATGAACTGGCTCAGAGCGCCAGCAACATCCCGGTGATGGCGGCCATCATCGCGGCCATCATTCTCGGCTCCCAGGGCAGCGAACTGGGTCAGGCGGCGCTCACTTCCCTGGCTGCCGGCAACATCCAGCGCCAGCTCGACTTCACCCGCGCCAATGAAAAGGAGGCCGACTACATCGGCATCGCCCTGCTGGCCGACAGCGGCTTCAACCCGGCCAGCATGGCCGACTTCTTCCACAAGCTGGAGCGGGAAAGCCGCCTGTACGGCAGCTCGGCCCCCGAATTCCTGCGCACCCACCCGGTCACGGAAAACCGTATCGCCGACGCCCTGAACCGGGCGGCCCAGTATCCGCACGGCACGTGGCACAGCTCGCGCAACTACTACCTGATGCGCATGCGGCTGCAGGTGCTCACCAGCCAAGACCCGGAAGCGGCCCGCCGGCAACTGGAGAGCGAGCTGAAAAATGGCCGCTACATCGACAAGGCCGCTACCCGCTACGGCCTGGCCCTGGCGCTGATGGCCACCCGACGCTACGACGAGGCCCGCCACATTCTCGACCAGCTCCTGAACGACGACGACGGCCGCATCGCCTACCTGCTGGCGCGGGCCCGACTCGAATCTCTGGCCGGCAATCACGCGGAAGCCATCCGGCGCTTCGCCGCCACCCTTGAGAACTATCCCGGCAACGGGCCACTGACCTTCGCCTATGCCCAGGCTCTGCTCGAGGCCAAAAAGCCCGCCAGGGCCCGCGCGCTGATCCTGGCCTGGCAGAAACGGGGGAGCGACGAGAGCAGCATCCCGCACATCTATGAACTGCTGGCCAAGGCGGAATCCGAACTCGGGCATCAGGCCCTGAGCCACGTGGCGATGGGGGAATACTATTACCGGATCGGACAGACCCATGAGGCCATCCGGCAGCTGAACCTGGCCCTCGAACGCAAGACGCAGCTCGATTTCTACAACACGTCCCGGATCGAAGCCCGCATCAGGCAGTTCCAGCAGGAGCTGGCGATGTTGACGACGATGCAGTAGGAAGCTTGCGGTAGCGGGTGGCGGGGAATCTTCCACCCGGCCGGCCTCGACAATCCGATACCGCATGCATCATCGGGGCTTGCGCCGCGCCTTCACGGAGAAACCTTTGCGCCTTGGCGTTGGATTTTTCGGCTGCGGGAATCCAGGGGCCGCGATTCGGAAGAAGTGGCTTTTGCCGGCCGTTTTTGCCGCTTTCATTTCAGTATCTTCTGAATCACTAAATTGCGAGACCGGGGCTTGCTATATGCCGTATATTCTGTATGCTTAGGTTCCCAAGGGCGGCCGAATCGAAAGGTTCGGGTTCAACCCAATAACAGAATAATATCCGGGTCCCCGTGACCCTTGTCTTTTATCTCAACTTCTTTCATTCGAGGAGGAGATCATGCGGAAATCCGCCAAACTGATAACTGCTGCCAGTTCCGTTGCCTTGCTGCTCGGCGCGCTGGCCGTGGTCCCCGGCGTCGCCTCTGCCGATGAAGCCCTGGCCGCGCAAGGCAAGAAAATTGCCGAGAATCGCAAGAAGGGCAACTGCGTCGCCTGCCATGACTACAAGGGTGCCCATCTGGCCGGCAACATCGCCCCGCCGCTGGTGGCCATGAAGGCGCGCTTCCCCGACAAGGCCAAGCTCCGCGCCCAGATCTGGGATCCGACCAAGAACAATCCCAACACCATCATGCCGCCCTTCGGCAAGCACGAAATCCTCTCCGAGAAGGAGATCGATGCCGTGACCGAATGGGTCTGGTCGCTCTGAACCCCTAACGAACATCCCGGATTTTCTGGAGGAACGATTCCATGCAACGCAGAACTTTCCTGAAAGGCTCGCTGGCCGGTACCGCCGTGGCCGTGGCCGTGGGCGCCGGCCTGCTGACTCCGCGCGCCGTGCTCGCCGCCTGGCCCAAGAGCGCCTTCAAGGCCAAGAAGATCGATGACGCCCTGGCCAAGCTGTTCGGCACCGCCGACAACACCCCCAGCGACAAGATCGCCATCAAGGCCCCCGACATCGCCGAGAACGGCGCCGTGGTCCCCGTCTCCGTCAAGGCCAGCCTCGACGGCGTCGAGTCCATCGCCATCCTCGCCGCCAAGAACGCCAACCCCCTGACCTCCAGCTTCAGCCTCGGCGCCAACGCCCTGCCCCAGGTCTCCACCCGCATCAAGATGGGCAAGACCTCCGACGTCATCGCCGTGGTCAAGGCCGGCGGCAAGGTCTACTCCGCCCGCAAGAACGTCAAGGTCACCATCGGTGGTTGCGGTGGCTAAGGCCACGCTTTAACGAAGAGGATTCAACACAATGGCTAGCAAAACCATCAAGCTCCGCGCCCGCGCCAAGGGGGACACGGTCACCGTCAAGTGCCTCATCAAGCACCCCATGGAAACCGGCATGCGCAAGGACAAGAAGACCGGCAAGGTCATCCCCGCCCACTTCATCCAGGAAGTCGTCTGCCAGCACAACGGCAACACCGTGCTCACCGCCGACTGGGGCCCCGCCGTCTCCAAGAACCCCTACCTGTCCTTCGCCTTCACCGGCGGCAAGCCCGGCGACTCCGTCTCCATCAGCTGGGTCGACAACACCGGTGACAAGGACAGCGCCTCGACCAAAATCAAGTAACCAGGTCTTTCGATTCGGATGACAGGAGTTATAAAAATGAAAAAGTTTCTCATTGCAGTGTCTGCACTGACGATGCTGGGCGGAGCCGCCATCTCGAGCGCACAAGCTTCCCCCAGCGAGGATCTGAAGCAGTTCCGGGCCTACTTCTTCAAGAAGTTTCCGGGGGTGAAGCTTCAGGATTACGCCAACGGCATCTACGCCCTGGACGCCACTCGCCGCTTCGAGTGGGAGGCCATGGAAGAGTTTCCGCCCTACGAGGACGGCGTGGAAGTCGGCAAGAAGCTGTTCAACAAGTATGATCTCGGCAGCTGCTTCCAGAAAGGCGGCATCGGCATCAAGCAGTACTATCCCTACTGGGACAAGAAAACCCAGAAGGTCCGCACCCTCGAGCAGGACATCATGGCCTGCCTGAAGAAGAAGGGCGTGGATACCAAAAAGGCCAAGATCGGCTGGAAGAAGGGCAAGCTGGCGGCCATCTCTGCCTACATGGCCTACACCTCCCGCGGCAAGCCCACCAGCGTGACCATCGACCCCTCCAAGGCTTCTCTGAACGCCTACAACAAGGGCAAGATCTTCTTCTACGCCAAGCGGGGTCAGCTCAACATGGCCTGCGCCGACTGCCACGTCTACAACGCCGGGATGCTGATCCGCGGCAACCTGCTGAGCCCCGCGCTCGGTCACACCACCCACTTCCCGGTCTGGCGCCGCAAGTGGGCCAAGAAGACCGCCGCGAAGAAGGGCAAGTCCGGTCCGCTGGACGGCTTCGGCACCATCCATCGCCGTTACGGCGGCTGCAACAAGCAGGTTCGCGCCAAGCCCTTCAAGGCCCAAAGCGAAACCTACCGGGATCTGGAGTACTTCCACACCTACATGAGCAACGGCATCAAGCTCAACGGGCCATCGGTACGCCAGTAATCTCCGCATCATCCTGTCCCTCCCGAAGCCCGGCCACGTGCCGGGCTTTTTTATGTATGCTAGAATTCGCGGCCGCCCCTGCCCGGACATGGCCTCAGGACGGGGCGGCCGTCGTGCCATCTCCGGCCGGGGCTCGAAACACGCGCCGTGCCGGGAAACGAGATTTCGATAGCCTGAGAAAATCGTCGCTTTTTGATAATCTTGGCTTTTGTCCCCGTGCCCGTGGTGTCGACAGCATGCGGGAAGGCCGTCTTTTGGGGAGACGGCAACAACAGGCCCCCACCCTCCGACTGGTGGTTGAAAAAGTCTCTGGCTGGACGTTTTCAAACCGGGAACGGAAAAATTCGACTCCCTGTTCCCTCGACTTTTCAATGACTTTGCGCCATTGAAAAGGTCGATGCAGCCCGGTAATCACACAGGGAGGTCCTGTCTCCAAGGGACACTTCGGTCTCCGGTCTTGCCGGGGCTGCCTGATGACGGACGGATCGGTACCCATGGCCAGGATCGGCCGGGAAAACAATACAGCATATTCAACGGGAGTTCCTGACGATGGCGATAAACCGCTCCGAGCTGATCGCGCGTTTCACCCCTTTCCGTGCCTGGCTGCCGAAAGTCAACCGGCACACTCTGAAAGACGACTTCATGGCCGGCCTGACCGGGGCCATTGTGGTCCTGCCCCAGGGCGTCGCCTTCGCCACCATTGCCGGCATGCCGCCGGAATACGGCCTCTACGCAGGCATGGTGCCGGCCATCGTCGCCGCCCTGTTTGGCTCCTCCTGGC
>JALSSV010000010.1 GCA_026984045.1 Chromatiales bacterium | reverse complement strand
GGGGTCTTCGTCTATGAGATCGTCGTGGTGCCGATGGGCCATTTCTCCGGCTGGGCAGGCGCCGCGTCCCTGGCCATCATCGCCATTCCGGTGATCGTGCGCACCACTGAAGACATGATGCATCTGGTGCCCGACAGCATGCGGGAGGCGGCCGCCGCCCTCGGGGCGCCGCAGTGGAAAGTGGTCACCAGCGTGGTACTGCGAGCCGCCCTCAGCGGGGTGATGACCGGCGTCCTGCTGGCCGTGGCCCGAATCGCCGGGGAAACCGCCCCCTTGCTGTTCACGGCCCTGAACAACCAGTTCTTTACCCTGAACATGAATGAGCCCATCGGCAACCTGCCGGTGATGATCTTCAATTTCGCCATGGGCCCCTATGACAACTGGCACGATCTGGCCTGGGCCGGTTCCCTGCTGATCACGCTCACCGTGCTGCTCCTGAACATACTCACCCGCTTCTTCCTGAGGCCGAAAAAATGACCCAACCCGATGCCATGACCCTGAACAGAACGGGAGACACCCCCCCAGTCGACACCAGGATCGCGCTGGACGTGAGCGGGGCCGTGGGAGAAACGGAATCTCCGGCCACCGAAACCCAAACCGACACCGGCGTGCAACCCAAACTCGATGTGCGGCAGCTGAACTTCCATTACGGAAAGTTTCACGCCCTCCACGACATCAATATCCGGATTCCGGAACAGAAGGTGACGGCTTTCATCGGTCCCTCGGGATGCGGCAAATCCACCTTGCTGCGCACGTTCAATCGTATCTACGAGCTCTACCCCGGGCAACGGGCTGCGGGCGAGATCCTGATGGATGGCCGCAACATCCTTTCGCGCCGGGAAAACATCAACAAGCTGCGCGCCAAGGTGGGCATGGTGTTCCAGAAGCCCACCCCTTTCCCCATGAGCATCTACGACAACATTGCCTATGGCGTGCGTCTGTACGAACGTCTGTCACGGCATGCCATGGACGAACGGGTGGAATGGGCCTTGAAAAAGGCGGCCCTCTGGGACGAGGTGAAGAACATCCTGCGGCAGAGCGGCAAGGCCCTCTCCGGCGGACAACAGCAACGGCTCTGCATCGCCCGCGCCATCGCCGTGAAACCCGAGGTGCTCCTGCTCGACGAACCAACTTCGGCGCTCGATCCCATTTCCACGCTCAAGATCGAGGAACTGGTCACCGAGCTGAAGGACAGTTACACCATCGTCATCGTGACCCACAACATGCAGCAGGCGGCTCGCGTCTCGGACTACACGGCCTTCATGTACCTGGGCAAGCTGGTCGAATTCGCCCAGACCGAGACCCTGTTCACCAATCCCGCCTCGCAACAGACCGAAGATTACATCACCGGCCGCTTCGGCTGATCCGCTGCTCCGCCATCCCGAACGCGCCCCGGTTGCCGAAAAACGGCTTTTTCGGCAACCGGGGCGCGCGTCATGGAGGCACCGCCATTTTCGTTGAAAAAGCCCGGGAATCGGCTGTTTTACTCGCCCGTGGACGGGGGCCAATGCCGTTCCGGCGGGCCCTTCAGGCCAGGCACTCCTCGCCGTCCCTGCAGCCCCGCGCCCTCTCGAGGAGCACGACCTCGGCCGGGAACCGGGCCCGGAAGCAACTGCCCCGCCCCACCTCGCTCTCGATTTCCAGCTGCCCACCGCCCCGTTGCAGCGCGTGCTTGACGATGGCCAGCCCCAGCCCGGAGCCACCGGTCTCGCGGGAGCGGGCCACGTCGATCCGGTAGAAGCGCTCGGTGAGCCGGGGCAGGTGATGGGCGGGGATCCCGACGCCATTGTCCTCCACCTCGAACACGGCGCTCCCGTCTTCGTCGCGATACCAGCGAATGCGGATCTTGCCACCGGACGGCGTGTAGTTGACCGCATTGATCACCAGATTGGAGAAGATGCTGTCCAGATCCCGGGCATCGCCCAGCAGGTGCAGGTCGGCTTCGGCGTCGAGGCTGATGTCGTGCTTGCGCTCGGCACCGACCAGTTGCGCTTCTTCCAGGAGGCTGCCGAGCATCTGGTTCACGTCGACCTTCTCGCGGCGCTGTTCGCGGCGGTTCTCCAGGTTGGACAGCAGCATGAGATCCTCGGTCAGGTGGCGCATGCGCCGGGTCTGCTGAGCCATGACCTGCATGGCCCGATGCACCACCTCCGGCGGATGCTCGCCGTTCTCCAGGTTTTCGAGATAGCCGATGAGCACGGTCAGGGGGGTGCGCAACTCGTGGGAGATGTTGGCCACGAAGTCCCGGCGCATCTGCTCCACCCGTTCCATCAGGGTCACGTCCCGCACCAGCACCAGTTGCTGCTTCTTCCCATAGGGAATGATCCGGATGTTGAGGCGCTGCTGGGCGTCGTAGGGGCTGGGGATGGTGACGTCCTCGGCCTCGGTCTCGCCGGTGATGAAGGCCACGAAGTCGGGATGCCGGATCAGGTTGTTGAGGTGCTGGCCCACGTCGTGGGGATACTTCAGGCACAGCAGGCGCTCTGCCGCCGCGTTCCACCATTCGATGCCGCCGTTGGGCTGCAGGACGATGATCCCGTCGGGCATGGCGCCGGTGGTCTCCCGGAACCGGTTGAGCAGTTTCACCAGCCGTTTGCGGCGTTTGCGGTTGCGCTGCTGCAAGCGGTAGAGGGCATTGTATACATCGCCCCACAAGCCCCAGGCATCGGGCGGGGTGAGTCGGCGCCCCTCACTCAACAGGTTTTCCAGGCGGCGCAGATTGAAGAAATACCAACCCAGCCAGATCAGGCTGTAGAGCAGCAAGGCCAGGGCGGGATGACCGGCCAGCGCCCCCAGCAGGCCGACCACGCCGCCGATCCAGAGGAATTGCGCCAGTTCCGAGATCCAGGTGCGGCGCACGACGGTTCAGACCTGGCGGGAAAATCGATAGCCGGCGCCGCGCACCGTCTGCACGTGACGGTCGAAGCCGTAGGGAGCGAGCGCCTTGCGCAGGCGCCGGATGTGCACATCGACGGTGCGATCCTCGATGTAGACGTTCTCGCCCCAGACCTGGTCCAGCAACTGGTCTCGGCTGTAGACCCGCTCCGGATGGGTCATGAAGAAGTTGAGCAGCCGGAACTCGGTGGGGCCCAGGTCCAGGGGCTTGCCGTGCACCCGCAGGCGGTGGCCGGCCTTGTCCAGTTCCAGGCCGTCGATCTTCACCACCTCCGGCTCCGGCGGCCGGGCCCGGCGCAGCACGGCGCGGATCCGCGCCAGCAGCTCCTGGGTGGAAAAGGGCTTGGTCACGTAGTCGTCCACCCCGGCTTCGAAACCCTTGAGCTTGCTCTCCTCCTCGCCCCGGGCGGTGAGCATGATGATGGGGATGCCGCGACTGTCCTCCTCGCGCTGCAGGCGGCGGGCGAACTCCACCCCGGAAAGGCCTGGCAGCATCCAGTCCAGCAGGATGAGATCGGGTTTCTCGGCCATCTGCCCGGCCGCTTCGCGGGTGTCGGCGGCTTCCAGCACCGTATAGCCATCCTGCTGCAGGGTGAAGGCGATCATCTCGCGGATGGCCGTCTCATCCTCGACGATGAGAATCTTGGCAGGCTGTGTTTCGCTCATGGTTCCCTTCCTGTTACAACATCGTGTCAGCCAGATGACGGGCGGAGCCGCCTGTCCGGCAATTCACCGGGCATTAGACTGAAGGGAGATGACAAGGATATGACATCCGCACCACGGCCGCCAGCCGGGCAAAAGCGTGACATGGCGCAAGGAGCCGCAAATCGCCCCTTTTCAGGCCCCGGTTCCTCTATATAATAGCTCCGGTTATCATAACGACAATAATCTCAGGGGTATGCACGCGTGAAACGACTTGCCATCTTCCTGCTCGTCCTGGCCCTGCCGGTGCTGGTCCAGGCCGCCGAAACCCGGTATGTCACCGATCACCTGATCATCACCCTGCGATCCGGCCAGGGCAGCCAGTACCAGATCATCAAGACCCTGCCCAGCGGCACGCCTCTGGAGGTGCTCGAAACCACCGACAGCGGCTACAGTCGGGTACGCACTCCCGACGGCGCGGAAGGCTGGGTGCTGACCCGCTACCTGAGCGAGGAGCCCATCGCCCGGGATCGCCTGGCCAAGGTCCAGAAACAGCTCGAACGGCTCCAGACCCGTCACCGCAAGCTCCGGACCCAGCTCGCGGAATTGCGCAAGCAGACCGCCGAGTTGCAGGCCGAGCGCGACCGCCTGCGCAGCGAGAACGCCAAACTCACCAGCGAACTGAAACACCTGCGGGAGGTGGCGGCCAAGCCCATCGAGCTGGAGGCGCAGAACCGCACGCTCAAGCAGCAGAACGTCTCGCTGGAGAAGGAGCTGCAACTGGTCCGCCAGGAGAATCAGGTGCTGCAGAACAGCTCCCAGCGTGACTGGTTCATCGCCGGAGCCGGAGTGCTGCTGGGCGGCATCCTGCTGGGCCTGATCCTGCCGCGCATCCGCTGGCGCCGAAAGAACACCTGGTAGGTACCCGGGCGTGTGATTTTTCCGCGCCCGCCTGTCATACTTGGGCGCAACTTCGTCACCGTCATCCCCTGCGTCCACCATGGCCAGAGCCCGCACGTCCCAGACCGGTTTCGTCCACGACTTCCGCAATTCCTCGCCCTACATCAAGGCGTTCCGCCAGCGCCTGTTCGTGGTGGCCTTCGGCGGCGAGATCCTCGACGAGGCGGGCTTTCCCGGCCTGATTCACGATCTGGCCCTGCTCAACAGCCTGGGCGTGCGCCTGGTGCTGGTGCACGGCGCGCGCCCCCAGATCGAGCAGTGCCTGCGCCGGCGCAAGCTGAAGATGCGCTATGCCGGCGGATTGCGGGTGACCGACGACGCCGCCCTCGAATGCGTGAAACAGGCCGTGGGCAGCGTGCGGGTGGAGATCGAGGCCCTGCTGTCCATGGGCCTGCCCAACTCGCCCATGGCCGGCGCCGGGATCCGGGTGGTCTCGGGCAATTTCGTCACCGCCCGTCCCCTGGGCGTGCGCGACGGTGTCGACTACGGCCACACGGGCGAGGTGCGCCGCCTCGATCGCGACAGCGTGCAGCGGCATCTCGCCGCGGGCGATCTGGTGCTGCTCCCGCCCCTGGGCTACTCCCCCACCGGCGAGGTCTTCAACCTGAGCGTGCACGACGTGGCCACCGCCGCCGCCGTGCAGCTCGGCGCCGACAAGCTGATCCACCTGGTGGAGGGCAAGGGCATCGTCGACGGCCGGCGGCGGCTGCTGCGGGAGCTGACCCTGGAGCGGGCCGAGGCGCTGCTGGCGCGCGCCCGGCATTTGGACGAGGACGCTCGCCATGCCCTGCAAAGCGCCATCGAGGCGGTACGCGGCGAGGTGCCGCGCGCCCACGTGCTCAGCCGCCAGGTGGACGGCGCCCTGCTGCAGGAACTGTTCACCCGCGACGGCTGTGGCACCCTGATCATGGCCGATCCCTTCGAGGACATCCGCCAGGCCCGGCTGGAAGACATCGGCGGCATCCTGGAGCTGATCGAACCCCTGGAACGGGAAGGGATCCTGGTGCGTCGCGCCCGGGAACAACTGGAAATGGAGATCGACCATTTCACGGTGGTGGAGCGTGACGGCATGATCATCGCCTGCGCCGCGCTCTATCCCTTCATCGAGGAACACGTCGGCGAGCTGGCCTGCCTGGCCGTGCACCCCGACTACCGGGGCCAGCAGCGCGGCGACGCGCTGCTGGCCGGCGTGGAACGCCAGTCGCGCCAGCTCGGCATCCGGCGCCTGTTCGTGCTCACCACCCGCACCGCCCACTGGTTCCGGGAACGGGGCTTCCAACCCGGTCAGCTGACCGATTTGCCGGTACGCCGGCGGGCACTCTACAACTACCAGCGCAACGCCAAGGTCTTCATCAAGGAGATCGCCTGATGGTGGCCGTGGCCAGCGAAACGCATCCGCCCGTCCGGCCGTTTTTGAAGTGGGCGGGCAACAAGTATCGCGTGCTGCCCCACATCCGCCGGCGTCTGCCGGCCGGCCAGCGGCTGGTGGAGCCCTTCGTCGGCTCCGGGGCCCTGTTTCTCAACTGCGACTACGACGCCTACCTGCTGGCCGACAGCAACCCCGATCTCATCCTGCTTTACAACACGCTCAAGACCGAAGGGGCAGACTTCATCCGCTACGCCCGGACCTTCTTCGCCCCCCGTTACAACACGCCCGAGCAGTACTACGCCCTGCGCGAAAAGTTCAACCGGGCCCGCCAGAGCCGTCACAAGGCGGCCCTGTTCGTCTACCTCAACCGCCACGGCTACAACGGCCTGTGCCGCTACAACGCCAGCGGCGGTTTCAACGTGCCCTTCGGCCGCTACCGCCGCCCCTACTTTCCCGAAGCGGAAATGCGGGCCTTTTGCGACAAGGCCCAGCGCGCCGAGTTTCGCGTGCAATCCTTCGAGACGACGCTGGCACAGACCGGCCAGGGCGACGTGGTGTACTGCGATCCGCCCTACGTGCCTCTGTCACTCTCGGCGAACTTCACCGACTACAGCCGCGGCGGTTTCGACCTCGAGCAACAGCGCCTGCTGGCCCGCCTGGCCGCCGAGACCGCCGCCCGCGGCATCCCGGTCCTGATCTCCAATCACGACACCCCCTTCACCCGCAAGGCCTATGCCGCCGCCCGCAGCCTGGACGCCTTCTCCGTCCACCGCTCCATCAGCTGCAACACCGCCCGCCGGCAGGCGGCAGGCGAAGTGCTTGCGCTGTTCGCCTGATACCGCCGACCGCCCGGCATGCCGGGGTAAAGTTCCCTCCGGGTCCTGCCGATACAGGCCACCATGGCAACGGGATTCGGTTTTGCAAGGTGGGGCGGGCATGAATGACATGACACCGCGCCCGGTGCTGGGCACCATCCTGGTGGTGGAGCGGGATCCCCACACCGCCGGTCTGCTGGAATACCTGCTGCGGCGGGAAGGCTACGCCGTGCTGGCGGTCACCGACAACGGCACGGCCCATCGCCTGCTGGGCCGCCTGGAGATGCCCGTGGTGGTCTTCCTGGATCTGGAACTGTCGAAGGAAGACGGCTTCGGCCTGCTGCAGGCCATCCGCCACCGCCCCGGCTGGCAGGGCACGCCCGTATTGATGCTGGTGGAGCCCCACACCATCGGCGAGGTCACACCGGCACTGTCCGCCGGCGCCAGCGACTACATCGTGCAGCCATTTCATCACGCCGAACTGCTGGGGCAAATCCATCGATACACGATCAATCTGTGAACGGCAGAGAAAAGAGGCAAGAGGAAAGAGAAAGAACCTCTCAGTAGCAAGCCGACCTACGGGTTGCTTGAGCCGGCCTGCTGTGGATTTTGCGCCTTTGCGTTGAAAACGATGCCGCCTCAAATCTCGCTGTCCGGCGGCACCACCTTGAGCACTTCCTCGACGGTGGTCTGGCCCATGGCGATCTTGCGGGCGCCGGCGATGCGCAGTTGGGTCATGCCTTCGGCCAGGGCGGCACGGCGGATGGCGCCGGCGTCGCTGTCGGGGCCGATCTTGTCGCGCAGGGCCGGTGTCATGCGCATGATTTCGTAGATGCCGCTGCGCCCCAGGTAGCCGGTGTGCCGGCATTCCTCGCAACCCACCGGCTGGTAGAAACGGGCCTCGCCAGTGAGCTTCCAGGGATGGGTGAGCGCCGCCCAGACGTCGGGCGCCACCTCGCCCGGCTGCTTGCAGTGGGGGCAGAGATTGCGAGTCAGCCGCTGGGCCATCACACCCAGCAGGGTGGCATTGATGAGATAGGCCGGGATGCCGATCTCGCGCAGGCGCGGAATGGCCGCGGCCGAGTCGTTGGTGTGCAGGGTAGAGAGCACCAGGTGGCCGGTGAGGGCCGCCTGGATGGCCATCTCGGCTGTCTCGCGATCCCGGATCTCGCCGACCATGATGATGTCCGGATCCTGGCGCAGCAGGGTGCGGATGCCGGCGGCGAAGTCCACCCCGATGTTGGGCTGCACCTGCATCTGGTTGAAGTCGTCCACCACCATCTCGATGGGATCCTCCACCGTGCAGACGTTGACCTCGGGCTTGGCGAGCTGGCGCAGGGTGGAATAGAGCGTGGTGGTCTTGCCGGAACCGGTGGGGCCGGTCACCAGCACGATGCCGTGGGGCTGGGTGACCATCTGGTTCCAGGTAGCGATGTCGCGGCCTCCGAAGCCCAGGGCGGCGAAGTCCTTCACCAGTACTTCCGGATTGAAGATCCGCAGCACCAGCTTCTCGCCGAAGGCGGTGGGCATGGTGGACAGGCGCAGCTCGATCTCGTCGCCGTTCTGGGTCTTGGTCTTGATCCGCCCGTCCTGGGGGCGGCGCTTCTCCACCACGTCCATGCGCCCCAGCACCTTGATGCGGCTGGTCACCGCAGACATCACCGGCGTCGGCATGTCGTAGACGTGGTGCAACACACCATCGATCCGGAAGCGGATCTTGCCCTTCTCCCGGCGCGGTTCCATGTGGATGTCGGAGGCACGCTGATCGAAGGCGTATTGCAGCAGCCAGTCGACAATCTGCACGATGTCCTGATCGTTGGCGTCCAGCCGCCCCGACCTGCCCAGCTCCACGAGCTGCTCGAAATTGCTGATCCCCGGATGCTGCCCCTCCTTGTCGGTGGTGGCGCGACGAATGGAATGGCTGACGGTGTAGAACTCGTCGAGGAAGCGGGCAATGTCCACCGGGTTGGCCACCACCCGTTCGATCCTCAGGCCGGTGACGTGGGCCAGCTCGTTCTCCCAGTCGCGCACGAAAGGCTCGGCGGTGGCGATCACCACTTTCTGCTCGTCCACGCTCACCGGCAGGATCTTGTGACGAGCCGCGTAGGCATGGGAGGTGACGCTGGTCACGCGGGTCACGTCCACCTTCAGGGGGTCGATGCGGAAATGGGGCAGCCCGGCCCGTTCGGCGAGCCACTGGGTGAGCGTTTCCAGATCCAGCCGGTGCTCGGGACGGGCCTGGTCGAGCCAGTCCTGCTGGGCGAGCATCACCAGCGGGTGGATCTCCAGCCGGCCGGTACGGGCCGGGATCAGGAACTGTTCCGCATCCGCCTCGGCGAGGCGCCCGTCCGCCACCAGAGCGCGCACCACCGTATGCAGTTCCAACGGCCCTTCCTCGAGCCGGCGTGATTCAGCCTGCCACACGGTCTTCCCTCCCGTTCACTTTCCGGCCCGCAGCAGGCCGCCCATGCCGGCCTCCTCCAGGGTCCGGTGCAGATAGGCGCGAATGTCGTCCACCTCTTCCATCACCAGCACATTGCTGAGGATCTCGTTGGCCCGCTCCCGGCTCAGGTTGCGGATCACCCACTTGACCCGGGGCAGGCTGGCCACGCTCATGCTCAGGCTCTCGATGCCCATGCCCACCAGCAGGATCGCCGCCGCCGGATCGCCGGCCATTTCACCACACACGCTGACCGGCTTGCCGTGAACCCGGGCACTCTCCACCACCTGGAGCATGGCCCGGATCACGGCCGGATGCAGGGAGTCGTAGAGATCCGCCACCCGCGGGTTGTTGCGATCCACCGCCAGCAGATACTGGGTGAGGTCGTTGGTGCCGATGGACAGGAAATCCACCCGCCGGGCCAGGCTGCCGGCCTGGTAGACCGCCGAGGGCACCTCGATCATCACCCCCACCCGGGGCATGGGCAGGGCCAGCCCTTCCTCCAGCAGTTCGTCGTGGGCCTGGTGGATCAGAGCCAGCGAGTCGTGCAGCTCGGCCACGTCGGAAATCATGGGCAGGAGGATGTTGAGATTGCCGAGCCCCTCGCTGGCGCGCATCATGGCCCGTACCTGAACCAGAAAAATCTCCGGGTGATCCAGGGTGATCCGGATCCCGCGCCAGCCCAGGAAGGGGTTGTCCTCCTCGATGGGAAAATAGGGCAGGGCCTTGTCGCCGCCCACGTCCAGGGTGCGCAGCACCACCGGGCGCGGTGCAAAGGCCTCGAGCACCTGGCGGTAGATCCGCCGCTGCTCCTCCTCGCCCGGAAAGCGGTTGCGGATCATGAAGGGGAACTCGGTCCGGTACAGGCCCACGCCCTCGGCGCCGCTCTCGGTGGTCGGGGTGAGATCCGCCAGCAGGCCGGTGTTCACGTACAGAGGGATGTGCGTGCCGTCGAGTGTCGCCGATGGCAGATCGCGCAGCTCGTGCAACTCGGCCGAGAAGGAGGCCTCCTCGTCGGCCAGGCGACGGTATTCGGCGGTGACGTGCGGCGGCGGTTCGATGAAGACCCGGCCCGCGTAGCCATCGACGATCAGCTCGGCATCGTCGATCCGTCCCACCGGCAGCTCGGTCACGCCCATCACCGCCGGGATCCCCAGCGCCCGGGCCAGAATCGCCACGTGGGAGGTGCGCGAACCCCGCACCGAAACCACCCCCACCAGCCTGTCCTGTGGCACCTCCGCGAGCATGGTGGCGGTCACTTCCTCGCCCACCAGAATGGTCTTGTCGGGATAGGTGTGCTCCTCGGCCTTCTCCGTCTGCAGGTGCATGAGCAGGCGCCGCCCCAGATCCCGGATGTCTTCCACCCGCTCCCGCAGGTAGTCGTTCTCCATGTTGCGGAACACTTCCTCGTGCTCCTCGATGGTCTGACGCAGGGCGCCCGGCGCCCAGTTGCCGGCGCGGATCCGCTCCCGGGTGACTCCGGTGAACGAATCGCTGTCCAGCATCAGGGCATAGACATCGAACAGGGCCCGTTCCTCGGCCGGCAGGCTGTCGGTCATGCGCTGCGAAAGCTGCGCGATCTCGGCACGCACGGCCTTCACGGCGGCGTCGAATTCGGCCAGCTCGTGATCCACGTCTTCGCCGGGCCGGTCGGGAATGGCGTGGATGTCGGCGAAGGGATAGCGCACCCGGGCCGTGCCGAAGGTCACGCCCGGGGCGCCGGGCTGGCCCCGGGCCACGCGACTGGTTTCCTCGGCCGGGTGTGCATCACCATAACCGTTCAGCTCGCCGGACAGCTCGGCATGGGCAATGGCGCCGGCAAGCTGGGCGGCCACGGTCACCAGCAGGGTGACGCTCTCCTCGTCGAAGACCCGGGCCTCGGTTCGCTGCACCACCAGCACCCCCACCACCTCCCGGTGATGAATGATGGGCACGCCGAGAAAGGCGTGATAGCGCTCCTCGCCAGAATCGGGAAAGTAGCGGAATTGCGGATGCAGGGGCGCATCCTCGAGATTCACCGGTTCGGCCCGGCGGGCCACCAGACCGACCAGCCCCTCGTCGCGCCCCAGACGGATGCGGCCGATGCTCTCGGGCCCCAGCCCGTCACTGGCCTTGAGCACGTAATGCCGGCCATCGGGCTCGGCCAGGAACACCGAACAGACTTCGGCCCCGGAGATTTCCTTCACCCGCCGCACGATGAGCCCCAGCGCCTGATCGAGGTTGCGGGCAAGGTTGAGTTCCTGGATCAGGCGTCGCAGGGTATCGAGCATGGGACTCCGTCAGTCTCTCCGGCCGCCGGGCGGCCATGGGTGGTCAGGCCCGGACCGGTGGCCCGGGAGCCCCGGCTGCGGGGGCGAAACGTCGCCGTGTTCGGCGATCTTGTTGTGGATGCCCGACGTCGGTTCTCCGGTTCCGCTCAGGGATTTCCGTCACTTCCCCGAGTGCGCTGATGCACCAGCGGCAGGAGTTCGTCCAGCGCGCGCCGGTAGACTTCGCGCTTGAAACCGATCACCTCGTTGACCGGCTTCTCTGGGTCCACCCAGCGCCAGTGATCGAACTCGGGTTTTTCCGAGGCGTCGAGCCGGACGCGGCCTTCCGGACCCACGAGCTGCAGGAGGAACCAGCGCTGTTTCTGGCCGATGCACACCGGCTTGCGGCGCCGGCGTACCAGTCGCCGGGGCAGCTTGTAGCGCAGCCAGCCCCGGGTGCTGCCGACCAGCTCCACGTCTTCCGGCGCCAGGCCAACCTCTTCGGCCAGTTCCCGGTAGAGCGCCTCTTCGGGCGTCTCATCGGCGCGGATCCCGCCCTGGGGAAACTGCCAGGCCTCCTCGCCGATGCGGCGGGCCCAGAACAGTTCACCCCGGGGGTTGAACAGTATGATGCCGACGTTGGGCCGGTAACCTTCCCTATCAATCACTTGCGTTCATCTCTTCCTGCCGCGTATTACGATTGTTCCATATTCGGGAATGGACAGCAAATAACCATACTTTTCAAGATGCATTGTTCACGCCCTGAATCTCTAACGCAGTTCATTGTTTTTGCAACATTTTTTTGCAGGCTGGGAAAGATTTTCCGATAATGCGAACATTACCGCCCCATCTGGAGAACCTGCACGTGCCACTGGCCATCTTCGACCTCGACAATACCCTCCTCGCCGGCGACAGCGATTATCTCTGGGGCCGGTTTCTCGCCGAGCGCGGCGTGGTGGATGGCGACGCCTACGAGCGGGAGAACAAGCGCTTCTACGAAGAGTACAAGGCCGGGGATCTCGACATCATGGAGTTCCTGGCCTTCAGCCTCAAACCGCTGGCCGAGAACGATCCGCAGCAGCTCGAGGCCCTGCGCGCCGAATTCGTCGAGACCGTGATCCGCCCCATCGTGCCGACGGCCAGCCGGACCCTGCTCGAACACCATCGACGCCAGGGTGACGAACTGCTGATCATCACCGCCACCAACCGCTTCGTCACCGAGCCCATCGCCGAGCTGCTCGACGTGCCCTGGCTCATCGCCACCGATCCCGAACGCAAGGGCGAGCGCTTCACCGGCCGGGTGGCCGGCACCCCCTGTTTTCGCAAGGGTAAGGTGGAACGGCTCACCACCTGGTTGCGCGAGACCGGACACCACCTGGCCGGCAGTCACTTCTACAGTGACTCCCACAACGACTTTCCCCTGCTGGAGATGGTCGAGACGCCGGTGGCCGTGGATCCCGACGACACCCTCCGCGATCATGCGGAAATGAAGGGCTGGCCCATCCTCAGCCTGCGCGGCGAGCGGATCGCCGTTCTTCAGGGCCGCTGGCCGACCGTCGGCACCTGAAACCATGCCCCCAGAGGATCGTCGCGCGCTCGGCCTTCTCCTGCTGCTGGGCTTGCTCCCGCTGCTTTCGCTGATGCTGGCCCTGGGCCTCGGCAGCGTGGCCCTCACCCCCGGAGAGGTATTCGCCGCCCTGTTCGGCCGGTCCTCGCCACTGGCCATCAGCCTGGTATGGGAATTGCGCCTGCCCCGTGCCCTCTCGGCCTTCGCCACCGGCGCCCTGCTTTCGGTGGCCGGCACGCTGATGCAGGTGCTGGTGCGCAATCCCCTGGCCGATCCCTACGTGCTGGGGATCTCTGGCGGGGCAGCGGTGGCGGCCCTGCTGGCCCTGCTGGCGGGTCTCGGTGGCGTGTGGCTGACCGGCAGCGCCTTTGGCGGCGCCCTGCTGGCCATGCTGCTGGTCTTCGGCCTGGCCCACCGCAACGGCGACTGGAGCCCCACCCGGCTGTTGCTGACCGGGGTGGTACTGGCCAGCGGCTGGGGGGCCCTGATCGGGTTTCTGCTGGTGGTGAGCCCCGCTCAGCGCCTGCACGGCATGCTGTTCTGGCTGATGGGCGATCTGGCTTATGCCGGCCCGCCCCTGCCGGCCCTGCTGGTGATGGTCCTGGGTCTGCTGTTGTGCTGGCCGCTGGCCCGGGATCTCAACCTCCTGCAACGCGGCGAACTGCAGGCCGGCGCCCTGGGGGTGGACACCCGGCGCCTGCAGCGGCGGCTCTACCTGCTGGCCTCGCTGCTCACGGCCACGGCGGTGGTGCAGGCCGGCAGCATCGGCTTCGTGGGCCTGGTGGTGCCGCATCTGGTGCGCCTTCTGGGGCTCACCGATCACCGTCTGCTGTTGCCGGGCGCGGCTCTCGCCGGCGGCGGCCTGCTGCTGCTGGCCGACACCCTGGCCCGCACCCTGCTCGCGCCCCAGCAACTGCCGGTGGGCATCATCACCGCCCTGCTCGGCATCCCCCTGTTCCTGCACCTGCTTCAGCGTGGAGCCCGTACGACATGAAGCTCTCGGCGCGCGGTCTCGACGTGGCCGCCGGCTTGCGGCGCCTGATCCGGGGGCTGGATCTGGTCATCGCGCCCGGTCAGAGCTGGGGGATCCTCGGCCGCAACGGCACCGGCAAGACCACTTTGCTGCATACCCTGGCCGGCCTGCATCCCCCGGCGGGCGGTGAAATCCGCCTCGACGATCGGCGGCTGGCCGAGCTGTCCCGCCGGGACATCGCCCGCGGCCTGGGACTCATGCCCCAGGACACCCCCGATCCCTTCCCGGCCACGGTACTGGAGACCGCCCTGATCGGTCGCCACCCCCATCTCTCCCGCTGGCAATGGGAAGGCCCGGCGGATCGCCAACGGGCCCAGGCGGCGCTGGCGGAAATGGATCTCGACGGCCTCGAGTCGCGGCTCGTCAGCTCCCTGTCCGGCGGGGAGCGGCGGCGCCTGGCCTTCGCCACCCTCAGGGTGCAGGATCCGCCCCTGCTGCTGCTCGACGAACCCACCAACCACCTGGACTTCCCCCACCAGCATGCCCTGCTCGGCCGGCTCGAGGCCCTGCGCCAGCAGAGCCGGGGGGTGGCCATGAGCCTGCACGACGTGAACCTGGCCAGCCGCTACTGCACCCACGTCCTGCTCCTGCACCCTGACGGCGAAACGCGCCAGGGGCCCACTCATGAAGTGCTCGACCGCCACAGTCTCGAATGGCTCTATGGCATCCCCTTCCGGGAACTGCCGAACGCCGGTCACCATCGCGTTTTCATCCCCGAACCGGATATTTGCCTGGAAACGGTCGAAACCGCCCGATAGAACCATCCGCCTATGGCGGGTGCAATATGCCTGACCCGCGGGAAACGCGCTACAATCACTTGAAGCCACGAACGGATTCGTGCTTCCATTTCACTATCTGGGCCACATCTGCAAAACCATGAAGATTCTGATCGCCGACGACCACACCCTCTTCCGGGAAGGGCTGCACTACACGCTCCAGAACCTCGCCGACAACGTGGAGATCCTCGAAGCCAGCAACGGCAACGAGGCGGTGCAGATGGTGCGCCACTATCCGGATCTGGATCTGGTTCTGATGGATCTCGACATGCCCGGGCTCGACGGCTACAACGGCCTCATCCAGCTCCGGCAGGACTATCCCGAACTGCCAGTGGCCATCGTCACCGCCTCCGAATACGAACAGGACATGCTGCGGGTGCTCGAATGCGGGGCCGCCGGCTACATTCCCAAGTCGTCCAGCAGCAAGGAGATGCTCGAGGCCATTCGCCAGATCCTCGACGGCGACGTCTACGTGCCCGATCTGGCTGCCACCTCCGGCACCTTCCACATCCGCCAGGGCATGCAGGGCGGCATCCAGCCCGGCCTGAATCCGCCCCCGGGACTGGAGAAATACCACCTCACTCCCCGCCAGCGCGAGGTGCTGACGCTGATGTGCCGGGGGCTGTCCAACAAGAGCATCGCCAACGAACTGGGCATGGCCGAAGGCACGGTGAAGATCCACGTCACCGCCATTCTCAAGGCCATGAATGCCAGCAACCGCACCCAGGCCGTGATCATGGCCCGCGAGGCCGGGCTCCTGGTCTGACAGACTGTTGAAAAAACCCGTCCCCGGGCCTTTTCAATCCGGGAACGGAAAACGCTGCCCGCTCAATCGGTTTCGGCCACCGCCGCCTCGCTTTCCCGCTCACCCCCTTCCTGCTTGCGACTCTGCACGTGCTTGAGAAAGGCCCGCAGGCGGGCCGGCTGCACGGGCTTGTGTAGAATCCGATAATCGCCGTTGCCGGGATTGACCGCCGTGTCTCCGGTGATCAGGATGGCCGGCACCTTCACGCCCAGTTGGGCCTCGATTCGCTTGATGGCCTCCACCCCGTTGATGTCACCCCGCAGCCGGTAGTCGGAAATGATCGCATCCGGTGGTGAGCCAGACTCGGCCAGTGCCGCCTGGGCCTCCTCCAGCGAACGGGCCATGATCACCTGGCAATCCCAGCCTTCGAGCAACACCTTCAGGGCATCGAGAACAGAAGTTTCGTCGTCGATGATCAGCACCCGCAGGGCCTCCAGATCCCGCTGGAACTCCGGCAGCACGGGGGTCTCAGGCCGCCGCCGCAGACGGCGCTCGCACAGGGGCACGTGCACCGAGAACACCGAGCCCTGGCCGGCCACCGAGTCGAGCTCGATTTCGTGGTTCAGCAACCGGGCGATGCGCGCCACGATGGCCAGGCCCAGCCCCAGCCCCTTGCTGTGCTGGCGCTCGGGGTTGTCCACCTGGAAATACTCGTCGAAGATGTTCGCCTGCACCTCGGGCGGGATGCCGATACCGGTGTCGGCCACCCGGATGATCACCTCGCCATCGCGGATCTCCCGCGACAGGATGATGCGCCCGGACTCGGTATAGCGGATGGCGTTGGTCACGAAATTGCGCAACACCCGCTCGAGCAGGATGCCATCGCTGCGCACCATCACGTCGCCGCAATCCTCCACCACGAACTCCAGCCCCTTGGTCTCCGCCTCGGGCCGATGATCGTTCTCGATGCGCTGGAACAGGGTGCACAGGGGCACGTCCTCCACCTGCGGCTGCAGCACGCCCGAGTCGAGCTTGCTGATGTCGAGCAGGGCGTTGAACAGGTTCTCCAGCGCCGCCACCGCCGAACGCATCTTGGAGACGATGTCCTTCACCTCCTTGTACTGGATGCGCTCGGCGAGCGCCCCGGAAAGCAGGGTCAGGGCATGCAGCGGCTGGCGCAGATCATGACTGGCTGCCGCCAGAAAGCGGGACTTGGCGATGTTGGCCCGCTCGGCGGCTTCCTTCTCCGCGGTCAGCCGCGAGATGGCCTCCAGATTGTCGAAGCGCAGGACCGCCGATTCCAGGAACACCTGGTTGACGTTGCGGCCCAGATAGACGAAGACCAGGTAGTAAAGCACCAGCATCGCCGACATGACCATGTGCACCATGTCGCCCACCGTGGCCAGCCGCAACAGCAGGGGCAGCATCAGCAGGCTGAAGAACCCGTAATAGGTGGGCAGATGCATGGCCAGAAAGGTCATCGAACCGGAGCCGATGCTCACCAGCACGATGATCAGAAAGGCCTGGTAGATACCGCCATGGGGCAGGTAGAAGAGCCAGCCGGCCAGCCCCCACATCAGTCCCGACAAGAGACTGGCCGTGGTGAACAGGCGCTGCCAGCGATCCAGTTGCCGCTCGGGCTCGGGGTCCTTCCAGTAACGCCGGCAGATGATCACCCGGAAGGTCAGCAGCAGGAACATGGCCACCAGCCAGCCCAGCAGGGCGACCCGGGAAACCCCGCTCTGCCACATCACCAGCACCACCAACAGGGTGTTGATATAGCCCACCACGTAAATGGCCTGGGCGTTCTTGTACAGGGTGCGCAGCTGGACCGCGCGGATGCGATCGTCCGGCCGGGGACCGAACAGAGTATCGAGAACACTCATGCCTTTCCCTCCCCGGGGATCCCGCCGCCCCCTTGTGCCGGGCGCCGGCCCGGCAGGGGTTCTTGCTTCATGATGCCGTCTTCCCTTTGGATATGCAGAGTCAAGCGTTGCCCTGCAGCACGGCATGGGCCGTGGACACCTTCTCCAGCCAGTTGAACAGGGGCAGCCAGTCTAGCTTGTCCTGTTCCACGCGTCGATCCCACATCTCGTGGATCCCCACGCCCCGCTCGAAGGCGTGCACATAGTTCTGGGTATCGCGCAGGGTGGTGAGAAAGGGCAGCTGCAGGGTGTTGAGAAACCGCTCGAGCGACTTGTAGACGAGGGTATTGCGCCGTGTCCGGTTGGCCAGCACGCCGACCCGCACGCCGCGGCTGCGCACCTTGCCCACCAGCAGCAGATCGCGGATGAAACCGGTCGCCGAATGAATGTCGATGGGCGAAGGCAGCACCGGGATGAGGATCGTGTCCACCTGCTGCACGAAGCCCGGCAGATCGCGCGCCGCCACGCCCGCCGGGGCATCGAGGATCACCCGCTCGGTGCCGGGCGGCACGCGCAGCTGCCAGGCCCGCGTGGCATTCACCGCCTGGCGCTGATGGGCGTTCACGCCGTGGATTTCCGGCCGGTCGGCCGGTCGCAGCTTCAGCCAGCGGCTGGCCGACCCCTGCGGATCGTGATCCATCAGCGCGGTCCGAAATCCCTGGCTGGCATAGAGGCTGGCCAGATTGGTGGCCACCGTGGTCTTGCCACATCCCCCCTTGGCGTTGACGACCAGAATGCGCTGCATGCCTCTCACCATTCCCGATGCACATGATTCCCCGACTTCAATTAAAGCAGAGAATGGACTCCAGCGCAGATTCTCCCCCTTTTGTCGCCGCACTGCACTGTGACTTTGGTATTACGACAGCCCAGGCAAACACTCTGTGGACAGAAACCCATCCATGACCCCATATCTGGTATTTCCAGCACGGGATTGACACAAATCATTGACTCGCTCCGGACCTTGTCCCAAAATGCGCGCCTGATCGGATCCGGTGGCGTCCACCGGACCCCGACGCCAGGTGCCCCGCTTCCCGCCGGAAGCGGGGTGAAACGGGAAGCCGGTGCGCTGCCACGTGCAGCAAGTCCGGCGCTGCCCCCGCAACGGTAGGTGAGTCAGGCTGCGTCACAACGCCACTGCGGATGTTCCGCGGGAAGGCGACGCCCAGCCGGGACACGATGTCCGCTCACGAGCCCGGAGACCGGCCTGGCGTCGCTATCGGGTGTGCCGCGGAGGGCGGCGCCACGACCGGAAAAGCCCGTCTCTTCCCGTCCTCGTCCTCCTCCGTGGCTCGCAGTTGCCAACGCGCGCGGGTGTGCGCCAAGCCCTGAGGAACGAACCATGAACACACCAACCGGCCTGCTGTCCGGCCTGCTCCTGACCCTGCCCCTGGCCCACGCGGCCCTGGCCGCCGAAACCGCCGACACCGTCATCGTCACCGCGACCCGCACGGCCCAAACCGTGGACGACTCCCTGGCCTCGGTGAGCGTCATCACCCGCGAGGACATCGAGGCCAGCGGCGCCCAGGACGTGATCGACCTGCTGCGCCTGCAGGCCGGCATCGACGTGGCCCGCAACGGCGGGCCCGGCACCACCACCAGCGTGTTTCTGCGCGGCACTGGTAACAACCAGACCCTGGTCCTGATCGACGGCGTGCGCGCCGCCTCGGCCACCACAGGCGCCTTCGCCTGGAGCAAACTCGCCCTTTCGGATGTGGAACGCATCGAGATCGTGCGCGGCCCCAACGCCAGCCTCTACGGCTCCGACGCCATCGGCGGGGTGATCCAGATTTTCACCCGCAAGAACCGGCACGCCTACGTTCGCGGCCAGGTGGGCAGTTACGAAAGCAAGCTGTTCGAAGCCGGAACGGGCGGCGGCGAAAAGGTGAAATACAGCCTGAACCTCAGCAGCCGGGCAGCGGAGGGCTTTTCAGCCATCACGGATCCTGCCAATTTCTCCTATGATGCAGACAACGATGGTTACCGCCAACGCAGCGCCTCGGGCAACCTGCAGTTCGATCTCGGCAAAAAGGCTGACCTGCTCCTGAGCGGATGGTACAGCGACGGATATACCGAATACGATCAGGGCATCAACAACAGTACCAACGCAACGCTCGATGCCCGGCTCGTTCATCACACCACCGCCCGCTGGCAACAGACCTTCCGTCTCGGCTGGACCACTGACGACGTGGACACCAAGTCCGGCTATCCTTCATTCATCCGCACCCGGCGCTGGACTGCCGACTGGCAGCACGACATCACCCTCGGCGAAAGCGCATTGCTGACCCTGGGTCTGAATGCCATTCGTGACCATGCCAAGAACATCGATACAGCCGCCAACACTACCGTCTTCGATGAAAAACGCGATGCCAACGCCGTCTATGGTCTGCTACAGACGACACTCGGCCGGCATGATCTCCAGTTCAGCGCCCGAGTGGACGACTATGACACCTTCGGCACCCACACCACCGGCAGCGCCGCCTGGGGCCTGAACGCCACTGACGCCCTGCGCCTGACCGCCTCCGCAGGCACCGGCTTCCGGGCACCGACCCTCAACGAACTGTATCACCCCGGCTTCTTCGGGTTCTATGCCGGCAACCCCAATCTGAAACCTGAAACCTCGCTCAATCTGGAACTGGGCCTGCGCTACCGTCCCGCAACCGGACAACGAATAACACTCAATGCCTACCGCAACACCATCGAGGATCTGATCGCCTACCAGGGCACCAACAACCAGGCCATCAACGTCGACCGGGCCCGGATCGACGGTCTGGAACTGACCTGGCAATGGCAGCAGCCCCGCTGGGCCCTGCAGACCACCGCCACCCTCCAGAAAGCCATCGACACGGACACAGGACAGGATCTCCTGCGCCGGGCACGAGAGAAGTTCTCGCTCGCCTACCAGCGCCAGACCGCCAGCGGAGGTCAATACGGCATCGAATGGCTGTTCGTCGGCAAGCGACATGACTACGGCAACGTAGTGCTTGATCCCTACCACCTCGTCAATCTCTCGGCACGCACGCCCCTGGACACCCGGCTGTGGCTGGAAGGACGTATCGAAAACCTGCTGGCCACCGACTATGAACTGGTGTCCGGATACGGCACCCCGGGCCTGACGGCCTGGGTCGGCGTGAAGTACGACTTCGGCGGCTGAGATGAACCCCGGTCCGGCAGCGCGGCTTTGGTGGGGGCTGGGCCTCTCCCTGACCCTGCATGCCGTCCTGCTCGGCCTGGCCCGGCCTCCCCTGCCGGAACTGGCCTTCCGCGAATCCCTGCCCAGCATGGCGGTGGTGATCGAAGGTCAACAGCCCGCACGGCGGCAACCGGAGCCGGCATCGCCAACCAACAAACCAACGAGACAGGCAAGAACTGAACCGAAGAGGCACCCGCCGGCAAACGAGGCCCCGATGCCGCAGCACATGCGCGCCTCGGCGAAGCCGCCAACGGCCGCGCGCGCCGCAGCCTCACATGCCGAAACGCCCAGGAACGCGACCCGCAGTCAGGCGCCCGCCGCCGTGCAGCCGCCCGAGGCCGCGACACCGCGACCGGCGCTGAACCGCGCCCGGATCGTGACACGTTTGCACAAGGAGCTGCGGGCCCGGTTTACCTATCCGCCCCTCGCCCGGCGGCGCAACATCCAGGGCCGGGTGCTGCTGGGCTTCGGCATCGACGGCACGGGGACGATTCACCACGTGCGGGTCATGCGCAGCTCCGGCCACGCCATTCTCGATCTGGCCGCCGAGCGCGCCATCCGCCGCCTGCATCGGGTACAGTGGTATCCGGCCGCCAGCGGCGGACAGGCCACCGAAATCGAACTGCCGGTGGAATACCGACTCATCCCGGAACGAGGAACCTGACCATGGGACACCGCCTTTCGAAAATCTACACCCGCACCGGCGACAAGGGCACCACCGGCCTCGGCGACGGCAGCCGGGTGGACAAGGACGACATCCGCGTGGAAGCCTTCGGCACCGTGGACGAACTCAACAGCGTGGTGGGCATGGTGCTGGCCTGCGATCTGCCCGCCAACGTCCGCGACTGCCTCGAAGCGGTGCAGCACGACCTGTTCGATCTGGGCGGCGAATTCAGCACCCCCGGCCGCACCGCCCTGCCGCAAAGCTATGTGGACCGGCTGGAACGGATCCTCGACGACTTCAACGCGGAACTGCCCCGCCTCAAGGAATTCATCCTCCCCGGCGGCGGCCCCGCCGCCGCCACCTGCCACCTGGCCCGCACCGTCTGCCGCCGCGCCGAACGCCGCGCCATCGCCCTGGCCCGCGAGGCCGACGTGAACCCCGTGGCCCTCGCCTACCTCAACCGCCTCTCCGATCTGCTGTTCGTCATCGCCCGCGTCCTCGCCCGCCACGAACGCGGCAGCGAAGTGCTCTGGGAGCCGGGCCGAAACCGGGATGTGTGACAGGGACAACGCAAAGGACTCAAAGCGATTTCGGTTTGCATGGTGTTTGCCCTGCAGGAGCGGCGCAAGCCGCAACAGGGTCGCCCCATGAATATTCTGGACACGCATTTGAGCGTAGAGCGAGAACTACGAGAGCTGTCCGTGAGCAAGAGCAAGCAGCCGAAGCGATGATCGGCAAGGCGC
Organism: Chromatiales bacterium; assembly: GCA_026984045.1. Classification (GTDB taxonomy): domain Bacteria; phylum Pseudomonadota; class Gammaproteobacteria; order UBA6429; family Thiohalophilaceae; genus JALSSV01. The sequence goes on along the minus strand of JALSSV010000010.1, from coordinate 1,519 downwards.
AAACAGTGCCTGTTGCAAGGAGAGAACTTATATCCGTCGGCCAAGGGACGATCCAGCCAGTGGCGATATTGCCTCACTGGACGGCACCAAAGGTGTCCGCCTGCCAGCACCAAACGACCGTGCCCGTGCCGTCGGTGGCTACGCGTGGTGTACCGAGATGGTCGGTATGCAGGTAGGTCAGAGTCCCGGTGCCGGCTTCGGCGTAGTCCATCTGGGCCACCGGCCGTCCTTCAAGGTAAAAATAGTCCCGAACGGGCGTGCCGTCCAGTTGTGTTTCGGCAAGCAGGCGGCCTTGCAGATCATAGTGGTACAAAACGGTTCCTGCAGGCGTGTCCTTGCGTACGCGCTGGCCGAGGGCGTTGTAGGTGTAGGTGGTGACAAGGTGCCCGTTTTCGTATACGCGGTACAGTCGGCCTGCGGCGGTGTATTCGAAGGTGCGGGCGCCGTTTCGATCGACGGTGAGATTGCCGGCCCCGTCTCGTTCCCGAGGCTGCCCGCCGTTCGCGAGGGAGGGGGTTGCCATCTGCATGTCCGTGCTCCTGTGGGCGGTTCCTCCAAAATCCTTTCAAGGGTCAAGTTGACTCTTGTTGGGGGCAATACTTATACTTTACAGGAGCATCCGTCAAGTCGTTTCTGGAACACGCCCTTACACTGTGAAGGTCAACATGAACCTGAGATGTATTACTCGCCATGCAGAATGAAGATTTCCGCAAGGCTTTCGGGGTGCGCCTGAAAGCCCTTCGCAAGCAGAAGCGCTGGTCCCAGAAGGAACTGGCGGCTAAAGTGGATATCCGCTTCCAGCAGCTCAACAAGTATGAGAGCGGACTTAATCTGCCGCCTGCCGAGATGCTCATCAAGCTGGCCGACGCCCTGGGCACGACAGTGGATTACCTGCTCGCCGGCAACTCGGTCGAGGAAATGCCGCTGGGCAACACCCGGCTGTTTAGGCGCTTTCAGGCCGTGGAAGATTTCGATCCCGAGGATCAGGAGGCGGTCATCAAGCTCATCGATGCCATGATCGCCAAGCACAAGATGCAGACCACACTCACATCACTCGACGATCAGGCCGTCAACGCCTGAGGGAAAAGAAGGGGGACACCATGCAACCGGCCAAACAGGAAGCCTTGGTGACCATCGGCAAGCTGCCCGATGATGCCGACATGGACGAGATCATGTACCGGCTCTATGTGCTGGATAAAATCCGCAAGGGCCAGGAAGCCGCCGACCAGGGGCACACCGTCACCAGCGAGGAACTCAAGCGCGACATCGATACATGGTGATCTGGTCGGACCCGGCCAGGGCCGATCTGCGATCCATCCATGATTTTATCGCCCACGACTCAAAGCACTATGCCAGGAAGGTCGCCCAGGATATCGCCGCAAAAACGGATATCCTCGACGAGCTGCCCCGCGTGGGAAAGGTGGTGCCGGAACTCGACAATGAAGCGATTCGGGAACTATCGATGTATTCCTGGCGCATCCTCTACGAGATCCGCGAACCGGATGTCGTCGTGCTGGCC
>JALSSV010000009.1 GCA_026984045.1 Chromatiales bacterium | reverse complement strand
GGTGGCTAGTGGCTGGTGGCTGGTGGCTGGTGGCTGGTGGCTGGTGGCTGGTGGCTGGTGGCTGGTGGCTGGTGGCTGGTGGCGCAAGAGGATAGCGGTGTGGTTCCGGGCTGCAATCAGTATTTAACATAATATACATTATGCGCATATCTGTTCGAAGGTATCGGACAACGGCCTGGCCGGCCTTTCGTTTTTTTGCCACGGGTTTTGCTATGGTTCGGTATGTATCCTGCCCTTGTCGGAGTGCTGCCAATGCCGTCGTTCGACCAATACCGTCTGGGTGAAGATCGGGAACTGCTGCGGGTGTCGAGTCGTGAAGACTGTGCGGCGCTGGCGCTGGCCATGGCCCGTCAGGCGCAGCAGTCGCTGTGGTTGTTCACCCATGATCTGGACCCGGATCTGTACAACACGCCGGTCTTCGCCGAGGCGGCCCGGACCATCGTCGGGGCCAGCCATGGCGGACAGATCCGGATCCTGGCCTGGGACGTCGACCGCGCCGCCCGGCGCGGTCATCGTCTGCTGGATCTCGCCCGTCGGCTCGGCAGCCGGGTGCAGATCCGGCGTACCCCTCGCAGCTTTCACCACAGCTTCATGATCGTCGATGACCTGGGTGTGTTCGATCGCCGCCGCGCCGAGCGTTTCGAAGCCACCGCCAGTTTCAACGACCCGGGCTGGGCCGCGAGCCTGCGGCGTTTCTTCGCCGAGGTCTGGGATCAGAGCGGTCATACGGCCAACGCCGCAAACCTGCAACTGTAACTGCGGCTCAAGACCGGGCCGGATCGGCCGATATCCCTTTCGTTATAGGTCTGCGGGTTCGCCATCCGGTGGACGGATTTTCGCAACGCCTGCCGGTCAGACGAACAGGATTTCGCCTACGCCCATGGATTTTCTGCTGCTCACCGCGCCCACCCAGCATGCGGCACTCGATTCGGCGGTCGAGCGCAATCCGCGGCGATTACGGCAATGGCTGTTCGATCTGCCCATCATGAACGTGGCTGAAACGGTGCGGCAACTCGACGGGCGCATCCGGCCCTTCAATGAAATGGCCATGCCGTCCGACGAGCGCCTGAAGCTGCTCGAGGTGTTGCATGAGGCCTTCGACGAGATTCTCTTCTCCTATGACGATCTCCGCCTGAGCATGCTGCCCGTTACCCCCGACGAGCGGCGCGCCCTGGCCCAGGACATCATGTGGCTGTATCTGCAGCTCGCTGCGGGCTACAAGATCATCGTCCGCCAGCATTTCGACGCCGCTGGCAGGGGGATCCGTGATGCGGTACTGGTCACCGCCCTGTTTCGCGCCATGGAGCTGCTGGCACACGCCCTGCTCTATGCCTTTCGCGCCCACGAGACGCCGCCGCCGCTGACCTGGCTCGAGTTCCATCAGCTCTACCGCTATGCCCATGCCCGCAATCTGCATCGGCAACGGCTGCGGCAGATCCGAGGCTATGCCACCGTCCCCACCGTGGAGCGTCTGTACGTGCAAACCCTGCTGCTGGGCGTTGCCGATCCCTATCACATGAGTGGCCAGGCCGTGTTCGAGAACTACCTCCTGCTCGATGCCGTGTGCGAAGCGGCAAGCCTGGGACCACTGGACGACTGTCCTGCGGAACGACCGGACTACCGCTTCGTCTTCGATGAGGACGCGCCCCCGAAACCCTGTGCCTTTGCCGAACCCGCGCCCGAGGGCGCGGAAGGCGGCACTCTCGACGTGACCGGTGTCGTGGCGCGCCTGCAACGCATGGCCGAAGAAAGCCAGGGACACGACGCCCTGTTGATGAAGGATCTGGCTGCGAGGCTGGGACGGCCCCGGGAACGGCGCGAGGCGCGCCAGGCCGCCGACAGGACGATTCACCTTACCACCGGGCTGGATTCGATCCGGCATTTCCTCGAACGACCCGAGCGGATCACCAGCGCCCTCGAGGCCGAAGTGCATGACGGTATCGCGGTCAGAGATCTCGATTCGGCCGACGCGGCCGACTGTAACCTGTTCGCCTGCGCGGTACGCAACATCAGCGCGCGGGGGTATCTGCTGGCCTGCCCGGCGGAAGGCGTACCGGCAGGACTCGTGGTCGGCGATCTGGTCGGCGTGGTGGACCCCGCGCGCGAGCCGAAGACCAAAGCTCCCCTGCGCATGGGCCTGGTGCGCTGGGTGAAACAGGCGGCCGAGGCCGATCTCCATCTCGGTGTCGAACTGATCGACGGCCCTGCCCGGCCGGTGCGACTGCACCCGCTCGACGGGTCGCATCCCACCGTGGACGGTTTTCACTTCGCCCTGGATCGCGAAGCCGGCCATCCGGCCCGCCTGCTGATCCCGGCGACCGTGCCCGAGGGCGAAATCCGGCTGCATGTGCAAATCGCGGGGCAGTCCCACGTGGTACGCCCGCGCCGGATCCTGCTGGGGACCGAGCGCTGGCGGCTGGTGACCTTCAGCCTGCCGCCATGACGCGCTGGCGCATCGACCCGGATGCCCCCTGCCCCGCCCCGGACGGTCCGGCGGAGGATCTGCTGCGCCTGCTTGCGGCCACCCGCCCTGACGACTGGCAACAGGCGGGGCACGGCCGCGCTCGCGCCGGACGGCCGACGACCCGGGTGCTCGAGATCGGGGAACATTTCTACAAGCTGCACGAAGCGGCTCTGAATCACGAGGCGGCACTCATGGCGATCCGGTCGCAGCAGGCACAGGAACGCCGCCTCGGCGTGCATCCGCCGGACAAGCGCTGGTTCGCCCTGCCGGTTCGCGATACGCGGGGGCGCTCGACCTGGTGGCCCGGCAACCGCACGCCGATCCTCGACATCCTGGATGGCAACCGCCTCGGCATGGCCGATCTGGAACAGATCCTGGCACTGTATTTTCACAGCGTTCGGAAAGCCGGCCTGGCGCTGGATCTCGGCCTGTCCAACTTCGGCCGGGATGCCGCGGGCCGGATACATTACGTGGACGACGATCTCTATCCGTGGCGGGATCACCATCCGCTGCACGACTTTCTCACCCACCTGCTGCGACTCGGAACACTGGATCGCCTCGACCTTCGCGCCCTCGGTCGACGCCTGCAAGAGGCGATCGATGACCTGCCGGAGTTCGTCTCGGCCCTTGCCGCCTGCCATCTCCCCGCCGAGCGCCAACCGGTGCGTGCCCGTCTGCTGGCAGCGCTTGGCAAGGAGGCCTCGCCGGCAGCCCCTGTCCGTCACTCAACACGTCGACAGCAGCGGCTGGGCCTGCTGGCCGACATCCATGGCAATCTGCCGGCCCTGGAAGCCGCCCTGGCCTTTCTCGACGAGGCGGGCGTGTCGCGGATCCTGGTGCTCGGTGACGTGGTGGGTTACGGCCCCCATCCCGAGGAATGCGTGCGCCTGTTGCAGTCGCGCACGGATCTGCTGACCATCCGCGGCAACCACGACAATGCCGTGGTCACCGGGGAGATCAGTGGCGGTACCACTTCCCTGGCCAACTGGAGCTGGAGCTGGACACGCGAGCGTCTGAGCGACGCCAGCCGCGCCTGGCTGGCCGCCCTGCCCTGCTCCCATGCCGAGGACGACTGGCTGGCCGTGCACGGGGCGCCCATGGATGCCTCGTATTTCAATGCCTACGTATACCGCATGAGCTTCGAGGACAACCTGGACAATCTGCAACAGCGGGGGATCCGCCTCTGTTTCCACGGCCACACCCATCTGCAACAGCTCTACGGCCGCCGCCGGGGAAGAGATGCCCTTTGGCCGGAACCGGCGGGCAAGCTGGCCTCACTGGATCACGCCCTTCTCTCGCCCGGCTCCGTGGGCCAACCCCGCTGTGGCGAGCCCGGCGTGGAACTGGCCATCGTGGATCTCGCCAGTGGCGAATACCGCTTTCACCGCCTCGCCTATGATCTGGAACGCACCGTGGCCGACATGCGCCGCCACGAATTCCCCGCTGCCCTGGCGGAACGCTTGCAGCGAGGGCAGTGACTGGGACGCCAGAGGGCAGGAGCGGCGCCTCCCGCGACAAGAAAGGGCCGATAAATCGAAGTTCCAAATCAGACCATGGTGCATTGTCTGCACCGAGCCCTGACAACGCGTCCCTGCATGGTCGCGCCGAGGGCGCCGCTCCTCCAGGTGCGATCGGATGAGAAAACCCCGGCGTAGGCTTCAGGCCGGCTCCTCTCACTCCGCGTCAAGGACACAAGGGCGCCAGTTCGCTCATGGCGCTGCGCAGGCCCGACCAGCCGAGACCGAGGTTGGCCTTCTTGCCGGTGATTAGCACCGCCAGCGCATCGGGCTTGCCGGGAATGATTGACATGAAGTGATAGGTCTTCTCGGTGGTCATCTGGATCTCCTGCATGGTGTTCTTCACTTCCTGACCCCGTTGCTGGGACAGGCGCTTCTCGACCCCGCTGACACCCTTGCCACGAAACATGTCCACGGCTGCCGCGGCCACGGCATCGAGGTAACTGGTGGTGAAATACGGCACCGTGTGATGCACGCCGAGCAACAAGCCGGTATTCAGATCCACCACCGCGGCGGCAAAGGCGTCTTCCACGCCATCCACGATTTCCTTGCAGACTTCATTGATGCTTGCCATGTGTCTTCTCCTTGTCTTTCCGGGAAGTGCCCGGTCACGTGCCAGTAAAACGACCGCCGGTTGTCCGCCGGTCAGGATGGTCTGGCGATGGAAAAACGCGGTTTCTCATCGCCAGGCTAACAACTCAGGTCTCACAACGGGCCATCAGGGCCGCAATCTGATCCACGGCATGGTTGGCATGAGCCAGTGACATGCCGAGGTTGGAGTCGGCGCGGGTGAAAACGGTCAGCAGCAGCCGGTTGCCGGCATGCATCAGAAACACGTTGCCGTCCTCGCCTTCGATGAGCACCTTGCGTGGTGATCCCTTGCCTGCCTCCCGGACCAGATTGTCGCTCAGGGCCAGCAGCGCGCTGCTCATGGCGGCGAATCGGTTCTGATCGAATTCTGCCGGCAGACGTTGCGCCCAGGCCATGCCGTCCACGCCGCTGACGATGGTGCCGATCACCTCGGCGCAATCTTCGTGCAAGGCATCCAGAATTCGCTCGAGATGTGCCCGCAGGACCCGCGAGCCTTCATCGCTTCCCGCGTTTTGCAGTTCGTTCGCGGTTTCCTGATGGCGGAGGATTTCCTCGATCACATCCATGGTGTTCTCCCTGGGTCAAATGGTGAGGATAGCCAGCAAGGCCTGGACGAGAATGCGCACGTCATCGCCGCAGCGACCGTCCACCTCGAAGACCGGGTAAACCTGTCCTCGCTCGAAAAGACGGTTCTGATCTCACACATCCCCTCATTTTTCCTTCAACGCAAAGACGGGG
>JALSSV010000008.1 GCA_026984045.1 Chromatiales bacterium | reverse complement strand
AATGTCTCACCGACACCCATCCCGATCGCCATGCCGGCATCGTGCTGTTTCGCCATCGCCAGGTGCCGGCCGAACGCCTCTACGCCTGGCTCATGGAACACCAGGTACTCTGCGCCCGCCGCGGTCCGGGCGTGCGCTTCTCTCCCCACTTCCACACCCCCCTGGCCCAACTCGACCGGGCCGTGACCCTGGCGGAGGCCTGTCCCGCCGAAACCTGATTGCTGCATCCACGAGGCGAAGTTCCCCGTGTACACGGAGCCCTTGAGGCGGGGCGCGATTTCGCCGGCGCCTGCTAGACTTCAATACGAACAAGGTATTTTTGCGGCCGCACCTTTTGTCCCGGCGCAGGTCAAATTGCATGAGGGAGAAGGAACGCATCTTGCACGAACAACAGTCCGGCAGGGAAAAAACCGCAGGAGCAGGCGCATGGAGAACCGCATCATCCGTCGAATCGGCCAGGCGATCGCCCGCTGGCTGACCTACGAGCCCACCCCGCCCGCTGACACGGTGCTGTTGCTCAACTTCGATCGGCTCTGCTACGAGATCCGCCCCGGCGACGTGATTCTGGTGGAAGGCCGCAGCCGGGTCTCCAACGTCATCAAGCAGATCACCCAGAGCCCCTGGACCCATTCCGCCCTGTACATCGGCCGCCTCTACGACATCGAGGATCCCGCCCTGCGCGAGCGGGTGGAGGCGCATATCGATGTCGCCCCCGAGACCCAGCTCATCCTCGAAAGCCTGCTGGACGAGGGCACCGTGATCCACCCCCTGAGCAAGTATCGGCGCGAACACCTGCGGATCTGCCGGCCCAGCGGCCTGTCGCCCCAGGATGCCCGCAAGGTCATCGCCTATACCCTCGAACGGCTCGGCACCGGTTACGACATGCGCCAGCTCTTCGATCTGGCCCGCTTCCTCTTTCCCTACGGCATCCTCCCCCGGCGCTGGCGCTCCAGCCTGTTCCGTCACAATGCCGGCGATCCCACCCGCACGGTCTGCTCCACCCTGCTGGCCGAGGCCTTCCAGTCGGTGCGTTTTCCCCTCCTGCCCTTCGCCGAGCGCATCGACGGTGAACGCATCCATCTCCACCAGCGCAATCCGCGCCTGGTTTCGCCCCGGGATTTCGACTATTCGCCGTATTTCGATATCATCAAGTATCCGCTGTTCGGGCGGGATGACGTGGCCGTCTACCGTCACCTGCCCTGGCAGGACACGGACGTCGTCTGCAACGACCTCAACGACTGCTTCCGGGCCGTGGCCGCGGAAGCCGGTGACCCGCCCAAGCCCGCCCGGCGGGCGCCCCGGGTGAACTTGCTGCAGACCACACCACCGCAAGGAGATCGCGCATGAACGAGACGAGTTCCACCCATCGCTGGCGCAGTCGCTGGATTTCCGGCCCGGCGCTGAAGCTGTTTCGGCGCGTCACCCCTCGCATGTCCCAGACCGAACGGGAGGCGCTGGACGCCGGCTCCGTGTGGTGGGATGGCGAACTCTTCTCCGGCCGCCCCCGCTGGCAGAAGCTGCGCGCCCTGCCCCCGCCGAAACTCTCGCCCGAGGAACAGGCCTTTCTCGACGGCCCGGTGGAAAACCTCTGCCGGATGCTCGACGACTGGCAGATCACCCGCGAACAGAAGGATCTGCCCACCGACCTGTGGCGCTATCTCAAGGACAACGGCTTCTTCAGCCTGATCATCCCGCGCAGCTACGGTGGGCTCGACTTCTCCAACCTGGCCCACTCGGAAGTGGTGATGAAGATCGCCACCCGCAGCATCACCGCCGCGGTCACGGTGATGGTGCCCAATTCCCTCGGGCCGGCGAAGCTGCTCATGGAATACGGCACCGAGCAGCAGAAGGAATACTATCTGCCGCGCCTGGCCAAGGGCGTGGAGATCCCCTGCTTCGCCCTCACCAGCCCCAAGGCCGGTTCCGACGCCGGCGCGATCCCCGACCATGGCATCGTCTGCCGGCAGGACTTCCAGGGCGAGCAGGACGTGCTGGGGATCCGCCTCACCTGGGACAAGCGCTACATCACCCTGGCGCCGGTGGCCACCCTCCTCGGCCTGGCCTTCCACCTCTACGACCCGGACGGCCTGCTCGGCGAACGGCGCGATCTCGGCATCACCCTGGCGCTCATTCCCACCGACACGCCCGGGGTGGAAACCGGTCATCGGCACCTGCCGATGGAGATCACCTTCATGAACGGGCCCACCCGCGGCCGTGACGTGTTCATTCCCCTCGACTGGATCATCGGCGGCCGGGAGAGGGCCGGCCAGGGCTGGCGCATGCTCATGGAATGCCTCTCGGACGGGCGCGGCATCTCCCTGCCGGCCCTGTCCACCGGCGCCGGCAAGCTGACCTCGCGGGCGGTGGGCGGCTATGCGCGGATCCGCCGCCAGTTCAAGCTGCCCATCGGCCGTTTCGAGGGCGTGGAGGAAGCCCTGGCGCGGATCGGCGGCCTCACCTACATCATGGACGCCGCGCGCAGCCTCACCGCCGCCGCCCTCGATCGCGGCGAAAAGCCCGCGGTGATCTCGGCCATCGTCAAGTACCACCTCACCGAGAACATGCGCCGGGTGATCAACGACGGCATGGACGTGCTCGGCGGCGCCGGCATCTGCCTTGGGCCGCGCAACCTCCTCGGCCGGGGTTACGAAGGCGTGCCCATCAGCATCACCGTGGAAGGCGCCAACATCCTCACCCGCACCATGATCATCTTCGGCCAGGGTGCCATCCGCAGCCATCCCTGGGTGTTCAAGGAACTGTCGGCCCTCGGCGAAGCCGATCCGGACGAATCGCTGCGCCAGTTCGACCGGGCCCTGTTCGGCCACATCGGCTTCTTCTTTCACAACGTGGTGCGCAGCCTCTGGCACGGCCTCACCGGCTCGCGGTTCGTGCTGGTGCGTGGCAGGCGCCCGGTGCGGCGCTACTACCAGCACCTGACCCGGATGAGCGCCGCCTTCGCCCTCTCCACCGACGTGGCCATGATGACCCTCGGCGGCAGCCTCAAGCGGAGCGAGAAGCTCTCGGGCCGGCTCGGCGACATCCTCAGCCATCTCTATCTGGCCTCGGCGGTGCTCAAGCGTTTCGAGGATCAGGGCAGCCCGAAGGGGGATCGTCCCCTGCTGCACTGGGCCTGCCAGCATTCCCTGCACCAGATCCAGCAGGCCTTCGACGGCCTGTTCCAGAATCTGCCCAACCGGCCGGCCGCCTGGCTGCTGCGCCTGCTGGTCTTCCCCCTCGGGCGCCACTTCCGACCGCCCTCGGACCGGCTCGGCCACCAGGTCGCCGATCTGCTGCTGGCACCCTCCCCGGCCCGGGATCGGCTGACCGCCGGGCTGTTCATCCCCGAATCCACCGACGAACAGCTCGGCCGCATCGAAGACGCCCTGCGCAAGGTGATCAAGGCCGAACCAGCCGAACGCCGCATCCGCCACAAGCTGAAGGACTTCACGCCCGACTGGCGCGGCCTCGAAGGCGTGCTGGAGGCGGCCCTCGAACGCGGCATCATCGATGCCGCCGAAGCCGACCTGATCCGCGAGGCCGAGGCGGCCCGCGACGAGGTCATCCGCGTCGACGAGTTCGACATCAATCTGGAATAATCAGCACAAGGATCCCTCATGGCCAAAACCGGCAACAACAAGAAGAAGACCGCCCGCCGCGCCACCGCCCGTCGCCGGCCGGTGTTCATCGTCGACGGCAGCCGCACGCCCCAGCTCAAGGCCCGCAACCGGCCCGGCCCCTTCCATGCCGCCGATCTGGTGATCGGCTGCGGCCGGCCCCTGCTGGCGCGCCAGCCTTTCGAGCCCGGGGCCTTCGACGAAGTGATTCTCGGCTGCGTAATGCCGGGGCCCGACGAGGTCAACATCGGCCGGGTGGCCGCCCTGCGCCTCGGCGTTCCCCAGTCGGTGCCCGCCTGGACGGTGCAGCGCAACTGCGCCTCGGGCATGCAGGCCCTCGACAGCGCGGCCCGCAACATTGCCTGCGGTCGCGCCGAGCTGGTGCTGGCCGGTGGCGTCGAGGCCATGAGCCACGCCCCCATCCTGTTCAGCGAGGCGATGGCCGCCTGGCTGGGCGCCTGGACCGCCGCCCGCTCCCTTCCCCAGCGCCTCCAGACCCTGGCGCAACTGCGCCCGGCCCACATCAAGCCCATCATCGGCCTGTTGCGCGGCCTCACCGATCCGGTCGTGGGCCTGTCCATGGGTCAGACCGCGGAGAACCTGGCCTTCCGTTTCGGGATCTCTCGCGAGGAGATGGATCGCTACGCCCTGCGCAGCCACGAACGCCTGGCCCGGGCCATCGACAAGGCTTACCTGCAGGAGGTCGAAGCGATTTACGATACCCGAGGCAAACCCCATCTGCATGACGACGGCCTGCGCGCCGACACCACGCTCGAGAAACTGGCCAAACTGCGGCCGGTGTTCGACAAGCCCTTCGGCAACGTCACCGCCGGCAACAGCGCCCAGATCAGCGATGGCGCGGCGCTGCTGATCCTGGCCTCGGAGAAGGCCATCGAACAGTACGATCTCCCGGTGCTCGGCCGCCTCGTCGACACCCAATGGGCGGGGCTGGACCCGGCCCAGATGGGCCTCGGCCCGGTCCACGCCACCGCCCCGCTCCTGCAACGCCACCGCCTGAAGCTCGAGGACATCGACTTCTGGGAGATCAACGAAGCCTTCGCCGCCCAGGTGCTGGCCTGCCTGCGGGCCTTCGCCGACGATGACTACTGCCGTAACGAACTGGGCCTGAAGGCGGCGCTCGGCCGCCTCGACGAGGAACGGCTCAACGTGGACGGCGGCGGCATCAGCCTCGGCCATCCGGTCGGCGCCAGCGGCGCCCGCATCACCCTGCACCTGCTGCACGTGCTGGCGCGGCACGACGCCCGCCGGGGCATCGCCACCCTGTGCATCGGCGGCGGCCAGGGCGGCGCCGTGCTGGTCGAGAGGATCGCATCATGAACCGGGAGAGCGACACCATGACCCAGACCGCACGCCACTGGCGCCGCGAAACCGATGCCGACGGCATCGTCTGGCTGCATCTGGACAAGGCCGACGGCGACACCAACGTGCTCAGCCGCGCGGTGCTCGAGGAGCTGCAAGGCCATCTCGAGGAACTCCTGCGCCAGCCGCCCCGGGGCGTGATCTTCCTCTCCGACAAGCCCAACGGCTTCATCGCCGGGGCCGACGTGCAGGAATTCACCCGCCTGGAAACCGAACCGGCGGCCCTCGAAGCCATCCAGCGCGGCCAGGCCATCATGGACTACATCGAGGGTCTCTCCTGTCCCACCGTGGCGATGCTGCACGGCTTCGCCCTGGGTGGCGGACTGGAACTGGCCCTGGCCTGTGACTGGCGCGTGGCCGAAGACGATCCGGCCACCAAACTGGGCCTGCCGGAAATCAAGCTGGGCATCCATCCCGGGTTCGGCGGCACGCT
>JALSSV010000007.1 GCA_026984045.1 Chromatiales bacterium | reverse complement strand
GCATTGGCTGCTCCAACGGCATGGTTATGCTACGCCTGCCCAAGTACGTGCCGCCCACGAGCCCGTGGCGGAGGCAGCGTGAATTTTATGCAAAACAGTGTCCAGGATTTCGAGGGCTTTACACATGGGGCATCTTCGTTCCCTCTCAGATAAGCTTCCAACGAAGAATGCACGCAAAATCTCCTCCCAATCAATAGCTTGGCGATCAAACTTCTTTATGCGGCGATCAGAAAAATGAGGGGATCCCTGATAACCGACGGATGATTTCGGATTACTGGGCGAGATAGGCCATGTCCGATTCTTCGACCACGCCCAGCGTCCAGCTGCCGCGAGTCTTGGCATGACGCACGGCGGCATCCACTTCGGCGGCCGAGGGATTGGTGTCGATGGTGAACACCTGGCCCGGATAGATCAGATCGGCATCCTTGATCTTGTCGCTGTTGGCCTTGTAGATGAGCGGCCACTCGTAGGGATTGCCGTAGATGCTGGGCTTGGCGGAGATGTCCCACAGGTTATCGCCACGCACCACCTCATAGGTGTTGGCAGCGCCGTTCTCAGGGGCGGGTGCCGGGGCCTCGCTCTCCGAGATGATGCCCAGTTTCTTGAGTCGATCCAGCTCACGGTATTTCTGCTCCACGGCCAGTTCGGCCTGGCGCTTGGCCTTGTTGGCCAGCTTGATGGCCTCGTCGTACTTGCCGGCCGCGAGGGCCTTCTCGGCCTTCTTGATGAGCTTGCCCGTATCCCGCCACTCGTAGCCTTCGGCCTTGGCCTTGGCATTGGCAGACTTGGCGGCGGCGATAGCGGCCTCGGCCGCGGCCTGATCGGCGCCGGTGGCGGCTTCTTCGGTCGTTCCGGCGCAACCCACGGCAAAACCGATGACCAGCAGGAGCAGTGCGGTCAGTCTCAGTGCTTTGAATGTTTTCATTCTTATCGACTCCGAAGTTGTTGATTTATCCGTCTTTTCCAGAAACCCCGGCGGGGAGGTCCAATTCTGTTGTGGCAACGTAGCATTGGCCGATTCGGGCTGTCAAGGAACCGCGCCCGAAATTCCATCCTGCAAAAATATTAGCAGATTCTGGTGTGGATGCGAGGCTGACAGCCGGGTCAGGAAGTGCCGTCCCGTTGCCGCTTGCGCAGGCTTTGCTGGCGGGCGCGGATGGCCGCTTCCTTGGCGTCCAGGGCGAAGCGGCGGGCCGCCGGATAATCGCCCGCGCCCAGTGCGTCACTGGCCTCCTGCAGCAGGGTACGGGCCTCGTCGAGAAGCGCCGGCGCATGGATTTCCGCGCCCGAGGCCACCGCCGCCTCGATGGCCTGGCGGGCGTTGCTCATTTCCTGCACCGGCGGATTGACGGCGCAACCGCCAAGCAACCCGAGAAACAGGATCAGGATCGTGAGACAGCGGCGCGGGGGGGTGCGAAACATCGGCATGGGTGTGGGTGGCAACCTGCAGGCAAGCTATCACCGGCCCCGAGCGGGTGTCAAGAAACGTGCCGAAGCGGATACGCATCCTGTTGGGTTAGAATGACGCGCCGACAATGATTGCCGAGGAACTTCCGTCATGTCCGTGACCCTCTATCACAATCCCCGCTGCAGCAAGTCGCGTCAGACGCTGCAACTGCTGCAGGAGCGCGGCATCGAACCGCAGGTGATCGACTATCTCAAGACACCGCCCGATGCCGACACCCTGCGCTCGATCCTCGCGCAACTGGGCATCGGTCCCCGGGATCTGCTGCGGCGCAAGGAAGCCGAATACCAGGCCCTTGGCCTCGCTGATTCGGCGTTGAGCGACGAGGAACTGATCCAGGCCATGATCGAACATCCGCGGCTCATCGAACGGCCCATCGTGATCACCGACAAGGGCGCCGCCATCGGCCGTCCCCCCGAAAACGTGCTGGAGGTGCTCTAGACCATGTCCGAGATTCTGGTGCTCTATTACAGCCGCCACGGCGCCACGGCGAAGATGGCCCATGAGATCGCCCACGGCATCGAGCAGGTGAACGGTGTCACCGCGCGCCTGCGCACGGTGCCGGAAGTGTCGACGGTCTGTGAAGCCGTGGAAGACACGATCCCCGCCGAAGGCGCGCCCTATGCCACCCTGGACGATCTGCAGGACTGCATCGGCCTGGCCCTGGGCAGCCCCACCCGCTTCGGCAACATGGCTGCCCCGCTGAAATACTTTCTGGATTCCACCACGCCGATATGGCTGGCCGGTGGCCTGAGCGGCAAGCCGGCGGCCCTGTTCACCTCCACCTCGAGCCTGCACGGCGGCCAGGAGACCACCCTGCTGTCGATGATGCTGCCCCTGCTGCATCACGGCATGGTGCTGGTGGGCCTGCCCTACAGCGAGACCAGCCTGCTCACCACCACCACCGGCGGCACGCCCTATGGCGCCAGCCACCTGGCCGGCCCCGACAACGACCGGCCCCTGAGCGACGAGGAGATCCGGCAGTGCCACACCCTGGGACGGCGCCTGGCCGAGGTGGCCAGGGCCCAGCAGTCGGCCGGCCTGATCGGCACGGGCGGCGCGTGAGCCGTTTGCGCCTGGCCCATGCCGCCACCCTGGGCGGCATCCTCCTGCTGCTGGGGCTGCTGGTCCTGTGGTACGGCGTGCTGCAGCCGGCGCCGATCTGGCTGACTCTCTTCGCCCTGCCCCTGCTGCTGCCCCTGCGTGGCCTGATCCGGGGACGTGCCTACACCCACGCCTGGACCAGTTTCCTGATCCTGATCTATTTCATTCACGGCGTGGTGGAAGCCTGGGCCAACCCGGGCGCGCGCCTGCTGGCGCTGGGAGAGATCCTGCTCAGCGTCAGTGTCTATACCGGCGCGATCCTGTTCGCGCGCTGGGCGCGGCAGCCCGGCGCAAACTGACGGGCATCGTCAGCTCCTCTGCAGCAGGCCGCGCACGAAGGGAATGGTCAGCCGGCGCTGGGCGGCGAGGGAGGCTTCGTCGAGGCGCTCGAGAAGGGCGAAGAGGCTGTTCATGTCACGGGGCTGACGGCGCAGCAGGTAGTCGGCCACCTCGTCGGGCAACTCGAAACCGCGGTGGCGGGCGCGCAGTTGCAGGGCCCGGCGACGGCCGGCGTCGCCCAGGGGCTGGAGCCGGAACACCAGTCCCCAGCCCAGCCGGGTGACCAGATCGGGAAGCCGGAAACCCAGCGCCGCCGGGGAGCCCTCGGCCGCGAGCAGCAGCCGCCCGCCGGCCTCGCGGATCCGGTTGTAGAGGTGAAACAGGGCGGCCTCCCAGTCCGCCGCCCCGGCGACGAGCCCCAGATCGTCGATCGCCACCACCGGGATCGCTTCCAGCCCGTCGAAGATCGCCGGCTGCGCGCCCGCGATCCCGCCCAGGGGCAGATAGACCGCCCCCGGCGCGGCATGACAGGCCGCCTGCAAGAGATGGCTCTTGCCGCAACCGGCCGGCCCCCAGAGATAGAGGCTGTCGCCACCGCCGGCCCGCAGGGCCTGCAGGGCCAGCTCGTTGCCCTCGTCGTGGAAGTTGTCGAACGTGGCGCTGTCGCGCAACTGCAGCCGCAAGGGCAACTGACCCGAACTATCCGCCCCCATCGTCTCCCTCTCCGGCCGTCTCCCCATAGAGTTCGCTGGCCTGGTAACGCTGGCGCAGATGGCGCAGCAGCACGGCGATGACCGCCGCCACCGGCAGCGCCAGCAACACGCCCACGAACCCGAACAGTTGTCCGCCGGCGAGCACGGCGAAAATCACCGCCACCGGATGCAGGCCAATGCGATCGCCCACCAGCAGCGGCGTGAACACGGTGCTCTCCAGCACCTGACCCACGCCGAACACCGCCAGGACGTAGATCAGATGCTGCACGTCCTGGAACTGGAGTCCGGCGGCCAGGCCGGCTGCGCCGATCCCGACGATGAAACCGAGATAGGGCACGAAGCTCACCAGGCCCGCCAGCAGGCCGATGGAGAGGAACAGCTCCAGTCCCGCCAGCCACAGGCCGATGGAATAGACCCCCGAGAGGGCCAGCATCACCAGCAGCTGGCCGCGCAGGAAGGCACCGAGCACTTCGTCCGACTCCCCGGCCAGACGGGAGACGACCGGCTCGAGGTGGCGTGGCAGCAGATCGCGAATCGCGGCCACCAGCCGATCCCAGTCGCGCAGCAGATAGAAGGTGACCACGGCGACGATGGTGAGGTTCATCAGCCAGTTGCCGATCAGCACCCCCGAACGGGTCAATGAGGTGACGAGCGTGGCCAGCAGGCCGCCGGCAGTGGACCAGTTCTGGCCGAGCAGGCGAGCCAGCTCGCCGCGATCGAATTCGCTCACGTCGAAACCGAACTGGCGCTGCAGCCAGGGCAGCAGGTGGGCCTCTGCCGTCTGCAGCCAGAGCGGCACCCGGGTCACGATCACGTGGATCTGTTTCTGCAACAGGGGCACCAGGAACAGCAGCAGGAGCAGCGCCAGCAATGTGAGGCCGCCGAATACCAGCACGGTGGCCCAGGTGCGCGACAGGCCCAGGGCCTCGAGCCGGTCACACAGCGGATCGGCGAGGTAGGCGAGCACCGCCGCAATCAGGAAAGGCGTGAGAACCGGCGCCAGCAGCCAGATCAGCCATCCCGTGACCAGCAACAGGACCAGCCCGAAGGCCTCGCGCACCAGGTTCATTGCGACTCCTTGCGTTGCAGATCCTGCCGGGCACGCCGGCTCCAGATGAAGACATAGGCCAGACCGCTGGTGAGGGTGGTCACGCTGACCACGATCACCAGCAGCCCCTGCAACCAGGCCAGGCTCTCCAGCCCCGACAGGCGCAGCAGGGTGACCACCACCAGGGCGATCTGGCAGACCGTGTTGATCTTGCTGATCGTCAGGGGTTCGAACGCCACCGGCCCCACCCGCCAGCGGTACAGGAGGGTGCCGGCCATGATCACCACGTCCCGCCAGATCACCAGCCCCACCAGCCAGCCGGCCAGATCCCCCAGCCAGCCCAGTGTCAGATAGGTGGAGACCATCAGCAGCTTGTCGGCCAGGGGATCGAGGATCGCGCCGAGACGCGAGGTCCAGCGGTAATGACGGGCCAGATAACCGTCGATCCCGTCGGAGATGCCGGCGATCAGGAACAGGGTCAGCGCCCCGCCGTAACGCCCCTGCCACAGCAGCACCACCACGGGGGGCACCAGCAGGATGCGCAGGATGCTGATCAGGTTGGGGATCTGGCGGGCCTGCATGTCAGCTCCCGGGACACGTTGCTGGCAGCCGACGGGGGAAGGGCGAGGGAACCAACCGGGGGGTGCTCACGGAACCAGTCGATACACCAGATCGGCGCTGAGGCGTTCGGTGACCGGGAGCGCCGCCTTGCCGGCCGTCTCCGCTTTCGTCTCGGGGGCCGCCGGAGGCGCCGCCGTCTCGGGCACCAGGGTGTGACCCAGCTCGATGGCCCGGGAGATGGCCGGCAGGCCGTTGCGGCTGGCCAGGCTGAACAGGGTCGAATCGGGAGCCACCTCGTCGGGCGCCGCCCGGGTCACGCCATCGAGCCTGGCCAGATAGCGAAACGCCCGGGTGTAGTCGGCCAGATTGCGGATCCCGAGCACTTGCACCCGCACCACCCCGGGCAGGCTGCTGGCGGCCACCCGCGCATACCGTTCGGCGAGCTGTCGGGTGCTGCCGGCGACCCCGGCGGCCAGCGCCGCAGCGAGCGAGACGCCTTCGCTCTCCCAGTCGTCCCGGCGGCCTTCGTTGTAGAGGGTCCAGTGGCTGCGCCAGCGGTTACGGTAAGTCTGGTAGATCCTGCCCACCAGCACCGCCTGGACCTGGTAGCGCTGGGAGGCGTCGAGGAGGCGATCCTCGAAGTTGCCCCACACGTCGGCCACGGTCAGGCGGGCACGGTCGGTGAGATCGTAGAGGGGCAGGCGCAGGGGCAGCCCGCGGCGGGCCGCCTCGCGGGCCACTTCGTCACGCCACGCGGCCGGGCTGTCGGAGGACAGCAGCTTGCGCCCGTGGCGGTCGTCGATCACCACCCAGGCGAGCACACCGGGGCGGTTGCGCCCCCATACGGGCAGATGACTCTCGCGCAGGATCCGGTTGATGGCTTCGGGCTCGAAACGCACCTCCATCCGCAATTGCCGCTGGCCATTCTCCTGGCGAACCGTGTAGCGGTAGCGTTCCACGTAGCGGGTGGGCAGCGCCAGGGCCTGTTCCACGCCCGGCTCCATGAGCGCCAGTTCGTCCCTGCCCGAGACTCGCATCAGCACCTGCCGCAGGGCATCGGTCAGCGCCCGGGTGCGCGTATCGCGCTCCTGGTCGGCCACGGGCACTTCCACCCGGTAGAGGTTTTCCACCACCTCGGCCCGGGCGATCAGCGCCGGCAGCAGCCACAGGCCGAGCCACGGCAAGAGCAAGCGGAAGTAAGGCATGGGATTGGCGCGCATTGAAAGGTTGATTGACAAGAAGTCGGTGTCGTTTCGTCCAGGGCCGTGAATTGGTACAATCTCGGGCCTTATTATGCACCGATTCCGAAGGAAAAAGGTGCGTTTCTTCCCATCCCGAGTCCGCAGGAGTCCCCCGTGTCCTCATCCCGTGGCGACGATGCCTCACCCTCCCCTTCCCTGAGCTACCGCGACGCCGGCGTGGACATCGATGCCGGCAATGCGCTGGTCGAACGCATCAAGCCGCTGGCGGCCAGCACCCGCCGGCCCGGGGTGCTGGCCGGCCTGGGTGGCTTCGGCGCCCTGTTCGAGATTCCCGAAGGCTATCGTCAACCGGTGCTGGTGGCCGGCACCGATGGCGTTGGCACCAAGCTCAAGCTGGCCCTGGAACTGCATCGCCACGACACCATCGGCATCGATCTGGTGGCCATGTGCGTGAACGATCTGATCGTGCAGGGCGCCGAGCCGCTGTTCTTTCTCGACTACTATGCCACCGGCCACCTGGACGTGGACATCGCCAGCGACGTGGTCAAGGGCATCGCCGAGGGCTGCCGGCAGGCCGGCGCCGCCCTGATCGGCGGCGAGACGGCGGAGATGCCGGGCATGTACCAGGGCGAGGAATACGATCTGGCCGGCTTCTGCGTGGGCGTGGTGGAGAAGGATCGGATCATCGACGGCAGCCGGGTGCACAGCGGCGACGTGCTCATCGGCCTGCCCTCCAGCGGCCCCCATTCCAACGGCTATTCCCTGATCCGCAAGGTGCTGGAAACCACCGGCGCCCGTCTCGACCAGCCCTTCGACGGCGCCACCCTGGGCGAGCGGCTGCTGGCGCCGACCCGGATCTACGTCAAGCCCCTGCTGGCCCTGTTCGCCGAGTTCGACATTCACGCCCTGGCCCACATCACCGGTGGCGGCCTGCTGGAGAACCTGCCGCGGGTGATGCCCGAGAATACCGTGGCGCACGTGGACATCCGCAGCTGGACCCCGCCGCCGATCTTCGCCTGGCTGCAGGAACAGGGCGGCATCGATGCGCGGGAGATGTATCGCACCTTCAACTGCGGGATCGGCATGGTGCTGGTGGCCAGCGCCGCCGAGGCCGGTGCCATCGTCACCCGCCTGCGCGCCGAGGGCGAACACCCCGTCATCATCGGCCACATCGACGGCCGCGAGGGCACCCGTGGCGTGGAGCTGGACGGTCTGGCATGAGCGACGCCCCCTGCAACGCCTCCTGTGGCCTGGTGGTGCTGATCTCGGGCAACGGTTCGAACCTGCAGGCCATCATCGACGCCATCGCCGCCGGCGAGATTCCCGCCGAGATCCGCGCCGTGATCAGCAACAACCCCGATGCCCATGGCCTGGAACGGGCACGCCGGGCCGGGATCCCCACCGCCGTGGTCGATCACCGCGACTATCCGGATCGGGACAGCTACGATCAGAGCCTGGAGGCGGTCATCGACCGCTACCAGCCGGATCTGGTAGTGCTGGCCGGCTTCATGCGCATCCTCACCCCCGCCTTCGTGGAACACTACGCCGGGCGCATGCTCAACATCCATCCCTCCCTGCTGCCCCGCTACCAGGGACTCGACACCCACCGGCGGGTGCTGGAAGCCGGCGACCCGATCCACGGCGTCAGCGTGCACTTCGTCACCCCCGAGCTGGACAGCGGCCCCATCGTGCTGCAGGCGGAGGTGCCGGTGGAGCCCGGCGATACGGAAGCCGATCTGGCGCGCAAGGTGCACGCCGAGGAGCATGTGATCTATCCGCGGGTGATCCGCTGGTTCGCCGAAGGGCGGCTGCGCCTCGATGGCGACCGGGTGCTGCTCGACGGCCGGCCCCTGGCCGAGACGGAAAAACGGATCCGGGTTGAACCCGGCGCCCTCCGCCCCGATTAATTATTTGATAGCCGTTCCGAATTCCCACCCATTTTCGAATATGGGATCCATCATCAGGTGCGCCCTTGAGGCAGGAGAGACGTTTCGTGACACGCCGTGAATACATCCTTGTAGGCTCGACGGCCACGAAACGTCTCTCCTGCCTCAAGGGCGCTGTGCTCACAACAAACGAATATTCAAAAATTCGGAACGGCTCTTCGAGTGAAATAACCAGCACCCGAATCACTGCCCTGCGCGCGATGCTCCTCCTCGCCGGCCTGTGGCTGGCCCTGCCCGTGCGGGCCGGCCTGCTCGATGCCGGTTTCGATGCCCAATACAAGGTTTACATGGGCGGCATTCCGGCCGGCATCAGCCAGCGCAACGTGGCGGTGAACGACGGCATCATCGTCTACCGCGCCCATTCGGAACCGCGCGGCATGGCCCGGCTGTTCACCCGCGACGTGGTGACCGAAACCAGCATCATGCAACGGACGGACGACGACGTGCAGCCGCTGGAATACCGCTACGATCAGACCGGCAAGGACGAGGTGCACGAAAAGGTGCTCTTCGACTGGGAGAAGAAAACCCTCACCATCACCAAGAACCGCCTCACCTATCCCATCGTTGCCAACACCTACGACATGCTGTCCTTCCAGATCGCCATGATGCTCAAGCTGGCGCGGCAACCCAAGACCTTCACCTTTCATGTGGCCGATCACCACGATCTGCACACCTACAAGGCCACGGTGGTGGGCAGCGAAACCATCAGCACCGGTTATCGTGACGACATGCAGACCCTGCGGGTTGACTCCTTCAACCCCAAGGAAAAACTGCGCTTCTCCTTCTGGTGCGCGCCGGAACTGGACTATCTGCCGGTGCGCATCGAGATCGTACGCACGGATCTGGACATGGGCAGCACCACGGAGCTGAAAACCCTTCACCGCAGACCGTAGGGTCCCGTGAAAGCAGGGTGTGCCCGGCTACCCGCGACCAGCCACCCGTTCAGGCCTTGGGCAAGGTCACGCCCTGCTGGCCCTGGTACTTGCCGCCCCGGTCCCGGTAGGAGGTTTCGCACACCTCGTCCGACTCGAAGAACAGCATCTGGGCCACCCCCTCGTTGGCGTAGATCCTGGCCGGCAGGGGCGTGGTGTTGGAGAACTCCAGGGTCACGTGCCCTTCCCATTCCGGCTCCAGGGGGGTGACGTTGACGATGATGCCGCACCGGGCATAGGTGGACTTGCCCAGACACACGGTGAGCACGCTGCGGGGAATGCGGAAGTACTCCACGGTGCGGGCCAGGGCGAAGGAGTTGGGCGGAATGATGCACACCTCGCCCTGGTAGTCGACGAAACTCTGGTGGTCGAAGTCCTTGGGATCGACCACCGCCGAGTTGATGTTGGTGAAGATCTTGAATTCGTCGGCGCAGCGCACGTCGTAGCCGTAACTGGAAGTGCCGTAGGAGACGATGCGCCGGCCATCGGCCTCCCTGACCTGTCCCGGTTCGAAGGGCTCGATCATGCCGTGCTCCTGCGCCATCCGCTTGATCCATCGATCCGACTTGATACTCATCAGACTGTCTCGCCACCACCGCCAAAGGGCGGATATTGTGCACTGGAAACCGCCTCCGGCGCAAAGGCGGTCAGCGGGGGACTCTGCTAGAATGCGACGTTTACTGTCATCCCTGCCGACACATGTTCCAGAGCCTCGCCCGACAACCCTGGCGCCGCACCCTGTGGCTGATTGCCGGTTTCGCCCTCCTGCACCTGCTGGTCATCGGCCGGGTGGAACTGTCGGGCGACGAGGCCCACTACGCCCTCTACGGCTATTACCTCGACTGGAGCTACTTCGACCACCCGCCGCTGGTGGGCTGGCTCAACGCCCTGGTGCTGCCCTTCTCGGCCAGCGAGTTCGCCCTGCGCCTGTGGCCGCTGGCCCTCGGGGCCCTCACGGCCCTGCTGCTGTACCGCCTGGTTCGCGAGCTGTTCCCGGACGAGCCCGCGTGGCTGGGCCTGCTGACGGTAGCTGTCTACGAAAGCGGCGTGATGTTCGAGTTGCTGAACATGGCCATGCTGCCGGACACGCCGCTGCTGCCCCTGGCCCTGGCGGCGCTCCTGTGCCTGCAGCGGGCGCTGCAGGCCGGAAGCACACGCCACTGGCTCGGCGTGGGACTGCTGTTCGGGCTGGCGGGGCTGGCCAAGTACACGGCAGTAACGCTGGTATTCACCGCCCTCATCGCCCTGTTCTGGAGCGGAGAGGGTCGGCAACTCCGCCGCCCCGGTCCCTGGCTGGCCATGCTGGTGGCCCTGCTGGTGATCAGTCCGGTCCTCTACTGGAATGCCCGGCACGACTGGCTCTCCTTCGCCTACCAGCTCGGCCACGGGGCACCGGAGCGCGCCTGGTCGGCAAAACGCTTCCTCACAGCCCAGGCCGGCCAGATCATCGCCTATGGCCCACTGCTCTACGGTTTCGGCCTGGTGGCGCTGGTGGCGGCACTGCGCTCCCGCGCCCCTGGCGAGCGCCTGCTGCTGGCCCTGGCCCTGCCGGTGCTGGCCCTGTTCGCCTGGAGCGGCGGTTACGAGACCACCCTCCCCCACTGGCCGGCGCTGGGCTGGCTGGCCCTCGCGCCACTGGTGGCCCGCTGGCTGGCCCGGCACTGGTCCGCACGGAGTGTGCGGTTCGGGGCCTGGAGCGGCAGCGGCTATTCGCTGCTGCTGATCGCCGCCATCCATCTGCTGATCCTGCTGCCCGTCAATCCCTTTCCGCCGGGCCGGCATCCCCTCGGCGATCTGCTCGGCTGGCGGGCCAGTGCCGAGCGGGCCATGGCGCTGCGGGCGCAGATGGCGGCCACACCCGGCCCCGAGCCGGTGCTGTACGTGGGCAACTGGTCCATCTTCAGTCACGTGGCCTGGTATGCCCGGCCGACGCCGGTGCGGGTGACCGACTCCCGTTTCGATCAGTCGGATCTCTGGTACGGCTCGCCGGCCAAAGGGGATCGCGGCATCGTGGTGGTGCCTGAATACTATTGGGCACGGCCAGCGACTGCCGGCTATGGCAAGTTCGCCCATTGCGCGGAACCCGTCGAGGTAGAGGCACGGATCGGCGGCATCGCCGCCAGCCGCTACCGCCTGTATGCCTGTGATGGCTATGGAGTCTCGCCGTGATCCGATCCGAACCGCTGTCTTCCCCCTGGACCTGGGCCATCCCCCTGGCCGGGTTGCTGCTGATGGGTCTCATTGGCCTCGGCGGCAGCAACCGGGAACTGTTTCTGTGGCTCAACGAGCATCTGCAGTTCTCGAAGACCTTCTGGCTCAACGTGACCCTGTTCGGCGATGCCGGGATGGTCATGATCCTGGTCCTGCCGCTGGTGGGGCGGCGACCGGACATCATCTGGGCCGGGCTGCTGGCCGGGATCGTCGCCGCCCTGCTGGTCAACGGCGGCAAGGCGTTCTTCCAGATCCCCCGTCCCCCCACGGTGTTGCCGCCTGACGCCTTCCACCAGCTCGGCAACCGTTTCGGCGCCACCGCCTTTCCCTCCGGCCACACGGCGGCCGCCTTCGCTCTGGCCGGAGTGCTGAGCCTTCTGCCGGTTCACCGCGGGGTACGCTGGCTGGCCATTGCCGCCGCCGCCCTGATCGGCCTCTCGCGCATCGTGGTTGGCGCCCACTGGCCGCTGGACGTGGCTGCCGGCATGCTCACCGGCTGGGTCTCGGCCCTCATCGGGGTGCATCTGGCCCGGATCGTGCCCGGCGAGAACCGCTGGGTGCAGCGTGGCGCGGCCCTGCTGCTGCTGTTCACCGTCTATTATCTGGTGGTGCTCCACACCCGCGGCGACCGGGAGGCCCGATTGCTGGAGATCGCCGTGCCCCTCATCAGCCTGGCGCTGGCCCTGCCCGGGCTGCGGCGTCTGTTCCGACCGGGGGCGGCATCGTGAGCGCTGACCGCCACCGCCTGGGGCTGGCGCTGCGCCTGGCCGTCACGCTCGGCATCCTCGTGCTCATTTTCCGCCACATCGATCTGACCGGCGTGCTGGCAGTGATCCGCCAGGCCCGCTGGCCCTTTCTGGCGCTGGCTCTGCTGATGCAGTTGCTCAGTACCTGGCTGGCGGGATTCCGCTGGTATCTGGTGATGCGCGAACTGGGCTTCGGTCACAGTTCCGGCTTCTACGTGCGCAGTTACTTCAAGGGCAGTTTTTTCAATCAGGGTCTGCCCACCAGCATCGGCGGCGACGCCATGCGGGTACTGGACGTGGCCGGCAGCGGCTTTCGCAAACGGGATGCCTTCAAGGGAGTGTTCATCGATCGCATCCTCGGTCTTTCGGGTCTGTTGTTGCTCAACCTCATGGCCAATGCCCTGTTGCCCGATCTGCTGCCTCCCGGCGTGTTCTGGATCATCAACGTGCTGGTGGCCGGGGGGCTGGCCGGTTTCCTGGCACTGGTGTTCCTGCACCGCCTGCACTGGTTCGAACGCTGGCGGCTTTCCGCCTATCTGCTCGACATTTCGCGCAAGCTCCACCAGGTCCTGCACACCCCGGGACGGCTGCTGCGCCAGACCGGCCTGTCGCTGGCCATCCATGCCTTCTCCATCATCAACATCTTCCTGGTGGGGCGGAGCGTGGGCCTGGATTACGACATCGTGACCTTTGCGGTGATCGCACCGCCGGTGTTCCTGCTCACCCTGGTACCCGTCTCGCTGGCGGGCTGGGGGGTACGCGAAGGCGCCCTGATCGGGCTGTTCACACTCCTGGGCGCAGACAAGACCGTCGTCTTGTCCATGTCCATCCTCTACGGCATCATCCTCGTGGCCGCCAGCCTTCCAGGGCTGGTGATCACCCTGCGCGGCCGGCTGCACCGGCGCCCCCCACTGACGACTCCGGACGACGAGGAACCCCAAGCATGAACGTGGACACCATGCGCCGCATCGATTACTGGGCCGGCGTTCCCCTCTGCGCCGTGGTGAGCACCTGGCTGCGCCTGTGGCACTGGCTGCGCCCGGCCGGGCGCATCCGCCCCCGGCGGGTGCTGCTCATCGAACTGTCGGAGATGGGCAGCGCCATCCTGGTGGATCCGGCCATGCGCAAGCTCAAGGCCAACGGCGCCGAGCTGTTCTTCCTGATCTTCGCCAAGAACGCCCCGAGCCTGCACCTGCTGGGCACGGTGCCGAAGGAAAACATCTTCACCCTGCGCGAAGACAACCTCTGGCATCTGGCCATCGACACCCTGCGCTACCTGCGCTGGGTCCGCCGGCAGCGCATCGACTCGGTCATCGATCTGGAACTGTTCTCCCGCTTCACCGCCCTGCTCACCGGCCTCTCCGGTGCCGGCAGCCGGGTCGGCTACCATGCCTTTCACAACGAAGGGCTCTACCGGGGCGAGATGCTCACCCACAAGGTGGCCTACAACCCGCACATCCACATCAGCAAGAACTTCATCGCCCTGGTCAACGCCCTGCTGAGCACCCGCGAGGAACTGCCCTATTCGAAGACCGTGATCACCGACGAGGAAATTCGCCTGGCCCGGGTCGACATCGACGCCGCCCGCCAGGACGCCCTGCGCGAGCGCATTCGCGACCGGCACCCCGATTACGATCCATCCCTGCGCCTGGTGCTGATCAACCCCAACGCCAGTGAACTGCTGCCCCAGCGCCGCTGGATGCCCGAGCGTTACGTGGCCGTGATGCAGCGCCTGCTGGCCGAGTTCGACGACATCCTGATCCTGATCACCGGCGCGCCGAACGAGATCGCCGAAGCCGAACAACTGCGGGATCTGGTGGATCACCCCCGCTGCGTCAACTTCGCCGGGGCCCTGAATCTTGAAGAACTGCCGGTGCTCTACAGCCTCGCCACCCTCATGCTCACCAACGACTCGGGGCCGGCCCATTTCTCCGCCATCACCCCGCTGCGCACCTTCGTCCTCTTCGGCCCGGAAACCCCGAAGCTCTACGGCTCCCTCGGCAACAGCACCCCCATCTACGCCGGCCTGGCCTGCTCCCCCTGCGTTTCCGCCGCCAATCACCGCAAGACGCCCTGCACGGACAACGTCTGTCTGCAGGCCATCGAGGTGGATACCGTCCTGGAGCAATTGCGCTCCGCCTTGTAGCCGGCAGTGGAAATACCCGCCTCGAAAACGACGAAACCGGCCAGAAGGCCGGTTTCGAAGGGGCACGATACCGTGAACGCGTCAGTTGTTCTGAATCACGATCTTCGGGAAGCTGGCGCTGTAGTCCTTGGACTTGAGCGACAGCTTGGCAGCCACCCGGCGGGCGATGTCACGGTAGATCTGGGCGATGCGGCCTTCCGGATCGGCCACCACGGAGGGCTTGCCGCTGTCGGTGGTCTCGCGGATCGACTTGTCCAGGGGCAGGGCACCGAGCAGATCCACGTCGTTTTCCTCGGCCATGCGCTCGCCGCCGCCGGCGCCGAAGATGTGCTCCTCGTGGCCACAGTTGGAACAGATGTGGATGCTCATGTTCTCGATGATGCCCAGCACCGGCACTTCCACCTTCTCGAACATCTTCAGGCCCTTGCGCGCGTCGAGCAGGGCAATGTCCTGGGGGGTGGTGACGATGACGGCGCCGGTGACCGGCACTTTCTGGGCCAGGGTGAGCTGGGTGTCACCAGTACCCGGCGGCAGGTCGATCACCAGGTAGTCCACGTCCCGCCAGTTGGTGTCGTTGAGCAGTTGCTCCAGGGCCTGGGTGACCATGGGGCCACGCCAGATCATCGGCGTCTCCTCGTCGATGAGGTAGCCGATGGACATGGACTGGATGCCGTAGTTCTCCAGCGGCTCGAGACGCTTGCCGTCCTTCGATTCGGGCTGATCGCTGATGCCCAGCATGCGCGGCTGGCTGGGGCCGTAGATGTCGGCGTCCAAGATGCCCACGGTGGCCCCCTCGGCCGCCAGGGCCAGGGCCAGGTTCACCGAGGTGGTGGACTTGCCCACGCCGCCCTTGCCGGAGGCCACGGCGATGATGTTCTTCACGCCCTTGATGGGCTCGACGCCCTTCTGGGTCGTGTGCGCCTCGACCTTGTGGGAAACGTTGATTTCGGCATCCGCGATGCCCTCGATGGCGGTGATCTGCTCTTTCAGTTTCTCGGCCAGTTCGGCCTTGTAGCCCTCGGCGGGATAGCCGAGCACCACGTCCACGACGGCCTTGTCGCCGTCGATCTTGATGTCCTTCACTGCCTTGGCGCTGACCAGATCTTTTTCCAGATAGGGATCGGTATAGCCCTTGATGGCTTCTTCGATCTGGGTGGGGGATACGTCAGCCATGTGATTCTCCTGCAAAGTGCATGGGTAAATAACCTAGCAAAATAATAAAGTAATACTCGCGGGAGCGCAATAGTACACAAATTCCACGCCAACTTCTAATTGGCGTAGAATATCCGGCTTCATTGCGGCATCCGGCCGACCGAATCCGCTCCCCGACCGCGGGAACACCCGTCTCGGGTGTTTGTCCCTTTCAAAACAAGAAGTTGGAAAAATGCCTCGGAAACCCCGCCAGATCCTCGTCACCAGCGCGCTGCCCTATGCCAACGGCTCGATCCATCTCGGGCATCTGGTGGAATACATCCAGACCGATATATGGGTGCGCTTCCAGAAGATGCAAGGCCACGAGGCCATCTACGTCTGTGCCGACGACGCCCACGGCACCCCCATCATGCTCCGCGCCCAGAGCGAAGGCATCACCCCCGAGGAGCTGATCCAGGCCACTTGGGAAGAACACACCCGCGATTTCGCCGACTTCCACATCGGTTTCGACAACTACCACACCACCCACTCGCCCGAGAACCGGGAACTGGCCGAAACCATCTACCGGCGCCTGAAGGACGGGGGCTACATCCGCACCCGGGTCATCCAGCAGGCCTACGATCCGGTGGAAAAGATGTTCCTGCCGGACCGCTTCATCAAGGGCGAATGCCCCCGTTGCGGCGCCCCGGATCAGTACGGCGACAGTTGCGAGGTCTGCGGCGCCACCTACAGCCCGACCGAACTGAAGAACCCGGTTTCGGTGATCTCCGGCGCCACCCCGGTCGAGAAGGAATCGGAGCACTACTTCTTCGCCCTGGGCGAGTTCGAGGACATGCTGCGCCAGTGGGCCCTGGAAGGCCGCCATACCCAGCCGGAGATCGCCAACAAGCTGCGCGAATGGTTCGAGGCCGGCCTGCAGGACTGGGACATCAGCCGCGACGCGCCCTATTTCGGTTTCGAGATCCCCGATGCGCCGGGCAAGTACTTCTACGTCTGGCTGGACGCCCCCATCGGCTACATGGCCAGTTTCAGGCACTGGTGCGAGCGTACCGGCACCGACTTCGACGCCTGGTGGGGCCCCGAGAGCCAGGCCGAGCTGTACCATTTCATCGGCAAGGACATCGCCTATTTCCATACCCTGTTCTGGCCAGCCATGCTCTACGGCAGCAGCTTCCGCCTGCCCACCGCCGTGTGGTGCCACGGCTTCCTGACCGTCAACGGCCAGAAGATGTCCAAGTCCCGCGGCACCTTCATCAAGGCCCGCACCTACCTCAACCACCTCAATCCCGAATACCTGCGCTACTACTTCGCCGCCAAGCTCGGCCCGGGGATCGACGACATCGATCTCAATCTGGAAGACTTCCAGCAGCGGGTCAACGCCGATCTGGTGGGCAAGGTGGTCAACATCGCCAGCCGCTGCGCCGGGTTCATCAACAAGCGTTTCGAGGGACGCCTTTCGGCCACCTGTTCCGAACCGGCCCTGTACGCCGAATTCGCCGCCGCCCGCGAGCGCATCGCCAAGCTGTACGAGGCCCGCGAATACGGCCACGCCATCCGCGAAATCATGGCCCTGGCCGACCGGGCCAACCAGTACATCGATCAACACAAGCCCTGGGTGCTGATCAAAGAGGCGGGCCGGGAAGCGGAGGTCCAGGCCGTGTGCAGCACCGGCCTCAACCTGTTCCGTGTACTGGTGGCCTGGCTCAAGCCGGTGCTGCCGCGCCTGGCCGAAGCCGCCGAGGACTTCCTCAACATCGCGCCTCTGCGCTGGGACGACGTGGCCGAGCCGCTCACCGATCACGTCATCGATCCCTTCAGGCCCCTGCTGACCCGGGTGGAGAAGGAACGTGTCGAGGCCATGCTGGAAGAGGCCAAGGAACACCTCGAACCCGCTGCACCGGCCAAACCTGCCAAAACCGAATCCGCCGAGGGGACGGAACCGCTGGCCCCGGAAATCGCCTTCGACGATTTTGCGAAGATCGATCTGCGCGTGGCGCGCATTGCCCGGGCCGAGCACGTCGAAGGTGCCGACAAACTGCTGAAACTGACCCTGGATCTGGGCGCCCTCGGCACCCGCCAGGTCTTCGCCGGCATCAAATCGGCCTACGATCCGGCGGATCTGGAAGGCCGCCTCACGGTGATGGTGGCCAACCTCCAGCCCCGCAAGATGCGCTTCGGCGTCTCCGAAGGCATGGTGCTGGCCGCCGGCCCCGGCGGCAAGGAACTGTTCCTGCTCTCGCCGGACGCGGGCGCGAAACCGGGGATGCGCGTCAAGTAACGACAGAAGCAAGTGACAAGAGAAAAGAGACAAGGATCGCAAGGTCTTGTCCCCGTTCTTCACCTGTCAGAGAAGGAAGACTGCGATATACTCGATGGCATGACCAGATGTTATCCATTCCTCTTGTCTCTTGCCTCTGATCCACAATGACCGACTACCTCCTCATCCTCGTCAGTACCATCCTGGTCAACAACTTCGTGCTGGTGAAGTTCCTGGGGCTGTGCCCGTTCATGGGGGTGTCGCGCAAGCTGGAGACGGCCACGGGCATGGGGCTGGCCACCACCTTCGTGCTCACCCTGTCGGCGGTGTGCAGCTATCTGGTCGACGAATATCTGCTGGCGCCGCTGGGGCTGGAATACCTGCGCACCATCGCCTTCATCCTGGTGATCGCCGTGGTGGTGCAGTTCACCGAGATGGTGGTGCACAAGACCAGCCCGCTGCTCTATCAGGTGCTGGGGATCTTCCTGCCGCTCATCACCACCAACTGCGCGGTGCTGGGGGTGGCCCTGCTTAACGTGCAGACCGAACACGGTTTCGTGGAATCGGCCCTCTACGGCTTCGGCGCGGCCGTGGGCTTCTCGCTGGTGCTGGTGCTGTTCGCCGCCATCCGCGAACGGGTCAACGTGGCCGACGTGCCCGAACCCTTCCGCGGCCCTTCCATCGCCCTGATCACGGCGGGGCTGATGTCCATCGCCTTCATGGGCTTCGCCGGGCTGGTGAAGGGCTGACATGCTGACGGCCATCCTGGTGCTCACCGTGCTGGCCCTGCTGTTCGGGCTGCTGCTGGGCTATGCCTCGGTACGCTACAAGGTGGAAGGCGATCCCATCGTCGATCAGATCGACGCCATCCTGCCCCAGACCCAGTGCGGCCAGTGCGGCTACCCCGGCTGCCGGCCCTACGCTGAGGCCATCGCCAAAGGCGAGGCCGAGATCAACCGCTGCCCGCCCGGCGGCGAAACGGTGATCGTGCAACTGGCCGATCTGCTGGGCCGGGAGCCCATTCCCCTCGACGCGGAGCGGGGCGAGGCCAAGGACACGCCCACGGTGGTCGAAATCGACGAGAACCTGTGCATCGGCTGCACCCTGTGTATCCAGGCCTGTCCGGTGGACGCCATCCTCGGTGCCCCCAAGCAGATGCACACCATCCTCAAGGCCGAATGCACCGGCTGCAATCTCTGCATCCCGCCCTGCCCGGTGGACTGCATCCGCATCGTGCCGGTGGAAGAGGACATCAGCACCTGGCGCTGGCCGGAGCCGAAGATCGATCTGGAACAGCCGGTGGATGTCGCGGAGGAAACCGCATGAGGCGGCGGCTCTGGCATTTCCACGGCGGCCTCCATCTGGAGGGCCACAAGGATCTCTCCATGCACGAGCCGGTGGCCGCGGCGCCGCTGCCGGCGCGCATCGTGCTGCCCCTGGCCCAGCACATCGGCGCTCCGGCCGAGCCGGAAGTGAAGGTGGGCGAGAAGGTGCGCAAGGGCCAGCGCATCGCCCGGGCCACCGAATACGTCAGCGCCCCGATCCATGCCAGCACCTCGGGCACCGTGGTGGCCATCGAGGAACAGCCCGTGCCCCACCCCTCCGGCCTGTCGGCCCCTTGCATCGTCATTGAGGCCGACGGCCAGGATGAATGGATCGAACGCCAGCCGGTCGCCGATTACGAAAACCTCGACCCCAGCGCCCTGCGCAACGTGATCCGCGAGGCCGGCATCGTGGGCCTGGGCGGCGCCGGCTTCCCCAGCTTCATCAAGCTCAATCCGGGGCCCGACAAAGTGGTGGATCTGCTGATCCTCAACGGCGCCGAATGCGAACCCTACATCACCTGCGACGCCATGCTCATGCAGGAGCATCCCCGGCGGATCATCGATGGTCTGCTGATCATGCGCCATGCCCTGCGCGCGAAACGCTGCATCATCGCCATCGAAGACAACAAGAAGGTGGCCCACACGGTGCTGGTCAACGCCCTGCAGGAACACGAGGCCGAGTTCATCGAGATCGTGCAGGTGCCGACCGTCTATCCCACCGGCGGCGAGAAACAGCTCATCAAGGTACTCACCGGCAAGGAAGTACCCTCCAACGGCCTGCCCATCGACATCGGCATGGTCTGCCACAACGTGGCCACTGCCGCCGCCGTGCACGATGCCATCGCCGAGGGCACGCCGCTCATCGAACGGATCGTGACCGTCACCGGCGAGGCCCTGGATCGCCCCCGCAACCTCACGGTGCGCATCGGCACGCCCTTCTCCCTGCTGCTGGAAGCCGGCCAGTGGCGCGAGACCGATACCGACGAGGTGCTGATGGGCGGCCCCATGATGGGTTTTGCGGTGCCGGATCTCGACGTGCCGGTGGTCAAGACCACCAACTGCCTGCTGGCCCGCCCCCGCAGCCAGCCCCATCGCCAGCCGGCCATGCCCTGCATCCGCTGCGGACAGTGCGCCCGCGTGTGCCCGGCGCAACTGTTGCCCCAGCAGCTCTACTGGTATGCCCATGCCCGCAACTTCGATCGCATCCAGGACTACCACCTGTTCGACTGTATCGAATGCGGCTGCTGCGCCTACGTCTGCCCCAGCCACATCCCGCTGGTGCAGTACTACCGTTTCGCCAAGACCGAGATCTGGGCCCAGGAGCGCCAGAAACAGAAGGCCGACCGGGCCCGCCAGCGGCACGAATGGCATCTCGAACGCCTGGAACGGCGCAAGCGCGAAGAGGAGGAACGCCGCCGGCGCAAGAAGGAATTGCTGAAGAAGAGCAAGGCTGCGGGCGGCGATGCCGCCAAGAAGGCCGAAATCGAGGCCGCCCTGGCCCGGGTCAAGGCGAAGAAGGCCAGCCGGCAGGCGGCCCGGGCCAACACCGAAAACCTGACCGACGCGCAGAAGCAGGCCATCGCCGCCGTCGAGGCCCGACGCCAGCGCCTGCAGAAGGGCGGAGACAGTGGAGATTCCCAATGAGCCTGCCGGAACAGACCCTGCACAGCTCCCCCCATCTGCCCCCCACCAATTCGGTGCGGCGCATGATGATCCTGGTGATCCTGGCCCTGATCCCCGGCCTGCTGGCCCAGGTCCACTTCTTCGGCTGGGGCGTGGTGGTCAACCTGGTGCTGGCCGTGGCCACGGCGCTCGGCGCCGAGGCCCTCATGCTGCGCCTGCGCCGGCGTCCCGTTCTGCCGTTTTTGGGCGACGGCAGCGCGCTTTTGACCGGCCTGCTGCTGGGTCTGGCTCTGCCCACCCTCTCGCCCTGGTGGCTGATCGTCACCGGCGCCGCCTTCGCCCTGATCGTGGCCAAGCACCTCTATGGCGGACTCGGCTACAACCCCTTCAATCCGGCCATGGTGGGCTACGCCATGCTGCTGGTGGCCTTTCCCCGCGAGATGACGGCCTGGCAGCCCATCGGCGGCGACAGCCTCGGCTTTCTCGACCAGTGGCGCTATACGCTGACCGGCAGCCTGCCGGCCGGTCTGGACTACGATACACTCACTGCTGCCACTCCGCTTGACACCCTGCGCACGGCGCTGGGCATGGATCTGACCCTGAACGAGATCTTCGCCAAATACGAACACCTGGTCAGTCCTTTCGGCGGTCGGGGCTGGGAGTGGGTCAATCTCTGGTACGCCGTGGGCGGTGTGGCCCTGGTGGCGCTGCGGGTCATCAGCTGGCGCATTCCGGCAGCCGTGATCCTGACCCTGTTCCTCGTCGCCACCCTGTTCGCCCTGCCGGATCCGGATCTGCGGCCCTCCCCCTGGTTCCACCTGTTCACCGGGGCCACCATGCTCGGCGCCTTCTTCATCGCCACCGATCCGGTGACCGCCGCCACCACGCCGCGCGGGCAGCTCATCTACGGCGCCGGCATCGCCCTGCTGATCTACGTGATCCGCACCTGGGGCGGCTATCCCGACGCCGTGGCCTTCTCGGTGCTGCTGATGAACCTGGCCACGCCCACCATCGACTACTACACCACGCCCCGGGTCTTCGGCGAGGAGCGGCGCTGAGATGCACACCCTGATGCGCCAGATGCTGATCAGCGCCGCCCTGCTCGGCCTGTTTGCGGTGCTCGGCACCGGCATGGTCGCCGTCACCCACGAGGCGACCGCCGAGCGCATCGCCGCCAATCACCGCGCCCGCCTGCTCCGCTCGCTGCACCTGCTGGTCACGCCCGACATGCACGACAACGATCTGATCAACGACATGATCACGGTCACCGATCCCGAATGGCTCGGCACCGACAAGCCAGTGCGCGTGTGGCGGGCCCGCAAGCAGGGCAAGCCGGTGGCGGTGATCATCAATTCGGTGGCGCCGGACGGGTACAATGGCCGCATCGAACTGCTGGTGGCGATCCGCGCCGACGGCACCTTGCTGGGCGTGCGCGTGGTCGGCCATCAGGAAACGCCGGGGCTGGGCGATGCCATCGACGCCAGCAAGAGCGACTGGGTGCATGAATTCGACAACCGCTCACTCAACAACCCTGACAAAAAGGGCTGGAAGGTGAAGCGCGACGGCGGCGTCTTCGACCAGTTCACGGGCGCCACCATCACCCCGCGGGCGGTGGTCAAGGCCGTGTACAAAACCCTGGTCTATTTCGAAAAACACCAAGACGAACTGTTCCAGCAACCGGCCCGGCCGGTGGAGGCCATCCAGCATGAGTAATTCCAGCTATCGACACATCATCAACGACGGACTGTGGCACAACAACCCGGCCCTGGTGCAGATCCTCGGCCTCTGCCCCCTGCTGGCCGTCACCAACACGGTGATCAACGCACTGGGGCTGGGTCTGGCCACCACCGTCACCCTGGTGGCCTCCAACGGCACCGTGTCGCTGATCCGCCGCTGGGTGCGGCCGGAGATCCGCATTCCCGTGTTCGTGCTGATCATCGCCTCCATCGTCACGGCCATCGAGCTGGTGATGAACGCCTTCTTCCACGAGCTGTACCTGATCCTGGGGATCTTCATTCCCCTGATCGTCACCAACTGCAGCATCATGGCCCGTGCCGAGTCCTTCGCCTCCAAGAACCCCCTGCTGCCCTCCCTCACCGACGGCCTGTTCATGGGGCTGGGCTTCACCGGCGTGCTGCTGGTGCTCGGCGCGCTGCGCGAATCGCTGGGCTTCGGCACCCTGCTAGCCCATGCCGATCTCATGTTCGGCGAGCTGGGCAAGGCCATGACCGTCACCCTGTGGGAGAACTACCGTGGCTACCTGCTGGCCGTGCTGCCGCCGGGTGCCTTTCTCGGCCTGGGCCTGATCATCGCCCTGAAGAACGTGATCGACCGCCGCCAGGCCCGCAAGGCCGAGACCGTCACGGCCCCGGGCGGTGAAACCGCCACGGCCTGATCGCCCGCATGGACCGCAAGACCGTCGCCGAGATCTTCCGGCGCCTGAAACGGCAGAATCCCGAACCCACCACGGAGCTGGTCTACCGCACGCCCTTCGAGCTGCTGATCGCCGTGATCCTCTCGGCCCAGGCCACCGACAAGAGCGTGAACAAGGCCACCGCCGAACTGTTCAGGGTGGCCAACACCCCCGAGGCCATCCTGGCGCTCGGGGAACGGGGCCTGAAGAAGTACATCAAGACCATCGGCCTGTTCAACACCAAGGCGAAGAACATCATCCAGACCTGCCGGATCCTGGTGGAAAGATACGGCGGCAAGGTTCCGGAAGAGCGCAAGGCCCTGGAGAGCCTGCCCGGCGTGGGCCGCAAGACCGCCAACGTGGTGCTCAACACCGCCTTCGGCCATCCCACCATCGCCGTGGACACCCATATCTTCCGCGTAGCCAACCGCACCGGTCTCGCCCCGGGCAAGACCGTGCGCGAGGTGGAAGACAAGCTCAACACGGTGGTCCCGCCCCGCTACCGCAAGGACGCCCACCACTGGCTGATCCTGCATGGCCGCTACACCTGCACGGCACGCAAGCCGCGCTGCGGATCCTGCATCATTGCGGATCTGTGTGAATATCCGGAAAAGCACCTGGATTGAGACGGGCACTGTCACGGTATTGCACACAATGTGATCTTGCCGAATCGGCAGACAAGCGTTCCAAAACCGTGGTGAATTTCGGTCATTGGTCCGGCATCGGGCACGCCCGGGACATTCTTCACCGTCGTTTGACCCCCTTCCGTGCTTCTCAGTACACTGCCTGCTCCCTCCACTGGGGGACCGAGGAGTCCGGAAGAGGCCATGTTCACGCAAGATCGCCGCGAACTGCGCAAGCTGTTCTACCAGGCCTGGCAGGCGGCCCGGACCGGGGCACCGCTCGACCCCCTGAGCGCGCAAATCGCCGGCGTGGTGGCCATGCACCCCGAATACCATTCCCTGCTGGAGAGCGAACAGGCCCTGGACCGGGACTATCGGCCGGAGGCCGGCGAAACCAACCCCTTCCTGCACATGGCCATGCACATTGCCCTGCAGGAGCAGATCGGCACCAACCGGCCCGCCGGCATCGGCGACATCCACCGGCAACTGCAAGGCCGCCTCGGCGATGCCCATGCCGCGGAACACCGGATGATGGACTGCCTCATGGAAAGCCTCTGGCAGGCCCAGCGCCAGGGGAGCCCGCCCGACGAACAGGCCTATCTCGCCTGCCTGCGCCGGCTCACGGAAGCCTAGCCCATGCGCGCCGATGCCCTGAACCCCACCCTGCAGAAACTCCTTTCCGCCATCGCCGACGGCGACCGCACGGCCTTCGCCCGCCTCTACCGCCTCACCAGCCCGAAACTGTATGCCGTGGCGCTGCGTATATTGAAGGACGAAGGCCGCGCCCAGGACTGCCTGCAGGACACGTATCTGAAGATCTGGCAGCAGGCCGCGGCCTATCAGGGCGGCAAGGCTGCGGTGATGACCTGGCTGAGCGTGATCCTGCGCCACCGGGCCCTGGACATGCTGCGCCGCCGGCACGAGGCCGGGGACGCCATCGACCCGGAGAGCCTGGCGGCGATCCCCGCCTTCGATCCGGTGGACCGGCTGGCGCTGGAGAAATGCCTGAAGACTCTCGGCGCCCGCCAGCGCGAATGCATCGAGCTGGCCTATCACGAGGGCCTGACCCATCCCGAACTGGCGGCGCGCCTGGCGCTGCCGCTGGGCACCGTCAAGACCTGGATCCGCCGGAGTCTGGAAAAA
>JALSSV010000006.1 GCA_026984045.1 Chromatiales bacterium | reverse complement strand
CGCCTCGGAAGTGGTGCGCAAGGCATCCCTGCGCGAGGCCGAGGGCTTCGTGGCGGTGAGCGCCGAGGCCCGCCAGCGCTTCTGGGCCGACCGCGCCCGCACCGCGGCCATCGCCGCCCACACCAACGCCTTCAAGATCAACGAGGACGTGGTGATCCCCCTCGAGAAGCTGGCCGAGTACAACGACGGCATCGAGCGCATCAACATCGAACTGTCCACCCGCAACAAGCTGCGCATGATCGACGCGGTGTGCGAATACCTGGACTCGGACATGCCCGAGCTGCGCCGCTTGCGCGCCGGCGAGGCGCCCGAGGAGGCCGATCCCGAGAGCGAGGCGATCCTGCGCGCCAAGATCGACGCCGCGCGCGAGCTGCTGCGCGGCGTGAAGCAGCGCTGGGAAGGGATCCTGCGGCACATGGACGCGCCGGTGGTGGAACACGCCGATCTGTGGGCCGGCAAGGTGGACATCTCACCGGCCGAGGACGAGACCTTCTTCGATCTGCTGCAGCGCCGCGAGCTGCGGATCTCCTACCGCCAGGCGGTGGAACGGCCCCTCAAGGACATCTTCTCCGGCGCCGAGCTGGCCGCGGTGCGCGACCGGCTCGATGCCATCCATGGCGAAATCCGCGCCTCGCGCCTGTTCGTGGCCACCCACATGCATGCCGGCGACGGCAACGTGCACACCAACATCCCGGTCAACTCCAACGACTACGCCATGCTCCAGGAGGCCGAGGAAGTGGTGGCGCGGATCATGAAGCTGGCCGAGACCCTGGGCGGCGTGATCTCGGGCGAGCACGGGATCGGCATCACCAAGATGCAGTTCCTCGATCCGCGGATCGTGGCGGCCTTCGAGGAATACAAGCACAAGGTGGACCCGCAGCAGCGCTTCAATCCGCGCAAGCTGCTGCCCGGTTCGGGGCTGGACGCCGCCTACACCCCCTCGCTGCGACTGGTGGAACAGGAGGCCCTGATCCTCGAAGCCTCGGAGCTGGGCCACCTCAACCGGATGGTCAAGGACTGTCTGCGCTGCGGCAAGTGCAAGCCCGTGTGCAACACCCACGTGCCGCGGGCCAACCTGCTGTATTCGCCGCGCAACAAGATCCTGGCCACCGGCCTCATCATCGAGGCCTTCCTCTACGAGGAGCAGACCCGCCGCGGGATCTCCCTGCGCCACTTCGAAGAGATGAACGACGTGGCCGATCACTGCACCGTGTGCCACAAGTGCCTGAGCCCCTGCCCGGTGAACATCGACTTCGGCGACGTGACCGTGACCATGCGCAGCATCCTGCGCGCCCAGGGCCGCAAGCGCTTCAACCCCATGGGCGCCCTGGCCATGCTGTTTCTCAACCTGCGCGACGCCCGCGGGATCGGCGTCTATCGCAAGCTGATGATCGACTGGAGCTACCGCGCCCAGCGTCTGGCCAGCCGCGGCCTGCGCCGGCTCGGCCTGTGGCGCCGGCGCACGCCCCGTGCCACCACCGGCCGGCCGCAGATCACCGAGCAGGTGGTGCAGTTCATGCGCTATCCGCTGCCCGCCTCG
The DNA here is from genome assembly GCA_026984045.1 of Chromatiales bacterium. GTDB lineage: Bacteria > Pseudomonadota > Gammaproteobacteria > UBA6429 > Thiohalophilaceae > JALSSV01. The sequence goes on along the minus strand of JALSSV010000006.1, from coordinate 24,355 downwards.
GTGCCGAAGCGGCCCATGCGTTCGGAACTGGGCTTGGACGATCCGCGCATCGTGCCCATCCTGCGCGACCCGCAGGTGCCCGCCGAGCGGGCCGATGCCGTGTTCTACTTCCCCGGCTGCGGCTCCGAGCGCCTCTTCAGCCAGGTGGGCCTGGCCACCCTCGCCATGCTCTGGGAGACCGGCGCCCAGACCGTGCTGCCGCCGGGCTACCTGTGCTGCGGCTATCCCCAGAGCGCCGGCGGCGACGAGCACAAGGGTCAGAAGATCTCGGTGGACAACCAGGTGCTGTTCCACCGCGTGGCCAACACCCTCAACTACCTGGACATCCGCACCGTGATCGTCTCCTGCGGCACCTGCATGGATCAGCTCCAGCAATACCAGTTCGAGCGCATCTTCCCCGGCTGCCGCCTGCTCGACATCCATGAATACCTGCTGGAGAAAGGCGTGAAGCTCGAAGGCGTGCCGGGCCGCAAATACCTCTATCACGACCCCTGCCACACGCCGATGAAGACCTACAATCCCCTGCGCGTGGCCCAGAGCCTGATGGACGCCGAGGTGCGACTCTCCGACCGCTGCTGCGGCGAAGCCGGCACCCTCGCCACCAGCCGCCCCGACATCGCCGCCCAGGTGCGCTTCCGCAAGGAAGAGGAACTGCGCAACGGCCTGCGCGACCTCACCGGCCGGGAGCAGGCGCAACCCGGCGAGACGAAAATCCTCACCAGCTGCCCCGCCTGCCAGCAGGGCCTCTCCCGCTATGGCGACCTCACCGGCCTCGAGGCCGACTACATCGTCGTCGAACTGGCCCGCCTGCGCCTGGGCGAAACCTGGCAACGGGACTTTCTCGCCCGTGCCCGCCAGGGAGGCATCGAGCGGGTGCTGCTGTAGGCCGGATTGCCGGCCCCGGCGCGGCCTGTGAACAGGCTGTTACCGTTGGGATTAGTAACCCCGTTCCCGCAACCAGTCCACGATTCGCCTCTCCAGCCAGTATTCGGCCCGCCACGGCCAGGGGCCGGATACGAAGCCGACGTGGCCGCCGTGCTCGCTCAGCTCCAGGGTCACGGCGGGGGAAAGCGCCGTCTCGCCGGGCACGCTGTCGGGGAACATGAAGGGATCGTCGCGGGCGTGCAGGATCAGCGTCGGGGTGTGGATCCGTTTCAAATGGGGGCGGCAACTGGCGCGGGCGTAGTAGTCGTCGGCGCCGGCGAAGCCGTGCAGGGGCGCGGTCACCTGATCGTCGAAGTCGTGGAAGGTGCGCAATCGATCCACGTCCACGTCCAGGGGCGAGGGGAGGCGGGCGAACTTTTCCCGGTAGCTGCGCCGGAGCCGACCGAGCAGGTGGCGCAGGTAGATCCGCGAGACGCCCCGGCGCAGGCGCCGGTCGGCGTCGGCCAGGCGAAAGGGGACGGAGACGGCCACCGCCCGGTGCAGGGGGGCGGCTGCGCCCCGCTCGGCCAGCCACTCGAGGAGCACGTTGCCGCCCAGCGACACGCCGATGGCCGCCGCCGGCGGGGCCACTTCCCGCGCCAGCCAGCGGGCCACGAAGTCCACGTCGCCCGTCTCGCCGCCGTGGTAGCTGCGCGGCAGGCGGTTGGGCTCGCCGCTGCAGCCGCGAAAGTGCAGAAAGGCGGTGCGAAACCCCGCCGCCTCGAGCGCCGCCAGCAGCCCGCCCGCATAATGGGAGTGCAGCGAGCCTTCCAGGCCGTGCAGCAACAGCACCAGCGGCCCCGCGGGGTTCCCGCCCAGGGCCAGATCCAGAAAGTCCCCGTCCGGCGTCTCAAGCCGCCGCCGTTCCAGCGACAGCACCGGCCGCCGCCGGAAGAAGGTCGGCCACAGGGTCTGCAGATGCGGCCCCGGCAACCACCAGGCCGGGCGGAAAGCACTTCGGGTTATCGGCATCGTTGGGCGCACCGGAAAGAACGCAGAGGGCGCAGAGACGCTGGGGACGCAGCGTTTTGGAAATTTTCCCTTGCGCCGCAGCCGGGCATGCTGTCACGACCGGCAAACCAGCACGCCATCGTGATTTTCACGATCTCCTCGCAGGCGTCATCCCTGGACGTGGGTAAACCTGACAGTTGCATAAATTTGTCACCATTCCCTGCTGAAACAGCCTGTATGCAGATACGTAGCCCGGATGGAGCGCCAGCGTAATCCGGGAACGGTGTTTCCCCGGATTCCGGTCCTGTGGACCTGCATCCGGGCTACACGATGGCTGCCGAATTTATGCAATGATCAGGCAAACAAACGTCTTCTCTGCGCCCTCGGCGTCACTTCCACTGACCTTGAACGAATCCCCCTCACTCGTCGAGCATCCGCAGCAGCCGGGCCATGTCGTCGTCGGGGGGCTGGTCGAGGGCGTCGGCCGGGCTCCAGCTCATGTCGTTCTCCAGCCGCCAGGAGCCGAGGAAGTCGTGGGGCGGCCGGCCCGACCAGTCCTCGGGCGCCAGCAGGGAGAAGTAGGTGCTGCCGTCGGGCTTGCGGTAGAGATGGTAGATCTTCCCCGGCTGGCGGCGGAAGGCGCAGGCGGCGCGGTGCAGCGCCTGATCGCGCCGGGTCTGTTCGAGGATCTCGCGGGCCTGTTCCTGCAGGGTGCGGATCTGTTCGGCGATCAGTTTCAGCTTGCCGCTGGCGTGGCTGGCCAGGGTGGCGTCGGCGGCCTCGATCTCGCGGGCCAGATCCACCAGTTCGAAGCCCGGCGCCAGGCGGCTGACCGGGTAGGGCGCGCTGTGATCCGGGCCCCGGTGGATCGTCGGTGATTTGCGGCCGGGCCGCGCCTTGCTCATGGCCGTGCCTCCAGGTGCCGGGCGGCTTCCTCGCCGAGCCGGTTGAGGGTGGCTTCCAGCTCGCTGGCGATGCCGTCCTGATCGGCCATGGCGGTCTTGCGATCCACGGGCCGGGGTTCGCCCACCACCACGCACACGCGGCTGAAGGGCCGGGGGATGCGGAAGCGGTCCCAGGAGTTCAGCTCCCAGGCATGGTCGGCGGCGTAGGCCAGGGGCAGCACCGGATAGCCGGTGAGCTGGGCCAGCATCACCGCGCCGGGCTTGAAGCGGAAGGCCGGGCCGGTGGGGCCGTCGGCGGTGTTGACCGGCGAGATCTGCTCCTTGGCCATCACCTGGTAGAGATCGCGGATGGCGCGGGCGCCGGTGCGGTTGGAGGAGCCGCGGATCACCCGTGCGCCGAAGCCGGCCATGATTTTTGCGGCCACGTCGCCGTCCTTGGAGGGGCTGATCAGAAAGCCCAGTTTCAGCCCGTCGCGCTGCAGATCCAGCAGATAGCGGGCGCAGAACACGTGCTGCTGATGCCAGTAGGCGGGGATGAAGGGCTGGCCCTGGGCCATCAGGCGGCGCGCGTGTTCATCGCCCACCACCGTGACCCGGCAGGTCTTCCACAGGAGTTGGAGAATCCCCCGGATGAGCGGCACGGCCAGGGCATTGCCGAGGCGGCGCTTGAAGGGGCGGCGGGGCGCCTCGGGGGCGGGAGCGGAATCGTTCATGATCCGGGCATTATACCAGCGGCTTCCTCGATCACCGGCGGCGCGGGATCGGGGCTGGCCAGGCACAGCACGTAGCCGGGCAGGGGTTCGGCGTGGTGCAGGTGCCAGACCCGCTCGGCGTATTCGGCCTTGCGGCCGTGCAGCGTCACCTCGGTGAGGCGGGCGATGCCCAGATCCCCGGCGGCCTTGAGCACCGCTTCGCGGGCGGTCCAGAAGTCGAAGAAGCGGGCCGGATCCTCGGCGATGGCCGCCCGCTCGGCGGGGCTCAGCCCCGCCTCGGGGAGGCGGGGCAGGGGGCGGCGCCATTCCACGTCCAGCCCCACCGGCGTGCCGGCCAGGGCGCAGGCCACCAGTTCGTTGGCATGGCTGATGGAAAAGCGCACCGGCCCGGGCCAGTCGGGCTTGCCGTGGGGGCTGACGGTGAGCGCATCGAGGGTGAAGTCCGCCTGCCCGAGGCGGGTCATGCCGGCCCGCAGCAGGGCCAGGCCGATGAGGGAGCGGAGCCGGTCGAATTCGTCCTGCCGCCGGGCGAGGCGCGCGTGCAGTGCCGGGGGCAGGGCAGCCAGCGCCGCGGCGGTCGTGGCCGGGTCGATTTGCCCCGGACGAATTCTCCGATATAGTACGAGCTTTTGCGAGCACGGCTCCATTGTCACAGTATAAAGGCTGCCCATGAGTGCGGACACGCACCAACCCGCCCTGCCGCCAGGCCCGGCGACGCCCTTCACGCCCGACACCAACGAGGCGACCTTCGCGGCCATTCCCCGCTGGCTGGGCGAATACGGCGACGTGGTGCGTCTGCCATCCGAGGGGCGCCGCCACGACAGCTACCTGCTCAACGATGCCGACGCCATCCGCCACGTGCTGGTGAAGAATCACGCCAACTACCGCAAGGGGCCGGGGTTCAACCGGGTCAAGATGCTGCTGGGCAACGGCATCATCGTCTCCGACGGCCCCTTCTGGCGCCGCCAGCGGCGCATGATCCAGCCGGCCTTCGGCCGCAAGGTCCTGGCCCGCCTGCTGCGTTTCGTCGAGCAGGCCAATGCGGCGCGGCGCGAGCGCTGGCAGGACGCGGCCGCCGGCGGGGCGATACTCGACATCACCGCCGAGGCGGCCGATCTGTCGCTGGAGGTGATCCTGCGCACCCTGTTCGGCGAGGACTTCGACCGGCTGGTGGATCGGCAGGGCGGCAATCCCTTCGCCTTTCTCACCGAGGATCTGACCCGCGACATGCAGGTGGTGCTGCGCTTTCGCGGCCTGATGAAGCTGATGCAGGAACTCATCCACTGGCGGCGCGAGACCCGGCCGGAGCGGGACGACTTTCTGGCCCTGTTCCTCGCCGCGCGGGATCGCGACACCGGCGAGGCGATGAGCGACAAGGAACTGATCGACGAGCTGATGACCTTCATCATCGCCGGCCACGAGACCTCGGCCATCACCCTCAACTGGTGCTGGTACTTCCTGGCCCGGCATCCCGAGTGGGCGACACGGGCCCGCGAGGAAATCGAAGACGTGACCGGGGGCGCCATGCCGGCGCCCGAGCAGCTCGCCCGGTTCGAAACCGTGCGCCGGGTGATGAACGAGGCGCTGCGGCTCTATCCGCCCGTGTGGCTGTTCAGCCGCACGGCGCTCGACGACGACCGGATCGGCGATTACGCGATTCCCGCCGGCACCGATCTGTTCATCTCCCCCTATTACCTGCACCGGCATCCGGCCCACTGGCCCGACGCCGAACGCTTCGATCCGGATCGCTTCGCGCCCGAACGGGAGAAGGCCCGCCATCCCACCGCCTTCATCCCCTTCTCCGCGGGGCCGCGGCGCTGCATCGGCGATCACTTCGCCCTGCTGGAGATGCAGATCCATTTCGGCTGCATGCTGCCGGCCTTCCGCCTCGAGTATCTCGACGAGCAGCCCCTGGCCCTGGAGCCGTTCATCAACCTGCGCACCCGTCATCACCTCCGTTACCGCATCGCGCGCCACTGAAGGACACCATGCACGACTTCCGCACCCTGCCCGACGCCCTGCACGCCGCCGCCGAAACCGGCCGCGGCATCGGCTACATCGAAGCCCGCGACCGCCAGGTGCGGCAGACCTATGCCGAGCTGCAATCCGCCGCGCTGGGATTGCTCGGTCACCTGCAGGCCCGGGGCCTGGCGCCGGGCGACGAGCTGATCCTGCTGCTCAAGGACAATCGCGCCTTCATCGAGATGTTCTGGGCCTGCGTGCTGGGGGGCATCGTGCCGGTGCCGGTGGCGCCGGGGATCAGCGACGAGCACCGGGCCAAGGTGTTCCGGATCTTCGCCCGCCTGCAGCGCCCCTGGCTGTACACCGAACAGGAAACCCTGGCGCGCCTCGGCAGCTTCGCCGCCAACCACGACATGGCCGGCGAGCTGGCCGCCCTGCAGGCCCGTACCCTCAGGGTCGAAACGCTGGCCGAGACCGAGGCGGCGGAGGGCCTCCCCCGCGAAGCCGATCCGGCCGAGACGGCCTTCATCCAGTTCTCCTCCGGCTCCACCTCCGATCCCAAGGGCGTGGTGCTCACCCATGCCAACCTCCTGGCCAACATCGCCGGGATCCTCGAGGCCGGGCGCTTCACCCCCGACGACGTGAGCCTGAGCTGGATGCCCCTGACCCACGACATGGGCCTCATCGGCTTCCACCTCAACATGCTCGCCTGCGGCATGGAGCAGTACCTGATGCCCACCGAGCTGTTCAGCCGCCGGCCCCTGCTGTGGCTGCAGAAGGCCAGCGAAACCCGCGCCAGCATCCTCTGCTCGCCCAACTTCGGTTACAAGCACTATCTCAAGGCCCTGGGCGACAAGCCGGTGGACGATCTGGATCTGTCCGCCGTGCGCCTGATCTACAACGGCGCCGAGCCCATCTCGGTGGCGTTGTGCGATCAGTTCCTCGACCGCCTGGCCCCGGCGGGCCTGCGGCGCGAGAGCATGTACACCGTCTATGGCCTGGCCGAGGCCACCCTGGCCGTGGCCTTCCCGCCGCCGGGCGAGCCCTTCCGCACCCTGTGGCTGCACCGGGATCATTTGGGCCTGCACGAGACGGTGCGGGCGGTGGACGCCAGCGATCCGGCGGCCGTGGGCTTCGCCATCGAAGGGCGGCCGGTGCCCGGCTGCGAGATCCGCATCGCCGACGAGGACCACGCGCCGCTGGGCGAGGACGTGATCGGCGCCATCCACATCCGTGGCCCCAACGTCACCGCCGGCTACTACAACGACGAGACCGGCAACGCCACCGCCCTGGTCGGCGACGGCTGGCTCGACACCGGCGATCTGGGGCTGCTGCACGCCGGCGAGCTGGTGGTCACCGGTCGGCGCAAGGACATCATCTTCGCCCACGGCCTCAACTACTATCCGCACGATCTTGAAGCCATCGCCCAGCAGGCCGAGGGGCTGGAACTGGGCAAGGTGGCGATCTGCGGCGTGCGCCGCCCCGACGACGACTCGGACGAACTGCTGGTGTTCCTCCTCTGGCGCGGCGATCTGGCCGACTTCCTGCCCCTGGCGCGCAAGGTCAGCCACCTCATCAACGCGCAGACCGGCCTCGAGGTGGATCACGTGATCCCGGTCAAGCGGATCCCCAAGACCACCTCCGGCAAGCTCCAGCGCCGCCGACTGGGCGACGCCTTCCTGGCCGGCGAATACGACAGCGTGCTCACCGAACTGACCCGCCTGCACGACGCAACCCAGGCGGCCCTCGACGGCGCCCTCACCCCCATGGAAGCGCAGCTCAAGGCCATCGTCGATGCCGTGCTGGAAGACAAGCGTCTCGGCATCCACGAAAACTTCTTCGACGCCGGGATCAGCTCCCTGGCCCTGGCCGAAATCCACCAGCGCATCGACGACCGGTGGCCCGGCATGGTCGACGTGGTGGATCTCTTCGATCACCAGACCATCGCCGAAGTCGCCGCCTTCCTCGAAAGCAAGATCAAATCGTAGGCGCGGCTTCCTCCCCGCCGCGACCCCGACAAACTCGCCCCACTGCCGCCCGTGCCCGTCAGGCCAGCTCCGCGTCCAGTTGCCGGTGAATGGCCTGTTCGAGCAGGCCCCGCATCGGGCTCAGCAACAAGCCCAGCTTCACATTCACTTCCACGAAGTCGTCGCCGATGACGACCTCGCCGGAGGCGCCGCTGCGCTTGAACACCAGACGCTCGCCCTCCCAGTGCAGTTCGGCTTCCAGCTTGTCTTGCAGGTAATGAACCAGCTCCTCCAGCCGCCGTCTGGCCGCTTCCCGGCCAAGCTGGTGCGCTCTTCGGACATGAATCGTGGCCATCGGCTCTCCGCGTGTCTGAATTCTGCGGGCATCTTATCAGGTCTGCGAAAAAGGCCCGGGACGGGCCCTACAACGGCCCGGAAAATGCCTTCTCGAAGCGACGTGGGCAACCCCCCGCTGCGATTTGCAGGGCAACGTGCTCCTGCTCGAGCACGCGGTTTCGCGGCTTGCGCGGTTCCTGCAGGGGTGGGTTCGGGGAATGGTGGTTGTGTGACGATAGTGTGGTCGTGGGGGAAACCGAAATGCAAAAGGCGGAGCCTTGGCTCCGCCTTTTGCGTGTTGCGCGCGGGTGTGGCGCGCTTACATGCCGAGCTTCTGCTTGATGGCGTCGATCACGGCTTCGGAGGAGGTGGCGCTGACGGTCAGCAGCAGGCCTTCCTTGTCGTAGAAGTCCACCAGCGGGGCGGTCTTCTCCTGGTAGGTTTCCAGGCGGTGGGAGATGGCTTCCTCGGTTTCGTCCTCGCGCTGGATGACGGGGCTGCCGCACTTGTCGCACACGCCCTCGACCTTGGGCGGGTTGCTCTTGACGTTGTAGATGGCCTGGCACTCGGGGTTGGAGCAGGTGCGGCGGGTGGTGAGGCGGTCGAGGATCACGTCGCGGGGCACGTCGATGTTGACGGCCATGTCCAGCTCGATGCCGAGCTTGTTCAGCAGTTCCTTGAGGGCCTCGGCCTGGGGGATGGTGCGCGGGAAGCCGTCGAGCAGGAAGCCCTTTTCGCAGTCCGGCTCCTGCAGGCGCTTTTCCATGATGCCCATGATCAGTTCGTCGGGCACCAGATCGCCGGCCTTCATGTAGGCTTCGGCCTGCTTGCCCAGCTCGGTGCCGGCCTGCACGGCGCCACGCAGGATGTCGCCGGTGGAGATCTGGACGGAGCCGTCGAGTGCGGTGAGCATCTTGGCCACGGTGCCCTTGCCGGCGCCGGGTGCGCCCAAAAGAATCAGCTTCATGTGTTTTCCCCTGTTGGTGAATGAATGATGGAAAAGAGGGGCGGCCGCGGGGCCGCGAGGGCTCGCATTGTGCCGTTCCGGGCGGCGGGAATCAATGGACAGGGCCGTTCACGGGAATTTTCCGTGTTCTCCGGCCTCGACCGTGGCGCGCAGGAAGCCGGCCAGCAGGTGGGTGGCGGGGCCGGGATGCGCCTGGCCCCAGGCCAGATAGAGATGGGTGTGATAGGTGCCACCGTGACGCAGGGGCAGGGGCCTGAGTTCGCCGCAGGCCAGGGCCGGGCGGATGGCCGGTTCCGGCAGCCAGGCATAGCCCAGGCCGTTGCGGACGATGGCGATCGCCCGGTCGATGCTCGAGACGGTCCAGCGGTGTTCGGCGCCCAGCCAGCCCGAATCGCGCCGGGCGTGGCCGGAATCGCGGATCACCACCTGCATGGCCTCCTCCAGATCCGCCAGATCCAGCATCCCGCCGCCCTGCAGCAGGGGGTGATCGGCGCGGGCCACGGCCACGAATTCGATGTCCATGAGGGGATCGGCGGCGATACGGCCGGGGGGCTGGGCGCATATCGCCAGTTCCGCCTCGCCCGCGTCCAGGGCTTCCAGCGGGCCGGACAGCACCTCTTCGCGAACCTGGACCCGGGTGCCCCGATCGTGGGGGGCGAAGCGGGCCAGGGCCTGCATGAGCAGATCGGCGGGGAAGGCCGCGTCCACCACCAGGCGGATTTCCGCCTCCCAGCCGGCGTCGAGATCGCGGCCGAAGGCCTCCAGTTCCCGGGCGTCCTGCAGCAGGCGGCGGGCGCGGCGGGCCATGGCTTCGCCGGCCGCAGTCAGCACCCGGCGCCGGCCCTGGCGGGTCAGCAGCTCGACGCCCAGGCCTTCCTCGAGCCGGGCGATGGCGTAACTGACCGAGGACTGGCTGCGGTGCAGGCGTTCGGCGGCGCGGGCGTAGCCGCCGGCATCGACCACGGCGAGGAAGATCTGCCACTGTTCGAGGGTGGTGCGCGGGTCGTTCATGGGCACAATATATCGAAAAACTCGATTGATTGGCGCGAAAATTAGCGCTTTTCAATTCAAAAATCCGCATCCATACTCCTTTCGCACCTTCACAAACGAAACGAGAGGAGAAATGCCATGGACAAATACACGAATCTGGCCGGCCGCATCCTGCTGGCCCTGATCTTCCTGATGGCGGGCCTGAACAAGATCGGCGGGTATGCCGGCACCCAGGGTTACATGGAATCCCACGGGGTACCCGGCGCACTGCTGCCCCTGGTGATCCTGGTGGAAGTGGGCGGCGCGCTGGCCCTGATCGTCGGCTGGCAGACTCGCATCGCCGCCTGGGCGCTGGCCGGTTTCACCCTGCTGGCGGCGCTGCTGTTCCACAACGACTTCGGCAACCAGATGCAGCTCATCATGTTCATGAAGAACCTGGCCATCACCGGGGGCCTGCTGGTCGTGGCGGCCAACGGTGCCGGGGCCTTCAGCCTGGACGCCCGGCGCGGCGCGGGGGGACGGCTGGCGGGACAGGGCGCCTGACGGTCGTCACGGCCCCCGGCGGGCGCGGGGCGCTCAAGCGCTCCGTGCCCTTTCTTCACCTTGGCGAGGATTTCCCATGAGCCTGATGCAAGCGGGTCGCCTCGAGGGCGACTGGTATGAAAACGTGACCCGGGACAAGGCCTTCCGCCGCACCGAGTCCACCTTCCGCAACTGGGTGACGCCCGACGGATCGCCAGGGCCCACTGGCGAGGGCGGGTTCCGGGCCGAGCCCGGCCGCTATCACCTGTACGTGAGCCTGGCCTGCCCCTGGGCCCACCGGACGCTGATCGTGCGGGCCCTGGAGGGGCTGGAGGAGGTGATCAGCGTGGACGTGGTCAACCCGTACATGGGCCCGGAGGGCTGGAACTTCGAACGGGTGCCCGGCGCGACGGGCGATACCGTGAACGGGGCGCGCTTCCTGCACGAGATCTACACCCGGGCCGAGCCGGACTTCAGCGGCATCGTCACCGTGCCGGTGCTGTGGGATCGCCAGCAGGGCACCATCGTCAACAACGAGTCCTCGGAAATCATCCGCATGCTCGACACGGCCTTCGACGCCTTTGCCAGGCATCCGGTGGATCTGCGCCCGGCGCCGCTGCGCGCGGAGATCGACGCCCTCAACGCCGTGATCTACGACGATGTGAACAACGGCGTCTACAAGGCCGGCTTCGCCCGCGATCAGCGCGCCTACGAAGCGGCCTTCGATGCCCTGTTCGCCCGCCTCGACGAACTGGACGCGCGCCTGGCGACGCGCCGCTTCCTGCTGGGCGGCGAGCCCACCGAGGCCGACTGGCGGCTGTTTCCCACGCTGCTGCGCTTCGACCCGGTGTACGTGGGCCACTTCAAGTGCAACCTGCGGCGCATCGCCGACTATCCGCACCTGTCGGGCTATCTGCGCGATCTCTACCAGTGGCCGGGGATCGCCGACACGGTGAATCTCGAACACATCAAGATCCACTACTTCACCAGCCATCCGGCGCTCAACCCCTCGGGCATCGTGCCCAAGGGGCCGGCGCTGGATCTCGACAGCCCGCCGGGGCGGGCGCACCTGTCATGAGGATGCCCGATCCCCTGCCGCCCGGCGTGCATCCCCTGCCCGCCCGCCACGGGCAGGAGGGCGACGGCGCCGAGGTCTTTCGTCTGTTCCCGGTGCCGGGCTCGCGCTGGAATCTCGACCCCTTCGTGCTGTTCGATCATTTTCGCATCGGGCCGGGCAGCGGCTTTCCCACCCACCCCCACCGGGGTTTCGAGGCCATCACCTGCCTGCTGGAAGGCGGGATCCGGCACCGCGACAGTCTGGGCAACGACTCGACCATGGGCGCCGGCGGCGCCCAGCGTTTCACCGCCGGGCGGGGGCTGGAACATTCGGAGATGCCGGTGGGGGACTGCCAGGGGATCCAGTTGTGGATCAACCTGCCCCGGGCGCTGAAGGCCATGGCGGCCGACTACCAGGCCGTGCCGCCCGAAGACCTGCCCGTGCGGACGTTCGAAGGTGGCGAGCGGCGCATCGTGGTGGGCGAAGGTTCTCCCCTGCGCCTGCATACGCCGCTGCACTACGAAATCCTGCGTCTGGAACCCGGCGCGGCGGTGACGATGGCCGTGCCGCCGGGCTGGCAGGGACTGGCCTACGTGCTGGCCGGCGGCATCCTGCTTGGCGGGCGGCCGCTGGCGGCCCGGGAAGCGGGGCTGTTCGCGGGGCGGGAGTGCCTGGAACTGGCCGCGGGCGAGCAGGCGGCCGAGGTGGTGTGGCTGGCCGGCCGCCCCCATGGCGAACCGCTGCGCCAGCACGGGCCGTTCGTGGATTGAATCCTCAGACTTCCACGTCGATGCCGCGCGTGGGGCCCGGCGCGAGCTGATCGGTGCTGCGCTTGCCGGCGTTGCGGCGGCGGTCCTGGCCCGTGCGGGTGTCGATGAACATGGCCTGCTGACGACGCCGGCGTTCGCCACGGCGCCGTTCCCCCTGCCGGCGTTCGACCCGCGGCGGGGCGGACGTGCCGGGGGTGGCGGCCGGGGTCTGGCCGCGAGGGTCGCGCACCGCAGCGCCGCTCGCGGTCTTGTCCACCGCACGCGCCGTGGCGGGTTTGCGGTTTTCGATTTGCAGCAACTGGCGGCCGAGATCGTCGGCGGGCGGGGTGATGCGGGTCATGGGAACGTTGGCGAAGGGGCCTGTCTCACAGTGTAGTCCAGATCGCCGGGGGCACAAGGGAACGCTGGCGCAACATGCCCTTCTGCAAAGAACGCAGAGGGCGCAGAGACGCAGAGAGCGCAGAGGTTGATTGGGACGACGTCTCGTGCCGATCATGAATGGGCGAAAACGGTTCCAAGTGCAGGTCTTGTGGGGTTAGCGCGGATTTTGCATCGCACGAAATGCCTGATCCCTCCGCCTCCTCTGCGTCTCTGCGCTCTCTGCGTTACTTCCAGATCCTCACGTCGAAGCCTTTTGCCGATTCCGCTGCGCGGCGCCTGAGCCGGTCACGAATCGTCCCCTGGCGGCGGATGGAAGGCGATCCGGTCGGGGGCCACGGCGCCGGCCGAGAGGATGAAGGTCATCGCTTCGTCCATGCTCCAGTCGGTTTCGATGAGCTGATCTAGGGGCACGATTTCCATGTAGCCCGAGGTGGGGTTGGGGGTGGTGGGCACGTATACCGCGGCCAGCGCGTCGCCGGTCTGCACGTCGGTCATCACCTTGGTGACGAAGCCGACGGTGCGCATGTCGGGATTGGGAAAGGCGATCAGCACCACCCGCTGGATGTGCTCGGGCTTGCTTTGCAGCACGCCGATCAGCTTGCGCACCGAACCGTAGATGGTCTGCACCACCGGGATTCGGTGCATGAGCTGATCGAACAGCCCCAGCAGGCGCCGGCCGATGACCCGGGTTGCCGCCCAGCCGAGCAGGTAGAGGGCGAGGAGAGTGAGGGCAATGGCCAGCACCGACTGGAACCAGGGTTCGAGCAGCCAGTGGGCCAGGGTGGGAAACGCCTTGTCGATGGCCCGCGACAAGGCCACCACCCAGGGGCGGCCGAAGGCCGAGAGCTGACCGAGAAAGAAGGTGAAGACCAGCCAGGTGATCCACAGGGGGATGATGGTCACCGCGCCGGTCAGCAGGTAGCGTTGCAGGTTCTTGAACATGGGCAGGTCGGTCGAGTGGCGAGCCGGATCGGCATCATAACAGTCATGCAGGGTCTGGCGGGGTTGCCACGTCAGCGATTGTGCCGCAACCGAGTTGAACGAATTTCTCCGATTTGTATTTCAAGTCGTTGTTTTTTTGTTCTCAAGAAGGGGGGTTTATGGGCAGAAAAAATCTGCTTGTCAGTGCCGTCGATGGTAGGCTAGTTTAGTCTTGAAGGCGCAGGGTTAGCCCCCAACCTTGAAGCCATTCACGCCGGGATGGCAAAGCGGCATCGTCTGCTTCCGTGTCGGTCTGGCAGTCCCCTCGCGGAGGCAGGCCCGTTTTGGCTGCTCGCGGGCGGGGAGAGCATGAAAGCGGGTATTCATTCCCAAGGGGTTTTCGTGAGTCAGGACGGTTCCGATCGGCGTGATGCCGCTTCCGATGCTTCCCGGCAGCGTCTGACCGAGACAGCGTTCTCCAGCCGCGCCCGCAGCATCCTGCTGATGCTGGACGAGCTCAATCGCAACCCCAACGGGGCGGTGGTGTTCCGCCAGATCCGGCGCCTGCTCGCCGATACGGAACAGGAACACGCAGGGCGGGAAAAACTCCTGACCCTCTGGCTGGGCGGGTTCCTGCGGGCCTACGCCGCCCATCTCGAACCCGACACGCCGCTCTACGTTCAGGTCAAGCTGCTGCTCAAGCAACTGCAGCAGCCGCAAACCTTCACCGATCTCCAGTCCCTGCAACGGCAGGTGGATCTCTATGTCATGCACCTGCAGCGGATGCCCGCCCTGCAGGACGATGTGCTGCGCGAGGCCATTGCGCCGTTGCTCGAATACTATGGCGATCCCGCGCGGCGGGTGGCGAAAAAGGACACCGAGCCGGCATCGGAGGCGGTCATCGACGTGCCGCCCGCGCCCCCAGTCCGGGCCAAGGTGTTCGGCGAGATCCCGCCCGGCTTCGGGGACGCCGAGCAGCAGGCCACCGCCACTTTCCGCAATTACCTCTCCACCCGCAACCGCACGGCGGAGAAGATGCAGCAACTGCTGGCGGAGAAGATCCAGGAGACCATCGACGAGAACCGCCAGTTCGGCTCCATGCTCGAGAGCGTGCGCAACGGCCTGGAGGAAGCCGAGTCCATCGACGACATCGAAACCCTGCGCCGCTGTCTGCTCGAAGACGTGGCGGCCCTCTCCTGCACCCACAGCGTGCTGGTGGACAAGCTGCAGGAGACCAAGCAGGTGCTGCGCCTGATCGAAACCGACAGCCGCAAGCTGTCGGACGAACTGGCGCGGGTGAAGATGCTGAGCCTGACCGACGAGCTGACCGGCCTGCCCAACCGCCGCGCCTTCCTGCGCCGGCTCGAGGACGAGGTGGGCCGCACCCGACGCCATGATTTCCGCCTGGCCCTGGTGATGATCGATCTGGACCATTTCAAGAGCATCAATGACCGGTATGGACACGCCGGCGGCGACAGCGTGCTGCGCACCTATGCCGAAGACATTCTCACCATCTTCCGTCAGCACGACCTGGTGGCCCGTTACGGGGGCGAGGAGTTTGCCGTGCTGCTGCCCAACACCGACGAACACGGCGCCATGGCCGCCCTCAACAAGGTCCGCCGCGCCGTCAGCGAAACCCGCTGGGAACTGGATGGCCACTACCAGGCCCTGCCCACCTTTTCCGCCGGGCTGACGCTGTTCGTCTCGGGAGACGACGCCCAGAGCCTCATCCAGCGTGCCGACGAAGCCCTCTACACCGCCAAGCGTCTCGGCCGCAACCGGATCGAGATCCAGTATGGCGTCGAGCGCAACGTCAGCCCCCTGAAATTCCGCCCGCTGGCGCGAGAGAAGGGGAAGGGGTGAGCGGGTGGCGCCGGTGTGATGAGGTGGAAGTAACGCGGAGGACGCAGAGACGCGGAGAGCGCAGAGGTTGATTGTGGCTACGCTCCATGCCGTTCCTGAATCAGGGCAAACGGTAGCAAATGCCTGTCTCGTGGGGTTCGTGCGCAGATTTCGCATTGCACGAAATCCATGATCCCTCGGCGTCCTCTGCGTCTCTGCGCCCTCCGCGTTCTTTGCAGAAGGGTATCTCGAAAGCCCCTCACCTCAACACTGCCCCACACTTCCAGCACGTTTCGAAGTTTGCCGGATTGGCTTCCTTGCACTTTGGGCAGAATACCGTGCCGCTGTCGGCCGGGGTGGTTTCGTAGTCGCGCAGGAGGGCACGGGCGCGGCCTTCGTCGGCGGGGTCGGTGAGCCAGATTTCCGGCCAGGTCTCGATGAAGGGGATCTGGCCGCTGGCCCCGGCGAGGTTTTCGTTGAACACCCGGGCGTCGATGCCCGCTTGCGTCAACAGGCCGAGCAGCAGGTGGGCTTCGGTATTAACCCGGCAACGATGTATGTCGTGTTCAGCGCTTCAGGCTTGGGCTGGATCAAGGCGCGACCCGCCGGGAATGGCGCACCCTTGCCAAGGGTCGCAACGCCGAGCCAGCCCAAGCCTGAAGCGCCTAACCGATGATATAGAAAGGCAGGCCGCCGCGTGCTGTCCCACGGACGGCGTTAGCGCCGCTGGCCGCAGAATGACTGCGGCGGCGCGACGCTGCCTTGCCGTGGAACAGCACGCGACGGCTGAACACGGCATACATCGTTGCCGGGTTAATAATTGGCGCAGTCGCAGAGTTTCTTCACGCGCCGATCACTGATCCGGCAACAGGGCGCGCAGGGCGTCGCGGTCGAACCACCACTGATCGCCCACCAGCACCTCCACCACCCGGGCGAGGCGCGGCAGGAAGATCCGCGGATCGCGCAGTTCCAGGCGATCCAGCCAGGCGTCCAGTTGTTCCTGGGTCATCACGTTGCTGTGGCGCTTGGCCACCTGGCCCAGCAGATTCTGGGTGAGGAAGGTGAGGCTTTCGTGCTTGTCCTCGGGGCTGCGAATGTCGGCGATGTAGTGGGCGGTGATGGCGGCCACGGCGGCGCCGTCGGCATCGGGCGGGGTCTCGTCGATGATGTGCTGGAGCATGGCCACGGTGGTGTCGGGCGCGATGGGAAAGGTCACGCCCAGCCACACGCCCATGCCCAGCGCCGCCAGGGAAGCCGGCTGCTCGGTCTGGAACAGCACGTTGCAGGCTTCCACCGCTTCCTGCCACGCCTGGTTGGCGAGGAACACGTCGAAGGCGCGGCGGGCCCGTTCCCAGGCCGCCTCCTTGCGCTCGAGGGCCAGTTCGGTTTCGGCGATGTCCAGCTCGATGCGGGCGCGATCCACGGCGCTGGCGGTGGGTGGCAGGGCCTCGAGATGCTGCCGGAACAGCGCGAGCTGCTTTTCCAGATCCGCCGGACTCTGGGTATCGACGGCGAGGGTGTCACCGAACAGGGTCGGATCGAGATCGTCGGAATTCATGACACGGGCTCCAGGCAACAGGGCCGGCCATTATACGGTCGGCCCCGCGGGGGCAACAACGGACGGAAAGCAGGGTTAACGGAGGGGCAATCGCGGCGAGGGCGCCGCTCCCACAGGTAGGAGCGGCGCCCTCGCCGCGATACTTGTATGGGTTTACCGCTGTCCTGACTTCCCGCCGCGATATACCATGTGGCGCAACGTCCGTTGCGAGGAGTCCCCATGACGACCCACGAACTGTCCGGTTTTCTGCTCACCTCCCTGGAGGTGATGTCGACCCTGTTCATCTTCACCATCGGCCTCGTCGTGCTGGTGGTGTTCGTGCTGTACGTGGTGGACGTGTCGCAGCACAAGGACGCCATCCGCCACAACTTCCCCGTCATCGGCCGGTTCCGCTATCTGTTCTCGCATCTGGGCAAGTTCTTTCGCCAGTATTTCTTCGCCATGGATCGGGAGGAGTTGCCCTTCAACCGCGCCCAGCGCGAATGGGTGTACGGTGCCACCCGCGACGCCTCCAATACCCGGGCCTTCGGTTCCACCAAGGACATCAATGCGCCGGGCACCATCGTCTTCATGAACTGTCCCTTCCCGACCCTGGACACCGACGCCGTGCCGCCCCATCCGGTGACCATCGGCGAGGATTGCCCGACGCCCTTTACCACGGCCTCCATTCTCAACATTTCGGGCATGAGTTACGGGGCCCTCTCGCGGCCGGCCGTGCAGGCCCTGTCGCGGGGGGCATTCCTGGCCCAGTGCTGGATGAACACCGGTGAAGGGGGGCTGTCGCCCTGGCACCTGGAAGGAGGGGCGGATCTGATCTTCCAGATCGGCACGGCCAAGTACGGCGTGCGCGATGCGGCCGGCCGGCTGGACGAGGAACGGCTGGCCGAGATCGCGGCCCATCCCCAGGTGCGCATGTTCGAGATCAAGCTCAGCCAGGGCGCCAAGCCCGGCAAGGGCGGGATCCTGCCGGCGGTGAAGGTGACCGAGGAGATCGCCCGGATCCGGGGCATCCGCCCCCACACCGATTCCATCAGCCCCAACCGGCATCCGGAGATCAATGGCAACGACGACATCCTGGACATGGTGGCCCGCGTGCGCCGGGTGACCGGCAAGCCCACCGGCATCAAGCTGGTGCTCGGCGATCCGGCCTGGCTCGAGGGTTTCTGCCAGGCCATCGTGCGCCGCGGAGCGGCCAGCGCGCCCGACTTCATTACCCTCGATGGCGCCGAGGGTGGCAGCGGCGCCGCGCCCATGTCGTTGATGGACGCCGTGGGCCTGTCGATTCGGGAGGCGCTGCCGGCGCTGGTGGATGCCCTGGTGGTGCACGGCCTGCGCGAGCGGGTGCGGGTGATCGCCTCGGGCAAGCTGATCACTCCGGTGGACGTGGCCTGGGCCCTGTGCATCGGCGCCGACTTCGTCAATTCGGCCCGGGGGTTTCTGTTCGCCCTGGGCTGCATCCAGGCCCTGCAATGCAATCGCAACACCTGTCCCACCGGCATCACCACCCACAACCCGCGCCTGCAGGCGGGCCTGGACGTGGAGGACAAGGCCCGGCGGGTGGCCCATTACGTGAAGAACCTGCATCGGGAGGTCGGGATCATCGCCCACTCCTGCTGCGTGCCCGAACCGCGCAGGCTGTGCCGCTGCCACGCCCGCGTGGTGATGCCCGACGGACGGACCCTGGGCCTGCACGAATGTCATCCGGACAAGGTCGCGATGGAGGAATCACCGTAGGAGCGGCGCCCTCGCCGCGACAGTGCAGTCAGCAGGTGGCTGAGGACGGGTAGCTGGAAACGACATTCGGTTTTCCCAGCTACCCGCCACCTGCAACCGCCGCGATGAAAAGACGTTCCATCACCCGGCGTTGCGCCGGTAATGCCGGATGAGCAACCGCCGGGTGAAGGCGGTGCGCAGGTAGAAGCCGCGGGGCAGGGTTTCGGTGAGCCGGCCTTCGGCATCGTAGCCGTGGCAGCGGGCGCGGGCGTTGGCGGCCTTGGGTCGGATCTGCAGCCAGGTGCCGTGGCGGGCGGAGAGTTCGTCCAGCCGGCCGGTGACCACCATTTCCATCAGCTCTTCCCAGTCCTGACGCAGGATCGCTTCCTCTGCCGGTTCCGGGCTCCACAGCAGGGGCATGCCGAGGCGCCGCTCGCCCAGCGGGATCGAAGGTTCGGCTTCCACCGGCATCCACAACACCCGCGCCAGCTTGCGCCGCACCCAGGCGGTTTCCCAGTGCAGGCCGGTGTTGCCGGTCAGTGGCACGGTGCAGACGTAGGTGGATTCGCGGGGTTCGCCCCGGGCGTTGAGGGGCAGGGTCTTGAGTTCCACGCCGATGTGGCGGAAGTCCGGCTCCGGCCGGGCGCCGGCGCTGGCGCCGAGGGCCGTCTCCAGCAACTGCCCCACCCAGCCCTTGGCGCTGCGCAGATCCCGGGGCACGGGTTGCTCGAGCAGGCGCGCCAGCTCCCCCAGGCGCAGGCCGGCCAGGCGCCGGGCCTGGGCGAGCAGTTCCGATTCGGACAGGGGCGGCGAGGGCAGCCAGGGTTCGCGGTGGGATTCGGGCATGGCGCTATTGGGCCACAGCCTCAGGAATCGGGCAAATGAAACTCCCGGCCGCGCAGGCCGCCTTCGCAGTGGATGTGGCTGTCGTCGAGGAACTGGCACTTCAGGGTGCGCTGGCGGCTCTTCTGGCCCACCTTCACGGCGCTGAGCGTGGGGCCGACTTCGTCCTCGTCGTCGATGGGCGCGCTGGTTCGGGTGGCCTTCGGTTTCACGGACAACACGGTGCTTTGGTAGGTGACGGAGAAGGCCCCCTGGGCGAGGTGGCTGATCACCGCCTCGGTGCGGGTGGTGATGATGTCCGTGTCGGTGCGGAGTTGCTGTTCCGCCGTGCAGACCAGGCTGTCCTTCTTCGCTTCACAGCGGCTGATGCTCGAGGGCAGGAAGGGGGCGGGATGTTCGCCATTGAGCCAGGTGCCGGCCAGCAACTTTTCCCGGGTGCGATCCGCCGGGCGCGCCCGTTTGGGCGCCGGCGGCGGGGTCGCCGGCTGGCGCTTGAGCTGGGCCAGTTTCCGCTCGGCGCGGTAGTCGCCGTTTTCCAGGGCGCGCTGGTACCAGCGCATGGCCAGGTCGCGGTTCTGTTCGACCACCGTGCCGTATTCGTACATCAGGCCGAGCTGGTACTGGGCCAGGGGCATGCCGGCCTCGGCGGCGGGACGCAGGAGCTTGAGCGCCTTGCGGTGATCCTGGGGCACGCCGCGACCCTCGAAGTAGAGGATCCCCAGACGTGCCTGACAGGCCGGATTGCCGGCGGCCGAGCACTTGCGATACCACTCGGCGGCTCTGGCCAGGTCGAGGTGGGTTCCCCTGCCGCGTTCGTAACGGCGGGCCACGTCATACATGGCTTCGGGGTCCCCGTCCCGGGCCTGTTCCAGTTGTTGCTGGAAGCGCTGGACCTGCAGCCAGTCGGAGGTGTCGGCCAGGGCCGGCACGGGCAGGCAGATCAGCAACAGGGGGAAGAAGAGGGCGCGGAAGACAACCATGAGCTATACCTGCAACGGAAAACTGGACCGTTGGTGGGGGAGACGCACCCTCAAGTATAGACAGACATGACAGGAAAACCAGCCTTTTGGTACGGCAATTGCCGCCGCTGGTCAGTCGCTTTCGCGGCGCCAGTGGCCCGACTTGCCGCCGCGTTTCTCCAGCAGCCGGATGCCGTTCATGGTCATGCCCCGATCCACGGCCTTGCACATGTCGTAGATGGTCAGCAGCGCGATCTGTACGGCCGTGAGGGCTTCCATCTCCACGCCCGTCTGGCCGCGGGTCTCGACGGTGGCGGTGCAGCGGATGCGGTTTTCCGCGGGCTCGGGGGCAAAGTCCACTTCCACGCGGGTCAGCATCAGCGGATGGCAGAGGGGCACCAGATCGGCGGTGCGCTTGGCGGCCATGATGCCGGCGATGCGGGCCACGCCCAGCACGTCGCCCTTCTTGTGACCGCCGGCCAGGATGCGCGCCAGGGTATCCGGCGCCATGCCGATCACGCCCTCGGCCACGGCCACCCGGGCGGAGGCCGGTTTCTCGCCCACGTCGACCATGTGGGCCTCGCCCTCGGCGTTGAAATGGGTGAAGTCGGTCATCGGGAGATCCTTGGGGAATGCGAGGCCTCATGATAGGCTTGCGTGGCGGAAAACTGCAATTCAGGCCCGTTTCATGACCATCACCGTGAAGTTCTTTGCCAGTCTGCGCGAGGAAGTGGGCATGGCCGATCTGCACATCGACGGCGAATGTGCCGAGACCGTGGCCGAGGTCTGGCAGACGGCCACCGATCGGGCCATGCCGGCCAACACCCTGATGGCCGTCAACCAGGAATACGTGGACGCCGGGCACCCGGTGCGCGACGGCGACGAGGTGGCCTTCTTTCCACCCGTGACCGGTGGCTGAGATGATCGTCCGCCTCCTTGCCGAGCCCTTCGATCCCTGGCAGACGGTGCAGGCCCACCAGCGGGAACACCTGGCGCCCGGCAGCTACGGCGCGACGGCCCTGTTCGTGGGCACCATGCGCGACTTCAATCAGGGCGACACGGTTCGGGGCATGACCCTGGAACACTATCCGGGCATGACCGAACGCTATCTGGAAGACATCTCCCGCCAGGCCGCCGCGCGCTGGGACATTCTCGACAGCCTGATCTGCCACCGGGTCGGGCCCCTGCGGCCGGACGATCCCATCGTGCTGGTGGCCGTCTGGTCGGCCCACCGCGCTGCCGCCTTCGACGCCAGCCGCTGGCTGATGGAGGAACTCAAGTCCCGGGCGCCGTTCTGGAAGAAGGAAGTGACGGCGGCGGGCGAGCGCTGGGTGGAGAACACGTAGGCCAGGCGGCGTCGATGCCGAACTCCTTCTTGTGGTGCGTGGCTTCGCGAATGCACCCTACGGCGCTTGTTTCAAGCACAGAGCCCTTCGGTCCGGGGAGGCGTTTCGTGACCGTCGGCCGCAGGGATGCGGCCGTCGAGCCTACAGGGAGGTATCCACGGCGTGTCACGAAACGCCTCCCCGGACCGAAGGGCGTGCCCGATGCAGGTCCCAGCCGTAGGGTGCGTTCGCGAAGCCACGCCCCGTCGATGTCGAATTTTTCCGCCGCTCTTGGCGGTTACGGGTGCCTGGTTACCGGCGTGCGGTTGACCACCACGTCCTCTTCCACCGGCACGTCGATCAAATCGAAGGTCATGGATTCCAGATCGCCGAGCACGTAGGTGGGCGGGGCGCCCACGCCGCCGACGGTGCCGGGGTTGACCAGCTGGCAGGTGGTGCCGCGGACGGTGGTGACCGTTTCCAGCAACACCCGGTGATCGTGGCCGCAGCAGACCAGGTCCCAGTCGCCGGTGGTGGCCATGGCGCGGGCGTAGTGGGGGTAGTGCACCAGGAAGATGCGCCGTCCGGCCAGCTCCAGGCCGGCATCCTGGCCGTGGTAGTGGATCACGCTGTCGGGGTCGTGCCCGAGTCGGGCCATGGCGTAGGTGTCGCCGGTGTTGTTGCCGTGGATCACGTGCACCGGCAGGCCCAGAGGCTGGAGGATGCGCAGGGTGGTGGGGGCCACCACGTCGCCACAATGCAGCACCGCCTGGGCGCCCCGGGCCAGGGCGTCGCGCACCGCGGCGCCGAGCAGGAAGCGGTTGTCGTGGCTGTCGGAAAGGATGCAGACCTTCATGGGCGTCTCAGAAACAGGGTTTCTCGGGCGCTTTCTGGTAGCGCTCGATGGAGTCGATGATTTCCTTGCGGGCGGCCTCGGCGTCCAGCCAGCCTGCCACCTTCACCCACTTGCCCTCTTCCAGATCCTTGTAGTGCTCGAAGAAATGGGCGATCTGGTTGAGCAGGGTCTCGGGCATGTCGTCCGGCCCCTGTACGTGGCGGTAGCTCTTGCACAGCTTGTCCACGGGCACGGCCAGCAGCTTGGCGTCGGGGCCGGCTTCGTCGGTCATCTGCAGCATGGCCACGGCCCGGCATTCGATGACCGAGCCGCTGATCAGGGGAATGGGCGTGACCACCAGCACGTCGACCGGATCGCCGTCTTCCGAGAGGGTATGGGGGATGTAGCCGTAGTTGCAGGGATAGTGCATGGCCGTGTTCATGAAGCGATCCACGAACATGGCGCCGGTCTCCTTGTCCACCTCGTACTTGACGGGATCGCTGTGAGAGGGGATTTCGATGATGACGTTGACCCTGTCCGGCACCTGCTTGCCAGGGCCCACTCTGTCCAGATTCATGCTCGTCCTCGTCGTGAGTCGGGATTCGCGCCCGACAAGGGAAAAACGGCATTCTAGCAGCCGACAGGGAAAAACAGAATTGGACCGGGTCCGGCTGCCGGGCGACCGTCCCCGGGAACCGGATCCGGACAGGGGCATTCCCGGGAGCGGGAAAGGCCGCAAATGGCCACATTTCCCTTCCCTTTTCATTGACTTGGTCAAGGTGAGGGATTAGTTTTACCAACATGCGATGGCCGGGGCGCAGACGGCCGCCCCGAATCAAGAACAAGCAACGAACCACCTACCGAACTAGGGAGCGAGGGCATCATGAGAATCGTACTGATTGGCGCGCCGGGCAGCGGCAAGGGTACCCAGGCCAAGTATCTGGTCGAGAAATACGGCATTCCCCAGATTTCCACCGGCGATCTGCTGCGCGAGGCGGTGGCCGAGGGCACGCCCCTGGGCCTGCAGGCCAAACAATACATGGAATCCGGTCAGCTGGTGCCGGACGAGCTGGTGCTGGACCTCATCAGCGAGCGGCTGGGCCGGCCCGATGCCGACAAGGGTTTCATCCTCGACGGC
Organism: Chromatiales bacterium; assembly: GCA_026984045.1. Taxonomy (GTDB): domain Bacteria; phylum Pseudomonadota; class Gammaproteobacteria; order UBA6429; family Thiohalophilaceae; genus JALSSV01. Next base: position 776 of record JALSSV010000006.1, on the reverse strand, counting down.
TTCCCCCGCAACATTCCCCAGGCCGAGGCGCTGGACCGGATGCTGGAGCGGATGGGCAAGCCCCTGCAGGTGAGCCTGCTCATCGACGTGCCGCTGGACATCCTCATGCAACGCCTCACCGGCCGCCGCACCTGCTCCGCGTGTGGCGCCATCTACAACGTCTATACCAATCCGCCTCGGGTGCCCGGTCGCTGTGACAAGTGTGGCGGCGAACTGGTGCAGCGGGCCGACGACAACGAGGAGACGGTGGCCAAGCGCCTGCGGGTCTACCAGGAGCAGACGGCGCCGCTCATCGACTACTACCGGGGGCAGGGGATCCTGCGCACCGTGCCCGGTGTCGGGGAGGTAGAGGAGATCTTCCAGGCCATCGTGCGGATTCTGGATGCCCTGCCCGCAACGGCAGAGCCGAAGGCAGCCGCCAAGAAGAAGGTGACCAAGAAGAAAGTGACCAAGAAGAAAGTGACCAAGAAGAAGGTTGCCAAGAAGAAGGTTGCCAAGAAGAAGGCGGCCAAGAAGAAGGCGACCAAGAAGAAGGCGGCCAAGAAGAAGGCGGCCAAGAAGAAGGTGGCCAAGAAGAAGGTGGCCAAGAAGAAGGTGGCCAAGAAGAAGGTCGCCAAGAAGAAGGTCGCCAAGAAGAAGGTCGCCAAGAAGAAGATAGCCAAGAAGAAGGCGGCCAAGAAGAAGGTCGCCAAGAAGAAGGTCGCCAAGAAGAAGGTCGCCAAGAAGAAGGTCGCCAAGAAGAAGGTCGCCAAGAAGAAGGTCGCCAAGAAGAAGGC
>JALSSV010000005.1 GCA_026984045.1 Chromatiales bacterium | reverse complement strand
GGCGGCCAGGCGCAAACGGCGCTCGGCCACCTGGAGGAAACCGTGGTTGAACCGCACTTTGCCGCCCGGTGCATGGGACGGAACGGCGGCCTTCTGGTTGTCCACCCACACCTGCGCGGGCACACCCCCGAAGTGCTCGAAGGCCCGGATCAGACTCTCGTAGGTATGCTCGGCGTCCTCGCACTCGGCCGCCCAGGCGCGGAAACGCCGGGAGTAGCCCAGCAGGTTGACGGCGAAGTGCGCCCGGCACCGCTCACCCGCCACCACCGTCTCGATCTGCCCCCAGTCGCTCTGTAGCTGCTGCCCCGGCGCCGTCTCGAAACGCACCGTGCCCGGGCCTTCCTGAACACCCGCTTGGGCCGGATGGAGTCCCGCAGGATGCTGATCCCGCCATCATACCCCTGGGCCTTGATCTCGGCGAAAATCACCGTGGCGTTCCAGACCCCTTCCGCAACCAACTGATCCACTTAAGCTTTGTAGGGACCCAGCTTGCTCGGTCGCGCCCCGGCCCGTCGCTTCGGTACCGCCCCGCCCTGCTTCAACGCCCGGCCCACCGTCCGCTCCGATACCCCTATGCGCTCCGCGATCTCACGCAGGCAGCCGCCTTTCTCTCGCATCTCTCCTATCATGAGCCAGTCCTCTCGGTTGAGCATGGGATCCTCCTTGCGTCTTCGTACAACACAAGGATGCCCAAGCTTGATCGGGAGGACATCTCAAACCGGTGTTTTGCGGACATTTAGCATCGGTGGTGACGCCTTTACGGGCGCTGCCGCCCCCTTTGGGGCCACCACGCCCCGCGGGAAGAACGAAGAAATCGGCTATGTCCGATCAATCGTCGGACGGATCATCATCCAGGAAAGGGTTACGTACACGCCGCCGAGGACGATCGGCAGCCCCCTCGCGTTCACCGGACCCACTGCCTGTGTCCGCACCCGGATCGTGCGGTTCGGACATCCCCGGCGCGGCCTCAGGAGCTGGGTGCCGTGTCGCACGACGGTGATGTCGGCGACGGGGTTTGGCCTCTGGTTGTTCCGGTGGGCGCAGAAACACCGCGAACAAAAAGGCGAAATAGACCATGTTCGCTGGAATGCGCAGGTTGTAGTCCACCAATCCATGCAACGCCAGCAGTCCCACCCCCAGGCCGGCGCCGATCTGCACGAAGCGCGAGCGTGGCCACACGGCGCCCCGCATCAGGACCGGCCACTGCCGGACGTATATCACCCCCGCCCACAGCATCAGCACCGCAGCCAGCAGGCCCGCCTCGAAAAACCATTCGAGGTAATCGTTGTGTGCGTGATTGATGTAATGACCGGGAGCCAGACCCAAGGGCTCGAAACGCGGGAAGACCGCTGGATAGGTCCCAGGGCCGCTGCCGAGGGGAAAAAACGCGCCTATGCCTTCGAGGGTGGCCGAAAAGATCCGCCAGCGCAGATTCTCCACCGCATCCAGCGAGGCGAAGCGCTGCCACACGGGCAACAGGCCGATGGCCACGGCGAGTCCGCCCGCCGCCGCCGTCACCGTGCCCACGGTGCCGTAAACGTTGCTCCCCCCCAGCCGGCGGGAAAAGGCGATCACCGACAGGATCAGCCCCAGCATGCCCAGCGCGATCCCGGCCCGCGATCGCGTGAAGATCAACGCCAGAAGGAGCAGCAACGCCAGCAGACCGAACAGGGCCGCCTGATGTCCACGCAGCGACGAAAAAAACGCCACCCGATCACGCCAGCGCTCGCGCCGGCGGGTCCGCCGGCGCAACGTCGCCGCCGTGAGTCCCAAGGCAATGGGTAGCACCATTACCAGCAGACCCGCCAGGTGATTGCGGCTGGCGTAGGTCCCCGCCGCGCTATGCCCAGCGAAAGGATTGCCAAGAAACAACGCACTCCGCGGACCCTGACCATATTGGGCCAGTCCAAGGGCCGCCTCTAGGGCCGCCACCGCCAACAGCGCTCCGGTCAGGCGCATTACACGCCGGTTGTCCAGCACACGGACGGCGACAAAAACGGCGACAGGCAGTAAGCCCGCAAGCGTCGAGAGCACGGTGACGGACGGCACCACCGAACCGCCGCGCCACGCGACCGCATCCGCCGCGAGTTGCTGTATTTCGGCATACAGGCCGCGGCCGGGGAGCGACGCCCACAGTCCGAACGGCAGGGGCAGGAGGAACAGCAGAGGAAGCGCGAGGAAGGCACCTAGCCAGAGGGCATGGCCACGGGGCAGCACGGCCAACCGCTCCCGGTCCCACGCCACCAGGATCAAAAGCACCAGGGCCAGGAGCTCCAGCAGAAGCAACGGCAACGGCCGGTTGCCCGCACGGAACACGGGAACGAGCAAAATCAGAGCCAGAGCCGCCGCATAGACACGCTCTGCGTAGCGATCCGCCGCGGGAACCGCGACGACCTCTGTGGATGCGGGGGCGCTCACAACGCGTTCCGGCGCAGACCGCTGAGGAAAACGTGGAAAACCAAGGGGAAGGGAAAACCCAGTAGCCCGGCGGCCTCCCGAAGAGGCACCGCCGGGCTGACCGGTGATGGCTTTTCTATTCGAAGAGGTTCATTGAGCACTGACGGGCGGCACGCCACCGCCGCTCGATCCGGCAGCGGCGCCGACCACACCCACGGTAGCCAGCGTGCCCGCCACGAACACCGCACCCGTTCCACCGGCGGCAGCAGCCAGCCCACCGCCGGCCGCTACAGCGGCTCCCAACGCGCCCGCCCCGCCCACAGTGGTCAGCAGGGCCGCAAGCTTCTTGCAATCCTCATCTTCCGCAATCTCGAGGCGCTGGCGCTCCTCCATCGTGATCTCACAGCCATTCTCGTAGCGAACCGTGGCACCGCCGCCCTCTGGCGTCTCGAGCAGAAACCCAGGAAACAGCGGCATATTCAGCGCAGCGCTCTGCAGCCGCTGCCCGTCGTTCACCAGGACTCCCGCCCCTTTCAGCTCAACGACGGTCGCAACCGGCTCCTCAGCCGCCGACGCCCCGCCCACGAAAGCCAAAGCGGTGGCCAGAACACCAAACATCACAATGGCCGCATACCGAAACGCAGAACTTCTTGGCATTGAATACACCCCCCTTTGCACGGGCATCCCCCTCTCTGCACCGACACAACGATGAATATAGTCCATCCGACAACACGGATCCAGTGTTCGACACACAGGCGACGATCAACGCGGAAGGCCAAGTACCTGCGTCCAATAAACGAGATGGTCCGCGCCCGCGTCATGCACGCAGGCGACTCCCATATCGCGGAAGTCCGGGTCGAGCAGCACCTGGCAATGGGCCTCGCTGCCCAGCCAACTCTGCACGATGCGCCCAGGGTCGTTTGAACCCGCCGCGAGATTCTCCCCCACTTTGCGCCATACGTAACCCGCCGCCGTTGCCCGGTCGCCCACCCGAAGGCCATCGGAGCCCGTGTGGTCGAAGAAATTATGATGCGCCATGTCCTCGGAATGCTCCAATGCCGCCTCCTTCAGCGCATCGTTCCACTGCACCGGTCCAGAGGGTGCCATCTCGGTCTGCCCGCACCGCCCGCCGGCCGCCCGCGCTTCATTGACCAGACGCAGCATTTCGGTGCGCACCTCCACGGGCGCGGGGCAGGCGAGCTCGACGGAACCGTCGCCGCCTCCCGCGCCATCCGATCCCCCGCAGCCCGCGGCCAGTCCCGCAACGGCGAACACGATCCACTTCCATGAGCCCGCCTTGCGCATTCCTCGATCTCCTTGGGACGACGATGAGTGCAAGGCTAAGGCGGTTTCGATGGTCGTGGTCGCGCCTTCCGGACGAACGGTCCAACCCGCGGGTCAAGTCGACCCCCGCGGCTCGTTCAGGGAAGCTCGCGCCGAATCGACAAGTCATCGAACCAGATGCCACCCTTGAGCTTGTGGTCGTAGACCCGCTTCCCGGTGGAAACCAGGCGCAGCACCTGGCCGGAACAGCCTACGACCGGAACCTCGAAATCGATCGTGAATGCATGCCACTCGGACGTGCCCACGAACCGGTCACTGGCTCCGAGAAGGGTGCGCTCGGTGTTGCGGCAACGCAACTCCCACCGCAGCCCACCCCGCCCGAGCAGGCTGTCGATCCGGACCCGCCCTCGTAACCGATGCGTGCCAGGGTCGAGCCGCAGGGGCTGTTCTAGATGGTGGAACACCAGCCGCTCGTCCTGGAAGACGAGATGCAAGGCCTTCTCGCCGCCCACGCCATAGGTGTGTTCCCGGCGCACGGTGACTCCTTTCACCGGCCGGACGTGCCAGCCGAAACCCATATTCGACAGGGGCGACTCGAATCCCCCGTTGAATAGCAGCCCCAGGCCGCGGCGCGCGGCACCATCCAGCCCGCTCAACCACGCCACGTAGGCCGCTTGCCAATACCCGTCCTGCATCAAGCGCTCAATGAAAATCCGCCGCTCCTTATCGCTGAGGGGCGGTCCTTCCGTGCGCCGCATGTCGTATAGGGCCTGCAGCGGCTCCACATCCGCCGTGTTCCGCGCCACGTAGGAAAAGAAGTCCTCCCACCACGGCGGCGGGTCGGCGACCACGACACGAAGGGCCGCGCGGACCGCCGGCGCCTTGGCGATCTCCAGGAAGGTCTTGAACAGCGCCTTACGGCGGCTCGGATCGGCCGTGAGTGCCGCCGACCAGTGCGCCACGGCCCGCTCCATTTGCCCACGCTCAAACCAATAGGAGGCAAGCTGTTGCTGGACGGCCGCGTCGGCGGGCTCGATTTGGGCAGCCAGTTCGGCGAGCTGGTCCGCGCGATCGGCCTCGGTCTGCTGCATCAGCGCCGCCAACAACACCGCGGCTCGCCCATGGGCCGGATTTTTCCAAAGGACAGTGCTCAGGCGCCGAGCGGCCGTTTGCGGATCCTTCGATGCTTCACGGGCGGCCAGGATATAAAGGGCTTCCGGCTGCTCTGGCGCCCAGGCGAGTGTCTTGTGCGCCCGCACCTCGGGGTCCGCGTCCCCATCGAGCAAGAAGTACTGGCCCAGATTGCGCGTCACGACCGGCCAACTCACGAGCAGCACCACGCCGACGACGGATAGACGCCACCCCCAGCCAGCCCACCGGCTCCGGCCGCCTCCATCGAGCCCTGCGGCGATGGCCGGTCCGTGCCGCTGCGCGCTTTTCGTCATTGCGTCACCATGTAATAGAACTCAGAGATCCGCAGCCGGCCCGCCTCACCGGTTTCCACGGTGAGGGAAAGCTTGCCCCGCTGATCGGAACGCGGCCCAAAACCAAAGCCCCGCCTCGTCGAGACCCGAACGTCGGACCAGCCACGCACGCCGTCTCCGAACGGCTCCCAGACCAGCCCCTGCAGCACCAGCTCGCGCCGCGCCGTATCGGCAAAGAAGCGACGATAACCCGACTTCAGACGTTCCCGTCCGACACCGTAATTGGAACGTACGTCAGGGGAAAACAGGGAAAGGAAACGGTCCAGGTCGCCTTTCCGGTAGGCCCCCACGAATTCGGCCATCAACTGGGTGAGCCGCGGATCATCGGTTCGCAGCGACCCGGAGCTTCCGACTCCGACTCGGACCACCGTTTCATTCCGGGATGGATTGCCCGATGCATTCGTCCCTCCGCGCGCAGCCGCCGAGTCGCGAGCGCCCGCGCGAGCGGCCGGCGATGGGGGCTCGGGCGCCGCCGGCTCGTTTGCGACCGGCAGGCCGCTCTGCCGGGATCGGGCTTCAGTCGGCGGCGCGGGATGCTCGGCGCGAGGGGCCGGGGATGGGGACTTGGGCGCCGTCGGCTCGTTTGCGACCGGCAGGCCGCTCTGCCGGGATCGGGCTTCAGTCGGCGGCGTGGG
>JALSSV010000004.1 GCA_026984045.1 Chromatiales bacterium | reverse complement strand
CGAGCAGGGTCTGCATGTGGGCCAGTGCACGTTCGCGGCTGATCTCTTCCAGCCGCTTCAGATGGGCCTCCTGGCGACGTTGCTCCCGGGCCTTCAATCCCAGGCTGGTGAGGGTGAACGATCCTTTGCGGGCCGCCTTGCACAGTTGCGCCAGGTAGCCGATGGGGTTGTCGATGGGTTCACTCTTGCGCTTGGCGGCCAGCAACCGGCCGGCCAGTTCGTCCAGGATGTCCTGTTGCACGGTCTCCGGCGCATTGCGCAGACAGATCCTGGCCAGACGGAGTTCGTTCGGCGTCAGCGACGAGGGGAATGCGAGCGTGGTCCGCGTGTTCTCTCCGCGCGCACGCGCGTCAGACTTTTCTGGGTTCCCTGTTGTTGTAGTAGTTGTTTTTTTATTTATATAACTACAACTACTACTACGTTCCGGCTTCAAATTTTGAAGTGGGTGGGACTTCAGATTTTGAAGTGGGGTGACGTCAGGTGCCGACTTCAGATTTTGAAGTTGGCGGGAGGAGAAGCCGAAGAAGCGGCTCGCCTCGCCTTGCAGGGTCCGGATGGCCTCCAGTCGCCTCTGCATCGGACTGAGGTGCGCGGTATCGCTGTCGCCTTCCTGGAGATCCTCCTCAATGGTGCCCAGTACGGCGGCTGCGACCTTCCGTACTTGGGGATGGGCGTGGTTCTGTGCCTGCTCCAGAAACTGGATGTAATCCTGGTCGAGATAGAGAGTGTCGGCCAGCGGCAGCGGCTCATCGTGAAGGGCATAGATGTTGCCCCGGAAACGGCCTTGGGCGTCACGTACCCGGCGGCAAAGCGAGAGCCAGCGGGTGGCGCGCAGGATTGCCATGGACCGGGCGACGGTGGCCTCGGAGCCGACGTTGGCGGTTCTTGCAATCTGCTTGTAGGTGGGGAATGCGGTCGGGTGGGTGCCGGCGGCGGCGATCTTGATCACACCCCAGATGCGGGTGTCCACCGGTTGCAACACCGGGTCTTGGAAGATCAGCCGCGGCATGGCATCGTGCCAGTTGCCCAGGAACAACAGGCCGTCGGCTGGAGCAGCACTGCGGGTCTCGGTGGTCAGGAGCCGTTCCACGGTCGCCTGGATGAAGGCATCCAGGGCATGTGTTTCAGGTCTGATCTTTCCGGTATCGCGCTCCACTCAGTTCCCCACAGGCTCATTGTTCGTTGGTCTTGAGCCGAACGACCTTGTTGTCATCTTCCGATTGCTTTGCCGGCAGCAGCCCGTTGGCCTCCCAGGATCGGATCAATGCCCATACGGTGTTCAAGGGCACGCCGGTCGTCTGCCCAACGTGCAGGTAACGCGCTTCCACGGGGTGGTGGGCGTTGGCCTGCCAGGCCTTCCAGACGCGCTGCTCGTCGTCTTCGGACGGCGCGGCCGGCCGCCCGATGCCGGTGCCCGTCATGCCGAGCAGTTTGCGGCGGGCGGCGTATTCGGCGTTGGTCATGCCGAAGAAGGCCCGCATCATGGCGAGGGGGGCGCGCAAGCGGATGAGTTCGTTCTGCAGGGCATCGTGACGTTTGTTGCGTTCCATGTGGTCCAGTACCCGGTCGAAGCAGGCGGGGTCCACAGAGATGTCCATGAAGTGCGTGCGTACCTGGCTGATGTGATAGAGATCGCGCAGGGTGAACCGCTCCAGGCGGGCGATCTGGTCCAGCCGAAAACCCAGGTCCAGCACCGAGTGGATGTCCCCTTCGGCCAGGGTTTCCGTGACATAGCGCAGGGTGTGGAACACCAGCTCTGCGTGTGTCGTCTTCGGCATCGTCCACCTCGCTTCCGGCACCGTTATCCGTCGGTCTGCCACAGGGCCAGTCCGCCGTCGTCATCCATCAGTTGCCGGATACGGCGGCAGGTCTGCGCCAAGGCCATCAGGTCATCGATGGTAGGCTGCGGAACCGATGGGTTGTTCAGCAATTCGTAGCCGAGCGCCTTCCAATCGGGTTCACCAACCAGCGCCAGGGCCTGGGTGTCGTTCTTCTCCAGGATCAGGTTGCGCAGCAGCAGGTCGTCGGGGATCCGCTCCATGCGTTCGGGCTGTACGCTCTCCTCGGAAAAGCTCAACAGGAGCCACCACACCCATTGGCGGTAGAGTTGGCGGAGGGCGTCTTCCTGGCCCGCGACCGGGATGATGGATTCGCGCGGAATGTCCACCAGAAACCCCATGCCGAGTTTGCCGGCGGGCGTGATGCAGTCTTCCAGGTCGTGTCGCTTGGCGATCTTGAGGGCGAGCACGTAACCCCGGCCGCGCAGCGACTTCAGATCGCCGGGTCCGTCGTAGGATGGCGCGTCAGATTGATGCAGATCCTCCTTGGCGCATTCCCTCTGGGTAGCCTGCGGCTGTCCCATTTCGTTCCCGGCGAAATTGGTCGGGGAGGGGGTTGACGGTGGCGCTTTCTGAACCGGGCCTTCTGATTCCGAATCGGTCTCACCGAGTGGTGTTGGGCGTGGTGGATCCGCAGGCCCGGGGGGTTCCGCCTCTGTAGTCGTAGTGCTCGGTGACGTTTCCCCAGTGGCTTCTACCGTTGGGGCAGACCCGGTCCGGGTGTCCGTGGCCGGGCTCGACGTGTTCTGCTCGTTGGCGCTGCTGGCCAGGCGCGCATCGATCTCCAGCCGCACGTGTTTGAGAGAGAGGCCCGTGGCCTCGGCCATCCGGGTTTCCAGCTCCCGCTGCACCGCATCCAGTTCCCAATGCGGACCGTCATGGGCGGCCAATGCCTCGTTGAACAGCGCCTCGAACAGCTCCGGCGCCTTATCCTGGTCGTTCCAGAAGCGACGGCAGGCGGATTCGAGGCGCCGGATCCGGCGTATCTGCGGCGCCCCCATACCGGCGCGCAGCGCCTCCGGGATGAGCGGGAGCAGTATGTCCACGGCGTAGTCCATCCGGGAGATCATGCTCTGGTCCAGTGCGTATCCCCGTTGCCTCAGCGTCTCCGCCAGTTGCCGTTGGGAGAGCTGCGTCGATTGCTCCGATTCCAGCACTTCACGCAGTTCACGCACGCCCAGGGCCTTGTCGATGAAGGTGAGCGCCCCGCGTGTGTCATTCTCGATCAGGTGGGCGGTGAGGACATGGGATTCAGAAACCCAGGGCCGGAACAGGCAGTGGATGCGATAAAAACGTTCGTCGTGGGTTTCCGACCACAACTCCTTGAGTATCTGCAGGCGGGTGTTGCCGCCGGATTCGACTATATAAAAGGTATCCCCCGGCCGGCGGGTAATGGTCAGCGGATTGTTGAGCCCACCCTGGGCGCGGATGGACGCCTTGATTTCGTCGTAGAGCGGGTTACGTTCCTTTCGAGGATTGCGGTCGTAGGGCTGGATACGGTCGATCTCCAGCAGCATCTGCGTGGTGTCGAGCGGATCCGCCGGCGGCAGTTCGCGGCTTTGGCCGAAGTGACCCTCACGGAGCATCGACTGAATCTGTTCACTGGTCGGGTGCTTCCTTGCCATCAGCGTGTTTCCTTTTGTGCCGACAGGCTTTCGCAGTCGAACTTCTTGTCCGACAAGTGCGGGAAGAGTTCAGAGACCAAGTTCAGCATGGCGTCGCAGGCACTGAGTGTGGGTCCCTGCCGTTGGGGTTCCCATCGGTGCACCGGCACCCGCGCGGTGGCCGCCTCCCGGTAAGCGACGGTGTTCGGAATCACCGTGTCCAGGATGGTGATGGCGCCCTTGCTGGGACCGTAGGCCTCCCGACACAACTCCTGGGCGATGCGGCGTGCGTCGACGGTCCGGTCCATGCGGTAGATGAGTCCGCGCAACGGACCCAGTGGCGCACCGAGGAAGGCCATCGGACGCAAGCGGTCCAGCATCTGCACTGTGCCACGAGCGAACTCCCGCGCCGAGAGGATTTCCGGCGGGATCGGGGAGACCAGGAGATCTGCGGCAAGGACGGCGGAATCCTGCAGCGGCCCGACAGCGCCTTGGGTGTCCAGCAGGATGAAGTCGTAGTCCTGGTCGAAGCGGGCCAGCAGGTGCTTCAGGCGGACACGCCCATCCGGCGTGTGCAGGATCCAGTTCTGCAACATTCCCTCTGGATCGTCCGAGAGGATCAGGTCCAAACGCGGGATCGTTGTGCGGCTGATGACGCCCTCGACCACACCCTCCGTGATCAGCGAAGACAAGCCGCGTTCGGCTTGTTGCTCCAGAGGGTAGTAACTGGACAACGTGGGTTGCACATCCGCATCCACGAGCAATACCTTCTGCCCGAGATCGGTCAGCAGGCCACCCAGATTGGCGGTCAATGTCGTCTTGCCGACACCTCCCTTAGTGCTGGTGATGGTGATTTTCAGGGCCATGGGATCCTCCAGGGACGTGGAGAACACGCCGGTTCTGGATTTGGATGGGTTTCTTTCTCGATCAATGCCGGATTCCTCCGTTATCGGTGTTTCCGCAATCGCCACAGACCACACGCCGGCGTCCTTTGGGTTGCGGTGCCAACGGCGAACCGCACTGGGAGCACCGGTGACGGTGATAAAGCCGGCAGCCGGGACAGGCGATGCTGTTGCTGTCCACTGCAGACAGATAGGTCATGCCACAGAACTCGCACACGCATTCGTGCCATATCTCCATGGCGACAAGGCGGGGTACGAATACCGTGCGAGTCAGGTCGAGCAAGGGTTCGCGTACAAGTTGGATGTACGCTTCAAACACATCGATCAGGAGGCGAGCAGCGCTTCGCCTCGTTTGTGACAGTCGCCGGTGCAGCCGCCAGACGAGCGTGGCCTGCAACATGCGCACATCGCTCTCCCTGTACCAGTTATCGGTGAAGGGCATCTGTCCTGGCGGTGAGGGTGCACCGTTGTACTGCCGATACAGGCGATTTACCGTGGTTTTTTCAAGTTGGGTGAGTTGACAGACGAGCCCTGCCCGCGCGCCGAGATGAATGAGATGGATGGCCTCCATGATTCTCGTGGCATAGCCACAAAGTTCGACATCGCAGCCGGGCGGTCGACCCGCTCACCGCACGGTGGCGGGATCGGGAGAAACAGGGCCGAACAGACTACGGAGTTCATTCACACGTCCTCTCCTCTATGGCACCGTGATCAACGGAGCGTGTTCCATAATGGCCTCGATTTCCTCCGCGCGTCCTTCACGTACGGCCGTAAACAAACGCGACCACCACCATGCTTCCTGGCGCGGAAGCAGCAACGGTTGTTTGATGAGGGAAACATGTGCGAGTTCTTTAGGGGTCAACCCTGCCAGCAGACGGGCCATCTCATCTGGTATGCCGAGCATGGTTGCAACGAGTTCCGGATCTTGTTTGGCGAGATCACGGGCCTGGATAAAGTACTGAAGATTCACTTGTGAAAAATCAAAACTCATGGCTACAACACCTCCTTGCAGGTAATGACAGCAGGTATTCCCTTATCGGTGAGGTAGCCTTCTTGATCGGCTCTTAAGGCGGAAAAATGTGTCGATTTGTCGGAAAAAATGGCCAAATTGTGTATTCGTGCTGGCATTTTCAGTACTTCATGCGTTGGTATTAGTTGTATTTATATACAGGTTAAAGAACGCTCTTGAGTGGGTAACGAAACATCGGTTTCAGTGCGGCGTTTCTTCTCGGTGGTTGAAGGGTTTTGATGTCGCTTTGTCTCTATTCCCTGATCAATGATTTCTGCGACCAACCGTGCCTCGAAATACACTCGACGCCCTAGCTGTCTCCTGGCGGTTGCCAATGCGACGGCCAGTGGATGTCGCTTGCGTGCAATGGCCATACGCACACCGTTTGGTGTGGTGTGCATCACTTCGGCCAAGTGCTTGAGTGTCAGCAGCGGTCCATAGTGCGTCAGAAGATATTCATAGGTTGAAGAGATTGTTTCGCTCACTGTTTGTGCTCCACAGTGCTTGTCGCGGTAGCTATGCTAACCATTGGTGGGGCGGCAAAAACGACGGAAAGACGGCCAGAAGGGAGCCTCTTTCTGGGTTGAAAAAGGCGCTAACTTGTGGTAACGGGTTTTACGGGTGATCTATATCAGATGTGGGAACCAGGGGGATGGAATGGCCTCTCAAATTACAGGATCCATGCTCTATGACTTGGTGCACTGTCCACATCGGGTCACTATGGATTTGTTTGGCGATACTTCGAAACGGGATGAGATTAATCCTTTTATCCAGCTCTTGTGGGAGAGAGGGAACGCCTTCGAGCGGGATGTTATTCGTGCTCTGGACATTCCATATGTTGATCTTTCCCTCTACGCAGGTGATGAAAAGGAACGATTGACTGAAGAGGCGATCCGGCGTGGTGAACCACTGATCTACAGTGGTCGTATCCAGTCTGATGACTTGCTAGGGGATCCGGATTTGTTGCGCCGTGAAGGGGATGGCTACGTGCCAGGAGACATCAAGTCCGGTGCTGGAGAAGTGGGCTCTGAGGATGATGGTAGACCGAAGAAGCATTACGCCATGCAGCTTGCCCTCTATGTGGATATCCTGGAGCGTAAAGGGCTGTCTGCCGGTCGCCGTGGATTTATCTGGGACGTTAATGGTCGGGAGGTCACATACGATTTGGCCGCACCTCAAGGTGTGAGGAATCCTCGTACACTATGGGACGAATACCAAGTATATTTGGCTACCGCGCGCGAGATTATTGCCCGATCCGAGAAGACGTTGCCGGCCTACGGGGGGACGTGCAAGTTGTGTCACTGGTATAGCGCGTGCCTCGACGAACTTCAGTCAACCAACGATCTTACCCTGATCCCTGAACTTGGGAGATCGAAGCGTGATGCTATGGTCGAGCATGTTCAGACCATCCACGAATTTGCTGCCAGCGAGCCGTCGCGTTTTATTGCCGGACGTAAGACTGTTTTCCCAGGCATTGGGGTGGGGACATTAGGTAAGTTGCATCAGCGGGCGTGTTTATTAGTTGATCCTGGTGGTACGCCATATTTGAAGGAACCTGTCGAACTGCCGCCTTCGGCACTGGAAATCTTCTTCGATATTGAGGTCGATCCCATGCGGGATATCTGTTATTTGCATGGATTTGTCGAACGGCGTGAGGGCGATAACGACCGGGAACGCTACGTGGCTTTCTTTACTGATACCCCGACGCCGGAGGAAGAGGAGAGGGCGTTTGCAGAGGCGTGGCAATACTTGCAGGAAGCCGGACAGTGTTCTGTTTATTACTACTCCAAGTATGAACGCACGATCTGGCGGAAGTTGCGGGAAAAATATCCTGGCGTATGTACCGAAGAGGAGTTAGAACAGTTTTTTGATCCGGGCAATGCAGTGGACCTCTACTTCGATGTCGTACTCCCGAAGACAGAGTGGCCCACAAAGGACTATTCGATCAAGACGCTTGCCAAGTACCTGGGCTTCAGTTGGCGTGACACTCACCCATCAGGCGCGGCATCCATAGAATGGTTCCACAGATGGGTCGACAGCGGTGATCTGGAAATCAAGCAGCGGATCTTGGATTACAACGAAGATGATTGCCGTGCCACCCGGGTGTTGCTGGACGGAATCAGGGCACTGCCGGTCCAATCATGAGGCGGTAGTGTTGAAACAGCTTCCGTGTACTGATACCGATTGTGTCATGAGTTGGCGTGCAAATCGGTGTGCCCAAAAATGTGCTAGCACAGGATACTACTACCACTAAATTTCAGTATCTTGACGCTCATTATCGTAGTTGGCAGGTGCCGCAAGATATTGAAAATAAAAGGTTTATTAATTGCGCTCGTGGCTACGAACCAGGCGGTCGCACGTTCGAATCGTGCCGGGCGCGCCATTCCAATAAAAACAGTAAGTTATGAACGATTTTCTACACTCGTTCTGATTTGCTGTTGTCTTCGCAGCCAGCTCGTCGTTCTGGCATAATCAATAACTTAGGTTCTGGTCCGACCACCTGGTCAAAAACCGGGTCTTATGCCGGACACAGCGGGTTGCGCTTGCAGGCCGCGTGTGGCCTCGCGCGGGCCGAAATCAGGGCGTTTCGGTATTCAGGTTGTCGAATTCGAGTGCGGCTTGGAGCATGACTTCTTCCTTGTGTTGCTCCCATAGTTTGGTGATTTTCTCGTTGTCCAGGATTTCCGACTTGATTTCGACCAGGTCGTTCAGCTCACCCGGTGCGTTGACCGATTTGAACTTGGTGAAGACGTGCTGGTGGGTGAGGATGGGTTTGAAGACCCCCGCCGAGCGCGAGGGCACGACGAACAGGATCTGGAGTTTCAGGGAGCGGGTGAGCAGCTTGAGAATTTCCACGGAGCGTTGTTCGTCGGTTTTGGCAAAGGTCTCGTCGAAGAGCAGGAAGCGGCAATGGCGCGGGTTGCGCCGGTCGTTCAACCGGAAGGCGTTGATCACCGAAGCGGAGCGGATGGCGTAGGCCGCGGTTTCCAGTTGACCGCCGCTGCCGGTGGCGTCCTCGGCCAGGGAGATGTGTTCGCCTTCATGCACGCGGTAGATATCGAAGTCGAAATACTCCCGGTAGTCGGCCATGCGCAGCAGCTCATCGCGGACCCGAGTGTCCCTGCCCTGGAACAGCTTGTCCATGATCTCGTCACGGGTTTGGATGTCCTGGGCGTCGAACTGGCTGTCATCGAAGATGGAGAAGGCATCCTCGTTGAGCAGTGATTTGTCGGCGACGGCCTTGAAGAAACGCCGGTAGGCGCCATGGAGACCTTCCCGGTAGTGGGCGATGAATTCATATTGCTCGTCGCCGAAGCGGTGCTGCTGGAGGGTGCGGTTGAGCTCGTCGATCTGTTGCCTGCCGCTGCGGATGTTGGCCATCACCAGATTGACGAAGTCGTTGGTAACGGCCTTGTCGATCTCCTGTTTGATGCCGGCGAGCTGTTCGCGGATGGCGTTCAGAATGGAAGCCTCAAGCATGTGCAGGCGCGCCCGGACCTCGTGCTGGATGGCCATGAACATGAAGAAACGGGTATTGTCTTCCAGCGCGTTTGTCTCCAGCGCCTGTGGCGACAAAGTGATGGCCTGCTCTCGGGATGGCACCGCGGCGTTGTATTCCCTGATGGCGCTGCGGTAGTTGGGCCAGTGGCCATTGAACTGCTTTTGCTCGTTTTCTATCCGCGCATGCAGCTCATCGGTATCCGGGGTGTCCCGGTGGGCCTGCGCGGCCAGCGCCTCGATGACGGCCCCGGCATCGTAATCCGAATCTGGCCGGGCGAGGTCGAGGACAATCCGGCGGGCCGCTTCCAGTCCCTTGCGCGCTCCCGCCTGTTCGTTTTCCAGTCCGGCCAGCCGTTCTTCGAGTTGCCTGAGTTTTTCGCCCAGTGCTCCCTTGCGGTCGATGGCGGTTTCCTTTTCCTTTTGCAGCGCTTCCATCCTTTCCAGCGCGGCTTGGTAGCGCCGCTCCAGGGATTGGGCTTCCCCCAGGTCCAGGGCCTCGATACGGTCGCGAAGCCGGGTCATCCGTTCGGCCCGCTCGTACAGGCCGATGGCGATCTCCTCCAGGGCGGTGTCGGTCTTCAGCAGGTGCAGGCCGTCGGCCAGGCGGCCGAGGGCGCCCAGCCGTTCGTCGAGGCGGGCCAGTGTCTCTTCGGTTTCCCGTTTGCGGGCCCGCAGGCTTTCCAGCCGGTATTGCCGGGCCTGCCGGCCGAAGGTCAGTTCGTCGTTGCGGGCCTGGCAGGGAAACTGGGTGTAGCCGCTGGAGGCAAAGCCTTCTTTCATGATGCCGCGCGGGGTCCAGCGTAACGTCTCCATGTCACCGACCAGCTTGACGTTGCCGTAGGTGCCGAGCAGATAAGCGAGTGCCGTGGGGTCGTCCACCTTCAGGCAGGCTGGCAGTGTGTGTGGTTCGACGAAGCGTTGGGCGGCATCCCGACGCGCCCGTTCGCCCTGGACGATCTTGCAGCGGTGCAGCCGGTGCTGTTTCAACAGCCGGGTGGCGCTGGATTCGTATTCGGGTTCCACCAGGATGACGAAACGGTTTCCGCCCAGATAGGCCTCAATGACCGGCTGCCAGTCATCGAAGCCTGGCGCCATCTCGATCAGTTCGCAGAGCACCCGGGGCCGGGCGCCGGGCTGTTCCCGGCGCAGCAGCGCCAGGGCGGATTCCGTCTCCCTGGGCAAGGGCGGTTCGCCCCGTTGCAGCCGGTCGAGTTGGGCCTCGGTCTCCTTGAGTTCTCCGGACAGGCGCTGGTGCTCGTCGCGCAGCCGCTGTTGCAGCAGGAGCTGCCGTTCGTCCAGACCGCCGCGCCGGCTCACCCGGTCGCGGATGTCCGCGAGCAGGCGGTCGATCCGGCTGCCGCCGGCTCGTTCGACAAAGGCGGCGAAGGCCTCGGGCTGGTACAGCCCTGCCTCTTTCTGGATGACCTCCATGAGGTGACGCCGGTACTCACCGATATCGAGCGCCTGCAAGGGCGCGCCCGTCTGCAGGAGTCCCAGCAGACCTTTGGCCAGTTCGTCGTCGCCCTCCGGCACTGGGGATTTCAGTTGCGGCAGGATATTGAGTTTTTTCTGTACGGTTTCCAAGGCGCTCAGTAGTCGCGAGGTCTGATCGAATTGCTCCTGACGCAGGGTTTCAAGCTCTTCTTCCAGCTCGCCCTTCCGGGTCAGCACGGGATGGCCGTTACGCTCGGCCTGGAGGACGACACGTTCCCTGTCCGCCTGCCGCAGTTCGGATTCGAGCGCGGCCAAGCGATGCTCGATGCCACGCCGTTCGTCCAGGCTGCTTTCGATTTCTTCACGTGTCGCATCGCGTTCCTGTTCCAGTCGGTACAGGATAGTTTCCGCCAGCAGCAGCCGTTTTTCCGCCAGGGCCTTGTAACCCCTTTCGATCTGTACACCATGCTGCTCGATGCGGCGCAGCCTGGCGGTCTGGGCCTCGACTTCCTCCGCCTGCTGTTTGAGCTGGTTGAAGGTCTGCACCGACTGCACCATGTGGTCCAGGGCGCTGGCGACGTCGCACCGTTCCAGGATCTCGTCGCGCACGAAATCGTTGATGGAACCGATGGGGCTGTGCGCCATCAGCCGCGACCAGGTGCGGGTGGCCTGTACCGTCTCCATCTCGCTCACGGCCATACCCTGGGGATTGCGCAGGTGGCCCCACAGTGCCTTGAGATAGCCGATCTTGTCTCGGTAGACGCGGACGGCGGCGGAACCGAAGCGTTTCTTCAGGTGATTTTCGATTCGCTCGACGGGTACGACATGGTCTTCCCCGTCCTGTTCTCGGTCGGCGAGCAAGTCGTCAAGGCCCAGGGCGATGTCCGGCAGAATGAGGTTGACCTGGTCGATGGTGCGCGGCGCTCGCCTTTTGCCCTCGATGCCGAGATCGGCGGAGACCCCGATGAGGGCGGTGAACGGGGCGCTCTCGGCCTCGACGCCCGGCGTGGTGCGGAACACCAGCGCCACGTAGCTGTGGGCGCCCTGGGGGCGGGCCAGCCGGTTGCGGTCGGCGCCGAGCACGTAGGAGGCGAGTGTACGCGGGGTCTTACCATAGCGGCCCCGTTGCGAGCTTTCGTCCTGGCCGGGGTTGAACTTGTAGAAGGTGTCGCGGGCCGCCGTCATCACCGTCTGGATGGCGTCGGCCAGCGTAGTCTTGCCCGTGCCGTTGCCGCCGGTGAACAGGGTCAGCGGCCCCATTGCGTATTCGCGGTTGGGCAGGGCGCCCCAGTTGACGGTGATGACTTGGTCGATGTACATCTCAGTCCGCTTCGCCGTCGTTCGTAGCCGTCTCTTCCAGGTACTGGATGGCGTCCGCCAGCAGGTCACCGCTCACCAGGGTGGTGATCATGGGGCGAATGGCGAGCCAGCGTTCCGACTCCGGGGCGTCGCTGCTGACATAGTCGATGGCCTTGAGACGCTTGAGACGCTTGAAGAGCCGGTCGCGTTCGCCGGCGGCCTCCGGCATGGGCGTGTTCATCATGGTGTTCATGGCGGTGAACACTTCCTCCAGCGGCAGGCTGGCCTCGCCCCGGTCGCCCAGGTTGCCCAGCGCCAGGGCTTGGTCATAGAGCGCGCGCAGCACCAGTAACAGGCGTGCTTCCATCGGGGTATAGCGCTCGCGTAGGGCGGTAGCGTCGAGATGTTCCTCATCGTCCTGGTGGACGCCCCGGATACGCGCGCCCGGCGGGTAGAGGCGCAGGTAGCGGAATTCCCGGTAGTGGGCCAGGCGCAGCCCGGCGATTTCGAACCAGTCCCGCAACAGGGGGAAGGCGGAAACCGCCTGCTCGTACAACTGGCGCTCCACCTCGGAATCGTCCGCGACGATGATGCCGTGTTCCAGCAGGCGGTGGATGATGGCCTGAAAGGACCGTTCACCGCGCAGGGGCGTCGCGTCCAGGGCCTCATGAAAGGCATCGAGAAAGACGCTCATGATGTGCCGCCCCGGCGCTTGAGGGTGAAGGCCTGCATGCGGCCGTAACCGGTGTCGAACCAGCGGATACCGTCCTGTTCGTCGTGCTCTGGCACGATGTCCCACTCGTAGCCGGTGTCCCTGTGGGCAGCCACCTCGATGCTGTGGGACAGTGCCAGCAGCTCCAGGGCATTGGTGACCCGGAAGTGGCGCAGGCTCATGGCCCGGGCTGCGCCCATCTGCTCCAGCACGTAGGCATCGACCTCCTGCTCCGTCAGGGCGAAGGCGGTCTCCAGGGCCTGCTGGATGTGGGCCTGGCGCCGTTCCTCACGCGTCAGACGCGGCTGCGCCAGGCCGGTATCGATGGGCTTGCGCCGCACCGCGCGTTCCTTCACTGTGACTCGTTCTGGGTCGGGAAGCCGGACCCGCAAGGGGAACATGGCGCCGGCCAAGCGGCTCAACAGGGCCTCCTGCCGGTCGCGCGGCTGCCGTTTCAGCCTCTCTATCAGGTGTGCCGTCGTGTCACGGCCCTGGGTGGCCAGGGCCGATTGCTGCATGACGATGAGCTGAATGCGGCGGCCGAAATTGGAGACTGCCTCGCGCAGTTCCGGCATCTTGACCTCCATGGCCGCCGTGACCCGCTCGCGGATGTTTCCGGTCAGCCACCAGAGCGCGGATTCGCCAGCCAGCAGTTCGTTTTCCAGGACGGGCTGGGCCGCGAGGATGGCACGGTCGGCGGTCTCGCGCCGTTCGGGTGACCAGTGTTCGATGGCATCCAGCAGGGACTCGATATGGCCGCGGTGCTGGACGACGGATTCCACCGTGAACTTGCGGGTCACCTCCGGCAGCCGCAGGCGCAGCTCGTGGAGGATTTCACCGATGCCCTCTCCCCGGCTGCGCGCCACGTCTTCGGTCAATTTGCGGCGTTGCAGTTCCAGAGCGTCGATGTCGTCGCTCAGGTCCGACATGATGCGCTGGGCGGCGTCGAAGGCGTCTAGCAGCTCGTAGGGCTCCCTCCCTTCGCTGCGCACATAGGCTTCCAGGGAATTGCGGGTGGAACGCACGTTGCGCCGGATGGTGCGCATACCGCCGCCTTGCAGGCGGTAGAGGGTGTCTGCCAGCGCTTTGCCGGGGCGGGAGAGGCCGTAGACCGAGAGCATGGTGCCCTTGTCCAGCCGGGTCTCCAGCCAGCCGGTTTCCACTAGGCGGCGGATGACGGCGCGGGCGCGATCCGATTCCCGGCCTACCAGGTCCGGTTCTTCGTCGGGTATTGCTGAGATCGTCTGGTCCACATGAGTGGCGACCAGCGGATGGAAAAGCTCGCGCAATTCACGTTGGGTGATATTGACCCGGTAGTCGGCGTAGGGGCCGTGCAGCCGTTCGAACAAGGCGGTGATGCAGTCGGCATAGAGTGCACGATGCTTGCCGGTCAGGGGCTTGAAGAAATCGGAACCGACGATGTCGAACAAGGCGTCCATGACAAACCCGGAGGCTGGTATCCTGTTTCATCATACCCGATTTTGCTGAACGACGAGGATATGAAACCATGAGCGCAGGCCATGACGACGAGAGCCACGGACAGCTGAAGCTCTGGGCGGGCGAGCCGGCCATCGCCGATGTGTTGCATCGTCTAATCGATCTCGTGGATAGGCAGCCCATGGCACAGCGGGAGCGCCCTCCCCAGCTACGGCTCAAGGTGGACAAGACGCCGGTTTTCTTCGATACGAGCAAGACGCCGGACCGGGAATTCGCCTGGTCCTTGCTGGAGGCGATCGCCGGACAGGGTTGGATCGAACTACGGTTGCCCAAACGCCGGCCCGCGAACATGGCACCTTTCGATGCCGAACCCCGGATCGTTCTGACTCCCGCAGGCGAGTTTGTCATCCGCAAAGCGCTGGGACGGCCAGTGAATGGAAAATCGGAACGCGAACTCTGGAGGGAGGCGCTCGGGCGACTGCGTCTGCCGGAGGAACGGTTATCCGGGTTTCTGCGCCAGCCCGTGAAGGTGGCGGGCCGCTCGGCGGTCAATGTGTCCGAGCGGCTTGCGCTGCTGATGGATCTGGATCGTTCCCTGTATCTCCGCGAGGCCTCCGCCACGGTCTTCTGGGGTATATCGAAACTGCTGGACACGCGTCGCGAGGCCGTCACCCACCTGCTTGATGATCCGGAGGCGTTTCCCGAAAAACCGGTGCTGATCAACGTCCATGTACCGGGGCCGGCCTGGGAGGGGCTGCTGTTCATCGAAAACGAGACCACCTATCACAGTGCCGTGCGTGGGCGGTTGCCCGATGTCGACCCTGACCGCCTGGCCGTCGTCTGGATTTCGGGTTTCATGGGCGCCGCCAAGCGACTGCGCTCGGCCGAGGGGGTGTCGATGCACGCTTCCTTGGCATCAGATCCGCGTGGGCTTGAGCGGCTGGCGCGCGCCTGGATGGATCCTGCATGCCAGTTGCAGACTTGGTTCTTCGGTGATCTGGATTTCGCCGCCATGGATATTCTGCGCGCGCTGCGGGAGATCTTCGTGGGCACCCGCGCCTGGGAACCCGGTTACCGGGTGCTGCTCGACCGCGCCCGGCGGGGGGAGGGGCACGCCGCCGATGAGGATGTCCACAAGGGCGGGCAGCAGGCGGGGGTATCGGAAACCGGCTGCCCCTTCGCCGATACGCAGTTGCTGCCCTTCCTGCGCCGCTCAGGCTGTTTCGTAGACCAGGAGGCCTATGTCGCCTGACGAGGCAAATGAATATTGACAATTAATATGTGAGCACCTAAATTAATTAGGTGTCAATAAAATTATTGTCAAGTTCAGGCCATGAAAACCCAGGATTTCTTCGACGAACATCCTGTTTTCCGGCACGAGGAATTCGCTACCTTCCTGACGGAATCGGGGACCGGCAGCAAGAAGACCCGCGAGGCCTTGCTGGCCTATCACGTCAAGGCGGGACACCTGCTGCGCATCCGGCGGGGGCTGTATGCCGTGGTTCCCCGTGGTTTCCGTCCCGGGGACTATCCGGTGGATCCTTACCTGCTGGCATGCCATCTCACCGATGATGCCGTGCTGGCCTATCACAGTGCCTTGCAGTTTCACGGCAGGGCCCATTCTGTTCATCGCCGGTTTCCCTATCTCAGCCGGCGGGCGCGCCAGCCTTTCAGCTTCCAGGGCCAGGCGTTCATCGCCACGCCCTTTCCCAAGGCCTTGCTGGAACAGCAGGCCGAAGACTTCGGTGTCGAGATCCGAAGCCATGGCGGTGGACAGGTTCGTGTCACCAGCCTGGAACGGACACTGGTGGATGTGCTGGCCCGGCCCGATCTGGGTGGAGGATGGGAGGAAGTCTGGCGGTCCCTGGAGGGGGTGGAGTATTTCGAACTGGGACAGGTGGTTGAGTATGCACTGTTACTGAAGAGCGCAACGGTGGCGGCCAAGGTGGGGTTCTTTCTGGAGCAGCATCGCGATGTCCTGATGGTGGAGGAGGCGCATCTGGACAGGTTGCGCAAGCACGTACCCAAACAGCCCTGTTACCTGGAGCGTAGCCGGCGAGAGCCCGGGAAGCTGGTGGCCTCCTGGAACCTGATCGTACCTCCCGCCGTGCTCGAACGGGCCTGGGAGGAGGTCGCGTGAACCTTACACTGCAGGAACTCCAGTCCGAGGCGGCCGCCACTGGTTTTCCACCAGAGACCCTGGACAAGGTGATTCGCCTGATCGGTTTGCTGAACGCCTTCCGGCGACATCCTTACCTCAAGGATCGGGTCGTCCTGAAAGGTGGGACGGCGCTCAACCTCTTCATCTTCGATCTTCCCCGATTGTCGGTGGATATCGACCTGAACTATGTGGGGGCGGTCGATCGTGCGGGTATGCAGGCCGAACGAAAGCGGATCGAACAGGCCATCATGGCCGTGTGCAGTCGGGAAGGGTTTGGTATCCGCCGGCAGCCAGAAGCCCATGCCGGGGGCAAGTGGCGGCTCGCCTACACCAACGCTCTGGGGCGCAATGCCAACCTGGAGATCGACGTGGTCTTCACCTTGAGGGTACCGCTGTGGCCCATTCAACGACGGGACTCACGGCCCGTAGGAACATTCCAGGCGAAAGACATACCGATCCTCGATCTCCACGAACTCGCCGCCGGCAAGCTGGCGGCGCTCTTGTCGAGGCAGGCCAGCCGGGATCTGTTCGATGCCCATGCGTTGCTGGGAGAGGGCGATCTCGATGGTGACAAGCTGAGGTTGGGGTTTGTCGTCTACGGCGCATGCAATCGCAAGGATTGGCGGGCCGTCTCACCGGCCGACATCCGTTGTGATTATCGGGAACTGCAGCAACAGCTGCTCCCCGTTTTACGTGAGGATGCTGTGCCCGAGCGGGAGGTTCTGGGCGCCTGGATGGATCGGCTGGTCGATGAATGCCGGGAGCGACTGGCCATGGTACTGCCGTTCGAGGCACACGAGCGCGAATTTCTGGAACGGGTGCTGGAGCGTGGCGAGATCGTTCCTGAACTGCTGACAGGCGACGGTGAGTTGGCGGAGCGTATCAGGCAGCATCCCCAGCTTCAGTGGAAGGCTCTCAATATCCGGAAACACCGCGGATCGTTGTAGCGGGTACGAAAATCCTTGCTGGACTTTTGCGGGGATTGGTTATGCATTGTCCTGCATTGTGGGGCAAAATGGGCAACGGGCGATCCGGAATATGTTAATGGAAACATCTAGTTACGATTTAATCTGCTAACTACGAACCAGGCGGTCGCACGTTCGAATCGTGCCGGGCGCGCCAATTTCCCAGGCAATGCCCATCCCGTTACCAGCCAAACGGTTACGACGAAAGTCTTAGCCGTTTTTTGTTTGGCCGGTTTGCGATCTCCGTCGTCTTATCGTTCGACCCTCTTTGCATATCTTATATCTCTCTTGAAAATCCCCCTGTCGCGGTGGGGTTCCGAATGCGATCGCCTTCGGACAATTCATCGAATGCATGGTTGCCGTGAGGGGGAACGGGTTTCCGCAACCGGAAAAGTGCCTGCTAGACTTGGAGAGAAAGCCGGAACCAAAATCTTGGGAGGGAAGCGAGAACCGACAAGAAACCGGATGAACCATTTTCGTCGCGACATCGACCCAGAAGCACAGACCTGGGCGAACGAGTTCGCAGAATCAAGAGGAGGATGGTCATGGCAAGATATTTCCATTGCGTGTTTGGGATTGGCACCCTGCTGCTGTGTGGGCCGGCGATGGCCAACAAGGTCACCAAGCTGGACCTGAAGGACATGCAGGGCTATGCCGATGCGCCGGTGGTGGAGGTGTATTCCAGTGACGGCGAGAAGTGGGACACCATCGACTTCAACAAGACGACGCACGTCAGGCTCGGCTTCGATGCCGACTGTCGATACAAGGGGGGAAGCAATTACAGTGCGTACGAGGGAAGCATGCTGTTGCGGAATTTCCAGATTGTCGGAAACATGTATCCCGAAGCGTCAGGAGAGACGATAGCGAAAGCCAATCATGTTTCCGCCGATGTGCGCCTTTCGCCGAATTTCAAGACGAGCATCATCGACTTCGATCCGGTTGGTGCCTGCAATGCCGAGCTGGAAAATCGCCTCGCGCTTCCGGACAGCAAGAGCAAATATGAACTGCTTGCCGAAGGGTTCATCGTCAATGTTCCGAATGCGGATCAGGCGCTGTATACCCTCACGTGCAAAAGAATCACGAAGGCAGGATTTGACGGGATGGCGTTCAATCCGGCCAGCGTCAATGCCCGCGTGGTCTGCAAGCCCTCGGCCAAGGCCAAGGCCAAGCTGGAGCCCCCGCCGCCGCCCAAGCCGAAAAAGGCCAAGCTGGTGGCGGCGGTCGAGGGGGTGGACTTCCGGATCCTGAATCCGGCCTACGAAGGCAAGTGCCCGGCCGCGATCAAGGTCGACGCCAGGATCACGCTCAACTATCCGGCCGAGGTGAAATACCGCTATGTGGGCGACAAGGGACACAAGTCGCCGGTCTTCACGCTGAAGAAGAAGGCCAAGGGCGGCACCTGGAATCTCGCGCCCTGGGTCCGTCACGTGAAGCCGGCGCCGCCTGCCGGGAAACTGGCCCTGCCCGGCGGCAAGCACAAGTCCGATTACCAGGGCTGGATGCGGGTGGAGATCCTTTCGCCCCAGGCCAGGACCTATCCGGCGGCGCAGTTCACGGTGCGTTGCCACGCGCCTTCGCCGGCCATCTCGGGCGGGTTGAAAAATGCACCGACACCGAAGCCCGCTTTTCCGAAACTGGCGCCGGTTCCGGGTGCGCAACCGGCGGGCACGTCGCCAGGAAGCCGCCTGCGCACGGTGCCGCAGACGAAGCAGGAACCCGTGCCGGCGAACAAGGCCACCGGGCAACCGGAGATTCGCCGTGTGGTGCAGGGCGCAGTCCGGCTGCCACAGCGGGACGAGCGCCGAGGTACGCCGCAGGATCCCACCGGCGCGCCGGCCGGGCGGGATGAGTAGCATGGAACCCGCGCACAACCTGCGGCGGCCGTGCCTGGCCTTGCTGGTGGCGGTCTCCCTGGGGATGATGCGCCCGGCCGAAGCCTTGCAGGCGGAGTTCCGGCTGCCGGCGGAACGGGCCGGGTTCGCGCCCCGGGAGCCGCTGGTCGTGGTGCTGGCAGACGTCTCACCGGAGCGTCTCGATCGTCTGCGCCTGGAACTGGACGCCTTCGACGTGACGGATGTGGTGGAAGTCGCCCCGGCGCAACTGGTCTATCGTCCCGTGGAGCCTCTGGCGCCGGGGACGCACGAGCTGCGTCTGGTGGAATATTCCGAGACGGGGGAAGCCATCGAGCGCGGGCGCTGGCGGTTCGAGGTGCGGCAGGAGGCGGCCGCTGCGGAACGGACCTATCGGGTGGCGCTGGAGGGGGCGGCGCAGCGCCGGGTGTCGACGGCAAATCTGTCGCCGCCGCCGGCGATGAGCGTGGCGCAGGCCAGCCTGGAGCTGGACTCGCAATGGCGCGACGCGCGATACCAGTTCAATTCGCGCGTGGGGGGGATGTACGACGGTTCCTTGAAAGAGGATCCGGCCCAGTTGACCGATCTGTTGCTGAGCGCCGGAGACCACGCGGGCCGGCACCAGGTGCAACTGGGTCAGCATGCCCTGCCGGGAGACAGTCTGATCCGCCAGGGATTTCTGCGTCGCGGCCTGTCGGTGGGGATCCGGCGGGATTCGGCATGGTTCGGCGCCTATGCCCAGCATACCCGGACCCAGGCCGGGTTCGACGATCCCCTGGGACTGGCGCACCGGGATCGACTGACCGAAGGCATGGCCTTCCAGTATGTGCCCTGGCCGGAGACGCCCCGGCGCCTGGTGTTGCGCGGTGAATGGTTGCGGTCCCGCGGTGGCGACGAGGGGGCGGCCGAACTGGGCGACGAGGCCGGCACGGACTCGACGGCGGGCGGAGACGCCTGGATGGTGGCGGCGGACACCTATCGGTTGCAGGGACGGTTGCGGTTGTACGGCGAATACGCCCGCAGCCGTTTCGACTACGATGGAACGGGCGGGACCCTGGCACCCCATGCGGACTCGGCCCTGCAGTTTTTCGCCCAGTATGCTCCGCCACCGCAGGATGCGCTGGACTGGAACGTCGGCTTGCACTACCGGCAGATTGGCAGTTTCTTTCGCAGCCTGGCCAATCCGGGGTTGCCCGGGGATCGGCGCAGCCTGGTCGCCAGCGCCCAAGTGCGGCGGGGTGGCCTGGAAACGGCGTTTTCGGCGGCCCTGGAGCGGGACAACGTGAACGGTCTGGCCGACTTGCCGGTGGTGGAGAGCCGCGTGTTGCAGGCCCGCTTGCGCTGGGTGCCGGAAACGCCGGGTGCGGGCGGCTGGTTCGCCAACCCGAGTTATAGCCTCGATCTGGCCTGGAATGCGAACCGGCAGATCGCCGATGGCGCGGGGTTCTCCGGTACTCCCACGGACAACCGCAGCCAGGATCTCTATTTCGCCGCGGCCTTCGCACCGGGAGCCTGGCGCTGGTCGGTGGATTATCGTCACAACCGCTTCGACGATCGCGCAGGCACCCAGGCGGACACCCGGGACGATTTGCTGGGCCTGGCGCTGGAACTGCCGGTGGGTGAGGCGGTGTATCTCGGTCCGAGTCTGCAGATCGGCCGCGCGCGGGATCGTCACAGCGGGGCAGAGCGCCGGGACCAGGTGCTGGGCCTGTCGGCGAGCCTGAGTCTGGAGACCCTGTCCGGTTCGCTGGAATACAGCGATGCACGCTATGTCTTCGCCGATGGCGGCGGTGACAGCCGCACCCGGACGCTGGGTCTGATGCTGGCCTACCAGGTGCGCGAAGCGCGCGGGGCGTGGGCGGGATTGCAGTTTTTCGTCAACGCCAACTGGAGCGAGGCAGGGCCGGAGACGGCGGCGGCACGCCAGATCTATCTGGGCATGCGCACGGGCCTTGCCCGTTCGGGAGGGTGACGATGACGGCGAATCAAAGGCAAGGGTGGCAGCGCCTGGCCGGGGTGATGGCCCTGGGGTTGGGCATGGGCGGGTTGGCGCCGGCCTTCGCGGCGGTGACTTCCGTGCAGGTGACGCCCGCGCAGGCCAACGTGGCCTTCAACCGCAGCGCGCGCCTGGAGTTGCGCTGGCGCGTGCGCACCGACAGCGGACCCTATGTGCAATCCGATCAGGGGATCGTCGAAGACGGTGGGGGGAACGTGTACCTGGTGGTGCCGCGTCAGATCTCGGCCTCCGGCGCCGGGGGGCAGACCCTGCAACTGACAGAGACGCTGGCGATCCCCGCGGCGGTGATGCTGCGGGCGTTCGACAACGGGGTCCGGCGGTTGTATTACCGCCGCGACTTTCGCGACGGCAGCGGCACGGCTGGCGCCCTCGGCGGGACGGCAATGCTCGACCTGAGCGGTGCCGGGGCGGCCGGTTTCGCCATCGATTCCCTGCGTCTGGCCTTCGCCGACGACACCGTGCGCAGGCAGGTTGCCGTGGGCGAGCCCCTGCGGGCGCGGGCCACGCTGCGCTTCAGCGGCAGCGGGCAGTTGCAGGCGGTGTGGGAGCTGGCCGATCCGACCAGCGCGAGCGGCAGCCCCGTGTTCCGGGCCTTGCGCATCGTACGACGGCCCCTGTTCGGAGGCGGTGCCGCCAGTCTCGACAGTCCGCCCCTGCCTACCCGCCTGCCGGGTCTGTACCTGCTGCGCCTGCGAGTCTTGCAACCGGCGGTCACCGACACGCCCATCGTGCTGCAATACTACGTTCACACGGCAACGGACAGCCGCCTGGCCCCCATCGACATTCTGACGCCGGCGCCGGGCGAGCCGCTGGCGGCCGGCGACTCGGTCCGCTGGCGGCCGGTGGCCGGCGCGGCGCGCTACCGGCTCGAATTCCAGGCGGCCGGCGCGGAGCGGAACCGGCCACCCCGGGCGGGGATGGAAGTGGACGGCCAGCGCGATCGTCTGCGTCTGTCCGCCCTGATCGTTCCCCATCTCGACCCGGGCAGCCGCTACCGCTGGCGCCTGGTGGCCGTGGCGGCGGACGGCCGACGGATCGCCGCCAGCGCCTGGCGCACCTGGGAGTCGTCCGGCATGCAGGGGTTGCCGTGATGGTCGGCGCGAAGGCCGATCCCCATGCGGCCTGGCTGGAGGCCATCGCCCGCGGCGAAGAAGCGGCCATGCGCGGTTTCTACGACACCTATGCCCCGGTGGTGTACGCGTTCGCCCTGCGGCGCCTGGAGCAGCCCGCAGAGGCCGCGGATCTCGTGCACGAGGTCATGCTGGAGGTCTGGCAGAAGGCGGATACCTATGGGGGCCGTTCACGGGTGCGGACCTGGCTGCTGGGCATCGCCCACCACAAGATCCTCGACCGGCTGCGCGTCGTGTCCCGTCACCGCGAGCGGGAGACCGGAACGGAACCGGACAGCCTGCCGGCGGAACCCGAAGGGGTGCTGGAGGCCCTGGCGGCGGCCGCCAGCGCACGCTGGGTGCGCTATTGCCTGGAGCGGCTGTCGGTGATCCACCGGCAGGTCATGCACCTGGCCTTCTTCCAGGAACTGTCCTATCCCGAAATCGCCGCGATCCTGGACTGCCCCACGGGCACGGTGAAAACGCGCATGCTGCATGCGCGGCGGCAGATGAAACGCTGCCTGGCCGCCGTGGGCGCCGCCGGGGATCCGGACACGGCATGAGGTGACCGACATGCAAGCCGAGCAGGAACATCCCATCGAATTGCTGCCCTTTTTCGCCAATGGCACGCTCGAGGCCGAAGAGCAGGCCCGGGTTGCCACGCATCTGTCGGCCTGCGGCGCATGCCGGGACGAGCTGGCTTTCCTGCAGGCCCTGCATGCCGGGATTCGGGCGGCCGAGTCGCCGGCGCCGATCGGCGAAACGGGCTGGCGCCGGTTGCAGTCGGCACTGCGCAAACCGGCCCGGGCACGGCGCTGGTTGCCGTGGGCCCTGGCGGCCAGCCTGGCGGTGGTGATGGTGCAGGGCGTGTTGTTGTTCCGGCACACGGACGAGGCGGCCTACCAACCGGCCGGTCAGGTTCACGCAGGGCGGCTTCTGCAGGTGCGTTTCCGGCCCCAGGCGACCGAGAGCGCGATCCGGGCGTTGTTGCAATCCCTGCCGGCACAGATCGTGAGCGGGCCGGGGGCCCTGGGGGTCTATCGCATCCGGCTTGCGCCGGAGGCGGATCCGGAGGCGGCGCTGGCGATCCTGCGCCGCAGGCAGGATCTGATCGAACATGCCGCCCGGGACTGAGTTGCGCCGCCGCCAATCCGCAAGAAGCAGGGGGGCGGGATGGCTGCGGTTCGTGCTCCCGGCCCTGTTGCTGGCGGCGCCCACCGTCATCGCGAGTACCGATCCGACGGGCCGTTCATGGGCGGGATGGCCGCCCGCCGACGGCGCCGCTGCGCCGGAGGGGACGGGCAACCCCGCCGAACGCGCCGCTTCCTTGCCGATGCCGGGGCGCAACGGGACGGGGGAGGGACGGCGAACCGGCTCGGGTGGCCGCCGCGCCGGGGCGGGGCCGCCGCCGTCCCTCGCCCTGCCGCCGGCCTGGCCGACCGATGCCCGGGCGGTGCCGGGCGAAATCCTGGCCTTCAGCGAGAGCCTGCGGCAGGCGCAAAGTCTGCGGCGGTCGCTGGCCGCGGAGGGCGTTCGGGTACGCGATCAGCAGGTGCTGCGGGCGCTGGGCATGGTGGTGATCCGTTTCCGTCTGCCGCCCGGCAGCGATGCGCGGGCCTGGCTGGCCCGCCTGCGCCGGGCATTCCCGCAAGCGGATTTCGATCTCAATCACCGCTACCGGTTGCAGGCAGCGGACCCCCGAACCTATGGCCGACACCTGGTGCGGGCCGGCAGCCCTGCGCCGGATTGCGGGCGTGGCTTGCGCATCGGACTGCTGGATTCGGCCGTGGACGCATCCCACCCTGCCCTGGCTGGACAGGACATCCGCCAGCGCCTGTTCGTGGCGCGGGGCGGCGTTGCCGCGCCCCGCGACCACGGCACGGCCATGGCCGCCCTGCTGGTGGGGCGCGCCGATGCCGGCCCCCTGGCTGGCCTCGTGCCGGGCGCGACGTTATGGGTGGCGGCGGTCTTCGAGATGCGCCAGGGTCGCATCGACGCCACGGTGTCGGGCATCGTTCGTGGCCTGGATTTTCTGGCAGGGAAAAGGGCGCGGATTCTCAACCTCAGCCTGGCCGGTCCGCGCAACCGCATATTGCGCCGCGCCATCGCGCAGCTTGCGCGGCAGGATCGCCTGATCGTCGCCGCGGCCGGGAATGCCGGTCCGCGGGCACCGCCCCGGTATCCTGCCGCCTGGCCCGAGGTGCTGAGCGTGACGGCGGTGGATGCGGATCGGCGCATCTACGCCAACGCCGTGCGTGGTGCGCATCTGGATCTGGCCGCGCCGGGCGTGGATGTCTGGGTGGCGCGGGCCGGGGGCGGGGCTTACGCCAGCGGCACTTCCTATGCGGCCCCCTACGTCACGGGCCTGGCGGCGCGCCATTGGTGGCAAAACTCCCGACTGACCGCCAGCGGGCTTCGCCGGATCCTGCGCGAGCGCGCACTGGATCTGGGCAGGCCCGGTCCCGATCCGATCTTCGGCGCGGGTCTGGTACAGGCGCCTGCCGGCATCTGCCGGGATGCAGGGAAGGGAAGGAACCGCTGAACGGGATCGTGTGTCGGACGCCGTTTTCCGGTTGCGGAGTGCGGCGGCGGTCTACCTTGTGTCTGTCCGGTTCGTGCTCTGCAACGAAAGATCCCGCAGCACCCGCTCGGCGAAGCCGGCGCCGGCTTCGGCATAGAGGTTGAACGCCGCGTCCACGCCGGCCTGGCGCAGGGTGGTGATGTCTTCGTCGTACTTGGCCGTGGCGGCCACCTTGCCGGTGAAGCCGTGGTCCCGGATCTGGCGGATGGCGAAGAGGTTTTCCTGCACGTGGGGCAGGGCCAGCAGGATGAACCGGGTCTTCCCTTCATCGAGGTGCATGCGGTCCCAGAATTCCGGATCGGTGGCGCTGCCCCGAATCACGTTGCGGCCGGCGGCCTGATGGCTGGCGACCACCTTTTCGTTCTGATCCACGCCCAGCACGGGATGGTCCATCAGTTCGTGCAGGTTGTCATATGCGCCCGTGCCCACGCGCCCCATGCCGAAGATCAGCACCCGGGCGTCTCCCGGCACGATGTCGGCCTCCTCGGGGATGTGGCGCGGGTTCTCGAAGCGGCGCAGCCAGCCGCGCAGTTGCGGATAGCGGTTGTAGGCGAGGCCGTTGAGCGGCGCGGCCAGCATGAAGGAGAGAGACAGGGCGATGGCCACCGTGACCAGCCACTGGGCTCCGACGAGCCCCTGCTGGACGCCGATGGCCAGCACGATGAGGCCGAACTCGCTGAAGTTGGCGAGGCTGGTGCTGGCCAGAAAGGCCGTGCGCACGCGCAGTCGGGAGAGGGCGAACAGTGCAAAGTAGAGCAGGCTCTTGAGCGGAATCAGCAGGAGCAGCATCAGACCCACTCGCAGATCGTCGGTGGTCAGCGGGGCCGACAGGCCGATGCCGAGAAAGAAGCCGACCAGGAACAGATCCTTGAAGCCCATGAGTTGACGGGCCAGATCGGCGCTGCGCCCATGCCCGGCCAGCAACGCGCCAAGGATCAGTGCACCCAGATCGCCCTTGATGCCAAGCCCTTCGAACAACTGGGCGCCGCCCAGCGCCAGGGTCAGGCCGAACAGGATCTGCAGTTCCCCACGCCCGCTGGCCTCGAGCAGGCGTTGCAGGACAGGGCGCAGCGGGATCAGCAGCAACAGGCCCAGCGCCCAGACGGAGGGCACCTTGCCGGTAGAGGCGCCCAGGAAGATGACGGCGGCCATGTCCTGGATGATCAGCACGCCGATGGCGATCCGGGCATAGAGGGAGGACGATTCCCCCTTTTCCTCGAGAACCTTGATGGCGAACACGGTGCTGGAAAAGCTCAGGCCGAAGGCCAGCAGGAGCAGGGCGTCGCCCGGCAGGCCGACAAGTCCGCGGGTGCCGAAGTGGCCGAGCAGCAGCAGGAAGCCGGCGCCGAGGGCGATCATCAGCAGCATGTGCGCAGCGCCCACGGCCCAGATCTGGGGCATCAGCAGCTTGTGCACCTCCAGCTTGAGGCCGATGCTGAATAGCAGCAGGGTGATGCCGAGTTCGGCGAATTCCTTCAACACCGGGGTCATGCGCGCCCCGGCTGCATAGAGGCCAAAACCCGTGAGCAGATACCCGACCAGGGGTGGCAGGCCGAGTCGGCGGGCGAGCAGGCCACCAAGGAAGGCGGT
>JALSSV010000003.1 GCA_026984045.1 Chromatiales bacterium | reverse complement strand
CCGCCACGGATGACCTCCCGTGTCACCCGGAACACGCCCCACACCGTCTCGATCTCCCCTTCCCGCTCTGCGGCCTCACGCACGGCATGAATGGAGGCGCACCACTCGGGCAAGGCCGCGACGCTCAGCCGGGCCTGCAGCGCTTCGGCATCGATGGGGGTCGTGATCCGGGTGAAGAATTCCAAGCGCGATCTCCTTCGTCGAGGAGTCAATGGTACGCAAAAATGGCCCTCCCTGGCGATGGGGGGTTATTTCTTGCGCAACACGTAGCGGAAACCGCCTTCCATGGATGAGGTCTCGAGCAACGCGTTGCCGGTGCGTTCACACCAGGCCGGAATGTCGGTCCGGGTACCGGGATCGGTGGCCAGCACTTCCAGCTCGTCGCCGGCAGCCAACCGGCCCATGGCCCGGTTGAGTTCCACGATGGGCATGGGGCAGCACTTGCCCGACGTGTCCAAAATCGTTCGCTTCGTCATGGCCCACTCCTCAGAAATACTGGCAGTGATCCGCCTGGGCGGCCTTTTCGTTGACGAACCAGGAAGCACCGACAATCCCCGACGCTTCCGGCAGCAGGTTGTCCTCGTTGACGCCGAAGATGCTCGCCGCCAGGCTGCAGGCGTAGAAGTTCACCTTGCCCGTCGCCTTGAGTGCCCGGATGAGATCCGGAATCTCCGCCGGCAGGCCGGCCTTGGCCACCTGCTCCCGAACCCAGGCATCCTGATCGGCGTGATCCCCCTGGATGCGGATCGCGCTGGCGCCTTCCTCGGTGAGCGCCCGTACCGCCCAGTTGACGAACAGCATGTCCACGTCGCAGCCCTCCGACGCCTGCAGATAGGCGAAGGCGAAGGGCGTGAGCAGCTTGTCGTAGGAATCGTCTCTTACCACGATGGCCATGGATTGCATGATACGCCTCCTCGAACGAATATTCGTTCTAGTCGTTGGTGAAGAAAAAGGCCGGTTTCCCCGGCCTACCGGTCAGTTTCTGCTCATGTGCCGGACACGGCCCGCCAGGCGCAGTCCCAGACTTCGTCGAGATACTCTTGCAACGGTCGCTCCAGGATCCCGTCCAGGCGCAGGTTGATCAGCCGCAACGCCCCCCCGAAGACCGTCGCCGCCGCCACCATGGGATCCTGGCGGCGGAACTCGCCACTGTCCATGCCCTGTTCCACCATCCGCCGCATGTGCCGGAACGGCTGGGAAGAACACACGGGAGCCATCTCGGGCATGAACTCACGGTGCTTGACGAAGAGCATGTAGGTCATCACGTCCGGCTCGTCCTCGGTGATTCGGAACAGCAGCTCGATAACCGAGCGGCAGCGAGCCGCGGCCGTGTCATGCGATCGGTCGATGCGATCGAACTCCGCCTCCATCCGGTTCACCAGGGCCTCGAACAGCGCCCGGGCAATCCCTTCCTTGTCGCCGAAATGGTGATAGATGGATCCCGTGCTCACGCCGGAGACCCGCACGATGTCGGGGATCGAGGTGTTGAAATATCCCTGCCGCGTGAACAGCCGCATGGCCGCGTCGAGCACCCGCTCCCGGGCCGGATTCAGGGCCGTCGCGTGTCTGGCGTTCATGTGTCGAGATTAGAATGAACGTTCGTTCTTGTCAAGCGACCTCTTCGCTCATTCCTCCACCCGCGGCGTGAGGAGCCGCAGGGCCGTGCCCACCACCGCCGCCGCATCGGGGATGGAAGCCTGCTCCAGCAGGCCGTTGTAGGGGGTGGGCACGTCGAGTCCCGCGACCCGTTCCACCGGCGCGTCCAGGGCGCCGAAGGCCGCTTCGTGGAGGCTGGCGGCGATCTCGGCGCCGGCGCCGGCGAAACGGCAGTCCTCTTCCACCACCAGGGCGTGATGGGTCTTGTTTACCGAGGCCACCAGGGCGGGCAGGTCCAGCGGCCGCAGGCTGCGCAGATCGATTACTTCCGCCTCGATGCCTTCGGCGGCCAGGGTTTCGGCCGCCTGCAGGGCCACGGGCACCATCCGGTGCCAGGCGATCAGGGTGAGATCGCGTCCTTCCCGGCGCACTGCCGCCGAATGCAGCGGCAGGGGCTCGGCCTCGGCATCGAAGAGGCCCGTTTCGTTGTAGAGCAGTTCGTGCTCCAGCACGATCACCGGATCGTCGCAGTCGATGGACTGCTTCAGTTGCCAGTAACTGTCCTGGGGCGTGCCCGGCACCACCACCCGCAGGCCCGGCACGTTGAGCAGGGTGTGTTCCAGGCGCTGGGAATGCTGGGCGGCGAGCTGCTTCGCCACCCCGCCCGGCATGCGCACCACCAGGGGGACGGTGAACTGGCCGCCGGACATGTAACGCAGCTTGGCGGCCATGTTGATGATGGCGTCGAGCGCCAGGAGGGCGAAGTTGACGGTCATGATCTCCACCACCGGCCGGCCGCCCACCAGGGCTGCGCCCACCCCCAGACCGGTGAAGCTGTTCTCGGAGATGGGCGTGTCGCGCACCCGCCATTCGCCGTATTTGGCGTACAGCCCCTGGGTGACCCGGTAGCTGCCGCCGTACAGGCCCACGTCCTCGCCCAGGATGAAGACCGCCTCGTCGGTGGCCATGGCCTCGTCCAGCGCCAGATTGAGCGCTTCCCAGACCTTCAGCTCCCGGGCTCGAACGGTCACCGGCTCGTGGCCGAGATTGGCATGGCGCGTACGCATCAGCGGGATCCTCCGTAAAGATGGAAGGGTTCGGCATAGACGTCCTTGCGTACGTCGTCTGGCTCGGGGCTCTCGGCGGCAAAACGCACGGCATCCTCGACGCTGCGCTGCGCCGCGTTCTCGATGTCGGTCAGATCCTCTTCGTTCACCCAGCCCTGTTCGAGGGCGCGCTGGCGGAAGCTTTTCACGGGATCTCGGGCCATCAGCTCCTGCACCTCGAGCGTGGAACGGTAGGCGCCGCTGTCGGCCATGGAGTGGCCGCGATACCGGTAGGTGTCGCATTCCAGCAGCATCGGCCCGTTGCCGGCACGCACGAACTCCAGTACCTCGCGGGTGGCCGCATACACCGCCTCCACGTCCATGCCATCCACCCGCTTGCCGGGAATGCCGTAGGGCGTGGTATGGCGCCAGATCTCGGGCACCGCCGTGTGGCGGTGGATCTCGGTGCCGATCTGGTAATGGTTGTTCTCGCAGAGAAACAGCACCGGCAGTTTCCACAGGGCCGCCATGTTGAGGGATTCGTGGAAGGTGCCCTGGTTGGCGGCGCCATCGCCGAAGAAGCAGTAGACCACGTCGTTGCGGTTGTTCATGCGCAGCCAGTAGGCCACGCCGATGGCCACGGGAAAGGTCTCGCCGACGATGGCATAGCCGCCCAGAAAGCGCCGCTCGCGGTCGAACAGGTGCATGGAGCCGCCATAGCCCCCGGAGCAGCCGGTGGCCTTGCCGAACAGCTCCGCCATCACCGCCCGCGCCGGCACGCCCCTGACCAGGGCATGCACGTGTTCCCGGTAGGTGCTGACCACGTAGTCCCCCGCATCGGCCGCCCGCAGGCTGCCCACCGCCACCGCCTCCTCGCCCGGATACAGGTGCAGAAAGCCGGCGATATTGCCGGCCTGATACTGATCGGCCGCCGCCTGCTCGAATTCCCGGGCCAGGATCATGTCGTGCAGGAATTGCCGGGCCAGTTCACGCTGCATGTTCACCCCCGATGGCCGTCAGATGCAGGACCGGATCGGCGCCACCCCAGCGCAGCAGCCGATCCCATTTCTCCGTGTGCGCCGCGTCGGTGTGCAGGATCACCACCGGCTTGCCGGCATCGATGGCCTTCTCGATCCGGGTCACGGCCTCGGGCGGCAGGCCGATGCGGTGCAGGGCCGTGGCGAGTTCGCTGAGGGCCGCGGCGCCGGCCATGGCGCCCCCGGCCACCACCGCGCCCGCCAGGGCGCCGGCCAGGGCCTCCACGACGGGGCCGGCCGCCAGCAGGGGCCCGAGCCCCGGCAGGACGAACATCCCCGTCGCGCCGGCCAGCAGCCCCCATAGGGCTCCCCAGAAGGCCCCGTGCTCGCCCCACACCTTCATTTTCTCGCCGGTACCGTGATAGGACACCCCCAGCACGTCGTCACCGCTCCCCTGCCCCGCTCGGCCCAGCAAGGAAAGCTGATCCATGGGAAAACCTTCGTCGATGAGCCGCTCCACCACCTGTTGCGCCTGCGCCGGGTTGTCGAAGATCCCGACCGTCAGCATGCGCTGTGCGTTTTCGCCCGTCACCTTTCGCTCCTTTTTTCCAGCCGATCGTCTCTCACATGGCGATGGCCGTCGGCAAAATCAATGCGCCGGCCCGAAAAGGCAAAAGGCCGGTCAGATAACCGGCCTTTTGCACAGCATTCTAGATCGATAACTGCCAAACAACCGTTCCGACATGCTGGGACCATCGCTTGTTGTTGGCACAGAGCCCCTGAGGTCGGTCCAGTTCCTGGTTCAGTCAAAGCAAAAGCAGGCGAATGTTTGAAACGGTTTCTAGAACGGAATGTCGTCGTCGAAGTCGGCACCACCGCTGGCCGCCACCGGCTCCGGCGCGGCGGCCGGGGCATTGCGTTGTGCCGTCTGGCCGTTGTCCTGGTTGAAGTTGGCGCTGCCCCCGCCGCGGCTGTCGAGCATCTGCATCTCGTTGGCGACGATCTCGGTGGTGTAGCGATCGTTGCCGCTCTGATCCTGCCACTTGCGAGTCTGCAGCCGGCCCTCGATGTAGACCTTCGAGCCCTTTTTCAGGTATTCGCCGGCAATTTCGGCCAGGCGGTTGAAGAACACCACCCGGTGCCATTCGGTCTTCTCCTTCTGCTCGCCGGTGTTCTTGTCCTTCCAGGTTTCGGAGGTCGCCACGGTGATGTTGGTGACCGCGCTGCCGCTGGGGGAATAGCGCACGTCCGGATCCTTGCCCAGATTGCCAATCAGAATGACCTTGTTCACACCCCTGGATGCCATATCGTCTTTTCCTCTCGTCTCGTCGTGAATCGCAATGTGTACCGTGGGTATCCCGCCTCAGGCGGCATCACGGGCCGCAGGCAGGTTGGCCAGGGCCGCCTCGTCCAGTGTGCGGCTGTCCACCTTGAGGTAGGCCACGCCATCCTCGGGGATCACCGTCACTTCCACTACCCCCCTGACCTCGCCCAGGCGCTCGGCCAGCCGGCGTGCCGCGGACACGTCCTGCGGCCCGACATTGAGCAGGCGGGTCTGTACATGGGGCGGCCGGGCCATGCTCAGGGCCAGCAGCAGCCAGATTCCGGCAAGCGTGGCGGTACCCAGAAACACCCCTTCGCTGCCTGCATGCTGCAGGAGCCAGCCGCCCAGGCTGCCGCCGGCGAAGACCCCCAGGAACTGGGCCGTGGTGTACACCCCCATGGCCGTGCCCTTGTGGGCCGCGGGCGCCAGCTTGGCCACCAGCGAGGGGAGCATGGCCTCGAGCAGGTTGAAGGCGGCGAAGAACAACAATAGCATGAACACCAGACCCGCCATAGCGCCGCCGAAGCGGGACTCGAGCAGAGCCAGGCCCAGCTCGGCCAGCAGCAGGGTGGCCACGGCGCCGATCAGCACGCCTTTCAGGCGGCGTTTCTTTTCCGCCAGAATGATGAACGGCACGATCAGCCCCATGCCCGCCACCATCACCGGCAGATACACCAGCCAGTGGCGCTCCACCCCCAGCCCCGCCTGCACCAGCAGGCCGGGCACCACCACGAAGGTGGCCATCAGCGCCGCATGCAGGGCGAAGATGCCGAAATCCACCCGCAGCAGCTGGGGATTGCGCAGGGCCTGGCCGATCCATCCGGTTTCCACCTCGGTGTCACGGTGAAAACGGCTGTGCACGGGGGTCGGCACCACGAACAGCACGATGGCGATTCCCAGAAGCGCCAGGCCGGCGATGATCCAGAACAGGCCCGACAGCCCCAGGTAATGATGCAGCAGCGGCCCCAGCACCATGGCCACCGCGAAGGAGAGGCCGATGCTCATGCCGATGAAGGCCATGATCTTCACCCGGTGCTCCTCGCGGGTGAGATCGGCGGTGAGCGCCAGCACGGCCGAGGCGATGGCGCCGGCCCCCTGCAGGGCCCGGCCCACGATGACCCCGGTCATGGTGTCGGAGAGGGCCGCCACCGCGCTGCCCAGGGCGAACACCAACAGACCGGCGACGATCACCGGCTTGCGTCCCAGCCGATCGGAGAGCCGCCCGAGGGGAATCTGCAACAGGGCCTGGGCCAGGCCATAGACGCCGATGGCGAAACCCGCCAGCGCCGGCGTATATCCTCGCAGGCTACGGGAGTATTCCACGAAAACCGGCACGATCAGGAACAATCCCAGCATGCGGGTGCTGAAGATGCCGGCCATGGCATAGGCGATACGACGTTCGGCAGGGGTCAGGGTGGACGAACTCATGAGCAGCACGCAGGAAAACGGGAAAGGCGCATTCTAGCAGATTCCCGGCCTCCGCCGTTGTCCCGTCCCTCGACTATACTTCCTGCATCGGCGGGTGGCAGAGAACGAAAAGTGCTCCCGATGCTCAGGAAGATTTCGTATTTTGTGAACGAAGTCTTGTCGTGCCCGACAAAGCTGCCTATATTGTCGGGTCACGCATTTCCGGAATCCGCGCAGGGACTTGGCATGCCTGCCCTGCCGGCGCGGTTCCCCCACAGGCTGTTGAAAACCCGGTTTTTTCGACAACCTGCTGACGGCCACGGAGATCCTGAATGAGGTTTGCATCATGTTAGCAGGACGCTGGATCAACATCGTTGGTACCGATGCCGAACGCTACCAGGATTTGGCCAGGCATCTCGAGACGGCGACCGGCGGCCGTGTACATGTGGCCACCGAAGACGGCCGCTCCCGGCCCACCCTCAAGTTCAATGCCAAGAGCGGGCTGGTGCTCATCGACGCCATGGAGGACCACCCCGGCATCGCCCTCGACATTCTCGTGCAGTGCCGCAAGTCGGGCAAGAAACAGCTCATGTACGCTTTCCTCAATGCCCATCACGACACCAGCCTGGAACGCATGACCGGCCCGCCCGAGATCAGCGGCATCTTCTACGAGGACGACGACCACGACCACATCGCCAAGGGCGTGCTGGCCATGTTCAATGGTGATCTGTGGTTCCCGCGCAAGGTGATGAGCCGCTATCTCACCAGCAACACCTCCAGCCACCGGATCATGCTGCGCGAACACGACCTGCTCACCACCCGCGAGCTGGAGATCCTGCAGTTGCTGGCCACCGGTGCCAAAAACACCGACATCGCCGCCGAGCTCAGCCTCTCGGTGCACACCATCAAGACCCACATCTACCACATCTACAAGAAACTGGACGTCTCCAACCGCACCCAGGCGGTGAACTGGGCCACGCAGAACCTGTGAGGCGGGTAGCTGGGTTCCCGGTTTTCCCAGCCACCCGCCACCCGCTCCCCGCTACCAAACTACGACTGGCCGTTCGGGCCCCCGAAGTCGTAAAATGGTGCGTTTTCCTCTTTGCGGTACCTTTCCATGGATACCATCCGCCTGCGCGGGGCGCGCACCCACAATCTGCAGAACCTCGATCTCGACCTGCCGCGGGACCGGCTGATCGTGATCACCGGCCTGTCGGGCTCGGGCAAGTCGTCGCTGGCCTTCGACACCATCTACGCCGAGGGCCAGCGGCGCTACGTGGAATCCCTCTCGGCCTACGCCCGGCAGTTCCTGTCGGTGATGGAAAAGCCCGACATCGATCACATCGAGGGCCTGTCGCCGGCCATCTCCATCGAGCAGAAGTCCACCTCCCACAATCCCCGCTCCACGGTGGGCACCATCACCGAGATCTACGACTACCTGCGCCTGCTGTTCGCCCGGGCCGGCGAGCCCCGCTGCCCCGAGCACGGCACGGTGCTCGACGCCCAGACCGTCAGCCAGATGGTGGACACGATCCTGGCCCTGCCCGAGGGCAGCCGGCTGATGCTGCTGGCGCCCCTGGTGGACGCCCGCAAGGGGGAGCATGAGGCCGTCTTCGAGCGCCTGCGCGCCGAGGGCTACGTGCGGGCCCGGGTGGACGGCAAGGTGGTGGAACTGGACGACGTGCCGAAACTCGACAAGCGCCGCAAGCACACCATCGAAGCGGTGGTGGACCGCTTCAAGGTGCGCCCCGACCTCAAGACCCGCCTCGCCGACTCCCTCGAGACGGCGCTGGCCCTGGGCGAGGGCATCGCCCGGATCGCCTGGCTGGATGGCGAACGGGAGGATCTGGTTTTCTCGGCCCGCTATGCCTGCCCCGTTTGCGGGTACTCACTATCAGAGCTTGAGCCGCGCCTCTTCTCGTTCAACAACCCCGCCGGGGCCTGCCCCACCTGCGACGGCCTCGGCCACCAGCAGTTCTTCGATCCGGAGCGCGTGGTCAGCCGTCCCGAACTCAGCCTGGCCGAAGGCGCCATCCGCGGCTGGGATCGGCGCAACGCCTACTATTTCCAGATGCTCGCCTCCCTCGCCGAGAACTACGGCTTCGACATGGACACCCCCTTCCGCAAGCTGCCGAAGAAGGTCCGCAACGTGATCCTGTACGGCTCCGGCGACGAGGAAATCGAATTCGTCTATTACAACGAGCGCGGCGGCGCCTACCGCAAGGTCCAGCCCTTCGAGGGCATTCTGAACAACATGCAGCGCCGCTACCGGGAAACCGAGTCCAACGCCGTGCGCGAGGAACTGGCCCGTTACCTCAGCCAGCAGCCCTGTCCCGACTGCGGCGGCACCCGCCTCAACGAGGCCGCCCGCAACGTCTTCGTCTGCGGACGCAGCCTGCCCGAGATCACCGCCCTGCCCATCGACGAAGCCCTGACCTTCTTCAGCGACTTTCGCCTGCCCGGCCGGCGCGGCAAGATCGCCGAGCGGATCGTCAAGGAGATCCGCGAACGGCTGGCCTTCCTGGTCAACGTGGGCCTGGAATACCTCACCCTGGATCGCAGCGCCGACACCCTCTCCGGCGGCGAGGCCCAGCGCATCCGCCTGGCCAGCCAGATCGGTGCCGGCCTGGTGGGCGTGATGTATATCCTCGA
The DNA here is from genome assembly GCA_026984045.1 of Chromatiales bacterium. Lineage (GTDB taxonomy): Bacteria > Pseudomonadota > Gammaproteobacteria > UBA6429 > Thiohalophilaceae > JALSSV01. The sequence goes on along the minus strand of JALSSV010000003.1, from coordinate 17,332 downwards.
CGAACCCTCCATCGGCCTGCATCAGCGGGACAACACCCGTCTGCTCAACACCCTGCGCGACCTGCGGGATCTGGGCAACACGGTGATCGTGGTGGAGCACGACGAGGAAGCCATCCTCAGCGCCGATCACGTGGTGGACATCGGCCCCGGCGCCGGCATCCACGGCGGACGGATCGTCGCCCAGGGCACGCCCGAGGAGATCATGGGCAATCCGGCCTCGCTCACCGGCCAGTATCTTTCGCGCCGACGGGTCATCGCCGTGCCGGCCGAACGCACGCCGCGGGATCCGGCCCGTCAGATCAGCATCCTCGGCGCCAGCGGCAACAACCTGCGCAGGGTCAACGTACAGATCCCGGTGGGCCTGATGACCGCGGTAACCGGCGTCTCCGGCTCTGGCAAGTCCACCCTGATCAACGACACCCTCTACCGCTACGCGGCCCGGCACATCAACGGCAGCACCGAGGAGCCGGCCCCTTGCGAGGCGATCACCGGCCTCGACCAGTTCGACAAGGTGGTGGACATCGACCAGAGCCCCATCGGTCGCACGCCGCGCTCCAACCCGGCCACCTACACCCAGCTCTTCACCCCCATCCGCGAACTGTTTGCCGCCACCCCCGAGGCCCGCGCCCGGGGCTACACCCCCGGCCGCTTCAGTTTCAACGTCAAGGGCGGGCGCTGCGAAGCCTGCCAGGGCGACGGGGTGATCAAGGTGGAAATGCACTTTCTGCCCGACATCTACGTGGCCTGCGACGTCTGTCACGGCCGGCGCTACAACCGCGAAACCCTGGAGATCAAGTACAAGGGCAAGACCATCCACGAGGTACTGTCGATGACCGTGGAAGAGGCCCTGGCGTTCTTCGACGCGGTGCCCGTGGTGCGCCGCAAGCTGCAGACCCTGATGGACGTGGGCCTGTCCTACATCACCCTCGGTCAGAACGCCACCACCCTCTCCGGCGGCGAGGCCCAGCGGGTGAAACTGGCCCGGGAACTGTCCAAGCGCGACACCGGCCGCACCCTCTACATCCTCGACGAACCCACCACCGGCCTGCACTTCCACGACATCGAGCAACTGCTGGCCGTGCTCCACCGCCTGCGCGACCACGGCAACACCATCGTGGTCATCGAGCACAACCTGGACGTGATCAAGACCGCCGACTGGATCGTCGATCTCGGCCCCGAAGGCGGCAGCAAGGGCGGCACCATCGTCGGCACCGGCACGCCCGAGGAGATCGCCCGGCATCCCGAGTCCCACACCGGGCGCTATCTGCTTCCCCTGCTGGAGGAGACCGGGACGAGGGAAAATCACGCGGCAGCCGGGCTTGCCACCGAACCGTAGGCCGACTCAAGCCGCACCGCGGCGGAGCCGGCAACCCGGTCAGGGGATTTTTCTCACCCCGCCACCTGCACCGGCGCACCGATTTCAAGCCCGTAGCGCTGCGCCGCACTGCCCTGGTTGACCGCCACTTCCACCAGCCCGAGCGAATTGGCATACCAAAATCCCTCAGCCGCGGGCACCTCGCCGAAGGTGCGAGCGTGACGAATCGCATGCCCATCTACCCGGATCATGGCCGCAGGCGGGACTTCGGCGGCGCCGAGATCGGTCATGGCATTGCCATAGCCATCGATATAGATGACTTCGCCCTCGCCTGCCGCGGCGGGCGGCGACGGCACCCGGAGCATGATGGGCGTTCGCTCCACGGCCTGTCCGGTGGCCAGCATGGCCGCCACCGGGGCGAAGAGATCACGGCCGTGGAAGGAAGCGGAAAGTGTCTCCGGCCGCCAGTCGATGCGCCAGGCCCGTGCCGAGTCCGCCCGCTGCGCCACACGGGCGAACAGGCCGTTGTCCGGCCCGACGAAATGGCGCCCGTCGGCCTCGACGAGGCATGGCAACCGCTCGGTGCCAACGCCGGGATCCACCACCGCCAGCACCACCGCGTCTGGCGGCAGCCAGGGCACCAGCGCCGCCAGCAAGGCCCCGGCCGCCTGCGGCCGGAAGGCCGGCGCATCGTGCATCAGATCGATCACGGGGATCCCCGCCGCCCGCTGCGCCAGGACCGTCTTCATCTGGCCCGTGTAGGGGCCCTGCCAGCCGAAATCGTCAAACAGGAAGATCATGGCTTCGATTGGCTCCCTGGAAAGAACGCAGAGGGCGCAGAGGCACGGAGGACGCCGAGAACGGGATAGGGACTGTTCGTGCTGGAGCGGTGCTCAGCCGCGATAAACCTTCGAGTAGATCGGGCTTCAGCCCGACATGTGGTCGTCTGTGGGCCTGCAGGCCGGCCGACCGACTCGAGGTTGGTGACACGCCTGATCAGACACATCAACAAATCTCTGCGCTCTCTGCGTCTCTGCGCCCTCTGCGTCATTTCCAGCGTCCTCCCTCGAAGCCCCGAAGCCGCGCACAAAAAAACCGGGGCAAGCCCCGGTTTTGAGTATAGCGGTCATGCGGCCCGTTACGCGCTGGCCGCGGCCTCTTCGTTCCGGGTTTCGCCTTCGGCGGCAACGGGTCGGTCCACCAGTTCGACGATGGCCATGGGGGCGTTGTCGCCGGCGCGGAAGCCGCACTTGAGGATCCGCAGGTAGCCGCCGGGGCGTTCCTGGTAACGCGGGCCCAGTTCGTTGAACAGCTTGCCGACGGCCTCCTTGTCGCGCAGGCGGGCGAAGGCCAGGCGGCGGTTGGCCACCGAGTCGGTCTTGGCCAGGGTGATCAGCGGCTCGGCCTTGCGCCGCAGCTCCTTGGCCTTGGCCAGGGTGGTGCGGATCATCTCGTGCTTGAACAGCGAGGCCGACATGTTGCGAAACATGGCCTGGCGGTGGCTGCTGGTGCGGTTCAGTTTACGACCACTTTTACGGTGACGCATGAGTCTCTACCTTCGCGATACGGTTGGGGAGAAGAAGGCGCCTTCAGGCGACACCTTCCTCCTGCTGTTTCTTCTTCAGGCTGGGCGGCGGCCAGTTCTCCAGGCGCATGCCCAGGGACAGGCCGCGGGAGGCCAGCACGTCCTTGATCTCGGTGAGGGACTTCTTGCCCAGGTTCGGGGTCTTGAGCAGCTCCACCTCGGTGCGCTGGATGAGATCGCCGATGTAGAAAATCTGCTCGGCCTTGAGGCAGTTGGCCGAGCGCACGGTCAGTTCCAGATCGTCCACCGGGCGCAGCAGGATGGGATCGATTTCCGGCTCGTGCTCGGCTTCGGCTTCCTGGGCAGTACCACGCAGTTCGACGAAGGCCGAGAGCTGCTCCTGGAGAATGGTCGCAGCGCTGCGGATGGCTTCTTCCGGATCGATGGTGCCGTTGGTCTCCAGCTCGATAATCAGCTTGTCCAGGTCGGTGCGCTGCTCGACCCGGGCGCTGTCGACCACGTAGGCCACGCGCTGTACCGGGCTGAAGCTGGCATCCAGGGTCAGGCGGCCGATGGGCTTGTCCTCGTCCTCGTCGGTGAGCCGCTGGGTCGAGGGCTGGTAACCGCGGCCCCGGGCCACCTTGAGGGTCATGTTCAGTTCGCCGGCCTTGGTGAGGTTGGCGATGACGTGCTCGGGATTGATCACCTGCACGTTGTGGGGCAGGCTGATGTCGCCGGCGGTGACCGGGCCCGGACCTTTCTTGTTCAGGGTCAGGGTCGCTTCGTTCTCGCTGCCCTCCAGGCGCAGGGCCACGCCCTTGAGGTTGAGCAGGATGTCGACCACGTCTTCCTGGACCCCTTCGATGGTGGTGTACTCGTGCAGCACGCCCTCGATCTCGGCTTCCACGATGGCACAGCCGGTCATCGAGGAGAGCAGGATGCGGCGCAGCGCATTGCCCAGGGTGTGGCCAAAGCCCCGCTCCAGGGGCTCGAGGGTCACCTTGGCGCGCGTCGTGTCGATCTGCTGGATGTCGACGATCCGCGGGGTAAGTAGTTCAGATGCTGAGGCCTGCATGTATGAATGCCCTCTCAAAGGTTCCTGTGGTTTTCCGACATCGTTGCCGTTAGCGGCGGCTTACTTGGAGTACAGTTCGACGACCAGGTGCTCGTTGATGTCAGACGGCAGCTCGCTGCGTTCCGGCACGCTCTTGTACACGCCTTCCAGCTTGCTCGGATCCACGTCGACCCAGTCCACCAGGCCACGCTGGGTGGCCGCATCGGTGGCGGCACGGATCCGCAGTTGTTTGGCGGCCTTCTCGTCCACGGCGATCACGTCACCGGCCTTCACCTGGTAGGAAGGGATGGTGACCTTGCGCCCGTTGACGGTGATGGCCTTGTGCCGCACCAGTTGCCGGGCTTCCGAGCGGGAGGCGCCAAAGCCCATGCGGTAGACCACGTTGTCGAGGCGCGACTCGAGCAGCTGCAGCAGGTTTTCCCCCGTGGAGCCCTTGCGCCGGTCGGCTTCCTTGTAATAGGCGCGGAACTGGTCTTCCAGCACGCCATAGATGCGGCGCAGCTTCTGCTTCTCGCGCAGCTGGGTCGCATAGTCGGACATGCGGCCACGGCGGGCCTGGCCATGCTGGCCGGGCGGGAAGGCGCGGTTCTCCATGGCGCACTTGCTGCTGAAACACTTCTCGCCCTTGAGGAAGAGCTTTTCCCCTTCCCGGCGACAAAGACGACATTTGGGTCCGATGTATCGTGCCAAGGTAATTCTCCCGCTTTATACGCGACGTTTCTTGGGCGGACGGCAGCCATTGTGCGGAATGGGCGTCACGTCCTTGATGTTGGTGATCTTGAAGCCTTTGGCATTGAGGGCACGCACCGCCGACTCCCGCCCCGGGCCCGGGCCCTTGACGTTGACTTCGAGGTTTTTCATGCCGTATTCCTGGGCCATGGTGCCGGCCCGCTCGGCGGCCACCTGCGCAGCGAACGGGGTGCTCTTGCGCGAGCCGCGGAAACCGGAACCGCCCGCCGTGGCCCAGCACAGGGTATTGCCCTGGCGGTCGGTGATGGTCACGATGGTGTTGTTGAAGGAGGCATGAATGTGCGCGATGCCATCGGAGACGTCGCGCTTGACCTTCTTGCGGGTACGACCGGAAGATTTTGCTGCCATGTGTGGAAACCTGTCTGATTAACGCTTGATGGGCTTGCGCGGGCCCTTGCGGGTCCGGGCGTTGGTACGGGTGCGCTGGCCGCGCAGGGGCAGACCCCGGCGATGGCGGATCCCGCGGTAGCAGCCGAGGTCCATCAACCGCTTGATGTTCATGGACACTTCCCGGCGCAGATCGCCCTCGACGGTGTACTTCCCCACCTCCTGGCGCAGGGCCTCGATCTGGCTGTCGTCCAGATCGCGGATCTTGGCGTCGGGACGCACGCCGGTGGCGGCGCAGATTTCCCGGGCACGGGTCCGGCCGATACCGTAGATGGCCGTAAGGGCGATTTCGGTATGCTTGTTGTCCGGAATGTTGATGCCTGCAATGCGGGCCATGGAGTTACTCCTGAATCAGTCGAATCCTGGGCATTCCACCGGAACGAAAGGGTCCGGGAAAACGCGCAATTCTACGAAAAATGCCCTGCCAGAGCAAGGCCAACGGGAACAAATCTTGCACAAACGATCGGCGGCAGGTCAGCCCTGGCGCTGCTTGTGACGCGGATCCTTGCAGATCACGCGCACCACCCCCTGGCGGCGGATGATCTTGCAGTTCCGGCACAGCTTCTTCACGGATGCACGCACTTTCATGGTTCACACTCCAATAATGTCGGTATTCGGTCTATCGCAACAGGCCGCCGGCCCCGCCGCCGCCCTTGAGGTTGGCCTTCTTCATCAGGCTCTCGTACTGGTGCGACATCAAATGGGCCTGCACCTGGGCCATGAAGTCCATCACCACCACCACGATGATCAGCAACGAGGTGCCGCCGAAGTAGAAGGGCACGCTCTTCCACACGATCAGGAACTCGGGCAGCAGGCACACCGCGGTGATGTACACGGCCCCGACCAGGGTCAGGCGGCCCATGATCCCGTCGATGTACCGGGCCGTCTGCTCGCCCGGGCGGATCCCGGGGATGAAGGCCCCGGATTTCTTCAGGTTGTCTGCCGTCTCCTTGGGGTTGAACATCAACGCCGTGTAGAAGAAGCAGAAGAACACGATCGCCAGTGCGTAGAGCAGCACGTACACCGGCTGTCCCGGGGAGAGCATGGTGGCCACGTCCTGCATCCAGCCCATCGGACCCTCCGGATCCCCGCCGAACCAGCCTGCCAGGGTGGCCGGAAAGAGAATGATGCTGGAAGCGAAGATCGGCGGAATCACCCCCGCCATGTTGATCTTCAGCGGCAGATGGCTGCTCTGGGCCGCATACAGCTTGCGCCCCTGCTGGCGCTTGGCATAGTTGACGGTAATCCGCCGCTGGCCCCGCTCCATGAACACCACGAAGGCGGTCACGCCCAGGGCCAGCAGGAACAGCACCAGGATGAAGCCGTAACTCAGCTCACCGGTGTTGCCCATCTCCAGGGTGCCGGCAATGGCCCGCGGCAGGCCCGCCACGATCCCGGCGAAGATGATCATCGAGATCCCGTTGCCGATCCCCCGCTCGGTGATCTGCTCTCCCAGCCACATCAGGAACATGGTCCCGGTGACCAGGGTCACCACGGTGGTGAAGTAGAACGTGTTGTGATCCATGATCACCAGGCCCGGCTGCCGGGCCAGGGCCACGGCGACGCCCAGCGCCTGGAAGGTGGCCAGGGCCAGGGTGCCGATCCGCGTGTATTGAGTGATCTTGCGCCGCCCGGCCGCCCCTTCCTTGCTCAACTGCTCCAGCTTGGGATGCACCTTGGTCAGCAGCTGGATGATGATCGAGGCCGAGATGTACGGCATGATCCCCAGCGCGAACAGGGACAGGCGTTTGAGCGCCCCGCCCGAGAACATGTTGAACATGGACAGGATGGTGCCCGACTGCTGTTCGAACAGCCGCTCCAGCTCGTTCGGGTCCAGCCCCGGGACGGTGATGAAGGAGCCTGCACGGAACACCAGCAATGCGCCGATGAGGAAGAAAATCCGCTGCCGCAGCTCGGTGAACTTGCCGGCGGCCAGCGCATCGGCCATGGCGGAACGTGAGGCGCCCACCGTGGCTTACTCTTCGACCTTGCCGCCAGCGGCTTCGATGGCCTGGCGCGCACCCTTGGTGACCATGATCCCCTTGAGGGTCACGGGCCTATCGATGGTGCCGGAAAGCATCACCTTGACCCGCTGGATGTTGCGGTTGATGAGGCCGGCCTTGCGCAGGGCATCCAGATCGATGACCTCGGCGTCCACCCCGTTCAGCTCGTGCAGGCGGATTTCATCGGTCACCATGCCGACCCGCGAGCGGAAGCCCACCTTGGGGAGGCGGCGCTGCAGCGGCATCTGACCGCCTTCGAATCCGACCTTGTGGAAGCCGCCGGAACGGGACTTCTGGCCCTTGTGACCCCGGCCGGCCGTCTTGCCCAGACCGGATCCGATGCCGCGGCCGACACGCTTGCGCGGCTTGCGGGCGCCCTCGGCGGGCTTGAGTGTGTTCAGACGCATCTTCTCAGCTCTCCTCGACGACCTGGACCATGTAGCTGACCTTGTTGATCATGCCACGAGTGCAGGGAGTATCCTCGACTTCCACCACCTGGTGCATGCGGCGCAGGCCCAGGCCGCGCACGCAGGCCTTGTGGGCGGCCAGTCGGCCATTCGTGCTGCGCACCAGCTTTACCTTGATCTTGCCTTTGTCTGCCATGGGTCTAGTCCAGAATCTCGTCGACCTTCTTGCCCCGCTTGGCCGCGACCAGCTCCGGAGAGGACATGGCCGCCAGACCCTTGATGGTGGCGCGGACGACATTGATGGGGTTGTTGGAACCGATGCACTTGGCCAGCACGTCGTGCACGCCGACCACGTCGAACACGGCGCGCATGGGACCGCCGGCGATGACCCCGGTCCCTTCCGAGGCCGGCTGCATGTAGACCTTGGCGGCCCCGTGCTCGGCGGTGATCGGGTACTGCAGGGTGCCGTTCTTCAGGGGCACCTGCACCATGTTCTTGCGTGCGTTCTCCATGGCCTTCTGGATGGCCACCGGCACCTCGCGGGCCTTGCCGCGGCCGAAACCGACCCGGCCCTGGCCGTCACCGACCACGGTCAGCGCGGAGAAACCGAAGATGCGGCCACCCTTGACCACCTTGGCGACGCGTCGGATGCCGACCAGCCGCTCCTGCAGGCCGTCGCCGTTCTGTTCTTTATCGAATCCAGCCATGATTTAACCCTTAGAATTGCAGCCCGGCTTCACGCGCGGCATCCGCCAGCGCCTTCACCCGGCCGTGGTACTTGAAGCCCGAACGATCGAATGCCACCGTGGTGACCCCTGCGGCCTTGGCCTTCTCGGCAATCAGCTTGCCGACCACGGCCGCGGCCTCGGCATTGCCGGTACTCTTGAGTTCCTTCTTGACATCGGCCTGAACGGTCGAGGCCGCCGCGATGACTTCGCTGCCGTTGGGCGCGATGACCTGGGCGTAGATGTGCCGTGGCGTGCGGTGCACCGTGAGGCGCGGCACGGCCAGTTCGCGGATCTTGGCGCGGGTGCGGCGAGCGCGGCGCAGTCGGATTGCTTTCTTGTCCATAGTCGGTACCTGCCCTTACTTCTTCTTGGCTTCTTTGCGCACGATGTGCTCGTCGGCGTACTTGACGCCCTTGCCCTTGTAGGGCTCCGGCGGACGGAAGGCGCGGATCTCCGCGGCCACCTGGCCCACCTTCTGCTTGTCGATGCCCTTGACCACCACCTCGGTCTGGCTCGGCGCCTCGATGGTGATGCCCTCGGGCGCCTCGTAGCTGATCGGGTGCGAATGCCCCAGGGTCAGGTTCAGGTTGCGGCCCTGGACCTGGGCACGATAGCCCACGCCGACCAGCTCCAGCTTCTTCTCGAAGCCGGTGCTCACCCCGATCATCATGTTGTTGACCAGGGAACGGGCGGTGCCGCTCTGGGCCACGGCGCCCGGCATGCCCTGGCGGGGCACGAAGGTCAGCACGTCGCCGTCACGGACGATTTCCACACTCGGATGAATGGTCCATTCCAGGGTGCCCTTGCCGCCCTTGGCCGTGACGTGCTGACCGTCGATGGTCAGCTCGACGCCCTTGGGAATGTTCAGCGGGGTGATTCTAGCCATGTTCTTTCGACCTGTCGTTTACTGTACGGTGCACAGGATTTCCCCACCGTGCCCGGCCTTGCGGGCCGCGCGGTCGGTCATCAGACCGGCCGAGGTGGAGACGATGGCGATGCCGAGGCCGCCCATCACGCGGGGCAGTTCGTCCTTGCCCTTGTAGATCCGCAGCCCCGGACGGCTGACGCGCTTGATCTTCTCGATCACCGGCCGGCCCTCGTGATACTTGAGGCCGACGCGCAGCCCGGGCTTGCCCTCGAACTCGGTTTCCTCGACGGCGGCGATGTAGCCCTCGTCGAGCAGCACCTGGGCGATGGCCTTCTTCTGCTTGGACAGCGGCATGGTCACGTCCGGTTTGCCGGCATGCAGCGCATTGCGGATGCGGGTCAGCATGTCGGCGATGGGATCACTCATACTCATCGGTTTTGCTCCTGCAAGTCTCGGTTACCAGCTGGCCTTGCGCAGGCCGGGCACGTTGCCCTGCATGGTGTGTTCACGCAGCTTGTTGCGGCACAGGCCGAACTTGCGGTAGACCGCATGGGGCCGGCCGGTCAGGCGGCAGCGACGCTGCTGGCGTACGGGCGAGGCATTGCGCGGCAGCTTCTGCAACTGTTCCTGCGCGGCCATGCGCTCCTCGTACGGGGTTTCGGGGTTCTTGATGATGGCCTTGAGTTCCGCCCGCTTCTTGGCGTACTTCCTGACCATCTTTTCGCGCTTCTTCTCGCGCTCGATCATGCAAACCTTGGCCATGTCTCTCTCCTGGACCTATGACTTGAGCGGGAAGTTGAACGCCTTGAGCAGCGCTCGGCCTTCCTCGTCAGTGCGGGCGGTGGTGGTGATGGTGATGTCCATGCCACGCAGGGCATCGATCTTGTCGTACTCGATCTCCGGGAAGATGATCTGCTCCTTCACGCCCATGCTGTAGTTGCCACGCCCATCGAAGGAGCGGGGGCTGAGCCCGCGGAAGTCCCGGATCCGGGGGATGGCAATGCTGATCAGACGGTCCAGGAACTCGTACATCCGCTCCCGGCGCAGGGTCACCTTGCAGCCGATGGGCCAGCCTTCCCGCACCTTGAATCCGGCCACCGACTTGCGGGCCTTGGTGATGATGGGCTTCTGGCCGGCGATTCTGGTCATGTCGGCCACCGCGTGCTCGAGCACCTTCTTGTCGGCCACTGCTTCACCCACCCCCATGTTGAGGGTGATCTTGGTGATCCGCGGGACCTCCATGATGCTCTTGTAGCCAAACTGCTCCTGGAGCTGCTTGACCACCTGGTCCTTGTAGAATTCCTGTAATCTCGCCATCGTTTTGCAACCTGGATTGTTTAGGCGTCAATGACTTCGCCGTTGGATTTGAAATAGCGCACCTTGCGGCCGTCTTCGAGGAACTTGAAGCCCACCCGATCGGCCTTGCCGGTCGCCGGGTTGAAGATGGCCACGTTGGAGACGTCCAGCGGCATCTCCTTCTCGACGATCCCGCCGGGAATCCCGAGGTTGGGATTGGGCTTCTGGTGTTTCTTCACCAGGTTGACGTTTTCCACGATCACCCGACCGGTTTCGGGAATCACCCGAACCACGGTGCCACGCTTGCCCTTGTCCTTGCCGGTGATGACGATGACCTCGTCACCTTTCTTGATCTTGAACATGTCTTGTCTCTGCCTTACAGAACTTCAGGGGCCAGGGAAATGATCTTCATGAACCTTTCCGTACGCAGTTCACGGGTCACCGGGCCGAAGATACGGGTGCCGATGGGCTGCAACTGGTTGTTGAGCAGCACCGCGGCATTGCTGTCGAAGCGGATCACCGAGCCATCGGCCCGGCGCACGCCCTTGCGGGTGCGAACCACCACGGCATTGAACACGTCGCCCTTCTTCACGCGACCGCGCGGAATGGCTTCCTTGATGCTCACCTTGATGATGTCGCCCACGCCGGCATAGCGGCGCTTGGACCCACCGAGCACCTTGATACACTGCACCCGACGCGCGCCGCTGTTGTCGGCGACTTCGAGCATGGTTTGCATCTGAATCATGGCTTGTCTCCGCTGAACCTGTGGATCGTGCGATCCTTAAACCGTGGCTGCCCGCTCGACGATCTTTTCCAGAACCCAGGTCTTGGACCTGGAGATCGGGCGGCATTCACTGATGGTGACCAGATCCCCGATCTGGCATTCATTGTTCGCGTCATGGGCGTGCAACTTGGTGGAACGCTTGATGTACTTGCCGTACACCGGATGCTTCACCCGGCGCTCCACCAGCACGGTGATGGTCTTGTCCATCTTGTCGCTGATCACACGGCCGGTGACCGTGCGCTTGGTCTTCTGTCCTTCGCTCATGCTGTCTTACCTGCTTTCTCGTTCAGGATGGTCTTGATCCGGGCAATGTTGCGGCGCACGGCCTTGATCTGGTGCGGGCGTGCCAGCTGCCCGGTGCCCTTCTGCATCCGCAGGTTGAACTTTTCGCGGGTCAGGTTCAGCAGTTCCTGCTTGAGCTCCTCGACACTCTTCTCACGCAATTCACTGGCTTTCATCACAGTACCGTCCGGGTTACGAAGGTGGTGGAAATCGGCAGCTTGGCCGCGGCCAGGCGGAAGGCCTCGCGGGCCACGTCTTCGGCCACCCCTTCCATTTCATACAGCACACGGCCCGGCTGCACCTGGGCCACCCAGTATTCGACGTTGCCCTTGCCCTTGCCCATGCGAACTTCCAGGGGCTTCTTGGAGATGGGCTTGTCCGGGAACACGCGGATCCAGATCTTGCCGCCACGCTTGATGTGCCGGGTCATGGCCCGCCGGGCGGCTTCGATCTGGCGCGCCGTCAGGCGGCCGCGGCCGGTGGCCTGCAGGCCGTATTCGCCGAAGCTGACCTTGTTGCCGCGGGTCGCCAGGCCGCGGTTGCGACCTTTCTGTTGCTTGCGGAATTTCGTGCGTTTCGGTTGCAGCATGTCTGTGGACTCCTGTTAGCCGGCGGCCTTCTTCTTGGCTTCGGGTTCAGCGCCTTCCTGCTTGCCGATCACCTCGCCCTTGAAGATCCACACCTTGACACCGATGATGCCGTAGGTGGTGGCCGCTTCGGCGAAACCGTAATCAATGTCGGCACGCAGGGTGTGCAGGGGCACGCGGCCTTCCCGGTACCACTCGCTGCGGGCAATTTCCGCGCCGTTGAGACGGCCGGCGACCATGATCTTCACGCCCTGGGCACCCAGGCGCATGGTGTTCTGCACGGCGCGCTTCATGGCCCGGCGGAACATGATCCGGCGCTCGAGCTGCTGGGCCACGCTCTCGGCCACCAGCTGGGCGTCGAGTTCCGGCTTGCGGATCTCCTCGATATTGATGTGCACCTGGGGCAGATTCATCATCCGGGTCACTTCCTTGCGCAGGCGCTCGATGTCTTCCCCCTTCTTGCCGATCACCAGGCCGGGCCGGGCCGTGTGAATGGTGATGTTGGCCGTGCCGGCGGTGCGCTCGATCTGAATGCGGCTCACGGAAGCCTGCTTCAGCTTCTGCTTGATGAAGTCGCGCGCCTGCAGGTCGGCATGCAGCAGCTCGGGATAGTCCTTGCTGTTGGCGTACCACTTGGAGGTGAAGTCCTTGACGATGCCAAGGCGAATACCCGTCGGATGTACTTTCTGACCCATGCTGATTCTCGCTTACTTGTCGGCGACCATCACGGTGATGTGACTGGTCCGCTTGAAAATGTGGTTGACCGCACCCTTGGCCCGGGGGCGCCAGCGCTTCATGGTCGGGCCTTCGTCGACGAAGATACGGCTGACCTTCAGCTCGTCGATGTCGGCGCCCTCGTTGTGCTCGGCGTTGGCGATGGCCGACTCCAGCACCTTCTTGACGATGCCGGCGGCCTTCTTGGGGCTGAAGGTCAGGATCTGCAGGGCACGCTCGACCGGCAGGCCGCGGATCTGGTCGGCGACCAGGCGGCACTTCTGCGGGGAGATGCGCGCGTGCTTGAGTTTTGCTGCAACTTCCATTTTCGAAACCTCTTACTTGGCTTTCTTGTCAGCCATGTGGCCCTTGTAAGTGCGCGTGGGCGCGAATTCGCCGAGCTTGTGGCCGACCATGTTCTCGGAAATCAGGACCGGAACGTGCTGGCGGCCGTTGTGCACGGCGATGGTCAGGCCGATCATGTCGGGCACGATCATCGAGCGGCGCGACCAGGTCTTGATCGGCTTCTTGCTGTTGGCTTCCTGGGCCTCGCGCACCTTCTTGGCCAGGTGCAGGTCGACAAACGGGCCTTTTCTGATCGAACGTGGCATGTTGGCTCTCTATACGTTGACGTTACTTCTGGTTGCGACGGCGCACGATCATCTTGTCGGTACGCTTGTTCTTGCGGGTCTTGTAACCCTTGGTCGGGACGCCCCAGGGAGTCACCGGATGGCGGCCGCCGGAGGTGCGGCCCTCGCCGCCACCATGCGGATGGTCCACCGGGTTCATGGCCACGCCGCGCACGGTCGGGCGCACGCCGCGCCAGCGCTTGGCGCCGGCCTTGCCCAGCTTGCGCAGGTTGTGCTCGCCATTGCTGACCACGCCGATGGTGGCGCGGCAGTCGGCGTGAACCTTGCGCATCTCGCCGGAGCGCAGGCGCAGGGTGGCGTAGCTGCCTTCGCGGGCCACCAGTTGCACCGAGGTGCCGGCGCTGCGGGCCAGCTGGGCGCCCTTGCCGGGCTTGAGTTCGACCGCGTGCACGGTGGTGCCCACCGGAATGTTGCGCAGGGGCAGGCAGTTGCCGGCCTTGATCGGGGCGTTCTGGCCGCTGAGCAGCACGTCGCCGGCCTGGATGCCCTGGGGCGCGATGATGTAACGGCGCTCGCCATCGGCATACAGCATCAGGGCGATATGGGCGCTGCGGTTGGGATCGTATTCCAGTCGCTCCACGCGGGCCTCGATCCCGTCCTTGTTGCGCTTGAAGTCGATGATCCGATAGTGCTGCTTGTGCCCGCCCCCACGGTGCCGGGTGGTGATCCGGCCCAGGTTGTTGCGGCCGCCGTTACGCGACTTCTTCTCCAGCAGCGGCGCATGGGGCTTGCCCTTGTGCAGTGCCGGCTCCACCACCTTGACCACGAAGCGGCGGCCAGCGGATGTCGGTTTGGTCTTTACGACTGCCATGTTCTTGTCCTCAAGCCTTATTCAGCGCCGATGAAATTGATGTCCTGGCCTTCCTGCAGGCGGACATAGGCCTTCTTCCAGTCCTTGCGCCGGCCCAGGCCGGTCTGGGTGCGCTTGGTCTTGCCCTTGACGTTGACCACCTGCACGCCTTCCACGTTGACCTCGAAGAGCATCTCCACGGCAGCGCGGATCTCGGCCTTGGTGGCATCGGGGGCCACCCTGAACACCACCTGGTTGCCCTCGTCGGCGGCAATGGTGCTCTTTTCGGTCACGTGCGGCGCCAGCAGCACGTTCATCAGTCGTTCCGGGTTCATGCCAGGGACTCCTCGATTTTCTTCACGGCATCGACGGTCATGACGATCTTGTCGTAGCCCACCAGGCTGACCGGATCGATGGCGGCCACGTCGCAGATCCCGATGTTGGGGATATTGCGGGTCGACAGGTACAGCGGCTCGCTCAGTTCGGCAGTGACGATCAGGCCCTTGTCCACACCCAGCTTGTTGAGCTTTTCGGCCATGGCCTTGGTCTTCGGTTGCTCCAGATCGAAGTTGTCGATCACCAGCAGGCGATCCTGGCGCAGCAGCTCGGAGAGGATGGAGCGGATGGCCGCCCGGTACATCTTCTTGTTGAGCTTCTGGCTGTGATCCTGCGGCGTGGCGGCAAAGGTCTTGCCGCCCCCGCGCCACAGCGGGCTGCGGATGGTGCCGGCGCGGGCCCGGCCGGTGCCTTTCTGGCGCCAGGGCTTCTTGCCGCCCCCGCGCACGGCGGAGCGGTTCTTGTGGGCGCGGGTCCCGGCCCGGGCGCCGGCCAGGTAGGCGACCACGGCCTGGTGCACCAGCGGCTCGTTGAAGTCGGCGGCAAAGTTGGCATCGGAGACTTCGATGGTCTTGGTCGAGGCCTTGCCGGTCGCGGTTGTCAGGTTCAGTTCCATGGTTTACTTCTCCCCTCCACGGGCCTTCACGGCCGGGCGCACGATCACGTCACCGCCCTTGGCGCCGGGCACGGCCCCCTTGACCAGCAGCAGGTTGCGCTCGGCATCCACGCGCACGATCTCCAGGTTCTGCATGGTGCGCTGCACGGCGCCCATGTGGCCGGCCATGCGCTTGCCCTTGAACACGCGTCCCGGGGTCTGGCACTGGCCGATGGAACCGGGCGCGCGGTGCGACAGGGAGTTGCCGTGGGTGGCGTCCTGGGTGCGGAAGTTGTGCCGCTTGACGCCGCCGGCGAAGCCCTTGCCGATGCTGACGCCGGTCACGTCCACCTTCTGGCCGTCCGCGAAGATGTCCACCTTGATTTCCGCGGCCGGGGCCAGGTCCTCGCCTTCGCCCTCGTCCAGGCGGAACTCCCACAGGCCGCGCCCGGCCTCGACCCCGGCCTTGGCAAAATGCCCGGCCAGCGGCCTGGTGACGCGGGAGGCCTTGCGGGTGCCGGTGGTGACCTGCACGGCCCGGTATCCGTCACTGTCGGCGGTCTTGACCTGGGTCACCCGGTTCGGCGCCACTTCGATCACGGTCACCGGCAGGGACGCGCCGTCTTCGGTGAAGACGCGGGTCATGCCCAGCTTGCGACCAATTACACCAATTGTCATTGTCTTGAACTCCGGTTGCGGATGGCGCTGCCGTTACTGCAGTTGAATCTGAACATCGACGCCGGCGGCGAGATCCAGCTTCATCAGCGCATCGACCGTCTTGTCGGTCGGATCGATGATGTCCATCAGGCGCTTGTGGGTTCGCAGCTCGTACTGGTCACGCGCATCCTTGTTCACGTGCGGGGAAATCAGCACGGTGAAGCGCTCTTTCTTGGTCGGCAGCGGAATCGGGCCACGCACGTGGGCACCGGTTCGCTTGGCCGTTTCCACGATCTCGCGGGCCGACTGATCGATCAGACGATGGTCGAAGCCCTTGAGGCGGATGCGGATGTTCTGATTCTTGGCCATGTTTCTCTCGGTTTCGGTCCAGATTATTCGATGATCTTGGAGACCACGCCGGCGCCGACGGTGCGGCCGCCCTCGCGGATGGCGAAGCGCAGGCCTTCCTCCATGGCGATCGGGGCGATCAGGCTCACGGTCATCTGCACGTTGTCGCCCGGCATCACCATCTCCACCCCTTCCGGCAGATCACAGGAGCCGGTCACGTCCGTGGTCCGGAAGTAGAACTGCGGACGGTAGCCGTTGAAGAACGGGGTGTGACGGCCCCCTTCGTCCTTGCTCAGCACGTACACTTCGCACTCGAACTTGGTGTGCGGGGTGATCGAGCCCGGCTTGGCCAGCACCTGGCCACGCTCCACTTCGTCACGCTTGGTGCCGCGCAGCAGCACGCCCACGTTGTCGCCCGCCTGGCCTTCGTCCAGCAGCTTGCGGAACATCTCCACCCCGGTCACGGTGGTGCTCTGGGTCGGCCGGATGCCGACGATCTCCACTTCGTCGCCCACCTTGACGATGCCGCGCTCGATTCGCCCGGTCACCACGGTGCCGCGACCGGAAATCGAGAACACGTCTTCCACCGGCATCAGGAAGTCGCCGTCAATCGCGCGCTCCGGCTCCGGAATGTATTCGTCCATCGCCGCCACCAACTTCTCGATGCTCGGCACACCGATGTCGGAGGTGTCGCCTTCCAGGGCCTTGAGGGCCGAGCCGATGACCACCGGGGTGTCGTCGCCCGGGAAGTCGTAGCTGTCCAGCAGCTCCCGCACTTCCATCTCCACCAGCTCCAGCAGCTCTTCGTCGTCCACCATGTCGGCCTTGTTCAGGTACACGACGATGTACGGTACGCCCACCTGGCGCGACAGCAGGATGTGCTCGCGGGTCTGCGGCATGGGACCGTCCGCGGCGGAAACCACCAGGATGGCCCCGTCCATCTGTGCCGCACCCGTGATCATGTTCTTCACGTAATCGGCGTGCCCGGGGCAGTCCACGTGCGCGTAGTGGCGCGTGTCCGACTCGTATTCCACGTGCGCCGTGGCAATCGTGATCCCCCGCGCCTTCTCTTCCGGCGCCGAGTCGATCTGGTCATACGCCTTGGCTTCGCCGCCGAACTTCTCGCCCATCACCTTGGTGATCGCCGCCGTCAGCGTCGTCTTGCCATGGTCCACGTGGCCAATCGTGCCTACGTTCACGTGGGGTTTCGTACGTTCAAATTTTTCCTTGGACAC
>JALSSV010000002.1 GCA_026984045.1 Chromatiales bacterium | reverse complement strand
GGCCGCCTCCCGCATGCTGTCGGGCACCAGATGCATCATGTCTTCAGTGGTGCGCACGATCACCGGAATGGCGATGATGGCCAGGGACGCGGCGCCTGCCCAGCCGGAGAAATGGCCCATCGGCACTACGACGATCTCATAGACGAAGACCCCGATGACGATGGAGGGTGCGCTGAGCAGGACATCGTTGATGAAGCGGACTACCTGGGAAATTCGGGCATAGCGGCCGAACTCGGCCAGATAGGTGCCGGCCAGGACGCCCAGAGGGGCCGCGATCAGGATTCCGAGCCCCGTGAGCATGAGGCTGCCGACGATGGCGTTGCGCAGGCCACCGATTTCGTTACCGGGCCCGGGCGTGTCCAGATGCAGCAGGTTCCAGTCGAAGTGCGAGAATCCGCGCGCAAACAGGACCCACAACAGCCAGGCCAGGAAGAACAGCCCGATCAGTGTGGTGCCGACCGCCGCACTGAGGTTGACGAAATTGACCAGCTTGCGTCGCAAGTAGATGTCCATGGACTTTGCTTCAGGCCTTGCGGCCTTCCTGATGGGTGGTCATGCGGATCAGCATGATCTTGGCCACGGCCAGCACGACGAAGGTGATGAGGAACAGAATCAGGGCCAGTGCGATGAGCGAGGCGGTATACACCTCGCCATCGGCTTCGGTGAATTCGTTGGCAATGGTCGACGCAATGGAATTGCCCGGCATGAACAGGGCCGCATGCAGTTCGTGGGCGTTGCCGATGACAAAGGTCACGGCCATGGTTTCGCCCAAGGCCCGGCCCAGGCCCAGCATGATCCCCCCCAGGACCCCGACCTTGGTATAGGGCAGAACGACGTTCCAGACCACCTCCCAGGTGGTGCTGCCCACACCGTAGGCGGATTCCCGCAGCTCGGCGGGCACCGTATCGAAAACATCACGCATGACCGAGGCGATGAAGGGGACGATCATGATCGCCAGGATGAGGCCGGCGGTGAAGATCCCGATTCCCAGTGGCGGCCCCTGGAACAATGCGCCCACCAGCGGCAGCCGTCCCAGGGTTTCGGTCATCAGGGGCTGGATGTGATCCGCGAAAAAGGGAGCGAAGACGAACAGCCCCCACATGCCGTAGATGATGCTGGGGATGGCCGCCAGCAATTCGATGGTGGTGCCCACGGGCCGTTTCAGCCAGGGGGGGGCCATTTCGGTGATGAACAGGGCAATGCCGAAACTCATGGGCAGGCCGATCAGAAGCGCAATGGCCGAGGAGACCAGGGTTCCGACCAGCGGTGAAAGGCCGCCGAAGATTTCGGTGACCGGATTCCACTCGGCGGTGCTGAGAAAATGGAAGAAGCCGAATTTCTCGAAAGCCGGACGGGCTCCCACGAACAGCATGACGAGGATGGCCCCGAGCACCAGCAGGACCGCCACGGCCGCGGACCAGGAGGCCCAGTGCAGGAGGTGGTCGCCCAGCGGGCGTGGAGCGCGTCGATTCTCGGCCTGCGCAGACTCGTCCAGGCGTTCCACAGCGGTACTGTTCATGCAGGCTCCAGAAATTCCCGGCCTGGCCGACGGGCACGGCGACCATCCCTGAGCCGCCGTCCCCGGCCGGGCCGGAGACTACGGTGAGGCAGACGTCCAGACGGGTTTGCCATCCTTCGTCCGGACAGTGTCGCGCCACGTGGTTTCGATCATCTTCACCACTTTTTCGGGCATGGGCACATAATCCAGTTCCTCGGCCATTTTCTGGCCGTGGTGGAAGGCCCAATCGAAGAACTTGAGCACGGCCCGGGTATTTTCCGGATGTTCGGCCCGTTTGTAAATAATGATGAAGCTGGCACCGGTGATGGGCCAGGAGTTCTTCCCCGGCTCGTCGGTGAGGATCATGTAATAATGGCGGACCTTGGCCCACTCGGCATTGGCGGCGGCGGCCTGGAAATTCGCGGCTGTCGGCGCCACGAAGGCTCCGCTGCGGTTGCGCAACAGGGTGTGCGCCATGTGATTCTGCAGGGCGTAGGCGTATTCCACGTAGCCGATGGCCCCCTTGATGCGCTTGACGTAGGATGCCACGCCCTCGTTGCCCTTGCCGCCCACCCCGGTCGGCCAGGCGACGGCCTTGGCGTTGCCGACACGCTTCTTCCAGTCCGCGCTGACCTTGGCGAGATAGTTGGTGAAGATGAAGGTGGTCCCGGAGCCGTCAGAACGATGCACGACGGTGATGCGCTGGTCGGGAAGAGAGCGACCGGGGTTCAGCGCCGCGATGCGGGCATCGTTCCAGCGGGTGATCCGGCCGAGGAAGATGTCCGCCAGGGTCGTCCCGTCGAGACGCAGTTCGCCGGCACCGAGGCCGGGAACATTGACCACGGGCACTACGCCGCCCATGATCTGGGGCCACTGGATCATGCCGTACTTGTCCAGTTCATCGGGCTTCATCGGCGCGTCGGAGGCGCCGAAATCCACAGTTTTCTTCTTGATTTGCTTGATTCCGCCCCCAGAACCGATCGACTGGTAGTTGAGGCGGATGCCGGTGGCCTTCTGGTAGGCACTGGCCCATTTGGCATACACCGGGTACGGGAATGTGGCGCCGGCGCCGTTGATCTGCGTCACCTCGGCCCGGCCGGGCATGGCGATGGCATACGAGATGGCGAGTGCCGCCATCAGGGCAATTCTGTTGATCCGCATGTGCAGGACTCCTTAAGGCGATGAAGGTCTCTGGTTGAAGAATGCGGCATCCCCCGGTCCGGGGATGTCACAATTCGCCGGCAAGTCTAGTTGCGGAATATAACAGGATTGTGACAGTTTCCGCGGCGCGGCACCGTGCCTGGCCAAAGGCGCTGTTTGCCGAGGGGGGAAAAAGCAATGCAGGCCCAGGCAATCCCCCGCATTTCCCCCCTCCCGTCCCGGCTGTCATCCTCTTGTCATTTTCCTGGGGCAGGCTGGATGACCAAGACAGGAGGTGCAGGGAGAAGGAGCGGGCACCCGGGCCAGGGAATGGCTGCCTGTCATCCATTGCGCGCCCTGCAGATGCGGTCGCAGGGGGAACCATCTCGCCGGGAAACCCGCGGTTTCAATGGCCTGGGTGATTCTGGACGGTGTCTGCGACAGCGCGGAGCAGGGCCGCCCTCTGCCTTGCCGTGCTGTCGATGGAGGCGCGTCTGTCCTGCCGACGCGGGGCCTGCCGCACGGAGCCCGGCGGCAAGGGGCGCTTGCGGGTTGCCCGGCGTGGTTTTCGGACAAACGGCATTTCATGTATCCTTCAGGCTATCGAGGCCGCGCCGACCGCCGGGGATGCCTGTCGCGCTTCCCTGAACGCCTTCATTGAACATCCGTGGGCGCCGGAGAACAGCGCGCCGGGCAAGGTTTCCGGGATTGCACCCGGTTGGTTGGCGTTTTTCCCGCCGGCTTGTCACCGGACCGGGTTTCCGGTTGCGGCGGGCGCAGGGGGCGGCTTTCGCAGTTCACTGTGCGGAATACGGATGCGGGGCGGTCGGCCCGCGATTTCCAGATCCGAAACCGGACGAGGCAAGCCAGCAGAGACACGAGCATCATGGACAAACTGAAACTCGGTACCCACATCTCCCAGCAATTCGACGCCGAGCTGGAGGACATTCGCAGCAAGGTCATGGCCATGGGCGGGATCGTCGAACAACAGCTCGACAATGCCATCCGTGCCTTGGCGGACATCGATGCGGAACTGGCCCAGACCGTGGTGACCAGCGATTACAAGGTCAATGCCATGGAGGTGAACATCGATGAGGAATGCACGCAGATCCTGGTTCGACGGCAGCCCGCGGCCAGTGACCTGCGCCTGGTGATTGCCGTGATCAAGACCATTACCGATCTGGAACGCATTGGTGACGAGGCCGAACGAATTGGCCGCATGGCGCTGGATTTCGCCGAAAAGGGGGGGAACAGCAAGATGCTGGCCGGTGTGACCCACCTGGGCAATCGGGTCCGCTCCATGCTGCACAATGCCCTCGATGCCTTCGCCCGCATGGATACCGAAGCGGCTCTGGCCGTGGCCAAGGAAGATCTGAAGGCCGACAAGGACTACGAGAGCGTACTGCGGGAGCTGATGACCTACATGATGGAAGATCCCCGCTCCATTCCTTATGTGCTGGACATCATGTGGTCGGCCCGTTCCCTGGAGCGGATCGGCGATCGGGCCCAGAACATCTCCGAGTATGTAATCTACCTGGTCAAGGGCAAGGATGTGCGCCATACCCGCTTCGAGCAGGTGGAGTCCGAAGCCCGTGACCCGCAAGGCAAGAACGCCTGAACAGCCGTTCCGGTTCCCCGTTTCGTTGCAGCCGGGCAGCAGACACTGCTTGTCGAAAAACCGCGGTTTTCGACAGCCTGCCGGATCGACGACTCAGTCGAGCCACCGTTTCCATGCTGCTGCCTTGGCCGGATCCTTCGGCTGGCCGAACAGTCCCTCCGTATAGACCCGCACCAGCGCCTCGATGGCGTTGCGGTTGCCCTGCCGGGCGGCCTTCTCCCACCACCGGATCGCCAGTGCGCCGTCGGCGCGGGTGCCCATGCCGTAGGCATACATCACGCCAAGATTGTACTGGGACTCGGGATGTCCCGCCTTGGCCGCCTGCCGCCACCAGTTCAGCGCATCCTTCTTGCTGGGAAAGCCGTATTGCTTGTCCATGTAGAGCACGCCCAGGTTGTAGGCGGCATCGACACTGCCATACCAGGCGGCCTGCTTGAAGTAGTCCATGGCCTTGCGGATGTCCTTCGGCACCCCCTGGCCGTTCTTGTACAAAAGGCCCAGGTTGAACAGGGCGTCGGGATCGTGCTGCTTCGCCAGCGGTTCCCACAGCCGGCGGGCAGTGGCGTAGTCCTTGCGCTCCCATGCCGCATAGCCGTCCTCCAGCGGCCCGGCAAGCGCCGTCCCGCCCAGAGCGGCAAGCAGGAGGATGATGGCGAGAAAACGGCTCATGCCCCCTTATCGACCCGGCCGGCCCATTCTTTACCCGGCGCCTGCACAGGGATGTCGCGGCGGGGGCGCCGCTCCTACGGGCTCGACACCCCCTGTAGGAGCGGCGCCCCCGCCGCGATGATGCACGGTAGCGGGTGGCTGGTGAAGGGGGGAGGGTTGTTTTCCCTCGCTACCCGCCACCCGCTACCGCACCAGAAGATATTCCAGCAGCGCCTTCTGGCTGTGCAGGCGGTTCTCGGCGGCGTCCCAGACGATGCTGCGCGGGCCTTCCAGCACGTCGTCCGTGACTTCCTCGCCCCGGTGGGCGGGCAGACAGTGGGTGAAGAGGGCCTCGGGGCCGGCGGCGGCCATCAGTTCGGCGTTGACCTGGAAGCCGGCGAAGTCGCGGCGGCGTTGTTCCTGTTCCTCCTCCTGGCCCATGCTGGCCCAGACGTCGGTGGCCACCAGCTCCGCGTCCTGCACGGCCTCGAAGGGATCGTGGGTGAGAAAGATCCGGTCGCCGGCGGCGGCGACGATGTCCGCATCCGGCTCGTAGCCCGGCGGAGTGGCGATGCGCAGGGGGAAGTCGAACTGGCGGGCGGCGTTGATGTAGGAGTGGCACATGTTGTTGCCGTCGCCGATCCAGGCCACGGTGCGGCCGGCGATGCTGCCCCGGTGCTCCAGGAAGGCCTGCATGTCGGCCAGCAGCTGGCAGGGATGGAAGCGATCGGTCAGGGCGTTGATCACCGGCACCTGGGCGTATTCGGCGAAGCGTTCCAGCTTCTCGTGCTCGAAGGTGCGGATCATGATCACGTCCACCATGCGTGACAGCACGCGGGCGCTGTCTTCCACCGGTTCGCCGCGGCCGAGCTGGGTGTCGCGGGGCGAGAGGAAGATGGCATGGCCGCCGAACTGGGCCATGCCGGTCTCGAAGGAGACCCGGGTGCGGGTGGAGGACTTGTCGAAGATCATGGCCATCACCTTGCCCTTGAGCGGCTCGTACGGCTCGCCGGCGTGGGTCATGG
>JALSSV010000001.1 GCA_026984045.1 Chromatiales bacterium | reverse complement strand
ATGCATTGCAGCGCAATCTGGGGCGCGGCGTCACCCCCGGATTCCAGCCCTGCGGGCCTGCATCCGGGCTACACGGTGCGGGAATGGCGGCCCCTGCCGGGCGAGGAAGCGGCCCGGCCGGCCGAGCCCGACAGGGTGGACCCGGCCGTCCCCGGCTGGGTGTATGCCGAACAGCAGGTGAAGCCCGCATGAAGACCGTCACCTACGCCCCCACGGCCTACGACAGCACCCGTCCCCGGGATCTGCCGCCGCTGGACGAGACGCGCCTGACACCAGCGGTGCCACCGCCGCATGATAACCGCTTCTCACCGGCGAACGGCAACCCTGATACAGCGCGGGCAGACCGAGCACGGCGACTCCCTCTGGATTCACTACGCTGTCCTTCCACGGATCAGGCCTGCCGACAGGGAAGTATCCACGGCATGTCATCGAACATCTGCCCAATGCCAAAAACGTACCAGATGCAGAACGACATTCATAACCTGACAGTTGCATAAATTTGGCACCATTCCCTGCTGAAACAGCCTATATGCAGGACGAAATGCAATGTGCGCCGCGATTACTGGATTTCACCACATGTGAAATCCAAAAACGGTCAGATACATAGCCCGGACTCCGCTTCGCTCCATCCATGCTACGTGCCTTTTCGCTTCCGCGCATAGCGGCCGGTGGTCTGGTCGTCTTCGAGTTTCTGTTCGCGGCGGCGGGTGCGCCGTTGTTCCTCGCTGCGGAAGCGTTCCACGGTCTTTTGCAGGATGCGCTGTTCGCGATGGCAGCTTTCCCAGTGGCGGGTTTCCCGTTCGCAATCGAGGCGACAGCTTTCGATCTGTGCCTGTTGCTGGCCGATGGCGACATCGAGCTGGCTCAAGAACTGCTGGAAGGATTGCAGGCGCCGTCCGTCGAGGCCCTGCTGGCCGCTTTGCTGAAGCTGGCGGCAGTATTCCTCGCGAAAGCGGCGCAGCTCGAGCAGGCGTTGCTCGGCCTCGGCCAGCTTGCGCCGGGCCAGGCCAAGCTGTTTCGCCGCGGTTTCTTCCTTGCGGTCGACCAGCTTTTGCAGGGGCTGGAAGCGCTGGCTGCGGGGTTTGCGGGCCATCGTATCGGTCACCTCGTGCATTCAGTCATGGCCAGGCGTGCCATCACGATGCGGAGGACGAGGCGGTGGAGGCCGGCCCCGTCACTGCGCGCAGCGCCGCCAGGCAGTCTTCCCAGGTGGCCGCTTCGTTCAGATCCTGGCGCAGGAAACGTTCCAGTTCGGGATAGCGGTTGATGGCCTCGTCCACCCGGCTGTCGCTGCCGGGGGTGTAGGCGCCGACAGTGATCAGATCGCGGTTCTGCTGGTAGAGGGAATACCACTGCTTGAACTGCTGGACCATGGCCACGTGTTCGGGCTCGGCGATCTCGTTGAGGGTGCGGCTGATGGAGGCTTCGATGTCGATGGCCGGATAGTGGCCCGACTCGGCCAGCTCCCGCGACAGGACCACGTGCCCGTCGAGGATCGCCCGCGCGGCGTCGGCCACCGGGTCCTGCTGATCGTCGCCTTCGGTGAGGACCGTGTAGAACGCCGTGATCGAACCGCCGCCGGGCGGGCCGTTGCCGGCCCGCTCCACCAGTTGCGGCAGGCGGGCGAACACCGAGGGCGGGTAGCCGCGGGTGACCGGCGGCTCGCCGATGGCCAGGGCGATTTCGCGCTGGGCCTGGGCGAAACGGGTGAGGGAATCCATCAGCAGCAGCACCTGACGGCCCTGATCGCGGAAATATTCGGCGATGGCGGTGGCCTGGTAGGCCCCGTGCATGCGCATCACCGGCGGTTGATCCGCGGGCACGGCCACCACCACCGCCCGCTGCATGCCTTCCTCGCCCAGGATGTTCTCGATGAATTCCTTGACCTCGCGGCCGCGTTCGCCGATGAGTCCCACCACGATCACGTCGGCGGTGGTGTAACGGGTCATCATGCCGAGCAACACGCTCTTGCCCACGCCGCTGCCGGCGAACAGGCCCATGCGTTGCCCCCGGCCGACACTAAGCAGGGCGTTGATGGCGCGCACGCCCACGTCGAGCGGCTCGCGGATCGGGGCCCGTTCCATGGGGTTGATGGGCCGCCCGCTGAGAGGGATGCGTTCCTCCAGGTGCAGCGGCCCTTGCCCGTCGAGCGGCCGGCCGGTGCCGTCGATGACCCGCCCCAGCAGGGCTTCGCCCACCGCGGCTTCGTAGAGCCGCTGGGTGGGCGTGACCCGGGCGTTGGGCCGGATGCCCTGCACGTTGCCGGTGGGCATGAGAAACAGCCGGTTGCCGTCGAAGCCCACCACTTCCGCTTCGATGTCCCGACCCTCCCCCGCTTCCACGAGGCAACGGGCGCCGATCACCGCTTCGCAGCCCACGGCCTCGAAGGTCATGCCCACCATGCGCTCGAGGCGCCCTTCCACCACCAGTTCCGGCACGTGTTGCAGGCGGGCCTCCAGATCGATCAGCGCCTGGCGCCAGCGTTCGCTGCGTTCGGTTTCGGGCCGCTCAGTCATCGGCCCGATCTCCGCCCAGCACGGTGACGATGATCTGGTTCAGGCGTTTCTCGACGCTGGCATCGATGCGCGAGTCTTCCGCCTCCACCTTGCAGCCGCCGCGGGTCAGCAGCGGATCCTCGACGATCTTCCAGCGCAGGGCGTCCTCGTCCTCGTCGTGGACCGCCAGGGCCTCCCGCACCAGGGCCGCGTCGTCGGGATGCAGGGTGACGCAGACCTTGCGCGCGCCCACCGGCAGCGCGGCGAGCGCCTCGCGCACCACCGCCACCACCTGGCCCGGATCGGTGCGCAGTTCGCGGCGCACCAGGTGCCGGGCCACGGCCATGGCCAGATGGGCGATCTGCTCCACCACCTGTTCGTCCAGTTCCTCGAGAGGCGCGGTGAGGGTGGAGAGCACCGCGTCGAACTGGGCCAGCCGGGCCTCCATCAGGCCGCGGGCCTCTTCCACGCCGGCGGCGAAACCGGCTTCCCTGCCTTCGGCGAAACCCTCTTCACGGGCCTGCTGCTGGATCGCCTCGATCTCCTCGGCGGTGACCGGCGCCGGCAGTTCCTCCTCCGGCTCTTCGCCCACGTTGGGCAGTTCCCAGCGTTCATAGGCGCTGAGCTGTTCCGGCGCGGGATGATCAGACGAACTCATCGCCGCCTCCGCCCAGCGAGATCTCGCCCGCCTCGGCCATGCGCCGCGCCACGGCCAGGATCTCCTTCTGCGCCGCTTCCACTTCGCTCAGGCGCACCGGGCCCTTGGCCTCCAGATCGTCACGCAGCATCTCGGCGGCGCGCTTGGACATGTTCTTGAGGATCTTTTCCTTCACCGCCTCGTCGGCGCCCTTGAGGGCCACGATCAGGTTCTCGGAGGAGATCTCGCGCAACAGGGCCTGGATGCCGCGATCGTCCACGTCCACCAGATTGTCGAACACGAACATCAGATCCTGGATGTTCTGGCCCAGTTCCTCGTCGTTCTCCTTGATCTGCTCCATGATCTGCTGCTCGAGGGCGGAATCGACGAAGTTGAGCAGATTGGCCGCCGTCTTCACGCCGCCGAAGCCGGCGGTCTTGATGTTGTCGGAATTGCCGGCGAACTGTTTCTCGAGCATCTCGTCCAGCTCGTTGAGGGCGCTGGGCTGGATGCCGTCGAGGGTGGCGATGCGGATCAGGACATCGGCGCGCATGTTCTCCGGCAGATAGCCGAGGATCTCCGCCGCCTGATCGCTTTCCAGATAGGAGAGGATGATGGCAATGATCTGCGGATGCTCGAGGCGGATGATGTCGGCCACCGCCCGCGGCTCCATCCACTTGAGCGATTCCAGGCCCTTGGCATTGTGGCCCATGAGAATCCGGTCGATGATGTTGCCGGCCTTGTCTTCGCCCAGGGCGCCCACCAGGACCTTGCGCAGGTATTCCTCGTTGCCGATCCCCAGATCGGTCTGCTCATCCACCTTGTCGCAGAACTCGGCCAGCACTGCGTCCACCGTCTCCCGGTCCACCGCCCCGAGCTGGGCCATGGCCTCGCCCACCTTCTGCACCTCCTTGGGCGACATCAGCTTGAGCACTTCGGCCGCATCCTGCTCGCCGAGCGTCATCAGCAGGATGGCCGAGCGTTCGATGCCGGTCAGTTTCTTCGGATTGGCTGCCGATTCACTCATGATTGCGCTTTTCCTGAATCTCCGTTCCGAATTCCAGAAACCCTGTTTGAGAGAAATACAGAGCCCTTGAGTCCGGGGAGATGTTTCGTGCCCGTCGGCCGCAGGGATGCGGCCGTCGAGCCTGCAGGGAGGTATTCACGGCGTGTCACGAAACGTCTCCCCGGACTCAAGGGCGTGCCAGATGTTGAACGAAAATGCGCTCGAGAATTCGCAATGGTTATTCGACACCATCATCAGCCATCCTCCAGCCAGCCCTTCACCACCATGGCCACCCGCTTGGGCTCCTGACTGGCGAGCTGCTTGGCCATGTTGAGGTTGTCCTCGTAGGTGGAAGGCTTGGGCAGGCGCCCCGGACTTGTCCCGGCGGCAGCCGCTGTCCCGTCGTGACTGAGGGTGAGCTGGTCCTCGGGGATCTCCTCGCCGGTTTCGGTCACGTAACGCACCTGGGGCTTGGCCAGGGAGCGCATGACCGGACGCAGCACGCCGAACAGCAGCCCCAGCACCAGCAGGCCCGCGAGCACCTGGCGCACCACGCTGCCGAACCAGGGCTTCTCCCAGATGGCCTCCTCGGGCACCTCCGGTGCCGGTGGCAGATTGAAGGGCGCGTTGATGACCTTGACCGTGTCTCCGCGCAGGGCATTGAAGCCCACCGCCTCGCGCACCAGCTCGGTGAAGCGCTGCAACTGTTCCGGTGTATAGGGCTGGGGGACGACCTTGCCTTCCTCGTCGGTGGTGGTGGGCACGTCGAGCACTACGGCCACCGACAGCTTGCGGATCCGGCCCGGCGCCTGGCGGGTGTGACTGATGGTCTTGTCCAGTTCGAAATTGCGGGTGGTGCGCTTGACGGAACGCTTCGGCGGTTCGGGTTTGGTGGGGGCCTCGCCGTTGGCGTTGCCATTGGTCGCCTGCTCCGGCGCCGCCGCCGGCCCCGGCGGCGTGTTGGACAGGGCACCGGGAATTCCGCCTTCCACGTTGCCGCCGCTCGAGCTTTCCTCGAACTGCTGCTCGCTGCGCATGGCCGGCAGATCGGGATTGAAGTGTTCCTGGGTCTGCTCGGTGACGGTGAAGTCGATGTCGGCATTCACCGTGGCGCGCACGCCGTGCAGGCCGACCAGTGGCCCCAGGATGTTCTCGATGCGCTCGGCGTAGGTCTGCTCCAGCTTGCGGGTGTAGTCGAACTGGCTGGCGGTGAGCAGCAGATCCCGGTCCCGATCGCCGGACGACAGCAGGCGGCCCTTGTCGTCCACCAGGGTCACTTCCTCGGCGGTGAGGTTGGGTACACTGGCGGCCACCAGGTTGACGATGGACGTGATCTGTTCCGCCGTAAGCCGGCGCCCGGGCGCCAGCTTGACCATCACGGAGGCACTGGGCTTGCGCCGGTTGCGCACGAAGGCCGAATCCTTCGGAATCGCCAGATGCACCCGGGCGGTCTGTACCGCGTTGATGGACATGATGGTGCGTGCCAGTTCGCCTTCCTGGGCGCGCTTGTAGCGCACCGACTGCATGAAGGTGGAGGAACCGAAACCGTTGTCCTTGTCTAGGATCTCGAAGCCCTGGCCCTGGGTCGGGGTGAGGTTCTCGGCGGCCAGCTTGAGCCGGGCATCGTTGAGCCGATCGGCCGCCACCAGCAGAGCGCCGCTCTCGGCATCCAGGCGGTAGGGAATGCCGGTGGCATCCAGCACCTCGATCATGCGCTGGGCATCGCGGCCGTCCACGCCCGCATACAGGATCCGGTAGTCGGGTGACTGGGACCACAGCACCACGGCGATCCCCAGGGCCACGCTCGCCGCCAGCCCCAGCAGCAGCCCCACCTGGCGCACCACCGGCAGGGCCAGCATGCCCTGCAGGCTGGCCGGGCCGCCGATCTGCGGCTGTGTCGGTGCCGGACCCGCACCCGCCGGCTCCATGGCGGTGGCCTCACCGGCCTTGATCAGTTCATCGCTCATGTTGCCTTACCCGATGGTTGCGTGGTGTGTGCGCTTTGCCATGCCTCAGATCTGCATGTTCATGATTTCCTGATAGGCGTTCACCAGCTTGTTGCGCACCTGGATCATGGCCTGGAAGGAAACGTTGGATTTCTGCAGGGCCACCATCACGTCGGCAAGCTGCACGTTGGGATCGCCGTTCTGGAAGGCCGTGGTGAGGTGATCGGCTTCCTGCTGGGTCATGTTGACCTTCTCGATGGACTGTTTGAGCAGATCGGCAAAATCGGCCTGCGGAGTCCCTTCGCTCGCGGCCGGTTTGGCCGGCTGGCCCTGGGCGGCCTCGGCCATGGCGCGCATCTGCGCCAGCAGGGCATCGGGACTGATGGTTGCATTGCTCATGGTTCGCCCTCCACGATGATGATGCTCATGCCGGTTCCATGCCGCGCAGGTCGGGGATCCGGATCCCCGCCTCGCGCATCCGCGCCAGCTTGTAGCGCAGGGTGCGCTGACTGATCCCGAGCCGCTCGGCCGTGGCCTTGCGGCTGCCGTTGACGTCGCGGATGGTCTTGAGGATCACCTCCCACTCCCGCTGGCGCAGATCCGAATTGAGCGGGCCGCCCCCGGAAGTCTCGCTCGGTGCGGCAGCAGCCGGAGCCGCCGGGGCGGGTGCCGTCTCCCCTTCGAAATGGAGATCGCCCACGTCGACGGTCCGGCCTCCGGCCAGAATCAGCGCCCGCTGCATGGCGTTGTCCAGTTCGCGGATGTTGCCCGGCCAGGCGTGGCTGCGCAGACGTTCGCAGGCGGCCTCGCTGAGCTGCAGGCCGGGACGCCCGGCCCGCGCCGCGTGTTTCTGCAACAGGCTGCGGGCGATGGGCACGATGTCGTCCGGCCGTTCCCGCAGCGGCCGGATGTGCAGCGGGAAGACATTGAGGCGGTAGTAGAGATCTTCGCGGAAACGGCCCTCGGCCACCGCCTGCTTCATGTCGCGGTTGGAGGTGGCCAGCACCCGCACGTCGAGCTCGATGGTCTTGCTGCCGCCGAGCCGTTCCACTTCCCGCTCCTGCAGCACCCGCAGCAGCTTGGCCTGCAGGCCCAGATCCATCTCGGAGATCTCGTCGAGGAGCAGGGTGCCGCCCTGGGCCTGCTCGAACTTGCCGGGGCTGGCCTTGTAGGCGCCGGTATAGGCGCCCTTCTCGTAGCCGAACAGGGTGGCCTCGAGCATGTTCTCGGGGATGGCCGCGCAGTTGATGGCCACGAAGGGGCCGTCGGCCCGCGGCGAATGACCGTGGATGAAGCGCGCCAGCACTTCCTTGCCCACGCCGCTTTCGCCGGTGATGAGCACCGTGGCGTCGCTCTCGGCCACGCGGCGGGCCAGGCGTACCAGTTCCTGGCTGGCCGGGTCCTCGGCCACCATCTCGCGGCCGTCGGCCTCGTCCTGCACGTACTGGCCGACCATGTTGACCAGCACTTCCGCCTCGAAGGGCTTGACCAGATAGTCCACGGCCCCTTCGCGCATGGCGTCCACCGCCTGGCTGATGGAACCATAGGCGGTCATCAGCACCACGGGGATGTCGGGATGCTCCTTGCGCACCTGCCGCAGCAGGGCCTGGCCGTCCATCTTCGGCATGTTGATGTCGCTGACGATCAGCGAGATCGCATTCGTCTCCAGGATCGGCAGGGCCGCCTGGCCATGCTCGGCCGTGTGCACCCGGTAACCGGCCAGGCTCAGGGTCTCTGCCAGGGCTTCGCTCAGGGCGGCGTCGTCTTCGACGACCAGGATGGTGGTTTGCATGCTCACGTCCTCTCGCTTGCCGGGTCAGCCGGCGATGGAAATGTCGGCCGGTGCCCCATCGGCATCCGGCTGGGTTCGGGTCTGGCACCGGGGCAGGTACAGACGGAAGGTGCAACCCTGCCCCGGCACCGAATCCAGTTCGATGCGGCCCTGGTGGTTGCGTACCACGGCCGCCACCACCGCCAGCCCAAGGCCCGTGCCTTCCTGGCGGGTGGTGAAGAAGGGATCGAACACCGCCGCCTGCTGTTCCGGCGGAATGCCGGGGCCGGTGTCACTCACCTGCAGGCAGACCGTCGCATCATCGGCACAGGCCCGCAGCGTCAGCACGCCGTCGCGACCCATGGCCTGCACGGCGTTCATGCCCAGGTTGAGCAGGGCGCTCACCAGCATCTGCCGGTTGCCCTGCAGAAGCGCTTGCGGACAGGCATTGTCGATGACCCGTTCGATGCGGGCGCTGTGGAGCTGGGGTTCGAGCACCTGGGCCAGTTCCTCGAACAACTCGGTAGTGGTGAAACGGTCCTCGCCGGTTTCGCCGCCGCGGGCGTAGAGCAGCATGTTGTCGACCAGTTGCTCGAGATGGCGCAGGCGTTCGACGATCCGCTCGCCGATGCGCAGCCGGTCGGCATCGGCGAGGCGCGGCCGCTTGAGCTGGCTGGCATGCAGCAGGGCAGAGGCCAGGGGCGTGCGGATCTGATGGGCCAGGGAGGCGGCGGTCTCGCCCATGGCGGCCAGCCGTTGCTGGTGATGCAGCCGATCCTGCAGGCGGCGCATTTCCGTCACGTCGGTGATCAGGATGATCTGGCCCGGCTCGTCGCCGAGCGGACAGGTGGAGAGGTTCACACGGCGGCCGTCGGCCAGGGAGATTTCGTGGCCGTCGTCGGCGCGGGGGGCGAAGGTGCGGGCGATGATCTCGCTCCAGGCGCGATGCCGCAGGGGCTCGCCCAGCAGATCCACCGCCGCAGGATTGCATTCCTGCACGACGCCTTCTCCGTCGAGCACAACCACGCCACCGGGCAGGGCCTGCAGCAGCCCTTCGAGGCGCGCCGCCAGGCGTTCCTTCTCGGTCAGCTCGCGCATGCGCGCATCGCGGGCCGCGGCCAGCTCGGCGCTGAGCTCGGCCACCCGGCCTTCGAGCTGCTGGTAGGAATCGGTCAGTTGCTGCGAGAGCCGGTTGAACAGGCGGAAGGCGTCTTCCAGGCCTTGCCGGTCCAGTCCTGCGGTGGGTATCGCGTTCTCGTTCATGTGTCTCCCCTTGACGTCGGAGAGACAGGAGCAAGAAGCGTGCCTGATTTTGAACTACTTGTGATTCAATGACTTGGAGAGAGGGCGCGGGAAAGAGTCAAGATTACGACACCTTTTCGGCCCGTTGCAGGCCGTACTTGCGCATCTTTTCGACGAGGGTGGTGCGGCGCATGTTGAGCCGCCGGGCGGCATGGGCCACCACCCCATTGGCCTCGTCCAGGGCCTGCTTGATCAGGGAGGACTCGAGCTGCAGCATGTGCTCCTTCAGATCGATGCCTTCGTCCGGCAGGCGCACGGGCGCATTGAGATCCACCACCGTGGGTCCGCTGGCCGGCGGTTCCGGCTCCACCGTGGGCAGCTCGTCGAGGTTGAAGTCCTTGCGGTATTTTTCCGGCAGGTCGCGCACGTCCACCACGCCGTTGGGGAACATGATGATCAGCCGTTCGATCAGGTTGGCCAGCTCGCGCACGTTGCCGAGCCACTTGTGCTGCTGCAGGGCCGCCACCGCGGCCGGGGTCAGGCGCACGCTGCCACGGCCTTCGTGTTCCATGCGGGTGATCAGCTCGTCGATGAGCAGCGGGATATCCTCGGCGCGCTCGCGCAGGGGAGGCATCTCGATGGGGAAGACGTTGAGGCGGTAGAACAGATCCTCGCGGAAACGCCCCTCGGCAATCTCCTTTTCCAGATCCCGGTGGGTGGCGGCGATGATCCGCACGTCGGTCTGGATGCTCTTGTTGCTGCCGACCCGCTCGAAAACCCGCTCCTGGATCACCCGCAACAGCTTGACCTGCATGGCCAGGGGCATGTCGCCGATCTCGTCGAGGAACAGAGTGCCGCCCTGGGCCATTTCGAAACGGCCCTGACGGCTGCTGATGGCGCCGGTGAAGGCGCCCTTCTCGTGCCCGAACAGCTCGCTCTCCAGCAGATCCGGCGGGATGGCGCCGCAGTTGACCGGCACGAAGGGCTTGTCGCGCCGCGAGGAGTTGTAGTGCAGATTGCGGGCCACCACTTCCTTGCCGGTGCCCGACTCGCCGGTGATGAGCACGTTGGCGCCGGTGTTGGCCACCTGCTCGATCAGCTTGCGCACCACCTGGATGCTTGTGCTGTTGCCCACCAGCGAGCGGAACAGGGTCTGGGTGCCGCTGCCGGGGCGCAGGGTCTGGCGGCGGTGGATGTCGGCCTGCCGCAGCACGTGCTGGAACTGCCGGTAGCGCACCGGCTGTTCGATGACGCCGGTGATGAGCCGGGACAGGGCGGCGCTGACCGGATGGGGCGCATCCCGCTGGCAGATGAGCAGGATCGGCACCTCGGGCGCCAGGGCATCGCGCAGGGCCTTGACCGCCTCCCGGGTGGCCGCCTCGTCCTGCAGGCAGCCGCTGACCACCAGTTCATACTGATCGGGCGCCGCGAGCCGGTCGCGCCATTCCCCGTGGGTGGCGGTGTCCACCTCGCCGTAGTCCACGAATTCGAAAATCTGCCGGAGGGCTTCCCGCTGTTCGGGATTGTCGTCGATGATCAGGACGTTTCGATCGGAGAGTGTCTTGTCCATGGGTGCCATCTGAAAAAAATTCCGTTCGCGTAGGGAGAACCCGGCTCACCCGAGCACCGCTGGCGCAGGTGACAGGTGCGGGACGACGGCGGGGGAGACCATCTCTTCGTCTCGATACTATCGCCCCGGCCCTTGCCCTGTCAAAAATCGGACACGCGCGGAATTTCTTTACCTAAATCTTTGTCAGGCGGGAAATGTAACAATGGTTACAGATTGGGCGCCTCAAAGCCGTGATGGTTTTGTGGGCAAGAAACACGAACAGGGTTTGAACGTGCATCAGATGTAGGGTGGCTCAAGCGCAGCGGAGCCGCCGTTTCCGTGGCGATTCGTATCATTGTCTGATGGGGCGTATTGCGTTGAATGGCGTGGCAGGGGGAGGCAGATCGAAGCGCTTGCGAGGTTCAGGACGGCGGCGTCTTCTGCCGGGCGCGGGCCACGGCCTGGCGGTGCTGGCGGAAGATCCATTTCTCCAGTTGCTCGGCGACCGCTTCGGGCCAGGCGTCGAAGGCCACCCGCCACCGGCCGTCGGCGGCAGGTTGCGCCGTGCCCGGCAGTTCCAGCGCCGGCGCGCCCGGGAGCTGCAGGCGCACCACCACGGGCCGACCCGCTTCCGGCCCCGTCCGGGCCGCCCATTCGATGCCCCGGGGATCGAGCCGGCTCGGCACCACCTCCCCCCCTTCGCCACCCTGCGCCAGCAGCAGGCCCAGCATGGCGATGATGACATCGAGCTTGCGATCCAGATGCCGCCAAGCCTGCCTGGCCTCTTCGCCCGCTTCGGGCAGCGGACTGCTCTCGCCCTGAAGATTGAGCAACTGCAGAACCATGGCCGTGCGTTGCAGGATCCCGTCCGCCTCGCCCGCGCTCATTGCGCGCCACGCCAGGGGGACGCGCAGCGAGACGTGCAGGCCGCGGTGGTCGTCCCCGCCGGGATTCACGGCCGGACCGGATTCTGCAGATAGGCGCGGGACATGTGCCGGCCGCGCTGCAGGGTGAGCAGTTGCACGGTGGTGCTCTGCCGGGACTGTTCGCCGAGCAGGATGCACTCCCGGCTCATGGCCAGCACCGCGTTGAGACGGTCGGCCAGCGCCGGCAGGCGATCACGAAAGCGGGGATGGGCCAGCAGTTCGTCGAGCACCCGTTGCCGGGTGTTTTCGAGCCGGCTCACCGTCGTCCAGTCGTCCTGCCGCGCGGCGGTGAGCATGCGCCGGGTCAGGCTGCACAGCACCTCGGCATGCCGATCGCAATCCAGGTGATCCACTGCGACGGCATCAGGCCGAGTCATCGGTGATGCCCGGCAGTTCGTCCCAGGCCGACTTGATGGAGCGCAGCAGGGACGCCACCTCGTCGAGCATGTCGGGATTGTTCTCGATGTTGGCCCGGGCCAGGCGGCGGGTCATGTAGTCGTAGAGATCGTCGAGGTTCTGGGCGATCTCGCCGCCCTTCTCCACGTCGAGGCTGGCCCGCAGGCCGTCGATGATGGAGATGGCCCAGCTGATGTGGCCGCCCTTGCGGGCGATGTCGCCCCGTTCCATGTGCCCCTTGGCGATGGCGATCTTCTCCTGGGCGCCATCCATCAGCATCTGGATCAGGCGATGGGGATCGGCCGCCGCCACGCCACTGGCCACGCCCACGCGGGTGTATTCCTGAACTGCACTGTGCAGCTTCGCCATGTTCATGCTGTTGCTCCTCTGCTTGCGGTGTGTCATCACGTCTTCCCCGCCGGTGAACGGAGAACCTACTTGCTCTTGCGCGCGCCCGGCAGCCCGTCGAGTTCCCGGGCCAGCCGTTCGCTGGTGCTGCGCATCTGGCTGAGGGTGGCGTCGAGGGCGGAGAACTTGCGCGTGTAACGCTCCTCGGCCTGTGACAGCCGTCGCGCCAGTTGGTCACGTTGTTGCTGAATGTCACGCAGGCGGGCGTCATAACCTTCCTGCCGCGCATCGAACAGGCCATCCGGATCCAGATAGCCGGTGATCAGTTTCTCCATCTGCGCGGCAATGCCGTTGGAGAAATTCACCACGCCCCGCGGTCCGGTGCTGCCGCCGTGGATGGCCACTTCCAGTCCCTGCGCATCGCCGGTCCCCACCAGGATCCGGTCGTGGCCTTCGCCCGGCACGCCATTGAAGCGGCCGGCCACGTCCTGGCCTGCCCGCCCGGTGCCGGCAGCAAGGCCGGTCAGTTCACCCAGCAGCGGATCGATGGCGACGATCTCGACCTGCGAGCCGCGACCCACCTTCGCCGACTGGATCACCAGCCGGTCCCCTTCCACCCCCACTTTCGCCGCCACCCCGGCCTTGCCCAGGACGGGATCGGCCTGAATCGCGGACTGAAGGGCATCGGCCAGCGCCGGCAGCGACGCGAACTGGCCCGCCGCCAGGGTGAGGATGCCGCTTTGCACGCCGTCGATGGCGATGCGAAACGTGGCATCCTGGGCCAGTCCGAACGGGCCGGTGACCGGCGCGCCGCCCAGCTCGCCCGCCAAAGGCAGGCGATCGATGGTCAGGGCATAGCGCCCGGGACGGGTGGCCTCGCCGTAGCCACGATAGTCCACCAGCGGATCGCTGGCCTCGCCCGCCACGGCGAACAACCGCGACACTTCCTGCAGATCGTCCTCGACGGCCTGCTGCAGACGGGTTTCGTCGAGGCTGAGGGTGCCGTCGCGCTGGGTCTCGATGCCGATACTGGCCAGCGAGGTCCAGGTATCGTTGACTTCACTGAAATCCTGGCCGATCAGATTGCGCAACTGCTGGGCGATGCCGCGCACCGCCGCATCGCCGCTCAGGGGGCCGGCAGTGCGGCTCTCCGGATCGTAGCCGGTGAGCTGGTTGACCATCTGCATCAGCTCGTTGTACTTGGCCACGAAGTCACGCACGCTGCCGACGACCTGCTCGGTGTCCGGCGCCACCTGCAGGCTTACCGCTTTCCCTTCGCTGCCCGGCTGCAGGGTGAGGCTCACCCCTTCGATGGCATCGTCGATGGTGTTGCCGGAACGGCGGATGCTCAGCCCGTCGATGCGCAGCAGCGCATCCTGGGCCGCCACCAGTTCCTGCAAATGGCTGACGCCTCCCGGCAGCGGCTGGCCATTGGCATCGACCCCGCCGGAGGTGGCGGGGTCGTGCAGCAGAAAGGACAGACCCTGGCGATCGGTGCTGTCGCCATCGTCGTCGTCCACCAGCAGGCGCACGCTGCCGTCCTCTCCGGCCAGGGCCGAGGAAATCAGCAGACGGTAGCCGCTGCCGTCGTTGACCACCGAGGCGCGCACACCCGCATCGGCCCGGTTGATGGCCTCGGCGATGCCGCGCAGCGAACCGTCGGCGGCGTCGATGCGCAGGGTTTTCGGTGTCTGTTCGGATTGAATGTGAAACCGGCCGCTGTCGGGATCGACATGGCCAAGCTGAATGGTCAGGGTGCCCGTTCCCAGCGGGGCCACGTCCGAGTCGACGGGGTCGCTGGCCAGTCGTTGTGCCTGGGCAAGTTGCACGATTTCCACCTCGTAACGCCCGGCTCGGGCCTGGGCCGTGGCCGTGGCGGTGAGCGCATCCTCGTTGTCCACGTCGATGCGCATGTGGGCGAAGGTATCCGGACGGGCCAGGCCACCGAGGGTGGCCTGCAACCCGGATACCGCTCCCTTGAATGCGCCCATCGCGGTCAGTCCCTCCTGGACCTTCGCTTCCTTGCGATCGAGCCGTGCCGTGACGGGGGCGCCTTCTGCCGACACCAGTTTGTCCACCAGCTCGGGCACATTGAGTCCGGAACCGTTGCCTGTGGATGGAATGGCGGGCATGTCCTACCTCGATGGTGGCGGCTTTGCATACGGGAGGCGGCAATACCGGCATCCCTGCCGGCCGCCCT
The DNA here is from genome assembly GCA_026984045.1 of Chromatiales bacterium. Classification (GTDB taxonomy): domain Bacteria; phylum Pseudomonadota; class Gammaproteobacteria; order UBA6429; family Thiohalophilaceae; genus JALSSV01. Next base: position 11,930 of record JALSSV010000001.1, on the reverse strand, counting down.
GTCTCCCTCCATGGCCCCCTGTATGCAAATCCGATACCACCTTTTACGCCTTCAGCTCGATGAGAAATCCCTTGGCTTCCTCCTGGCCTTCCAGGGCCGCGGCGATGTGCCGGGAGATGGCCAGCATCTCTTCCGAGGGGATCTGGCGTATGAGCTCCTTGGTTTCCCGGTCATAGACGCGGACCACGAACCGTCCCGTGTCGTCATCCACGCTGAAGTCCATTTCCCGCTGCTGCTTCTGCACGAAGGCCTGAAGCTGGCTGACGGCTTCCTGGAGCGTCTCCTGGCTGACGGATTCCGAGGCTTCCACCTCGACGGCAGCCGCGGCAATCCCTTGCCGGGTGATGGCCGTTGTGCCACCGGAATCGCCGGTACTGCGGGTTTCGACAGTACCCGCCAGCAGTGTCACATTGGCGATGCTCTGTGCTGCCATAACGTCACCTCGCTTGTCGTCGGGGCGATCCGCCTTGGCCGTTCTCGGCTGGGGCGGGCCACCGTGTCACCGTCATGGCTTACTTCAACAAGCTTAGTACGTTCTGGGGCATCGCATTCGCCTGGGCCAGCATTGCCGTGCCGGCCTGCTGCAGGATCTGCGCGCGGGTCAGTTCGGCGGTCTCTGCCGCGAAGTCGGCATCGCGGATCCGCGACCGGGCGGCCGAGAGGTTCTCGGAGTTGGTCGACAGGTTGGCGATGGTGGATCCGAAGCGGCTCTGGATGGCACCGAACTTGGCCCGCTGGTTGTTCACCTTGGCCAGGGCGGCATCCACGGTGGCCAGTGCCAGGTTGGCCCCATCCACGGAGCTGATGTCCAGCTCGGCCACCGAGTTGAGCTCGGAGGCCACGGTCGCGGCATCGACCACCTGTCCCACGTCGCCGGAGACGGAGAAGGACTTGTCGGAGTCGAAGACCACCTGACCGGTGATGTAGGCCACATCGGAGCCGCCACCGTCTTCGCCGCCACCACCGAGCACGGTGTTGCCGACCTGGATGTTGCCCGAGTTGGTGTTTCCGCCGGCAATGCTCAGGGTGATATCTTCCCCACTGGCGTTCATGAGTACGATACTCTTGCCATCGTCGCTCACCCGGGCGGTGACGCCGGTCTTGGAAGCCACGTCATTGAACGCCGTGACCGCGCCGGACAGACCGTCGATCCCTTCCGTGCCGTCAATGGTGAACGAGATCTCCTGCGGCTTGGCATTCTCGGACTGAACGCTCAGCACGTAGGCGCCAGGCTGATCGAAACTGATCTTCTGCTCCGTGGTGGCATACGCCTTGACGCCGGTCGTATCCGCCTTGGCATTGACCATCTCGGCGATCTTCTTGGCGCTCTCGCCGGCCTGGATCTCGAAGGTCTGCGTGCCCAGCGAACCGGCCACGGTCAGGCTGCCCCCGGCAACCCGGTTGGTGCTGTCGGCGCTGGTCGCCGTACCTTCCACGCGGTAGTTGCCGTACTGGCTGGTGCGGAAGTTGGCGGTGGTGGTCTGAATGGTCTGGTTGGCGTTCGCGCCCACCTGGAACACGGCCGCGCCGAAGGTGCCGTCGAGCAGCTTCTGGCCGTTGAACTCTGTGGAGGTGGCGATGCGATCCAGCTCGGAGACCAGCTGGCCCACTTCCGCCTGCAGCGCCTGGCGATCCGAAGCGGAGTTGGTGGCGTTGGCCGACTGGACGGCCAGCTCACGGATCCGCTGGAGGATGTTGCCGGCCTCGGACAGCGCCCCCTCGGCCGTCTGGGCCAGGGAAATGCCGTCGTTGGCGTTGCGCACGGCCTGGTTCAGGCCGCGGATCTGCGCGGTGAAGCGCTCGGAAATCGCCAGACCCGCCGCGTCGTCCTTGGCGCTGTTGATGCGCAGGCCCGAAGACAGCCGCTGCAGGGAAGTCTGCAAGGCTTCCTGGGACTTGTTCAGGTTACGCTGCGAGTTCAGCGACATGATGTTGGTGTTGATTACCTGAGGCATAACGCACTCTCCTGTTCTGCCCTGCAAGCGACCCGGCGGGACGGTTGCAGTCTTTCATCTCTAGCGGATATACATCGGAAACCCGATATATTCACCGCTCCCGGGAACACTAGCGTCCCGGAAAGGGGAAGCTTTATACCTCGGGCGGCAAAATTTGGCCGTTGCGCAAATACTTGAAAAAAGAGGAATTTCAGGAAAGATAAATCCAAGGGAAGGGAAAAAGAAGACGGAGGATCAGCAGGGCAGGAATTCTTGTCTCTTGTATCCTGTCTCTTTCCTCTGCCCCTCAAATATAGTTGAACAGCGAGATGCCCTGCACGCGCGTGAAGGCCTTCTGGGAGGCCTCGAGGCCGGTGAGCTTGAGGTTGAGTTCGGCCACGGCCTTGGCATAGTCCAGATCCTCCACGTCCGACAACACTTCCTTCACCTGCAGGGAATAGCCTTCGTTGATGGATTCCTGGCCGTCCAGGGCATTGAGCCGGGCGCCCACGTCGGCGCGCACGTCGAGCACGTTGCCCAGGGCCTGATCCAGCCCGGCGATGACCCGGTTCACGGTGTTGTGGAGCTTGGCTCGGGAAGGCTCGTCGCCGCGGGGCTCGCGCAGTGCCTCGGCCAGTTGCTGCACGGTGGTGAACATGTCCTGGCGGTAGCTGGGCCGGATCACGAAGATGTCGCCGGCTTCGGGCTTGCCGTCGATGCTGGTGACGATGCCGGCGAACTGGATCGCCGCCTTGGGCGTAAAAGGCGTGCCGGCAGGCCGGATCGTGTTGCCCTGATCGTCGATCACGGAAAAGCTGAGGTAGGGCTCGCCCTCGCCGCCCTGCTGGGCCGGATCGACCGTCTCGAAGACGATGGCGTAGGTGCGCTGATCGTAGGCGCCGACGATGTTGCCGGGATCGGCGATCCCCGAGCCCCGGTTGTCGGGGTGGTCGAGAATGGTGAAGTCGCCGTTGCCGTCGCGGATGTTGCGAAACACGGTGGTGCCCGAATCCCCGGTGGCGATCTGGCGCCGGGGGCCAATCTGCAGATGGCGCTGGCCGTCATCGCCGTGATAGTCGTATTCGCCGAACTCGTTGCGGGTGAAGGGCCGAAAACGGCTGCGCGCGCCGGCGAACAGGAACTCGCCCGTGCTGTCCATGGAGTTGGCGAGCCCCACCAGCTCCTCCCGCAACTGATCCACCTCTTCGGCGATGGAAGCACGGCTCTCGTTGGTCTGGGTGTCGTTGTTGGCCATCACCGCCAGCTCGCGCACCCGCTGCAGCACGGTGGTGACATTGGTCAGCACCCCTTCCTCGAGGTTCAGCCGCGCGCGGGCCGCGGCGATGTTGTCCTGATATTGCTTGTTGGTGCCGAGAATGTCGTGCAACTTGACGATCTTGGCCGCCGCCACCGGATCGTCCGAGGGCTTGAAGATCTTGCGACCGGTGGCCACCTGCTTCTGCACGTGGCTGAGCTTCTCCTGCTGCTCGAGCATGGCATCGATGGCCACCTGCTGGGCCTGATGACTGGAAATGCGCATGACGGTTTACCGGAAGGCGTTCATCAGGGTTTCGAGCATCTTGTTGGCCACGGAGATCACCTGGGCGTTGGCCTGGTAGAGGTTCTGGTAACGCACCAGGTTGGCCGCCTCCTCGTCCAGGTTCACCCCGCCGATTTCGCTGGCCCGCTCCTCCGACTGCTGTAGCAGCAGTTTCTGGGCCTTGCCGTTCACGTCCAGCTCGTGGGTCTTGCTGCCCACCCGGGACACGAGCTGGGAGTAGGCTTCCGTGTAACTGGTGGTGCCGTTGGCCAGCACCGGCGCGGCCTGCAGATCCGACAGGGCCAGGGCGTTGCGGTTGTCGCCGGTGCCGTCGGTATTGAAGTCGATACGGAAGCGATCCCCGGCCTTCGGATTGCCGGTGATCCGCACCCGGAAGCCGAAATCGTCGCCGCCGGGCGTGGGGAAAACGTCGGTGCCGGTCCTGGGGTCGTAGCTCAACACCGTGGTCAGGGCCGGCGCCCCGGGATCGGTCGGCGGCGGTGCGGGGACGGCATTGCCCTCGGCATCGGTGGTGATCCCCGGCGCCGGCGGCACTGCCGCGGTGCGGAAGCGGATGGGCTCGCCGGTATTGTCCAGCACCTCGAAATGGGTCTCGTCGAGGAAACGGATCACGAAGGGCGGCTTGAGAGTATCGCTGGCGTGATCGAAGACCGGATTGTTCACGTCCACCACTTCCGCCGGACCAATCGCCCCGTCGCCGATGTTGTCGATGGCCGCCTCGGTCCGCAGGGGGCTGGCCGCGGCGATCTGGGAAACGTCGTCGAGCACCGGCCGGAAATTCTCGGCCCCGGCCCGCGTCGGCCGAATGATGAACTTGTCGCCCTCCTCGATGCGGGAGCCGCTCTCGACGAACAGGCGGAAGCCCTCGCTCTCCACTTCCGCCGGCAACGTGTCCCAGGTGCCGATCAGGGCCTCGTCGCTGTTGCGCACCAGCCGGTACTGGCCACGGGTAAAGCTCAGGGTGTAATCGCTGGTGGTGAGCTTGTCGATGTCGGTGATCTCGGCGCCCAGGATGGTGTCGCCGCCATTATCGAAATGGGGCAGCACCTTGGGCGAGATCTTCGCCAGCGGCGCGAAGAAGTCGCCGCCGAGGCGGCTGTGCAGATCCATGCCCTTGTGGTGCTGGGCGTTAAAGGTCTCGGCCATGCCGATGGCGATCCGGCCCAGCTCGTTCTGGGCCGAATCGAGGATCTGGCGGCGGAAGTCCAGCAACCCGCCCAGGTGCCCGCCGGTGAGGAAGCGGGTGACGATGGACGAGGCACCATTGCCGATGAAGGCGATCTCGCTCTCGTCCGGGTCGAAACGGCTCACCTGGACTTCCAGTTTCGCATGCTCGGAGCCGATCACCAGGCCCTGGCCGTTGCCCACGAACACGTTGACCCGGCCGTCGTCCTGCTCCATCACCCGCACCGACACCAGGCGCGACAGATCACGGATCAGGCCGTCCCGCTGGTCCAGCAGGTCGTTGGGCTGCCGGCCGCCCACCTCCCGGGCCTTGACGATCATGTCGTTGACCCGCGCAATGGCCGAGGCCAGATCGTTGATCCGGGTCACCGTGGATTTCATGTCGGCACTCACCCCCTCGCGCAGGGAGGCAAAACGGTTGTTCAGATAGTCGAAGCGATCGGCCAGCGAACGGGCCTCGCTTACCAGCACCTGGCGGGCTGAAGTGGACTGGGGATCGTCCGCCACGCCATTGACCGCGGCGAAGAAGCTCTGGATGGCCGGCGCCATGCCGGCCTTGGGATCGGCCAACAGATTGTCCACCTGGCTGGTGTAGTGGTAATGGGTGTCGAGTTCCGAGCTGACCGAGGTGTTGTCCCGCACTTCACGGGTCACGAAGTCGTCATACATGCGGCGCACGTTGCTCACCTGCACCCCGGTCCCCACGGCCCCGTTGCCCTTCATCTGCGGCGGCCGGGCGTCCAGCTCCACCCGCTGGCGGGAATAGCCCTCCGTATTGGCGTTGGCGATGTTGTGTCCGGTGGTGGACAGCGCCCGCTGGGCCGCCAGCGCGCCGGAGGTGCTGATCCCGAGGATGTCACCCGCCATGGCGCATCACCTCGTCTACATCCAGGGCCGCCGTCTGCAGGGTATCGCGACGCAGGATGTCGATGATCTTGTCGGCATAGCGCGGATCGGTGGCATAGCCGGCGGCCTGCAACTCGCTCACGAAGGCCTCCGGATCGTTGGCCCGCTCCAGCGCCTGCCGGTAGCGCGGACTGCCGCGCAGGAACTGCACATAGTCCCGGAAGCTGTCGGCGAAGGAATCGTAGGCCCGAAAGCGGGCCGTCTCCTGCTGCGGCAGGCCATTGCGAAACTCGAGCGTACGCACCGTGACCGACGGCCCCTGCCAGCGCCCGTCGGCCTTGATGTTGAACAGGTTGTGGCTGGAGCGGCCCTCGGCATCCCGGCTGATGTGCCTGCCCCAGCCGGTCTCGAGCGCCGCCTGGGCAAGCAGCGCCCGGGGCGAAACGCCCAGCTCCCGGCCGGCCTGCTCCGCATGGGGCCAGAGCCGCCGCACGAAGTCCGCCGGATCGGCAAAGGCCGGCAAATCCTCACCCGGCTCCCGGCGAGCGCTTGCCGCCGCAATGCCTGTCGTGGCGGCCGCTTCGGTCTCCTCCGTCTCCGCCACTGCCGGTTCGGACACCGGTTCGGGCACATGCCGGGGCACCAGTGGCGCCGTGGGCCGCCAGGTGAACTCGCCGGATCCGGTCGCCGCGGCCGTACCGCCCTGCGACTTGTCGGACGCAGGCGGCAGATAGCGCCGCAACTGCCGCATCAGCGCCTCGGCCAGCCCGATCCCCTGGCCCTTGGCCATGTCCAGGCTGATCTGGTTGTCGAACATGTCCCGGTACAGTTCCTGCCGGGAACTGTCGAAATAGGGATCTCCGAAACTCGCCTCGCGCATGCTCTTGAGCATCATCTTGATGAACAGGCTCTCGAACTGGCGGGCGACCCCCGCCAGCGCCTTCTCCGGGTCGGCCTGCGCCTGCCGGCGCAGATCGGCCAGCCCACCGAAATCCGTGTAGCTCTCGGGCGGCGAAGCAGTGGCAAGGTTGGGGATGGCAGTCTGCATGCCCGCAATACTGCAGATTCCGTGCCAGCCCTGATCCCCCTCGCCCGGTTCCCCGTATAATCCCCCCATGGCCAACCAGACCCTGAACCTCACCCCGGAACTGCTCGCCTACCTGCGCGAACACAGCCTGCGCGAACCTCCCGTGCTGGCCGAACTGCGCGCCGCCACCGCCCGCCTGCCCGAAGCCGTGATGCAGATCAGCCCGGAACAGGGCCAGTTCATGGCCTTCCTGCTGCGGCTGATGGGCGCCCGGCGCGTGCTCGAGATCGGCACCTTCACCGGCTACAGCACCCTCTGGCTCGCCAGCGCCCTGCCCGAAAACGGCCAGGTTGTCACCTGCGACCGCAACCGGGAATGGACCGACCTGGCCCGTCGCTACTGGCAAAAAGCCGGCATCTCCGACCGCATTACCCTGTACCTGGGCGATGCCCGCGACACCCTGCAAACATTCCAGGAAAGCGGCCAGGCCGGGGCCTACGACTTCGCCTTCATCGACGCCGACAAGACCGGCTACGACACCTACTACGAAGCCTGCCTGCGTCTGGTGAGATCAGGCGGCCTCATCGCCATCGACAATACACTGTGGGGCGGCGCCGTCGCCGATCCGCGAGCCTCGGACCCGGATACCGAAGCGATTCGGAAGCTCAACCGGAAATTGCACGAAGATCAGCGGGTGGAGATGGCGATGGTGCCGATTGGGGATGGGGTGACGTTGGTCAGGCGAAGATAACGACCAAGCTGTGCGGCGCAAACGGAGCGCAGCGGAGTTTGCGTCCGCTGGATACGCTTGTTAGGGATGCTCTTTCAATTTGAATGACACACTGTAATACCGTACATCAATGTTGTTTGTCATCTCCAAGGCATATGTCAGTTTTTGGTCATGGTCGTGACAAATGACAAGCCCTCTGACGGGCTGTCCGTTTTCACATAGGTTTCGCTTGACCCATCCCATATAGCGAAGAATTTGCCCCACGACACGATCTGAAGACCGCCCCTTCTTCAGTTCGATCACTACAAATGATTTTGTTCTCTCATCAGTTGCCAGGATGTCAATGGCACCAATGTCGGTTGCATACTGCTGACCATCATTGCCCTCTGAGTCCTCAAATATACGGAGATGACCCTTAAAGATTGTATCGAAATTGCTGACGATAAAGTCTTCCAGATACTTCTCCAAGACGAACTCGCTTGGATCTTCCACTTCCGATTCGCCTTCAGATGGAGCAATGGGTGGACCACTGCCCTCAACCACACTCCGGAACTGCTCTTCCGAGAACTCGGAAAGCGTACGCATCGGAAATACAATATTGGGAAATGACTTGTCGCGAGGCTCTGGCTGCCATGCAACATCGAGAAATCCAGAATGTTCAACATGCGGATTTCTGCCGGGAGAGAAAACAGCTTGGCCCGTAATTTGGCCAACCCCCGCCAGAGTCTTCCTTCCTCTCCTTGCGATCACATAGTCACCTGGCCGCATTTCGTGGTAGAAGGCCCACAACATATTTGTGTACAGCCCCTTAGTCGAGGAGGGTTTATCGGGGTAGGTCTTTGAGACGGCTTCAGCCAACTCATCTTTGGTCATAGCTGTAACGTCGCCAAGTTTTTTCCAGCCAATAGATATTACGTTTTGGTCAAGATCGAATTGCCAGACCATGTCAAACAGGTCTGCTGGTTTTGATTCGATAGGAGCCATTACCCAGTACCGCGTCATCTTTTATCCTCTCTTCTGTAATCCCTAACGATTAAATAACTTGCGCCATACACGCCGCTATCCGGCGTGTATGGCGTCAACGTTGATTTACTTGTTAGATTTCACTTTCTTTCCACCGGGAATAAACCAAGAAAAAACAAGAAATTCTATTATCATGCGTACTTGTGACATGAAAGAATACGGCCGGACATTCTTATTTTCTATTTCTTGAAACTCCGATAGTAATTCACTCGCTCTTTCTGCAAATTTCTCTGGCACCATGATTGTTCGTTCATTATATGAAGCAATTTGTGGCCCGGGATATAGACTGCCAAAATACTGCCCACGAACAAAATAAGGAATATCTTCGCTCTCTAAAATAGAGATTTGCAGCCCCAAATCAATTTCATCCTTTGGATAGCTAATTGAAATCGTGCAAATCTAACGCTGCAAATCACCGGCGGCAAAAAGCAGAGCGAGGTACGAGCGACGCTTTTTTGACATCCGCGTGAATTTGCCTTGTTATATTCAATTTTTAATTTGTTTAGCTAAGTTTGCCAATTGGGGAATAATGTTGCTAGCTTCCACACTAGAGCTGCCATCTTCCTTAACCTCTGAAAATATTGTTTTCGCAACATGAGCTTTCAGCTCTTGAGCCGTATCTGTATCCATCAATTCAATATAGGGATCAAGCGTGGTTAATATGTGTTGACGCCTTCTATTCGTAACCTCGTTATTACGATGCCTGCTAGATTCACGCGCAAAATAAAACGCGGGAACAAATACAACCAATGATAGCGGGAGCCGTCCTAGCACTTTTTCCCATATGAATACGTACTTATCCGGCCCCAATGCAAGAATAATTTCCGGGACAATGAGAAATGCAACGCCAGCAAGCATTAATACTGACGCAATCAAACGGAGTCGATTTGCCGATCTTTTTTCTTCATTTGCATATGATGAATATGCTCCAGCTTGTAGAGTATTTATCGTAACCCCATAAACCTTAGATGCGTCATCTTGCAATTTAACAAGCACTTCAATTATCTTTGCGGCACGTTCAGACAGATTCGAAAATAACTCATCATATTTGGCAGTATACTTCTCATGGGTATTTTCGAATTTTTCCGTTCTCGCCTTTTCGCTAGCTTGAAATTGAGTATTGAACTCTGATGTCTGCTGCTGGATGGTTTGTTCGACTGTCGATATTTCTGCTTCAAGCTGAGAAATCTTGCTTTTTTCCGCTTCAATCTGTTGATTGATTACGCTTATACTTTCTGTTAATTCTTCAATGGCCTCGCTTGTCTGCTCTTTTAATTGAGTAATGTAGGATTCAATTGTGTTCGAGTATGCCTTTATCGCGCTCCCAACGTTTTCCTTGTTTACGGCTAATACAGACGCTTGAGTCTGATGCAGTGTCGTAAGAATGCTATCAATATGATTGTTTGCGTTTTGAATATGTGCAATATTTCCATTTCCCTTAAACGCATTTAATTCATTAAAACAAGCTTGAGCTTGTTGCTGAAGCGTATTTAGCAAAGAGATTGGAAATAATTCGGGATCGATCTTTGAGATCATCCCATCTAAATAAGTAAGTACTTTATTTAATCGTGCTAAATCTTGAACTGACGACTCATCTAAATCACTTACTAGAGACTCATCATGTGAAAGCTCAATCAGCTGACTCCAAACACCTAAAAATGGGTGATTGTGAAATTTATCAGACCATGTAGACACTATTGAGCCTCCCTAGATGAATATAACGACAAGCTAAGCGGCCGCAAACCTGCGTAGCAGGTTTGCGGTCTGAGCCCGCGAAGCGGGCGGACTTGAGCGGCTTGTTATGTGCGACATGGCACCTGCCTCTCCGTAAACGGTTCGATGCTCTGGATTGGCACCAAACCCCAATGGCACCCACCGGATTTGCACCTGACAACAAACTGTGGCTTTTTTCATGCCAGGGTGCTCACCATCTCGGGCCTGCATGCTGCTGCCTGAAGCCGCCACTCTGTTTATTGCACGGCCGCCCGGCGTGCATAACGCACGGTTTTCCCGGACGAACTTTATTCGGTTTTTCATTGAGCTTTACATGTTCTTTCACACATAACGGCACAATAACTTGCGCCAAACACGACGCACAGCGGCGTGTTTGGCGTCAAGGTTAATTGACTTGTTAGATGACACTTACTTTACAACCTTCTTATACTTATACTCAAAGCCTGATGTTATAAACCTTTTTCTCCTGTTTACTTCGATGACATCCCCGACACTTATATTTACGTCCCGCACCCCTTCAATTGTTATTTTATTTCCATCCTCCAATTCAACAGTTAGTATAGGCTTTGGCAATTCATATTTCGATGAAGAATCAACACCTACGGCTATAATTTTTCCTTGCAAGATTTCCGGCGGACCAACACCAATATTTAACGCCGTAAAAATAATTAGCAACAGAATAAATATTATTCCGGCTCGCTTAGTAATTTCTCTCCTTTCAATATTACCTTGCACCATAGTCTGCTGTAACTCACGAATACATCTAACGATGAGCTCAGCCGCCGCGTTAGCGGTCGGCTGAAGCGTATTGTTATGGTTGTTTTAGCACGCGGATGATTTTGCGACTGATATTTCACTGGAAACATTCTTGGTTTTCAGAACCTGAATAAATATATCTTCCTCACATGTATGGTACCTTTCCACATGTTCGCCATCAAAATATCTTACTTTTACCAACATAGTTGATTCATGGTATACGCCATAACTAAACTTAACTATCGGCCTTGGCATGTGTTTGTAGATATACTTCATTTTTTCCCCAATTCTCAGATTTCCAACTTGAATACTACCCGCATTTATTTCTAACTTACCGCAGTTCTTGTCTTTCTCGATACCACTTGTTATATCAATCGAATTGATTAGATGATCTTCTCCACCCAATTCTCCCGAATAAAAATATAGAGTACCGCTGTTATCTTTCAAAAAATAACATATGGTAGCTGTATAGAATGCTGCATCACCTTCTTCATATATATTAACGTATCCTAATCTTTTTCTAACATCATTGAGGGTGTTCTTTTCTAGAGAGAACCCTAAAATAGTTAGATATTTCTGATAATCATTATTGCTCCGCTCAGCAGATGCTGTACCCCACAACACAAGGAAACATACAAAGATTCTCATGTTATATTTGTTAACCATAACGTTTGAATTAATCTGCCGTTTTACACAGAGCGAAGCGGCGTGTAAAACGGTCAGTGTTAAATGACTTGTTAGAGATTTCGAACGCCATTATTTTTTAATTTTAATCCGATAAAATAGAATACCAACAATTAATCCTACAATTGCTCCAGGAATAAAGCCTTGAAGAAACCATTCCTGTTTATTTATCCACCTTTCAAACAATGGCTGCCCATTCAATGCCCAGTCTGATGAAGGAATTGTATGAAAGGCCTCATATATAACTCCAGACATTAAACCAAACAGAAGTGTGATATTAAACGGAATCCAAAAATAGTCCCTGTTTTTCTTTTTCATATCTCTAACGACAAGCTAAGCGGCCGCAAACCTGCGCAGCAGGTTTGCGGTCCGAGCCCGCGAAGCGGGCGGACTTGAGCGGCTTGTTATGTGCGGCATGGCACTTGCCTCTCCGTAAACGGTTCGATGCCC